>JBBILR010000021.1:0-36445 GCA_037444825.1 Acidobacteriota bacterium | reverse complement strand
CTGGCGCGGGCTCTACGCCTACCAGAGCGCCGTGGGCTACCTGGCCCTTCGTGACCGCGCGGGGAGGAAAGCATGCCTAAGAGAGGCTTGGCGATCCTGATCCTCGTGGTCGTTGTCCTCGCCGGGGCGGCCGTGAGGCCACGGTGAGCGGCGCGCTCAAGCCCGGCGAGGAGATGGTGACGGGCCTGCCGAGCGAGCTCATGGCCCTCACCGCCGGAACGCCGCTCGCCCCCCAGGACGGCTCGGAAGCGGGGAGGTAGCCATGCGCCCGGTGGAAAGCGACGTCCAGAAGCCTCACCTGCTTCTCTCCATCGTGTCGCTCCGGGCGATGGTGGGGGGGTGGGCTTCTTCAAGATCCCCGTGAACCTCTTCCCCGACAGCGAGCGGCCCCAGATCGCCGTCGTCACGGTCTGGCCCGGCGCCTCCGCGGACGACGTGAACGGCCACGTGAGCCGCGTCATCGAGAAGGAGCTGAAGACCCTCGAGCTGGTGCGGCGGGCGACCTCCACCTCCAACGACGAGGTCTCGGTGGTCATGGCCGAGTTCCGGTACAGGAAGGACCTGGACTCGGCGGCCACGGACGTCCCCAACTCGCCGAACAAGATCCGGCCCCTTCTCCCGCCGGACATCCGCCCCTTCCAGGTCTACGAGGTCTCCTCGGCCACGCCCGCCGTGCTGACCCTCTCGCTCACCCCGAAGGAGGGCTCGCACCTCGACCTCTCCATGATCATGATCCGCCAGCTCGCGGACAACTCCATCAAGGAGGCCCTCCTGCGGCTTCCCGACGTGGCCAACGTGGAGGTCTTCGGAGGCTACCAGCCGGTGATCCGGGCCGCCCTCGACCCCGACAGGCTCCAGGCCCATCACCTGAGCCCAGGGCAGGTCGCGGCCGCGCTGAACGCCTGGAACCGCAACACCCCCGAAGGCCTCCTCGTCACGGACGAGAGCCACATCGTTCTGAAGAACCAGGGGGAGTTCCGAACCGCCGAGGAGGTGGGATCGGTGGTGGTCAGCGCCGGCGCGGGCACGCCTCTCTACCTGCGCGACGTGGCCACGGTGGAACGGAGCATCCAGGAGCGCCTCTCGGCCTTCCACGGCAACGGCCGGCCATTGGCATCAACCTCCAGCGCGCCCTCTCCGGCTACGCCCTGCCCACCATCGCCTCGGTGACCAAGGCCCTGCCGGGGCTGGAGCGGCAGTACCCCGGCATCCGCTTCGAGACCGCGGACACCCAGGGGGAGCTGATCCACACGAGCGTCTTGAGCATGGTGAACGCCCTGCGCGGCGCCATCCTCATGACGGTCCTCGTCATCTTCCTCTTCCTGGCGGACGTGCGGGGGATGATCCTGGCCGGCATCTCCATCCCCTTTACCTACCTCATCACCTTCGCCTTCATGTGGCTCTTCGGCTTCGAGTTCGACCTGGTGACCCTGACGGGGGTCATCCTCGGGGTCGGCATGCTCCTGGGCGACGCCATCGTCGTCCTCGAGGACATCGAGCGGCACTGCCCCTAGCTCGGCAAGGACATCCGGGAGGCGGCCATCGGCGGCACCCAGGAGGTGATGCTCGCCCTCCTCTCCGGCACCTACGCCACCGTGGTGGTGCTCCTGCCCATCCTTTCCATCGGGGGTTTCGCCCAGACCGTCCTGCGGCCCTTGAGCCTCACCCTCTCCATCGCCCTTACCGCCTCCTACCTCGTCTCGGTGACGATCCTTCCGATTCTCGCCCCCTTCATCCTGCGCCTGGGCGGTCGGGTCGAGCGCTGGAAGTGGGAGCTCAAGCTCGACGCCGTCGTGAGGGACAAGGTCCTTCACGCCCTCCAGGAGTTCTTCGTCAAGGCGGTGGACTTCGCCCTCGGCCACAAACTCCTTTCCATCCTGCCGGCCGTGATGATGCTCGTGCTCACGGGGAGGGTGTTCATGCCCCTCATCGGCCGCGACCTCATGCCCCCCATGGACACGGGCATCTTCCGCGTCACCTTCGAGGCCAATCCCAACGCCTCGCTCCAGGAAGCGGAGGCGCTCCTCTCCAAGGGGGAAGGCGTCATCCAGAAGCAACCCGGGGTCACGGCGATCTCCTCCACGCTGGGCTCGTAACCGGGCATCCTCTCCTTCGGCTCGGGCCGCAACCCCCGGCAGGCCTTCGTTACCGTCCACCTGGTGAACCGCTTCCAGCGCAAGCAGACCCTGTGGCAGATCGAGAGAGCGGTGGAGGACCAGCTCCTCACAATTCCGGGCCTCCGCTTCCCCGCCGTCTTCGACTGCGGGGCCACGCCGCTCTCCACCATCCACTCCACCGTGGACCTCATGATCTCCGGCCCCGACCCGAAGGTGCTGGCGCGCCTCCAGGATGAGGTGACCAGGCGGCTGAAAACCGTGGGAGGGCTGACCGCCGTGTTTCCCACGTGGACCCTCGACCGCATCGAGTACCTCTTCCTGCCCGACGCGGAACGCCTGGCCATCTACGGCACCGACGCCGCCGCCGTGGCGGCCCAGGTGAGCGCCCAGGTCCAGGGCTTCCCGGTCCCCCTCTTCCGCGTGCCCGGACTGGACTTCATGGCCGTCTGGGTGCAGGCCCAGGCGGGGCGCCGCGAAAACCCCCTCGATCTCGCCACCCTACCCGTCGTGGCGCCCCGCGGTTCCGTGCCGCTCTCGTCGCTCGGCCGCGTCGAGCACGCCTTCGTGCCGACCCTCCACACGCGCCAGAACCTGCAGGAGACGGGGGACGTGCTCGGCTACCGCTCGACGGCCGCGGTCACGCGCATCAACGACCAGGCGGCCAAGGCCATGGAGGGCCTCGCGCTCCCCGCCGGGTACACCCTCCAGGACGAGGGCGAGCGCAAGACCATGGACGAGGCCTTCTCCTCCTGATGGCCGCCCTGCTCCTCGGCCTGGTGCTGCTCTGCTTCTCGCTCGTGCCGGCCTTCAAGTCCTTCCTGCACCCGCTCACCATCCTGGTGGCCATCCCCCTGGGCATCATCGGCGCGGGCTGGGCCATGCCGATCACCGGCAAGCACGCCTGCATGCCCTCCTTCATGGGAATGATCCTGCTGGCGGGGATCGTGGTGAAGAACTCCATCCTGCTCATCGATTTCATCCTGGAGGCGCGCGAGCGGGGCGAGAGCCGCCGCGAAGCCCTCATCGGGTCGGTCCGCGTGAGGACCCCGCCCATCCTCATGACCGCCGTGGCCGCGGCCCTGGGCCGGGGGCACGCGAACTGCGCCCGCTCGCAGGCCCACATGGCGATGCAGGCAGGCGTCAAGGCCGAAGAGGTCCTGGACGCCGTCCGCATCGCCCGCCACCTCTCCGCGGCGGGTGTCCTGGACGCGGCCTCGGGGCGGTTGGAGGACTCGGCGAGCTGATGGGGAAGTGATACGAAGGAAAGGTGCTTTTCTGGAAGAAGCGCCGAAAGAACAGGAGGAGTTGGACAATGGCTGACGCAAAGAACCGCCTCGTTCCGGCCGACTGGGCCTTCGAGTTCCACGGCCATAAGTGCCCCTTCATGCCGCTGGGCTACCGCATGGGCCTCCTGGCCTTGGAGAGGATGGGCGTCGAGCGGGAAAAGGATCACACGCCCCGTGTTTTTCTCGAAATCGGCGAAGGCCATCCCCAGATGTGCCTGGGGGAGGGCGTCCAGGTGGCCACCGGCGCCACCTTCGCCAAGGGTTTCATGGAAAAGACCTGCTGGGGCAAGCTCGCGGCCACCTTCTAGTCTCCCGGTAAGACCCCCGTCCGATTCGCCCTGCAAACCAGCTTCTTGGGAAAATCCGGCGGATTCGAGTTCTTCGCCCGGCGGAAGAAGGGCGTCAAACCCTCCCTGACCACCCCCGCCGTCACCCAGGAGGTCATCCATTGGACGCTGAGCCGATTGGGCGAGGACATATTCGCCATCGCCGAGAGGCCAGATTTCCACTACCGGCCGCCCAGGGGTTCCTTCAACCAATCCATCTGTGCGAGTTGCGGCGAAGGGGTCCTCGATCGCTACGTCCGCATGAAGGACGGCAAGCCCCGCTGCATCCCGTGTTCGGGGTACGAAGGATAAAGGAGTTCCGCCGTGAGCGCGTCGTTCTGGATCGTCGCCTTCCTGGCCATCCTGGTGATCTCGGGCGTCTTCTCCATGTTCGGCAAGGGCGGTGGGTCGCTCTACACGCCCGTCCTGGTCATGCTGGGCATGGCGGTTCAGCCGGCCATCTCGACGGCGCTCTTCTTGAATCTCGTGACGGCGCTCACGGCGACCGTTGTCTTTCATCGAAACAATCTGGTGGATTACCGTTTCTGCCTGGTTTTCCTGCCGGGCACCATGGCCGGTTCGCTCCTGGGCGTGGTGCTTTCGAGCCGGGCCCCCAGGGATCTCCTGCTGGCTCTCTTCTCGGCCTTCCTCTACGCCGTGGGCCTGCTCAGGGTTTTCTCGGCCAGGGAGAAGCCCGGGCCACAGGTGAGGAAGCTCACCGGTGGGATGGTCCTTCTCGTCACCGTCTTCTCCTTCGGGGTGGGGGTGCTCTCCAGCCTCATCGGCGTGGGCGGGGGCTTGATCATCTTCCCCTTCCCGGTCCTGTATATGAAGCTCGGCGCGCAGAGGGCGGCGGGGCTGCCGGCGCGGGTCGGGTCGCCGCTCGGCTTCCTGTTCGGTTTCTTTCTGAACAGGGGTGACTTGCGCGGGGCCTCCGCTTTCCGCGAGGTCCTCCTCCTGCGGGACGCGAGGAAGGTCTGGGGCCTGTGGGTCTGCATCGTGACCTCCACGGCGGTCTTTGCTGGGCTGGACCTCATGGGCCTCGTGACGCCGGCGCCCAAGCCGATGTTGCGGCTTTCCTATTCGGTGGGCGGCACCGTCTTCGGCGCGGGGACGGTGCTGGCCGGGGGTTGCGTCAGCGGGTGCCTGTACAAAGGCCCGGCGGGGAACATCCATTCCATCGTGGCGCTCATAGGGATGCCGCTGGGCATGGCCATGGTGGAGTACGGGCCCCTTTCGGGGCTCCACAAGACCATGCTCGCCCACAAGGTGACGGCGGCCGACGAGGGCGCGGTGACCTTCTCCTCGCTGACGGGCTTGCCCTTCTGGGCGCTGGCGCTGTTCTTCGCGGGGAGGACGGGCGCCGCGGCACTCTGGTGGCGAAGCACCCATCCATCCCAGGGGCCGAGGATCGTCCAGAGGGAACCCCTGTTTCGCCGCCTCCTGGCGAGGCCGTGGAAGCCCCGGCAGGCCGGACTGGCCGTCGGCCTGCCGGAGGGGCCGCTCTATCTCTCCTCGGCGGCGTCGGGACGGAACTGCCCGGTGGGCGTGAACCACGGCGTGCTGCAGGGTAGCTGCTCGTCACCGAACCCGCCGTGCAAGGAAGCCTGAGAGGGCCGTCCCCCAAACCTTCTCCGCCCGCCCCAAAAGCTTCCAAGTCCGCTCTACCACCCGCCGCCCCGCAGGCGCCCGCGAAGAAAGTCTCCTTCTGGCTCATCTTCGTCGTCCCGGGTCTCATGGCCGGCTCCCACGTCTCGGCGCGCATGACCGGGAGCGCAAGGCTCCTTCCCAAGGAGCCCCACCGGACGCTTTCGGCGTTGCTGGGGGGGGTCCTGGTGGGGATCGGCGCCTGGTCCGCCACGGGCTGCGTCATCGGGAACATCCTCTCGGGGTGGGCGCTCAGGAGCTTGGGGCTGCTGATTTTCGGCGCCGCCACGATCCTCTCCAACTGGGTCGTGACGTACCTCTCCCTCACGGGGGGCGGAGCCTCCGCCGCGCCCTAGCCTGCCGGAGCGGTGCCCCGGCCCGGGCATCTGTGGTAAGGTTCCGGCAGGGCGGGGGGGGAAGGAGGAGGTCTTCGTGGCCTGGCTTCGACCTTCGAGAGGGAACCCATGGGGCCTGCCCGGGGAAAGACGGAGGGCGCTCCCTTTCCTGGCGGGCCTCTTGGTGCTCTCGGCGGCCCTGGGGTCCTGTTCGGGGGGCGAGCCTCCCTACGAGAGGGTCTCCCTGCGGGAGAAGGGGGAAGTCCGCCGGGAGGAGGCCTTTCCGAAGCCCTTCCGTCTGGGGATGGCCCCCATCCTCTCCGCCCGTGCCGGCGGGGAGGGACTCACCCTCCTGACGGAGGCCCTTTCCCGCAGGCTCCGGGCCCCCGTGGTGCCCCTGTTGGGCTCGGACTACCGGGAGATCAACGCCATGCTGGCCTTCGGCCAGGTGGAGGCGGGGATCGTCTGCACCGGCGCCCTCTCCGACCCCCAGCTGACCGAACACGGTGAGGTGCTTCTCGTCCCCCTTCTTCCGGGCAGCGGTTCCGTCTACCACGGCCTGGTCGTCGCCGGGGAGGGGAAGGGGATCCGAACGCTGGAGGACCTGAGGGGGCGGTCCTTCCTTTTCACCGACCCCCTGTCGCTCACGGGCTATTTCTACCCCCTCTCCCTGCTCTGCGAGCGGGGGGAGAAGCCCGGGAACTTCTTCCGGGGCGTGGCCTTCAGCCATAGCCACGACCGCTCGCTGGAATCGGTGGCCGCGGGGAGCGCCGACGCCGCGGCGGTGGACGAGACGGTCTACGACCTCTGGGGGAAGGCTTACCCCGAAAGGGCCGCCAAGACCCGCGTCATCCTGCGCTCCACCGAATTCCCCTCCCCTCCCCTGGTGGTGCGGAAGGACCTCCCCGCCGGGGAGCGGGAGTCGTTGAAAAGGGCCCTGCTGGCCCTCCCGGGGGCGCCGGACGGGCAGGCGGCCCTGGAAGCCATGGGATGGACTGGCCTGTCCGAAGCGGACGACGAGTACCGAAGGCGGGTGGAGGAACTCCGCCTCTTCTATCGAAGGCTCCATGAACAGGGCTGCCTTTCCCCTTAGGACGCGGATCCTCCTGTTGCTCCTGATGGGGGTGGTCCTCTTCGGGTCCATCAACGTGGGGCTCTTTCGGAGCCTCATGCTCCGGGGGCTCCGCGCCTCCCTCGAAGTGCAGGGGCAGGCGGTGGCGGACCTCATGGCCGAGGAGGGCCTTCCCTACCTCCTCCGCCGCGACCTGAATGGCCTGGCCAGCCTGGGAGACTCCCTGCGGAGCCGCCACCCGGAGGTGCTGTACGTGGTCTTCTACGACCCCGTGGGGGGGGTGGAGGCCGGCACCTTCTCCGACGGCGTCCCGGCGTTTCTTCAGCGTCCAGCGGCACCAGGGCCCTCGGTGCGGCGGTACCGGGACGGCGCCCTCTCCTTCCTCGATTTTTCCGCCCCGGTGCTGGGGGGGCGGCTGGGGTCGGTCCGGGTGGGCCTTTCGGAGGCGCCCTACCGGAAGAGGGTGGCGCTGGGACAGTGGGTCCTCGTGTCGATGGTGCTGCTCTTTTTTCTCGCCGGCTCGGCGGGAGCCGTTTTCATCGCCCAGGACGTCCACCGGGATGCCCTGGTCCTCACCCGGGCGGTGGAAGGCTTCCGGTTGGAGGGGCCCGTCCCGGCCCTTCCGGTGAACCGCCGGGACGAGATCGGCGCCGTGGCCCGGTCGGTCTCGGAGATGATGGAGCGCCTTCGGAAGCTTCACCGGGAGCACCTGGGGCTCCTGGAACGCTTCCGCGAGGTGGACCGGATGGCCAGCGTGGGGATCGTCGCGTCGGGGCTGGCCCACGACATCAACAACCCCCTTTCGGGGCTCCTCGTCTCCCTGGAGCGCCTGGCGCGGGACCCCGGGAACCGGGAGAAGGCGCAGGCCTATCTGCCCTCCATGATGGAAGCCGCTCGCCACATCCGGGAGGTCCTCCAGAACCTCCTCACCTACGTCCGCCGCCAGCGCTACGCCGAGGAACCGGTGTCCCTGGCGGAGGTCTTCGGCAAGGCGCGGCTCCTGGTGGAGCCTCGACTCCGGGCCGACGTGGTGCTGCAGGCGGACATCCCGGAGGACCTGCCTCGGGTCCGTTTCGACCCCTCCTGCCTCCTTCAGGTCCTCCTGAACCTCCTGCTGAACGCCGCCGACGCCATGGAGTCGAAGAGCGGGCGGATCACCGTCGAGGCCCGGAAGGACGGAGACCGGGTTAGACTGGTCCTCGCCGACGAAGGAGAGGGGATGGACGAGGCGCTGCGTCAGAGGGCCTTCGAACCGTTCCTGACCACCAAGCCCCCCGGGAAGGGGACGGGACTGGGCCTGCCCACTTCCCTGCGAATGATGAAAGACCACGGAGGAGAACTCTTCCTGGCGAGCCGCCCCGGCGAGGGGACCACGGTGACCCTTCTCTTCCGGACGTGGGAGGCCTGATGCGCGTCCTCGTGGCGGAAGACGAGAAGCTGCTCTGCCTCTCCCTCTGCGACGCCCTCCGGGAGGAGGGGTACGACGTGGTGTGCGCGCCCGACGGGGAGCGGGCCTGGAAGGCCATGCAGGAAACGGCGCCCGAAGTCTTGGTGGCCGACGTCCGCATGCCCGGTCTGACCGGGATGGAGCTGCTTGAGCGCGCGCGGAAGGCGTACCCCGAAACGGCGGTTCTCTTGATGACCACCTTCGCCTCGGTGAAGGATGCGGTGGCGGCGCTCCAGGGGGGGGCGGCGGACTACCTGGTGAAGCCCTTCGAAATCGTCGAGTTTCTGGAGAGGGTGAGGCGGGTGGCGGAGGTGGTGGAGCTCCGGCGGGAGAAGCGCCGCCTCCTGGGTGAAATCGAACGCCTGACCCGGGGAAAGCTCTTTCTCGGAACCTCCCCGGCCATGCGGGCCTTCTGGGCGGCGGCGGACCGGGTGGCCCCGCTGGACGTGGACATCCTTCTGGAGGGGGAGACCGGGACGGGCAAGGAGGTGGTGGCAAGGGCCATCCACGAGGCGAGCCCCCGCGCCGGCAAGCCGTTCGTCCCCGTCTCCTGCGCCCTCCTGTCCGGCGGGCTCCTGGAGAACGAGCTTTTCGGCCACGAAAGAGGCGCCTTCACCGGGGCCGACCGGAGCCAGGCGGGCCGGTTCGAGGCTGCCGCGGGGGGGACCCTCTTTCTCGACGACGCCGACGACATCCCCCTGGAAGTCCAACCCAAGATCCTTCGGGTGCTCCAGGAGAGGACCGTGGAACGGCTCGGCTCCTACCAACCCCGGCCCGTGAACTTTCGCCTGATCTCCGCCACCAAGAAGGACCTGGCCCGGGAGGTGGCCGGGGGGCGCTTCCGCCAGGACCTCTACTACCGGCTCCACGTGGTTCACCTTCACCTTCCGCCCCTGAGGGACCGCCGGGAGGACCTCCTCCCGCTGGCCGGCTTTTTCCTGCAACAGTGCGCCGCCGCCTCCGGGGCACCGGCCAAGAGCCTCCACCCCGACTCCGCCTCCCTTCTCCTGAGGCACGACTGGCCCGGGAACGTCCGGGAGCTCAAGCACTCCGTCCAGGCGGCGGAGGCCCTCTGCGAAGGCCCCGTGATCCTCCCGGAACACCTCCCCGCCGAGGTTCGCCGGGAGAGGGGTGGAGGGCCTTCCCCCCTCCCGGTTCCAGTGCCCCCTCCCGGGCCCGTCCGGCTGGACGACATCCTTCAGGATACCGAACGCCGTCTGTTGCGGTGGGCGCTGCAGGAAGCCGGAGGCAGCCAGTCCAAGGCCGCCGCCCTCCTGGGGATCCCTCGAAGCACCTTCCAATACCGCTGGAAAAAGGCGGTGGGGGAAGAAGGTCCCGAGGGGAACGCCTGACCCCGCCAAGAAACTGGCAACCCCGCCCGTTTTTCGCAACTCCTGGTTGGACGCCTATTCTCGGAAGGGGCACGGCCCCCCCGGCGTGGGGGAGGGTGCCGAAAACCGGGCAGGTCCGGGGAGGCTCCCGGAAAACGAAACCCCTTCAAAATCATGTGGATGGAAGCGAAGGCCCTCCTGGCACCGCCCTTGCCTTCCCCCGCGGGGGAGGAACTGCGCATGGATTTCTCGCCACGATGGAAATGGGGGATCCTCGGGGCTTTCGCCGCGGCGGGGTGGCTCCTCTTCGCCCTGCCGGCGGGGGCCCAGAAGGCCGCCAACCCCTGCGCCGATTGCCACGAGGTGCAGGTGCAGGCCTTCCGGGGGACGGTGCACGAAGGCTTCATGGTTCGGGCGGAGGGGCGCAACGGGTGCGAGGCGTGCCACGGGGACGGCAAGGCCCACATGGAAGACCCCCGGCCGGACAACGTCCGGGGGAAGGAAGCCCTTCGACGGTGGACCTCCCGGGAGGAGGCCTCCGCGTGCCTGGCCTGCCACGGCGCGGTGTACCGGGACAAGACCGCCACGCTGGAAGGGGTCCACGTGCAGGCCGGGGTCTCTTGCTGGGGATGCCACGGCGAGGCCCTGCACTTCCAGCCGGAGGGTCCCAACGCCGGCGGGCGGCCCGGCCCCCTTCCCACCTCCGCCCGCAACCCCAGCGAGCGGTGCCTGAAGTGTCACGAATCCCAGCGGGTGGACTTCTCCTTGCCCTACCGCCACCCGGTGGACCGGGGCCAGGTCCGCTGCTGGGACTGCCACCAGCCCCACGGGGAGGATCCGGCCCTCGCGGGGGACCGGGAAGGCTCCTCGGCGGCCTGCCTGCGGTGCCATCCGGCCCAGAAGGGGCCCTTCGTTTGGAGGCACCTGGCCCTGGAGGAGGGGGGCTGCGCCGCCTGCCACAAGGCCCACGGGTCGGTGAACCCCCGCCTGCTCAAGGAGTCCGGGAACGCCCTCTGCCTTTCGTGCCACTACGAGACGGCCTTCCCCCAGGTGGGGGGAGTGGGGCACCGGTACAAACTTCGGCGCCACGCGCGGTGCTTCGACTGCCACACCGCTCCCCACGGCTCCAACGTTTCGGACCGGTTTCTCCGGTAAGGGAGGCAGACGATGAAGCGCGCGTCTCTCTGGATCGCACTCTCCCTTGCTTCGGCCCTTCCGCTTTTCGGGCAGGGTTCGGCCACCGTGTCACTCGGCGGAACCTCGAACCACGGCGACCGCGAAACGCTGAAGGGACTGACCCAGCTCCCCGCCCTGGAGGGCCTCTCGCTGGAGGAGTTCCGGTGGGGCGGGACCGCCGGGGACCTCCGCTGGAGCGCCGAGGGCTTCCTGCGGCGCACCGGGGACGGGGCCCTCTCCCTGACGTGGGAGGTTCCCGCCTCCTGGCGACTGCGGATCGACGCCCGTCACGCGGTGACCGACGAGCCTCCGGGGCCCACGAACTTCTCCCCCGACGTGCCGGCCTTCTTCGGCAGGCATCCGAAGTACCTCCCCCTGGGGGAGGCGCCCCGCCGCCGCCTCTGGATCGCCGAGGGGCGCGTGGACGCTTCCTTGGGGTCCTCCGCCGCGGCCTACGGCATCCTGAGGGTTCTGGACGAAGGCGGATCGGCCCGCGCCCTTCGGGGCGGTTCCTTCGGAAGCGCCGTCGATTTTTCTCTCCCCACCCGGGAACGCCCCGATGCGTCGGTCCTGGAAGCCCGGGCGGGGGTGGCCCTCCGCCGGGGTGCCGCCACCCTCTCGGCGGAGGCGGCCGCCGGCTCCTTCGACGGAGGCCGCACCCAGGAGGTTCGGCAGTTCGGGGGCTTCGCCCTGGACAGGACCCTCCTCGACGTTTCGGTACAGAAGATCGACGAGGGGTCGGGAACGGTCCGCTTCCAGTGGCGCCCCGAAGGGGGCCGCTTCGACGCCGCCGTGGGCCTTTCCGCGAGGAACGCCGTCAACGAACCCCGCTCCTCGCTCGAGGTGAACGACCGCCTCTTTCCGGGGGCCGCCTGGCGGGGCGGGGGGATCCGGTCGGAGGCCGACTCCTTCTGCATCTTCGCCGCGGCCCACTACCGGCCGGTGCCGTCCGTGGAGGTGGGCTACGGCGGGAACCTCTCCGAGGAGGAGGTGGACTCGGAGGGCTACCTGGGCCTCGGCCCCTTCCTGCCCACCCCCTTCCTTTCGGTTCACGAAGACCTCTGGCTCCACGAGGAGGGGGTGAGCCTTTCCTGGCGGCCTTCCAGGTCCCTCTCCCTCACCGCCGGGGCGACGGTGGGGTGGCGCCGGTACGAAAGAAGCACCCTCCAAGGGGTGGACCGGGACCGGCAGGACCGGAACGACGCCCGGATGCGCCTCCGGTGGAAGCCCCTCCGCTCCTTCGACATGGTCCTTTCCCTGGAGGACCGGAAGCGGGATGCCCGCGGAGACCTGGGAGACCGGCTCCTGCGCCTCCGCTCCGCCTCCGCGGAAGCCAGGCTCCGGCCCTTGCCCCGTCTGGAGATCCGCGGGCTTCTCTCCCGCGACGCCGCCACCGCCGACCTGCGCTACGCGCTGTCCTCCTCCTCCCACAACCGGATCTGGGAGGACCGGGCGGGCCTGTCGGGTTCCTGGGGCCATTCCTCGGGGGCGGTGGTCTTTCTTGAGGGGGACTACCGGCGGCTCAGGACCACCTTCCACGGCCTCCTGCCGCCCACGCCGGAGGCGCTCTTCTTCGGCCCCGCCTACGAGGAGAGGACCACTTCCGTTCAGGCGGGGGCCTCTCTGCCGCTGGGAGCACGCTGGCACGCCACGGCCTTCGCCGGCCAGACCCTGGCGGCCGGCACCGAAGCCTACCGCTTCCCGGTGGTTTCGGCCACCGTGGACTTCGACTGGAAGCCCAACCTCACCTTGTCGTTCCGGGGCCGGATCTCCGGCTACCACCGGTATGCGTACGCCTTCGAGAACGGATCGGCGGACACCCTCGCCGCGGCCCTGACCTGGAAGTTTTAATGGAGGGATTCCCCATGCGACGATCGCCTCTCTTTCGCACCGCCTGCTTCCTCCTTCCGGCGGCGCTGGCCCTCTGGGCCGCGGCGCAGGACCTGGGGGAGCAGAGCCCCACGCCTCCCCGGAAGGCCGGCCAGCCCATCGCCGAGAGCGCCGCCGCCTTGACGGCCCTCCACCGGAGCGATTCGCCGAGGTACGACGCCGACTGCACCCGCAGCGGCTGCCACGCCGGCATCCTGGACAGGAAAACGCTGAAAGAAGGCGTTCCCGAGGCCCACGCCCTGGTGGCCCAGATGGGCCTCAACCCCCGCCACTGCACCTTCTGCCACCCCACGGTCGTCATCGAAGACGGACAGGCCGGGGCCAGGGGCAACGCGGGATCCCTCGGGAAGAACGTGGCGACCATCACCTCCTGCTACCCCTGCCACAGCGCCGCGGGGCCGGGAAAGCAGCTCTATGGTCCGAAAAAGAAGCGCTAGGCGAGGAGGAACCCCCATGGCCAAGAAGAACCCACCCCTCTCGGAACTGGACCGGCGGACCTTCCTGAAGGCCACCGGAGCCGCCGCGGCGGTCACCGCCGTCGCGGGTCTCCCCGCCGCGGCGGCCGGCCAGCCGGGCCGTTACACCGGCCAGCTGCCTGACACGCCCGACACCTCCCCCGCGGTGAACCACGTCCGCTCGGTTTGCCTGCAGTGCCGTTCCGACTGCGGCCTCACCGCCCACGTGCGGAACGGGGTCCTGATGAAGGTGGACGGCAACCCCTACCACCCCAACTGCCGGGAACCCGACGAGATCCTGCCCTACGACACCGACCCCGCCGCCGCCGGCGGGGAGCGGGGGCGCATGTGCCCCCGGGGGCAGGCGGCCCCCGAGGTGCTGTACGACCCCCTGCGGATCACCCGGCCCCTCAAGCGCGTGGGGCCGAGGGGCTCGGGCCGCTGGCAGAGCATCTCCTGGGAGCAGGCCGTGGAGGAGATCTGCGAAGGGGGAAACCTCTTCGGGGAAGGGCACGTGGACGGCCTGCGGGCCCTGCGTTCCTTCGACCCCATCGACCCGGCCATCCCCGAACTGGGACCCAAGGCCAACCAGGTGGTGGTGATGGTGGGCCGCATGGAGGAAGGGCAGACCGACTTCAACGACCGCTTCTGGGGAAAGTCCTACGGAACGATCAACTTCCGCCTTCCCCACGACACCATTTGCGAATTGGACTGGTTCGTGGGGGCCGGTGAGGCGGGGGCCGCCAACCGCAAACCCGATTTCCTGAACTGCAAGTACCTTCTCAATTTCGGCGGCAACTACCTGGAGGCCAACTTCCCCATGCAGACCGTGGCCCGGAAGATCGTGGCGGGGCTCAAGGCCCGGGGGGGAAAGCTGGTGGTGGTGGACCCCCGCATGTCCAAGGTGGCCGCCAAGGCCGACCGGTGGGTCCCCGTGAAGCCGGGGGGCGACATCGGCATCCTCATGGGCATGATCCGGTGGATCCTGGAAAACCACCGGTACAACGGACAGTTCCTGAGAACCTGCTCGGCCCAGGCGGCCACGGCGGTCTTCGGCACCGACCGGAAGGGCAAGGCCATCCAAACCCACAGCAGCGCCGCCTGGCTGGTCATCACCGACCCCGCCCACCCCCACCACCGGAAGTTCCTCCGGGCCGACGAGGCGGGCCTTCCGGGGGGGACTTCCTCGGAGTTCGTGGTGGTCACCGGGGGATCGCCCCAGCGCAACACCCAAGTGGCCACCGTCGCTTCGGTGGACGGCGTGGACCTCTTCTACCAGGGGACGGTGAACGGCATCGCCGTCAAATCGGCGTTGCTCCTCCTTCGGGAACGGGCCCAGGAGAAAACCTACGCCGAGTACGCCGACGTGGCCGGGGTCGACGTGGATACCATCGTGACGCTGGCCCAGGAATTCACCTCCTACGGCCCCGCCGCCGTGGCCGACGCCTACCGCTCGGTGGTGAAGAAGTCCCGGGGGACCTACCAGGCCTTCGCCGTGGGGATCCTGAACGTCCTCGTAGGGAACATCGACCGGATCGGGGGATTGAGCGCCGGCGGCGGGAAGTACAACACCACCAACAAAGTCGTGGACGTCACCAACGTGCCCGGCGGGGTCACTCCGGCGGGGGTGGGCCTCACGCGGGAGAAGGACTACACGCCGGCCAACGTGCCCAACCTCATCGCCCGGGACGGCTACCCGCCCCGCCGTCCCTGGTACCGGAACAAGGTCTGGCAGGAGATCCTGCCCTCCATCCAGGACGGCTACCCCTACCCGGTGAAGTGCCTGATCACCTACTGGGCCAACCCCGTCTACACCATCCCCGCGGGAATCGTTCAGGAGGCGACGCTGAGGGATCGGTCCGCCCTGCCCCTCTTCGTGGCCATCGACATCAACCTCAACGAGACGACGAGGTTCGCCGACTACATCCTTCCCGACGGGAGCTACCTGGAGCGCTGGGGAACCCCCGGCGCCGCCCCGACGGTGGTGACGAAGGTCTCCGCGTGGCGCCAGCCTGTGGTGGGGACCTACGACAAGGGAACCCCCCAGGAGCGCGACGCCTCCGCCCCCTTCGACGTGGACGCCCCCAACGAGTACATCCCCTACCACCCCCAGACCAAGACGCTGGAGGACATCTACATCGCCATCGGAAAGCGCCTGGGCCTGCCCGGGGTGGGGGCCAACGCCTTCGTGGACGGGGGCTCCCTCGACCGCGCCTGGGATTTCTACAAGAGGGTCCTGAAAAACCTCACCGCCGACGCCAACGCTTCGGGCCTTTCGGTGACGGAGGCGGACGTGGTGGCCCGGGGAGGGGTCTTCCAACCCCCAGAGGACGCCTACGACTGGTCCACGGGCTTTCTCCTCAACCGCCAGAACGGCCGGAACAACGTCTACTCCGAGAACTGGGCCACCTACCTCAACGCCCGCACGGTCACGGCGTGGGACCCGGTCACGGGGAAGCCGTTGGACGGGGAGTACTTCGACCCCCTGCCGCGGGTGGAGCTGCGCTCCTTCGACAGCCTTGGAAGGCCCTTGAACCCTGATCCTCTGCCTCTTCTCCTCACCACCTACAAGCCGGCCTTCCACACCCAGAGCCGGACCATCGTCTGTCCCTCCCTCCAGATGCACCTTCCCGAATCCCTCGTGGAGATGAACACCGCCGACGGGCTGGCGCGGGGGCTTCAGGACGGGGACCTGGTCCGCGTCTTTTCCGCCAGCAACCCCCAGGGGGTGAGGGGTCGGGTACGCCTCACCGAGGCCATCCGCCCCGGCGTGGTGGCCATCGCCAACTCCCTGGGCCACTGGGCCATGCAGTCCTCCCCCTACGAGGTGGACGGACAGCCCCAGGATTACGACCCCGGGCGTGCCCTGGGCGTCCACGGCAACGTGCTCATGAAGGTGGATCCGGTCCTCGGGGACATGCCCTTGACCGATCCCCTGGGCATGGGCTCCGTCTTTTTCGAGACCCGCGTCGACGTGGTCAAGGCGTAGGGGAGAAGCCATGAGACAGCTGGGCTGGAAGATCGACCTCTCCAAGTGCATCGGGTGCAAGGCCTGCATGGAGGCCTGCAAGTTCGAGAACAACACCACCCTGGACCTGAGGGTCAACTACCGGTGGGTGACGGAGGTGGAGCGGGGCCGGTTCCCCGAGGTGGAGCGGGTCTTCGTCCCGCTGGCGTGCAACCACTGCGCCGACCCCGCCTGCAAGCGCTCCTGCCCCACCAAGGCCATCACCAAGCGGGCCTCCGACGGCATCGTCCTCATCGACCAGGAGAAGTGCGTGGGGTGCCAGGCCTGCGTCATGGCCTGCCCCTACGGCGCCCCCCAGTTCAACCGCGTGACGAAGAAGGTGGAGAAGTGCACCCTCTGCGTCCACCGGGTGGAGGCGGGCCTCGGTCCCGCCTGCGCCGCCACCTGCGTGGGGGAGGCCATTTCGTTCGGTGAGGACTTCCGGCGCTGGGGAGACCCCCCTCCGGAGTTCGCCGATCCTCGCCAGACCCGCCCCTCCATCGAGTTCGTGCGGTAGGAGGGGGCCATGTTCGGGCCGCGGGCCCTGGAAGCGTTCCTTCGCACGGGGGACCCGGCGCCGGTCCTCGCCGGTCCCCCGTGCGAGGGGCCGGAGGGCTCCTGCGGAGGGGCCTGCGCCGCTGCCTGCCCGCGGGGGGTTCTTCGGTTCCGGGACGCCCTCCCCGAGGCTTCCGAGGGGTGCGACGGATGCGGCCTCTGCGCGGCCGCCTGCCCTCGGGGTTCTCTGGCGGCCCCTGGGGTGGAAAGGCGCCTCCGGCCGCGGCCGGGGAGAAACCTCGGGAGCCATTGGTCTTGTGCGGCCTCTCCGGCCCGGGGCGGAGGGACCCTTCCCTGCCTGGGGGCGTTGCGGCCGGAACAGGCGGTGGTGCTGGCCCGCGCCGCCGGCGGGACCCTGTACCTGGAAGCGGGGGAGTGCGTACGGTGCCCCTTGGGCCCCGCCTCGGAGAAGGCGAGGCGTGCCCTGGAGGCCACGGCGCGCTCGCTGGGGGAGGCGGCGGGGCGTGAAGTCCTGGTCCTCGGCCCTCCTCCGCCGGGGAAAGAGGTCGAGGCCGGCCTCGACCGCCGGGCCTTCTTCCGCTCCCTGGGGGGCTCCGCCTCGAAGAGCCTCGCCGGGGGGAGCGTCCGCCGCGGAGCGCTGCAGGACGCCCTGGAAGCCCTCCTCGGCGGCGGGCCCGTTCCCTCCGGTCTCCTGGCGCTTCTTCGCCCCTGTCATTCCCCCGCCGTTCAAGAGGAGGGGTGCTCCCTTTGCGGCGCCTGCGCCCTCGCCTGCCCGGAGGGCGCCCTGATCGTGGAAGAGGCGGAGGGGAACCTCCGCCTGCACCTCGATCCGACCTCCTGCACCGGCTGCGGGGTCTGTGCCGCCTCTTGCGCCCCCGGCGTCTTGAGCCTCGTTCCCCTCCCCGAGGCCCAGGGGCCCCGCACCCTCGCCCGGGGGCCGGCCGGCTCCTGCGTGGAGTGCGGCCGCCGCACCCGCCGGCCTTCCCGCGGGCCCGCCCTCTGTCCCGCCTGCCTTCTCCTGCGGAAACGGCGGGCCGCCCCCCCCTTCCCCGGCTACGCCGCGCGCGCTTGAGAGCCCTCCCCGGCGGCGCGCCGGCAGGGATTCCGTTCCCCGTGGCGGCCCCCGAAAAGGGGTACACTGCGCTCCTGAGGAGGCGGCGCGATGACGGGGGACCACCAGGGGCCGTTGCCGGGGAACGGGGAGATGGACCTCCGTCTTCTCCTGAGCGCCCTGCTCAACACCGCCATCACGGCGGCGGAGTTTCTGGCCGGCCTGCTCTCCGGGAGCCTCGCCCTCTTGTCCGACGCCGCCCACAACCTCGGCGACGTGGGGGCGGTGGCGGTGGCCCTCTGGGCGCGCCGCTTCGGCCGGCGGCCTCCCACCGCGCGCCACACCTACGGCTTCAAGCGGGTCGAGGTGCTGGCGGCGCTGGCCAACGCCGTGGTCCTCATCGGCATCACCGTCCTCATCGGCCGGGAGGCGGTGGAACGCTTCCTGCGTCCCGAGCCGGTCCAGCGGGGGCTCATGCTGGGGGTGGCGGTGGTGGCCCTGGCGGCCAACCTGGGGTCGGTGTGGCTCCTCAGGCGCCACGGGAAGGACGACGTGAACGTCCGAAGCGCCTTCCTCCACATGGCCCAGGACGCGCTGGCCTCCCTGGCCGTGGTGGTGGCGGCCCTGCTGGCCTCCACCCCCCTGGGCCTCTACGCCGACCCGGCGGCGGCGCTCCTCGTGGGCCTCTTCGTCCTCCGCAGCGCCCTGTCCCTGGTTTGGGAAACGGTGACGACGCTCATGGAGGCGGCCCCGGTGGACGCCGTTCCCGAGGCCATCGCCGAGGGAGTCGCCCGGGCCTTTCCCGGCACCACCCTGCACCACGTCCACGTCTGGCAGAACGGGCCCGGCCAGCGCCTGCTCACCGCCCACGTGGTCCTCGAGGAAGACCTCCCGGCCAGCGCCGCCGAAGCCCTCTGCCGGCGGATCCGTAGCCACCTCCACGCCGAGTGGGCCATCACCCACGCCACGCTCGAACCGGAGGTCCAGGGGTGCGGGTGCCCGGAAATCCTGGGCCGGTGGGAGGACCACGCCTGAAGGGGCCTCGAAGCCGGGCGCCTTCCCGCGCGACCCGTCCCTGGCCGCCGCCGCGTGAAGAGAAAGGGCGGGGCCGAAGCCCCGCCCTCCCGAAACGGAACGGCAAGTGCGGCTACTTCGCCGCCTGGGCCTTGAACCAAGCCGTGGGCATGGACTTGGGCCGCTCGATGGGCTCGCCCCAGCCGCGGGAAACGACGAGCTGGGAGACCATGCCCATGGCGCGGCTGACGGAGAAGAGCACCGTGTAGTAGCTGAACTCCTTCATGCCGAAGTGGTAGAGGAGGCACCCGGAGGCGGCGTCCACGTTCGGCCAGGGGTCCTTGATCTTCTGGACCTGCTTGAGGACCTCCGGGACCACCTTGAAGACCCGGGCCACCGTCTGGTAGACGGGGTCGTCGGGGCAGACGCGGGCGCCGAAGGCGTGGAAGGCGTCGAAACGCGGGTCGGTGATCCGCAGGACGGCGTGGCCGTACCCGGGGACGACCTTCCCGGCGTCGAGGGTCTCCTGGGCGTACCTGGCGAGCTGCTCCTCCGTGGGGGTGCCGCCGAACTTCTCCATGGTCTCCAGGATCCACGCCAGGCACTCCTGGTTGGCCAGGCCGTGCAGCGGGCCCGCCAGGCCGTCCAGGCCGGCGGAGACGGCGTAGAAGGCGTCGGAGAGGGCGCTGCCCACGCAGTGGCAGGTGTGGGCCGAGACGTTGCCGCCCTCGTGGTCGCTGTGGAGGACCATGTAGAGCCGCATGAGGTTCTTGAACTCGCCGGTGGGGTCGGGGATGCCCAGCATGTGGGCGTAGTTCCCGGCCCAGTCGAGCTTCGGATCGGCCGGGATGCGGACGCCGTCGCGGAACTTCCGCCGGTAGATGTAGGCGGCGATGACGGGAATCCAAGCGATGAGGTTCAGGGCGTCTTCCAGGGTGGGCTTCCAGTAGTCGTCCTTCTTCATGCCCTCGTCGTACTTCTTGCGGAACTCGGACTCCCGCTCGAGGACCAGGATGCCGGTGTTGAGCATGCACATGGGGTGGGAGTCGAAGGGCATGGCGTCCAGGACGTCGAAGACGTAGGCGGGGAGCCGCTCGGCCCGGGCCTTCAGGTCCTCCTGGAGGTCCTTCAGCTCGTCCTTGGAGGGCATCCGCCCGGTGAGGAGGAGCCAGAAGACCTCTTCGGGGAGGTTGCCGGCCAGGTCCTTGATGGGGATGCCGCGGATGATGAGGCCCTTGTCCGGCGGCACCTCGGAGGTGTCGCAGACCATGGCCTTGAGGCCGCGCATGCCGCCGAAGGCGGCGCCGATGGTCAGTTCGCCGATCACCTTGGCCCCGTGTTCCTTCACGAAGGCCTTGATGTCGTTGCGCATTTCGGGGATCTGTTTGGCGAGAACGTCGTACAGCTTACCCATGCAGCACCTCCTCCAAAGGGTCCCAACCGACGTCGGAGGCCCGGCGCCTCCGGCCCTCCAAGCGGAATCCCCCCACCACGGGATGAAGGCCGGGAACCGCTCGAAACCGCCGCCGTCCCCTTTCCCGAACGCCAACGGAGCGGGAAAGGTCTTCGCGCTGGGTAGGCGAAGACCGATTATCCGCACCGCCGTCCTTCGCTGTCAACGATTCAAGGCCCCCGTCGAAAAAGTGCCGCGGAGTGGGGGGAAATGCCCCATTGCCACTGGAACAATGGGAGTATCGAAAGAAGGCGGAAAAGGGTGGAAGGGGGCCGGAGGAGGCGGCGAAGGACGGTCCCGGCTCAGGCCCGGGGGAAACGGGAGGGGAGGGGGGCGCGCGGGGGCGCCCCGCCCCTCCACCCCGGGAGGCCCCCCGGGGGCGAAGCTTCCCGTCCCTTCTTTACCAGGTGTACCGCACGGTGTAGGTCACCTGGACCTCGCCGTCGGCGGGGACGGTGACGGGGAAGACGACGGTCTGGCTGTCCACCTTTTCGTGCTTGGTGCTCTCCCTCGTGATCTCCCAGTCGCTCCACCGGTACAGGACTTCGGTGACGCGAACGGTCACGGGGTTCTTCTTGTGGTTCCGAAGGGTGATCTCGAAGGACTCGTCGTAGACGTGGCCGGAGACCACGGCCTTGAAGGACGTCTGCTTTCTCTCCCCGACGACGTCGAAGGCCTCGCCCATCTTGATCCGCACGTGCTCGTCCTTGGGGGTGTGGTCGATGGCGTCCTCCCCCACGAACTGGGCGGAGCCGTCGGCGTCCTTCTGGAAGACCCGGACGGTGCCCTTGGGGAGGGGGATGCCCAGGCCGGCGGCTTCCTTGTTGTCGAACTCGAGAAAGACGGAGACCTTCGGGTTGGAGGGAAGGCCCAGGTCCCGGTTCTCCCGGGAGCCGTAGTACCAGCCGCCGTACGCGCCGAGGTTGGCCCCGTCGTACACGTAGGTCTTCTGCACCGGCACGGAGGGCGCGGAGGTGAGCTCGATCTGCTTGGTCTCGTTGTCGGCGACGGTGGCGGGGCGCTTCAGGGTGTACAGGTGGTACTCGAAGAGGCTTTTCTCCTCGAACTGGGGGGCCGGCGCCGCCATTTCCTTGGCGGCGGCGTAGAGGACGCGGCGGGTTTCCGGCCGCTGGGCGCGGTGGACGTCCCCCGCCAGAAGCTTCAGCGTGGCGTTCTCGAAGGTGAGCCCGCTCTGGTTCTGGAGGGTGACCCACCCGGTGAAGCCCACGTTCTTTTCCGAGGGATCCAGCAGAAGGACGTAGTTCGCGTTCCAGGAGAGGCCGCCGGTGAGGTAGGAGAGGGCCACCTCCTGGCTGCCTTCCCGCTGGCCGCTGAGGAGCCAGACGAGGGTGGGCTTCACGATGAGCCCCGGCGGCAGGGCGTCCAGCAGGTACCTCGCGGGGGTGCCGATGTAGAGGCCCTCCGCCGTCCGGATGACCGGGCGGTTCCCCGCCACCGAGAGGAGCGTTCCGGTGTAAGCCTTTTCCACGTCGCCGACCCTTTCGAAGAAGGTGACGGTGCGCCCGAGGCTCTTCTCCAGCACCTTCTGGTCGCTGACGAGGTCGTAGGCGTAGTTCTGCTCCAGGATGGAGAGGGGCGGGCCCGAGAGGGTCTCCAGGGCCACGGAGGTGGCGTCGATGCGGGTGGTCACGTCCTCGAAGAGGTACTTGAAGACCCCCCGCTGGACGGGGAGGGTGCGTTCCTGCCGCACGAGGGCCAGGTCCTGGTTGTAGACGGTCAGCATGGTCTTGGAGGCGTCGGCGGCGGCGGCGAGGGGGACGAGCAGGGCGGCGGCGAGGGCGGCGGTTCGTCGGTTCATGGGCGTCTCCTTCCGGCTTCCGGGTCCGGGGATTTCCCCCCGGTCTTCTCCCGTCGAAGGGGTTGGACCCACGCTACCACACCCAGGTTCCCTTGAAAAAACCGCCGCCGGCGGCGGGAGGGAATCGAAGGGGGGCTCTCCTCCCCCGCTCCCCGCTCAATCCTTGCCAGGCCGGCGCTCCAGGGTGACGGACAGGTCCAGGGGGGAGCCGTCCCTCAGGACGGTGAGGGCCACCGTGTCCCCGGGTTTGTGGTCCTGGAGGGCGTAGGTGTAGTCGTAGACGTTCTCCACGGCCTTGCCGCCGAAGCGGACGATGACGTCTCCCTTCCTCAAGCCGCCCCGTTCGGCGGGGCTGCTCGGGCGGACGCCCATGAGCCGCACGCCCTTTCCCTCGCCGGAATAATCGGGGATGGTGCCCAGGTAGACCCGGAAGCCGCGGCCCGCAACCTCCCCGGGGGGAGGGGCCACCCGGACGTAGGCGGGGCGCTCGGGAAGGGCGAGGAGGGACTCGGCGGCGCGGGCGGCGAAGCGGAGCACCCGGGCCTCCCCTGCGTAGAGAATCTTGTCGGGGGTGTCCGAGGGGCGGTGGTAGTCCTCGTGGGCGCCCGTGAAGAAGAAGAGAACGGGGATGCCCTGGGCGTAGAAGACGGCGTGGTCGGAGGCGCCGTAGCCGTCCTCCCCCAGGGCCAGGTCCAGTCCGTCGGTGTTGGCCCTTTCCAGAAGGCCCCTGAACACGGGGGAGGTTCCGGCGCCGCCCACCACGAGGCGGTTCTCCCGAAGCCTGCCGATCATGTCGAAGTTCATCACCGCCACGACGCGCTCCAGGGGGAGGGGAGGGGCTTTCACCAGGTGGGAGGAGCCGAGGGTGCCCAGTTCCTCCCCGGCGAAGGAGGCGAAGAGGAGGTTCCGCGGTCTCTCCGGCTTCCCCGCGAAGTACCGGGCCAGGGCCAGGAGGCCGGCCGTCCCGGAGGCGTTGTCGTCGGCCCCGGGGTGCACCTCGCCCTTCTTCTCCGCCAGGGAGCCCTCCACGCCCAGGCCCAGGTGGTCGTAGTGGGCGCAGAGAACCACCGTCTCCTCGGCGGGGGCGGTGGCGGGGAGCCAGCCGAGGACGTTGACGCCCTCGGCCTTCTCCCGGACCAGCCGCACGGCGGCCGAGAGAGTGACGCCGGAAACCTCGAAACGGAGGGGGGGACCGTGGGGATCCCGGGGGTCGGGGAGGGCCCGGCCGGCGGCGGCGAAGGCGCGGGCGAACGGCGCGCGGCGGGCGCTCAACACCACGAGGCCGGAGGAGCCCCCCCGGGCCGTGGTGGAGAGGGGGACCAGGTCGTCCTCCCCGTCGGAGGGGCCGAGGACGACGAGGGCCCGGGCCCCCAGCTCCCGGGCCGCCATGGCCTTGTAGCGGATGGGATAGTAAAGGGCGAAGGGGCTCTTGGGGTCGTCCCCGTCGGGGCCCCAGCGGTAGACGGCCACCGCCTTTCCCTTCACGTCCAGCCCCTGGTAGTCGTCCCACTTCAGGTCGGGGGCCCGGATGCCGTACCCGGCGAAGACCACGGGGAGGGAGCGGAGGTCCCCGTCCTCCGACATGCCCAGGGGCTGGACTTCCTCCCCCATCGCGAGGGACGCCTCGCCGCCCGCCGCCTGGAGCCTCACCGCGTTCCCCTCTCCCAGGCGGACCCCGGCGGTGAAGGAAAAGGGGGAGAGGTAATCCGCGGCGCCCGGGGGCGGCAGGAGGCCCGCCGCGCGGAAGCCCTCGGCCACGTACCGGACCGCCTCGAGGGCCTCGGGGGTCCCCGTGAGGCGGCCCTTCAAGTCGGGGGAGGCCAGCGCCTCCACGTCCTTCCGCAGGCGCTCCTCGGAGAAGGCCGCCGCGGGGTCCTCCACCCACTCGGCGAGGAAAATGTTGGTGTCGCCGGGGCGGGCGGCGTTCCGGTTGGCGCCCCAGACGAGGTAACGCCCGTCGGGGCTGAACATGGGGAAGCCGTCGAAGGAGCCTTCGTAGGTGACCCGTTCGAGGCCCGTGCCGTCCTCGTTCACCAGGTAGAGGTCGAAGTTCCGCTTCTTTTCGTCCCCGAGGTTGGAGGCGAAGAGAATCCGCTTGCCGTCGGGGTGCCAGAAGGGGCAGAAGTTGGCGGCGCCGTTGTTCGTGACCTGGCGCAGAGCCGTCCCGTCCACGCCGATGGTGAAGATCTCCATGCGGGAAGGGCGCACCAGGTGGTCCCGGAGGAGGGACCGGTAGTCCTCCAGCTCCTTCGGGTCGGTGGGGTGCCAGCCGCGGAAGACGACCTTCTTCCCGTCGGGGGAGAAGAAGGCCCCGCCGTCGTAGCCGGGGAGGTGGGTGAGGCGTCGGGTGGACTTGGTCTCGAGGTCGTAGATGTACAACTCGAGGTCGCCGTCCCGGTCGGAGGTGAAGACGACGAGCCTCCCGTCGGGGCTCACGGTGGCCTCGGCGTCGTAGCCGGGGGAGGCGATGAGTAGCTTGGCGGGGCCGCCGTCCCGGTCCGCCGTGTAGATGTCGTAGTCTCCGTAGACCGGCCAGACGTAGCCGCGGCTCCTGTCCGGCGGAGGCGGGCAAGCGGGGGAGGCGCCGTGGGTGGAGGCGAAGAGGACCCGGCGGTCGCCGGGGAGGAAGTATGCGCAGGTGCACCGGCCCTTTCCGGTGGAGACGAGGCGGCGGTTCCCGCCGGAGAGGTCCATGGCGTAGATCTGGTCGCAGCCGCCGCGGTCAAGGCGGGACTGGAAGACCAGGCTCTTGCCGTCGAAGGAGAAGTAGGCTTCGGCGTTCTCCCCCTCGAAGGTCAACTGCCGGACGTTCTGGAGGCGCACCTCGCGCGGGTCCTTCAGAACGGGCGGCGGGGACTGGGCGAGGGGGGCCAGGGACGCCGAGGCAAGGGCGAAGGCGGCGAGAAATGGGCGGGAAAGCTGGGGGAAGCGTGGGCGGATGCGGAACATCGGCACCTCCGTAAGCCAAACGTCCTCAGGGGAGAGAATAATCCGCCCGAGAGGAGACGGGAAGCGGGGACCACCGCCCCCGCCGGGGCGGAGCGAAGGAGTGTCCAATTCGTGCACTCCTCGGTCCTAGCGTGGGGTCGGGCGGGGGAGGGAGTCCCTTCGTCACCTTCCACCCCCTCCCTTCCCCGCCCCCCGGGAGGGGGGTGCCTGCCCGGTGGGGTCGCAGGCGCTCCCCCCTCCCGGGCCGCGTCCGTCCCACCGCCGCCTTGCGCGGTGGCGGCATCGCCCCTATGCTGGGGCCGGAGGCACCCATGACCCTCACCCTTTTCGCCGCCGCCCTCCTCTCCCTCGCCGCGGGGGCCCTCCTCGGCACCCTGCTGGGCCGTCTTCCCGTGGGGCCCCTGCGGAGGGAGCGGGAGGCTCTTCTCCTCCGGCTGGAGGAGGCGGAGACCCGCCGCCGGGGGCTGGAGGCGGACCTGGCCGCCGCGGGGGAGCGCCGGGCCGCCGCCGAGGCCCGGGCGGAACGGATCCCCGCCCTGGAGAAGCGCGCGGCGGAACTGGAGGAGGAGCGGAGCCGCCTCCTCGCGGAGGTTCAGGAGGCCCGGGCGAGGCTCGAGGAGGGTCGGAAGGCGGCCGAGGAGAAGATGGCCCTCCTTTCGGAAGCGGAGCGCAAGCTGGCGGACGCCTTCCGGGCCCTCTCCGCCGAGGCCCTGGAAAGGAGCGGCCGCTCCTTTCTCCAGCTGGCCCAGGAGAGCCTGGCCAAGTTCCACGAGGCGGCCAGGGGGGACCTGGAGGCCCGGAAGGCGGCGGTGGAAGCCCTCGTCAAGCCCCTGGCCCAGTCGCTGGAAAAGGTGGACGGCAAGATCGCCGACATCGAACGGGCGAGGATCGAGGCCTACGGAACCTTGAGGGAGCAGCTTCGGACCCTCTCCGAGGTCCACCTCCCCGCCCTCCGGGGGGAAACGCAGAACCTGGTGAAGGCCCTGCGCCGCCCGGAGGCCCGGGGCCGGTGGGGGGAGGTTCAGCTCCGGCGGGTGGTGGAGCTGGCCGGCATGGTGGAGAACTGCGACTTCGTCGAACAGGAGTCGCGGGAGGGGCCGGAGGGGCGCCAGCGGCCCGACCTCCTCGTCCGCCTCCCCGGCGGGAAGGAGGTGGCCGTGGACGCCAAGGCTCCGCTGGAGGCCTACCTCTCGGCCATGGACGCCCCCACGGAGGAGGAGCGGCAGCGCTTCCTCAAGGACCACGCCCGACAGGTGAGGGACCACGTGAAGCGGCTCGGCCAGAGGGCCTACTGGGAGGCCCTCCCCCAATCGGTGGAGTTCGTGGTCCTCTTTCTGCCCGGGGAGTCCTTCTTTTCGGCCGCCCTGGAGGCCGACCCGGCCCTCCTGGACTGGGCGGCGGAGCAGCGGGTGATTCTGGCCACCCCCACCACCCTCATCGCCCTCCTCAAGGCGGTGGCCTACGGCTGGCGCCAGGAGGCGCTGGCCCGGAACGCCCGGGAGATCAGCGACCTGGGGAAGGAGCTCTACCGGCGGCTGGGGACCCTCGCCGACCACTGGGCCAAGGTGGGAAAACAGCTGGACGGCGCGGTGGAAGCCTACAACAAGGCCACCGCCAGCCTGGAAAGCCGCGTCTTCGTCACGGCCCGGCGCTTCGAGCAGCTGGAGGCGGCCCCCGCCGGTGAGGCGCTTCCCGAAAATCCGGGGGTGGAGCGCACGCCCCGGGAGCTCTCCGTTTTTCCTTCCCCCGGGGAAGGCCGGCGCGAATCCTAAGGGGCGTCAGTTCAGCCGGATCACGGGCCCGGAGGAGCGCCCCCCCTCCGTCGCCCCGGTGAGGAGCATTCGGGCTTCGGAAGGCAGCTCGGCGGCGCGGATCCGCTCTCGGTACCGGGCCGCCAGGGCGGCGTTGGGGGAGAGGGGCTCCCCCGAAAGGCCCATCCGGTCTCGGAACTCCTGGACTTTTTTCTGAAGGGCCGCCCGGTCTGGGTCCCGAAGCCCTTCGAGGCGGGAGGCCCCCTCCAGGGCCGACAGGAGGTCCCGGTCCAGAGCCGTGGCCGGGCCTTCCCCCAGTTCCCGGAGGGCCTCCTCCGTGGCTTGCTGGATGTACCGGTACTCCTTCGGGCCCATGGCGTGGGCTCGAAGCTGCCGGAGGAAATCCCCCATCAGGCCCTTGACGAGGTCCATGGCCTCCACCGCCACGCCGAGGCCCTCCTCCTGCTTCCCGCTTTCCTGGTGGCTCCGGATCCACTCGGCGTACCGCCGCGCCTCGGGCCCCACCGCCTCGCACACCTCCAGGTAGGCGAGGAGGCGGTCCTCGGCGAGGGTCCCGTCGGGGGGAGGCGTGAAGGGGTGGGCCTTCTCCAGGGCCTCGAACTCCTTGGCCGTCCCCACGAACTGGCCGACCTTTTTCGTGAGCCCGAGGATCTTCTGCCCGGTGCCGCCGAGGAAGAAGCCCAATGCCGAGAGGAGGCACAGGACCAGGAGGATCCCCAGAACCGTCACGGCGATCTTGGTTCCCGTTCTCATGGCGAGCCTCCCCGCCAAAAGGGTACCCCCATCCGTGGACGGAGCGGTAGCCGCCCGGAGAAGCTCCGATGAAAACGAAGCTCGGCGTATACTTCCGCCTGGAGGAACGGGGCCCGTGTCCATGACCACCGACAACCGGTACCTCATCGCCTTCACGGCGATGCTGGGCACCTTCATGGAGGTGGTGGACACCTCGGTGGCCAACGTGGCCCTTCCGCACATGGCGGGGACCTTTTCGGCGGGCACCGACGAGGTCACGTGGGTCATCACCTCCTACCTGGTGGCCAACGCCGTCATCCTCCCCATCACCGGGTTTCTGGGGAACTTCTTCGGCCGGAAGCGCGCCTACCTCGCCTGCCTCCTGGCCTTCACGCTGGCTTCCCTGGGCTCCGGCGCCGCCCCCAACCTGGGCTTCCTCATCGCCATGCGGGTGATCCAGGGCCTGGCGGGGGGGGCCATGGTCCCCATGAGCCAGGCCATCCTCCTGGAGTCCTTCCCCAAGGAGGAGCACGGCAAGGCCATGGCCCTCTTCGGGGTGGGGGTGATCTTCGGGCCCATCGTCGGGCCGACGCTGGGGGGATGGATCGCCGACAACTGGAGCTGGCCCTGGATCTTCTACGTTAACATCCCCGTGGGGATCGTGGCCTTCCTGCTGGGCTACGGCCTCATCGAGGACCCGGAGTACATCCGCCGCCCCGGGGGCCGGGTGGACTACGCCTCCTTTCTCTTCATCGCCGCGGGGCTGGGGGGGCTGGAGGTGACCCTCAACCGGGGGGAGCGCTTCGACTGGTTCGAGAGCCCCTTCATCAAGTTCTGGGCCTCCGTCTCCCTGCTGGGGATCGCCCTCTTCGTCTGGCGTTCCCTCACCGCCGAGAACCCCCTGGTGGATTTGAGGATCCTCAAGAACCGCGAGTACGCCTCGGGGACCCTCCTCATGTTCCTCCTCGGCTTCGGGCTCTACGGGTCCTTCGTGATGCTTCCCCTCTTCGTCCAGCACCTCTTGGGCTACACGGCCACCTGGGCGGGTTTCGTGCTCTCGCCCGGCGGCTTCGCCTCCCTGTTGGCCATGGCCTTCGTCTCCAACCTCATCGGGAAGGTGGACACGCGCCTGCTCGTCTTCGTGGGGGTGGCGGCCAACGTGGTCTCCATGTGGATGCTCGTCCACGTGAACCTCGCCGTGGATTTCGGGTACGTCACCCTCTCCCGGCTGGCCCAGGGCTTCGGCCTGGGCTTTCTCTTCGTCCCCATCGCCGTGTCGGCCTACTCCCGGATACCCCCGGCCCGCATGGGGCAGGCCACCGGCCTCTTCAACCTGTTGCGCAACGAGGGGGGGTCGGTGGGGATCGCCCTCTCCACCACGGTCCTGAGCCAGCGGGCCCAGTTCCACCAGACTCGGCTGGTCTCCCACCTGACCCCCTTCGACCCGGCCTACGCCCGGAGGCTGGAGGAGTCGGCCCGGGGCCTCTTCCCCGTTTCGGGCTTCGATCCCGCCACGGTGAAGCAGGCGGCCACGGGGCTCCTCTACGGAGAGGTCCAGCGCCAGGCGTACGTCTCGGCCTTCGTGGACGTCTTCTGGCTGCTCACCCTCATCTTCGCCGCCCTCCTGCCCTTCCTGTTCCTGCTTCGGGGAGGCCTGGGCTCCTCCCGCCAGACGGCGCCCCACTAAGGCCGCCCCAGCCGGGGCCCGATGTTCGTCCCCTGGGCGGCCTACAAACCCGCACCGCCGGAACGTGCTCCGGAAGGCCCCGGAGCAGGTCCGTGGGGCCTGGTATACTGAGCCCAGACGGCAGGACCGCCGGAAAGGAACGGCGCCATGAAGCCTTCGCCCATCGTTTCACCGCCTCCGCTTACGGGCGCGGAATCGCGGAGGCCACGAGGCGCGGAAGGTCCGGGGCGCCCGGCCGTCCTTCCCAAGCCCGGGAAGGCGGCCTTCCGCGCGGTCCTCCGCCACACCGGAAACCGGCGGGAGGCCCCGATGGCGGTGGACGGCCCCCCGGGCGCGGTGGGGCCTCCCGAAGACTTGCCGGCCCCCTCGAGGAGGCCGGCGGCGCTCCCGACCGGAGAATCGAGCGGACCCACCGGAAGGAGGAACCATGCGGGACGAGCGGCCGCCCCAAGACATGGAGGAGTTTCAGGCACGGATCGAACACGACGTCCGCCCCTGGGGCTCCTTCCGCCGGTACCCCCACGAGGGGGTCTCCAGCGTGAAGATCCTCACCGTGAACCCCGGGGGGGTGCTCTCCCTGCAGCTCCATTATCGCCGGGACGAGTTCTGGCTCATCCTGGACGAGGGGATCGAGATGACGCTGGGAGAGCGGGTCTTCCGGCCCCGCCCGGGGGAGGAGCTCTGGATCCCCCGGGGCACCCGCCACCGGGCCCGGGGGGTGGGAGAGCGGCCGGCCCGGGTGCTGGAGCTCTGGTTCGGCCCCAGCGAGGAATCGGACATCGTGCGGCTGGAAGACGTGTACGGCCGGGGCGCGGACCCGCCAAGGTGAACCCGGCCTCCCCCCCGCCCTGGCGCGGAAAGACTCTCCGCCCGGCGCTCATCTCCCCCGGATGGACGCCGGCCCAGCCCTTCTCTCGGCGGAGCGGCGGGAGGGAGAGGGGGCCCTCCCTCCCGGTTCGGTCCAGGGCGCGCGGCTTTCCCGCCGGAGAGGCGGCCCTCAGGCCAGCGGGTGGGGAAGGGCCCGCTTGCCGGAGCGGAGCAGGTCCTTGACGATCCCCAGAGTGCTGTCGGTCATCTCCATGGACTTGGCGCCGCTCTTCTCGATGCCCGTGAGGGCGCGGATGGCGTCCACGTTCTCGGGGACCACGATGGACATGTTGTGGACCTGGTAGAAGAGGTACAGCTCGTTGCCGGAGGTGTCGAGGATGTCCTCCCAGACCACCACCTCCCACATGTCCCCGCGGGAGCGCCCCAGGTCGTGGACCAGCTCCACGTTGCAGTTGAGGCCCGTGACGCCGTCCGAGGCCCGGACGAAGGCCACGCGCGGTGTCTTCATCAGCACCTCGAGGACTTCGTCCCGGGAGGCGGGGCGGGGCATCTCGATCTGCCAGACGTGGCAGTGGCTGATGGTCTGGGGGGTGAGGATGGCCATGGTGGTCACGTTGAGTTCGGGGAGGACCGTCCGGGCGTCCGGGGCCTGGTGGCTGGGGACGTGCAGTTCGGGGACGATGGTGTTCATGATCCCCTTGGTGTGGGTGGTCCACGGGTCCACCGCCCGGCGGGCCAGCGTGCCGTAGCCCTTCTTCAGGAGACCCGCCTTTTGCAGGGCGCCCAGCGTGCGCACGATGGAGGTGGTGTTGCAGGAGACCACGCGGGTGGAGGAGCGCCCCAGGGCGGTCTCGTAGTTGGCCTGGGCCACGAAGGAATGGCCCGTGAGGGCGTGCTTCTCCGCCCCCTGGAAGATGGACTTCACCTTCATCTCGTCGTAGACGACCTTGTTCTTGGCCGCCACGGACCTGGGGGTGCAGTCCACCACCACGTCCACTTTCTGGAGGAGGTCGGTGAGGAGCCCCTTCACCCGGACCCCCGCCGCCATCATGGATTCGCGGTACTCCTCGGTCATGGCGTAGACCTGGATGCCGTGGACCTCCGCCACCTGCACCCGGTAGTCTCCGGTGACGTCGGAGACGCCCACCAGTTCCATGTCCGGCTGGAGCCGCACCGCGTCCGCCACCCTCTTGCCGATCACGCCGTACCCGTTGATGGCCACCCGCACCTTTCGCTTCATGGACCGTCTCCTCCTGGAAGGCCCCGCCGGGGACGCGGGGACCCGATTCGGTGTTGCGCACCGGTTTTCGGATTGTACCATCGGCCAAGCCACCCGGCCACCCCGGGAATCACTTGGGCAGTTCGACGAGCACGTTGGAGCCGGGCTCCATGTTCTCGATGGCGATGCCGCCGCCGTACTTGCCGAGGATCTCCCTAACCAGGAAGAGCCCCATGCCCAGGCCCGTGCCCTTGTAACTGGGGACGGAGAGCTTGCCCGGCTCCAGCGGCTCCAGCAGGCGTTCCCTCTGGTCCTTGGGGAAGCCGGGGCCGTAGTCCCGAACGGCGAAGATCACCTTCTTGGGGTCGTGGAGGAGGTAGACCTTCACCTTCACGCCGTCGGGGGAGAACTTGACGGCGTTGTCCAGAAGCTGGCGGAAGAGGATGGCGGCGTCCTCCCGGTTGATTTCGTAGAAGAGGACGTCCTTCTCCTTCTGGACCTGGAAGGTGAGGTGCTTGGCCTCCGCGGCGGGGCGCACGGCCTCCAGCACCTCCTCGAAGACCGCCACCAGGTCGCAGGACTCCCCCCGGGGGGGCTCCTTCACCTTGGTGAAGGCCAGCAGGTCGTTGATGAGGGACTCCAGCCGAAGCGACTCGGAGACGACGATGCCCAGGTACTCGTCGGCGTTTTTCTCCCGTTGCTGGGGGTAGCGGCGGAGAAGGTCGGCGTAGGACCGGATGTTAGTGAGGGGGGTCTTCATCTCGTGGGAGACGCTGTTGAGGAAGGCGCGCTTGAGCTGGTCCAGCTCCTTGAGCTTCTCCAGGGCCGCCTGGAGTTCGGCGGTGCGCTCCACGACCTTCACCTCCAGGCGCTCGTTGGCGGCGGCCAGGGCCTCGGTGAGTTCGATGGCCTGGAGGCGGGGGGAGACCACCTGCTCCAGGAGCGAGAAGAAGCGCTCCTCCTCCGGCCGGAAGGCCTGGTCGGCGGGGCAGTAGAAGAGAAAATGGCCGGCGGGCTTCCCCGGCGGCCCCACGGGGACGGAGACCGCCTCGCCCACGTCCGGGAGGGGGGAGGCCTTGAGTTTGAGAAGCCGGTCCCGGAGGTTGTCGAGGCGGATCCGTTCCGCGCTTTGCAGGAGCCCCAGGGCCAGGTTCCCGGCGCCGGGCGCCTCCACCTTCCAGAGGGGGTCCTCGGCGCAGCCGTAGGCGGCGAGGGGGGCGGGTCCGCCGGACCCGGGGACGAACAGGCTGACCTTCCAGGAAGGCCGCGCCTCGTGGACGAGGGTCCCCACCAGCCGGAGGGCCGACTCCGCCGAATCGGCGCCGGCCATGCCGCGCCCGATGTGGTACAGAAGCGTCATCTCCTCCAGCCGCTCCTGGTAGAGGCGGCTGAGCTGCTGGGCCTCCTGGTACTGCTCGGCCAGCTGGGTGCTCGACTCCAGCGCCGCCACCAGCTGTTCCTCGTCGGAGAGGCCGCGGGCGGGAGGGGCGGTGGGGACTTCCGGCGGGGGGGGAGGGGCCTTTCTGCGTTTTCCCTGGAAGGGGCGAAAGACCTCCGCGGCCCCTCGTGCGATCCGGTCGGGGCTCACCCCCCGTTCGGTGAGCTTGAACTTTACCGCGAACTGGGCCAGGGTCTTCTGCACGGCCAGGACGAAGGTCTCCAGCACCCCTTCGCCGGTAAGGGCGCAGGCCTTCAGCGCCTCCACGCCCGTCACCTTCATCGCCGCGAGCAGGTCCTCCGGGGAGAGGGCGCCCTTCAGGTCTTGCTTGTTGCACTGCACCACCACGGGGATGGAGGCCAGGTCCATCTTGTTGGCGATGAAGTTCGCCTTCATGTTCTCCCAGGAGACGAAGTTCTCCTGGGCCCGCTCGGGCTGGGAGTCCGCGACGAAGATGACGGCGTCGGCGCCGGCCAGGACCACCCGCCGGGTGGTGTTGTAGTGGACCTGACCGGGGACGGTGTAGACCTGGAGCCGGATGTGGTACCCCTGGATCTCCCCCAGGTCGAAGGGGAGAAAGTCGAAGAAGAGGGTCCGGTCTTCGGCGGTCTTCAGGGAGACCAGCTGGGTCTTTTCCTCGGGGTCGGTGATCTCGTGGAGGGCCTCCAGGTTGGTGGTCTTTCCGCCGAGGGCCGGCCCGTAGTAGACGAGTTTGAACTGGATCTCCCGCTGGGCGTGGCGGAACTGGACCATCTCAGGCCTCCCGGACCTTTCGGAGAAGCGTGGCCGGCTCCACCGGTTTGCGAAGGACCGCCGCGGCGCCCAGCTTCCGGGCCTCCTCGCCCAGACCCACCTCGTCGCTCCCCGTCACCAGAACCACCTTCGGGAAGCGCGGCAGGGGCGTGGCCCCCAGCATGCGCAGGAGCGTGAGGCCGTCGGTGTCGGGAAGGTTCAGGTCCAAAAGGACCGCGTCGGGGACCTTGGCGTGGATGGCGAGGAGGGCCTCGGCCCCCGTGGCCGCCTCGCGGCAGGTCTCCCCCTCCGCCTCGAGAACCGAGCGCATCATCTTGCGGATGAGCGCGTCGTCGTCCACGATGAGGACGTCCATGCCCCATACCCCCCGGCCGAACCGGCCCTTCCGCCCCGCCCGCGTTTGAAAGGGAGTATAGCCCCCTGGGCCCGAGAGGGCAAGGGCCTCACAGGCCCAGCTCCTCCGCCCGCCCCACCAGGGCGTCCCGAACCAGAACCACCAGCTCCTCCAGGGGGATGCCCACCTCCTCGGCGCCGGTCCGGATGTCCTCCCGGTTCACGCTCCGGGCGAAGGCCTTGTCCTTGAGCTTCTTCTTCACGCTCTCGGGGCGGACCTCGGCCACCTTGCGGTTCGGCTGGACGTAGGCGCAGGCGAAGAGAAAGCCCGTGAGTTCGTCCACGGCGAAGAGGGACTTGGCGAGCGGCGTCTCCCGGGGGACGCCGGTGTAGGAGGCGTGGCCGAGGACCGCCCGGACCACCTCCTCGGGGTAGCCCCGCTCCCGCAAGACCTCGGCCCCCTTCAGAGGGTGGTCCGGGGCCGTGGGGTGGCGTTCGTAGTCGAAGTCGTGGACGAGGCCCGTGAGGCCCCAGAGCTCCTCGTCTCCGCCCAGGCGGCGGGCCATGGCCCGCATGGCCGCCTCCACGCCCAGGGCGTGGCGCCGCAGGGCCTCCGACTGGGTCCATTCGCACAAGAGGGTCCAGGCATCTTCCCGCGTGGGCATGGGAGCCTCCTCCGGCAGAGTATACGACGGCAATACGGGCCGGTCCTACGCGTCACCGCCTTCGGGGGGCCGGTGACTCGCCAGGTCCAGAAGGGCACGCAGGCGCCTTTCCCGCTCCCCCGCCACCTGAAGGGCCGTCTCCCGCTCGGCCTCGCTCTTTTGCTGGAGGGCCAGACCCCGGGCCAGGCACTCCCGGAGGCGCCTCAGGACCTCCCGAAGGGTGTCGGAGAAGGCCGTCACCACCGTCGCCGCCCGGGCGTCGAAACGGCCGGCCAGGTCGGAGAGGAGCTGGTCCCGCTGCATGGCGAAGAAGAGGTCGGTCTTCTTGAGAAAGGGCTTCAGGGCCAGTGGGCGGCCCCAGCGGGCGGGGAGGAGGTTGGCGGGGGAGCCCCCGGCGGTGGAGAGTCCCGCCATCTCCGGCGGAACCAGCACGTAGAAGCGGCTCTTGGCGGGGGGAGGAACCTCCACCTCCACCCCCGGCAGCTGCAGGTGGAACCACTCCCCCGCCGTCTTCACCAGCCGGTCGGCGGTGGCCTGTACCTCGCGGGCCAGGTAGGCCACGGCTTTCTCGAATTCCTCCTGGCCCTCCCGCTCCGCCTCCTCCCGGAAGCGCGCGAAGAGTCCCTCCAGGTAACCCTCCAAGGCCTCCACCATGAGCAGGCGGGCCTCGCCGACGGTGGAGGCGCCGTCGTACGCCCGCCGGATGGCCTCTTCCGCCTCCATGCGGACCTCCTCCCACCGTCTCTCCATTCGTTCCCTGAGTTTCTTCAGGAACCGTGCGCCGGCCTCGTCGAGGACCCAAAGGCCGCGGGATTTCTCCAGCTCGAGCCGCTCCTCCTCCTCTTGGAGTTCCCGAAGCCGCCGGGCCATCTCCTCGGCGGGACGCCGGGCCGCCTCCCGTTCCAGCGCCAGGGCCGCGAGGAGGGAATGGATCCCCCCAAGGAGCTTCCGCTCCAGGGAGGCCAGGAGGACGGAGGAGCCCTCCCGGTCCAGGAAGGCCTCCAGTTCCTCCCGGAAGAGGCGGAAGGGGGGATCCCCGGGATTCTCGAGGGCCCGCCGGGTCGAGAGGGGGTAGATCCTTCCCTCCCGCCCCCAGAGGGCCCTCAGTTGAGCCTGGGTGAAGGCGAGGACCTTTTCCGCCTCCTCGGAGCGCAGCTGGTCGGTCTTGTTGAGCACGAAGAAGAAAAGCTCGGCCCGCTCCTCCACCCGCTTCAGCCAGGCGATCTCCGTTTCGGTGAGGACCGGCTCCACCCCCAGCACGAAGATGGCTTCGTCCATGTGGCCCAGGAAGGCCTCGGAGGCGGCGGTGTTGTGGTTGTAGAGGCTGTCCACCCCCGGCGTGTCCACCATCCGCAACGGACGCCTCAGGAAGGCGGAGGGCCACTCCACCCGAACCCACAAGACGCCCCGCTCGTTCTTGGGGTTCTCCTCCTCGGTGACGAAGGCGGCCAGCTCCTCCACGGGGTGCACTTCTTCCCGGCCGTCCTGGTACCGGACGGTGATCCGGGCCTTTTCCCCGTACCGCACGAAGGTGACGACGCTGGTCAGAGGCAGCACCGACGCGGGCATCACGGGAGCCTTGAGGAGGGCGTTGACCAACGTGGACTTTCCGCGCTTGAACTAGCCCAGGACCGCCAGGGTGAGCCGTCCCCGCCGCAGCCGCTCGGGGACCTCCCGGACCGCTTCCTCCAGGTGTCCGGGGGCGGCCTCCGCCTCGACGCTCAGGAGGGTTTCCGCCGCTTCCAGCAGTTGGGTGTACGACAACGCCATACCGGGTCCCCCTCTACGGTAGGCGTCATCAGCCCTTCGGGGCGCTTCCGGCGAACGCCATCGCCAAGCCGAGCATAGGACGGGCTCCGGTGTCTTGCAAGACCCCGAAGGGGCCGCTGCCGCCGGGGCACCCCGGCCCGTCAGAGGGAGTGGTCTTGGCTTTCCCCGCCTTCTGCCGTATACTTGACCTTCCTGGGCGGTTAGCTCAGCTGGGAGAGCGCCGCGTTCGCAACGCGGAGGCCGAGGGTTCGAATCCCTTACCGTCCACCAAAGGAAAAAAGGCCCCGGCGCAGCCGGGGCCTTTTGCGTCGAAGGGAGGAGGGAAGGGATTCGAAGGGCGGGGACACCCGTGGTTTT
>JBBILR010000020.1:0-36570 GCA_037444825.1 Acidobacteriota bacterium | reverse complement strand
CCTGCTGGCGGGAGGCCTCCTCTGGAGCGTCTTCCTGCTGGTCTATGCGGCCCCCTTTCCCCCCTCCTGGACCGAATCGCCCCCCGACCGGCGCCGGCGCCTCCTCAGGGAGTGGAAGGGCGCCCTGGGCGGAATGGCGGGGGTGCTGGCGGCGGCGGTCCTTCTGCTCCTCTTCCTCCTCCCCGCCCCGTCGGCCGCCACCCCCGAGGGGAGCGCCCGCCTGGAGCGCCTGAGAAGAAGCGGGGCGTGGAGGGGAGGGACCCTCCTTCTCGCCCCCGAGGACGGGGCCTACCTCTGGGGCCGGCCCCTCTCTCCCGCCCTTCTCCTTCGCCGTCCCGGTCCGCTCGCTCGGCTTCTCCTGCCGCTGGGGTCGGCGGCGGCCCTTCGGGAGGTCCACCGAATGCGGTCCGTGAAGGAACCGGGGGAAATCTCCCGCATGGAGCGGGCGGCGGAGATCACGGCGAAGGCCTTCGACGCCGCCCTCCCCCTGGTCCGGACGGGGGGGCGGGAGGAGGAGGTGGAAGGGGCGGTGCTGGAGACCTTCCGGCGGGACGGGGCCTCCGGTCTGGCCTTCCCCCCGCTGGTGGCCGCGGGACCCCACGCCGTCCTGCCCCATTACGACGCCAACCGGGGACCGCTGGAGAAGGGGTTTCTGGTCCTGGACATCGGGTGCACCGTGGAGGGGTACGCCTCCGACCGGACCCGGACCTTTTCCGTGGGCCCCCCCACCCCCGCCATGCGCACCCTCTTCGAGACGGTCCTTTCGGCCAAGCGGGCCGCGGAGTCCGCCGCCCGCCCCGGAGCCTCCCTGAAGGACGCGGACCGCGCCGCCCGGGAGGTCATCGCGCGGGCCGGCTTCGGCCCCTACTTCATCCACGGCGTGGGCCACCCGGTGGGCCTCTCCGTGCACGACGTGGGGGCCTCTCTCCTCCAGGAGAACATGGTGATCACGCTGGAGCCGGGAATCTACGTCCCCGAAGGCTCCCCCCTGGGCCCCGCCTTCGACAACCTGGGGGTTCGGGTGGAGGACACCTACCTCGTCACCGCAAAAGGGGTCAGGGTCCTGGCCCCCTATCCGGAGGACCCGGGGGGGATCCTGGGGTCTCGCGTGGAGGTCCCGTAGGGGGCTCCTCCGCCTCCCCCGCGAGCCGGCGGATCCGGCGGCGGAGCGCTTCCAGGGCCTGTTCGCCTTCGCCTCCCCACCCCTCTTCCTTCCTCCTGCGCCCGAAGGCCAGCTCCACGAGGTCCCGGCGGAGGGCGGAGGCGGCGGAGGGGGGGAAGACCCGCCCCCGGGCTCCGCTGAAGGGAAGGCAGGCCAGGGCGGAGCGGGGGATCCCTCCTTCCTCCACCTCGCTTCTCAGCCGGGAAAGGATCCATCGCCGTTCCACGGCCCACAGGAGGGGAAAGAGGGCGGCCAAACCGAGGCCGCCCGCCCAGTGGATCAGCAGGGCCACCACCACGCCGGGGGCCGCCAGCGAGGAAAAGAAGTTGTGGAGGGTATGGAGGCCCACGGCGGCGGCGAAGCCCATGGGGGGAAAGAAGAGCAGGGCCAGGGGGTTCCGGGAGTTCACCCGGGCGAGGCCGAAGCCGATTCCCGTGAGGGCGGTGAAGAGGGAATGGTTCAGCACGAAGCCGAAGTTGCGAAGGGTGAAGACCACCGCCCCCAGCCCGGCGCCCCCCTCGTGGAGGGCCCCGGCGAAGTAAAAGAAGTCCTCCACGAAGGAGAAGCCCACCCCCACGGCGGCCCCGTAGACCATGCCGTCGAGGACGTCGTCGAACTCCCGGGCGTACAGGAGGATCACCAGGACCAGCGCCGCCGCCTTGGCCGCCTCCTCCACCGGGGGGGCCAGGAGGACGGCGGAGAGGAAGGCCCCTTCCCGGGGGCCCCACAGGGCGGTGAGGGCCGGCCCCGCCGCCGATTCCAGCAGGCAGGAGAGGAAGACCGCCGGCAGGGCCCCCCAGCAGGCGCTCAGGAGGACCGCCCAGAGGGGCTCCCGCTCGTACCGGTCGGAGAACCAGACGAGGAGAAGGAGACAGAGGGACAGGGGGATGTTGACGGCCAGGTAGAGAAGCAACGCCAGGCCTTCCACGTCAGCGCCTCCCCGAAAGGGCCCGCGCCAGGGCGCGGATGTGGCGGTCGTCGGAGCCGCAGCAGCCGCCCAGAAGCCGGAATCCGAAGCGGGACCTGAGCGTCAGGAGCCCCGCGGCGAAGGCCTCCGGGCTTTCTTCCTCCAGCGCTTCCCGGCCGTCCAGCGCCTCGGGGGGCAGGGGGGAGGTGTTGGCTTGAAGGCCCGAGAGGCGGGAGAGGAGGGAAGGGAGCCTGTCCAGGGCGCGCTCCACCGCGGAGAGGGCGTTGCTCCAGTGGACGCAGTTGAGCATGTGGAGAAGGGGCGGAGGGTGCGCCTCCCCGTCCACCCGGGCCACCGCCTCGTGGAGGGGGGTTCCGTCCAGCAGGTGCCCCGAAGGCCGGACGATCCAGCTCACCAGGTACGGGAGCCCCGTCCGGCCCATGGCCCGCGCCAGCCCCAACGCCTCCGAAAGGGCGCACTGGGTGGCGGCCTGGAAGCCGTCCACCCCCCCCTCGGCCAGGGCCTCCGCCTGGGGGGCGTGGAAGCGCTCCGCCTCGTCCGTGCCGAGGGCCTCCGCCGGCCGGTAGGCGTCGCCGCGGCTTCCCATCAGACCCAGCACGAAAGCCCGGTCCTCGGGGGAGAGAAGGCTTCGAAGGAAGGAGACGGCCTCTTCCTGGACCCTCCGAAAGGGCAGATGGGCGGCGGCGAGGCGGTCCGGGGCCGCCCGCCACGTGGGGGTGAGGAGGACCAAGGGGAGGGAGGCTTCGCGGGCGGCGTCGAGGTACCCCCGGTAGAGTGGGGCAAGCCTTCGCCGTCCCTCCTCGTGGAGGACGAAGCCCGCGTGGGCGGCAGCGGGGTGCAGGGCCGCTCCGGAGCGCCGCAGGCGTTCCACCACCGCCCCCTCCAGGAGGAGGACCTCCCCGGAAGCCACGGTCTGGCGGAATCCTGGGTCCACGGCCTCCCCCCCGGCCGGAGGCCCTTCAGGCCACCCGGGCCGGCCGCCCCAGGTGGTACCCCTGGGCGTACCGGAAGCCCAAAGCCCGGCAAGCCTCCAGCTCCTGGGCCGTCTCCACCCCCTCCGCCAGGGAGGCGATGCCCAGGTCCCGGGTGATCCGGACCAGGACTTCCAGGAACTTGGCGTACCGCTTGGGCTTGGCCGGCAGGTGGCGGACGAGGCTCGCGTCGAACTTCAGGTAGTGGGGGGGGACCTCGATGAGCTCCAGGAGGCGGGCTTGCCCCGCCCCGAAGTCGTCGTAGGCGAGGAAGACGTCCAGCGCCAGGAGCTCTTCCTTGAGGCGCCGCATGGACGCGGGGTCGGTGACGGCCTTTTCGCTCACCTCCACCGTGAGGGCCAGAGACGGCTGGGCTTCCCGGGCGGCCCGAATGGCTTCGAGGAAGGCCGGGTGGCCGGTTTCCGAGGGGTGGACGTTGATGAAGAGGGTGGGTGACCCGGGGAGGAGGCGGCCCCGGCGGAGCCCTTCCTCCCAGAAGAGGCGGCTCAGGTCCGCCTCCAGCCCCAGCACCTGGGCGATGGAAAAGAGGGACTCCGGCTCGACGGGGAGGGCGGCGGAGGCCCCCCGTCCGAAGACCTCGTAGCCGTGGACCTTCCCCGTGGAGAGGTCCACGATGGGCTGGAAGAGGGGTTCCACCTCCCGGCGCTCCAGCATCTCCCGGAACTGGGCGGCGACGCTCTCCACGTACCGGTCCGGCGGGAAGAGCTCCAGGGAGGAGCTGGTCTCCTCCACCTCCTCGCCCCCTTCCCGGTCCAGTCGGAACTCGAGGTCTCCGAAGCGGACGAGGTCCCCGGGGCGGAGGGGCTCCTCCATTTCCGAGAGGCGGAGCCCGTTGAGAAAGGTCCCGTTGGTGCTCTTCAGGTCCCGGAGGAAGACCTCTCCCCCACGGAGAAAAAGCTCGGCGTGGACGCGGGAGACGCTGCGGGACTCCAGGCGGAGGTGGCAGAGGGCGCGGCGGCCCACCAGGAAGGGCCACTCCCGGATGGGGACCCGCAGAGCCTTGCCCCCTCCGAGGCGCCCCTCCAGGAACCAGCCCTGACCCCTCGCCGCGTCACCCATCGGGGAGAGTATAGCCGCATCGGGGGGCCGACCCAAAGCCGCCCCGCCTTTCAGTCTCCCCGTTCCTCTCCGGGAAGGAAGATCAAGAGGAGGGCGGAGACGAAGGCGTGGGCCAGGGCGTAGCGGGAATCGCGAAGGAGGAGGGCCAGCGCCAGCCCCAGGACGGCGCCGCCCTCCACGAGCGCCGCCGCCAGGATGAAGCGCTGGAGGGGCCAAGGGCGGGGTGCGCTCGAAAAAGGTCCCCAGGGTTTCCGGCGGCGGCCTAGGATCCACCCTCCCGCCCAGAGGACCAGGGACAGGGCCGAAAGCACCACCGCGGGGACGGCGAAGGGCGAGCCTTCCGGATAGGCCGGCCGGTCCCAGGCCGGCGCCCCCGCCACGAAGACCGCGACGGCGGCGTAGAGAACCACGGAGAAAACGAAGGCGGCCTTGAGCCAGAGCGCGATCTTCATGGGGGCCTCCGTCTCCCAGTCTCCCAGAGGTTCCCGGCGGAAACAAGCCGCTCCGAGGCCGCGCCTTGGCGCCGCCGCCAGCCTCTGGTAGGATACCCCGCGCGGGAGGACGCGGTGGAAGCCTTCGTGGCCCGGTACGGGCTCCTGGCGGTCTTCGTGGGGATGTGGGTGGAGGGGGAGACGGTTCTCGTCCTCTCCGGGTTCCTGGCCCACCAGCGCCTCCTCTCCTTCTGGGCGCTCCTCCCGGTGGCCTTTCTGGGGGCCTTTTCCGTGGACAACGCCTTCTACGCCGCCGGACGGTTCCTCTCCGGGAAGCCCGCCGTCCGGCGGTTTCTGGAGCGCCCGGCCCTGCGCCGCTGGGAACGCCACCAAGAGGGCTGGGGGGCCTTCCTGCTCGTCCGCTTTCTCTACGGGACCAGAAGCCCCTTCATGGTCTACCTGGGGAGCCGCCCCCTCCCTTACCCGCGGTTCGTGGCCCGGGAAATCCCCGCCGTCCTCCTCTGGAGCCTCCTCTGGATCTCCTTCGGCCACGGGATCGGGCGTGTGCTGGTCCTCCTGTTGGGCGAACTGAGGAGCCACGAGCGGACCGCGGCGGCCCTCCTGCTGCTCCTTCTCGGCCTCGCCCTGTCCGCCGCCGTGGTCCTGGCGCGGCGTGCGGGAAGGCGCGGGGCTCCCCAGCCGGTCCGTTCCCCGTGAACCCCGCGACGCTCCTGGCCCTCTCCGCGGCGCTGGCCATGGACGCCTTCGCCGTGGCGGTGGCTTCGGGCTTCTCCCTGGGCCGGGTGACGGGGCGCCACACCTTCCGGCTGGCCTTCCACTTCGGGCTCTTTCAGGCGCTGATGCCGGTGCTGGGGTGGTCGGCGGGGCGCACGGTGGCCCCCCTTCTCCAGCGGTGGGACCACTGGGCGGCCTTCGGGCTGTTGGCCTTCATCGGGGGTCGGATGGTCCTGGGGGCCCTCCGGGGAGAAACGGAGCATCGGGGAAGCGATCCGACCCGGGGACTCTCCCTGGTGGTCCTTTCGGTGGCCACCAGTGTGGACGCGCTGGCGGTGGGCCTCAGCCTCTCGCTCCTCAAGGTCTCCATCCTGTGGCCGGCGGCGGTCATCGGGGTGGTGTGCGCCGCCTTCACCGTGGCGGGGCTTCACCTGGGGCGCGCGGCCGGGGGAGCCCTGCGGCTGGGCCGCTGGGCCGAGGGGGCCGGCGGCTTGGTTCTGTTCGCCATCGGCCTTCGGATCCTGTCAGAGCACGGGGTCTTCTGAGGCCCCCTCCATCTCAGGGTTCCTCGAGTCGCGGGACCCGCCCCGGGGTCCACGGGGCCCCCAGGCGCTCCAGGCTCGCCTCGAAGGCGGAGAGGTCCGCCGCCCAGCGCTGGAGGTCCTTCAGGAAGCCGTCGAAGGCCGCCGCCGCCGCCTCCACCGAGGCGCGGTGGGAGCCGCCGGGCCGCTGGGTGGTTCCCCACGTTCCGTAGACCACCTGCTGGACCCGCTCCATGATGGAGGGGGCGTCGGGCTCGTTCCGGCGGCGGACGGTCTCGTCGCCCGTGAGACGGACCCGCAGGTCCAGAAGCTGCTCCCGAAGCCTCCGCGCCTCGGAGGCGGCCTCCGGGGGTGCCGCCGGCGTCAGGTCCACGGCCTTGAGCAGGAGCTGGACCCGCCGGTCGGCCTCGGCGAGGTAGCTTCGGGAGGCGAGGACCGCCCGCTGGAGGCGCTGGGTCCTCCGAGCGAATTCGCGCACGTCCCGGGCTTCCTCTTCCGAAAGCCCGGCCGCCCAGAGGGGCTCCACCTCGAAGGTCTGTGGCGGGGAGAGGGCCGTCGTCCGGCCCCCCACGCGGGAGAAGAGCTGGACCCTGTAGGTGCCGGGGGAGGCGAGGGGACCCAGCGGCTTGGGGTTCCAGGGGTTGTCGTCTTTCTTCTCGTCCAGGCTCGGGGGATCGGCGGGGGGCAGCCTCAGGTCCCAGGCCACCCGGTGGAAGCCTTCGGTCACGGGGCCTTCCAAGGTCCGCACCGGTCTCCCTTCCCCGTCGGTGACCACCAGAAGCACCGCCGGGGGCTCCTCCCGGTCCTCCTCCCGGAGGGCCTCCCAGGAGGGGAAGGGAACGGGTTTTCCGGCGGCCTGAAGCCGCTTCTCCTCCTCCTGCCGCTTTTTCTTGAGGGATCGCAGCTCCTCCTTGAGGCTGTAGGTGAAGACGGCCCCGAAGGGGGGGTTTTCGGCGGCGTAGAAGGCGTCTCCCTGGCTGGACTTCTCCGGAAGGCCCAGGGGGGAGGAGGGCACGTAGAGCCGGGCGGTCTTGACGGGGTAGAGGTGGCCCGCCTCGGCGAGGACCTCGGGGGAGGCCTCCCGGAGGGGGGAGTAGTCGTCGAGGATGTAGATGCCCCGCCCGAAGGTGGCCACCACCAGGTCGTCCTCCCGGCGCTGGATCTCCAGGTCCCGGACGGCGATGGTGGGGAGGCCGCCCTTCAGCGGGATCCAGCGTCGGCCCCCGTCCCGGGTGAAGAAAAGCCCGAACTCCGTGCCGGCGAAAAGAAACCCGGGAAGGCGGGAATCCTCCGCCACGGTGTACACCGTGCCTCGAGCGGGTAGGTCTCCGGCGACGGGGGCCCACGTGCGGCCCTTGTCGGCGCTGCGGAGCAGGTACGGGCGGAAGTCCCCCTGCCGGTGGTTGTCGAAGGAGGCGTAGACCACGGCGGGGTCGTGGGAAGAGGCGAGAAGGTCGCTCACCGGGGAGAACTCCGGCACGCCGGGGAAGCGCTCCACCCGGCGCCAGGTCCTGCCTCCGTCCTCGGTGACCTGCACGAGGCCGTCGTCCGTTCCGGCGTAGAGGGTCCCCTCCGCCAGGGGGGATTCGGCCAGGGCCACGACGTTGCCGTAGAAGGAGGTGCTGTCGTTGCGCGCCACGGCGTCCACGCTCCAGACCTTTCCCATCATGGGCAGCGTCCGCCGGTCGATGCGGCGGCTGAGGTCCCCGCTCACCGGGCGCCAGGAGAGCCCCCGGTCGTCGGAGCGCAGGACCTTCTGGCAGGCGAAGTAGAGGCGGGCGGGGTCGTGGGGGCTCACGAGGAGGGGGGAGTCCCAGTTGAAGCGGTAGGGCTCCTCCCCGGGGGAAGGCTGGGGCTGGATGTCCAGGATCTCCCCGGTCTTCCGGTGGTAGCGCACCAGGCCGCCGTACTGGGACTGGGAGTAGACGAGGTCCGGGTCGCCGGGGTCCACCTGGGTCTTGAAGCCGTCGCCCCCCACCGTGACGAACCAGTCGGCGTTGGTGATGCCGTGGGTGGTGGCCGTACGGGAGGGGCCGCCCAGGGTGTTGTTGTCCTGGGTGCCCCCGTAGACCCGGTAGAAGGGCACGGCGTTGTCGGGGGTCACCCGGTAGAACTGGGTGATGGGGAGGTTGGCGAAGAATCGCCACGTCTCGCCCCGGTCGTAGGTCTCGTAGAGGCCCCCGTCGCACCCCGCCAGGAGGTGGCGGGGATCCCGGGGATCGATCCAGAGGGCGTGGTTGTCCACGTGCTTGAAGCGTTCCCCCACCTTGCGGAAGGTGCGGCCGCCGTCCTCGGTGACCTGCATCCAGGTGTCCATGAGGTAGACGCGGTCCGGGTCCTTCGGGTCCGCGAAGATCTCGTTGTAGTACTGGCCCGAGGTGGTGGCGGTGGGGCTCCGCCGCTCCCAGGTCTCCCCGCGGTCGGTGGAGCGGAAGAACCCGCCCTCCTCCCCCTGGGCCTCCACGATGGCGTAGACGACGCCGGGGTCGGCCGGGGAGAGGGCGAGGCCGATGCGCCCCAGGTCCACCTTGGGGAGACCGGTGGTCACCTTCCGCCACGTCTCCCCCCCGTCGGTGCTCTTGTAGATGGCCGCCTCGGGACCTCCGTCGATGAGGCCCCAGACGTGGCGGCGCCGCTGGTAGGCGGCCGCCAGGAGACAATCGGGGTCTCGGGGGTCCATCACCACGTCGGTGACGCCGGTGTTTTCGGAGACGGTGAGGACCGCCTTCCACGTCTTCCCCCCGTCGGTGGTCTTGAAGAGGCCCCGGTCCCCGCCGGGGGCCCACAGGGGACCCTGGGCGGCGACGAAGACGACCTGGGAGTCCCGGGGATCGATGAGGATCTTGGCGATGTGCTCGGAGTTCTTCAGACCCACGTTCCGGAAGGATTTCCCCCCGTCCTCGGAAAGGTACACCCCGTCCCCGTACCCGACGCTGCGCTGGCTGTTGTTCTCCCCCGTTCCCACCCAGAGCCGGAAGGGGTTCCGGGGGTCCAGGGCCAGACAGCCGATGGAGTAGGAGCCCTCCTTGTCGAAGACGGGCGTCCACGTGGTCCCGCCGTTCTCCGTGGCCCAGACCCCTCCGGAGGCCGCCGCCACGAAGAGGCGGGACGGCCGCTCGGGATCCACGGCGAGGTCGGAGATCCGGCCCGAAGCCACCGCCGGTCCGATGCACCGGAGGGTGAGCCCCGCGAAGGCCTTGCCGGGCTCTTCCTTCGGTTTTCCGCCCTCCGCCGGCGCGCCGGCCCACAAGGCCGGCCCCGAGGCGAGGAGGGCCAGGGCCGCCAACACGGGAAGCGCTTTCATGGGTTCACTCCGCGACAAGGAAAGGCCGCCCCCCGGCGGCCTTCGGAACGGGAACGGGGGCTTCGGCGTCAAAGCCCCCGGGCTTCCAGACTCTCGAGCAGGGCCCTCGCCTCCCGCTGGAGGGCGGCGTTGCCCCGCTTCCGCCCCGGGTCCTCGTCCTCGGCCTTTTCGAGGAACGCGTAGATCCGGCAGTGGTTCTCCCAGGGCTCGGCGGCGGGGTTCCCCAGGGCGCAGGAGGGACAGTCGTTGTTGCACCCCAGGTCCTTCAGCGCCTCCGTCCGGTCCATCTCCAGCAAGAGGTCCCTGAGGGAGAAGTGGGATTCGGGCTTGGCGTTGGTGGCGTAGGCCTTGAGGATTTTCTTGATCTCGTGGAGCAGGAGGGTGCCGGTCATGGGGTCTCCTTCCCGTCTCAGGGCCCCACTGTACCCGCCCCCCGCCCCAGGAATCAAGCGGGCCTCCGACTTCGAGGGCGTCGTCCTTCCGCCGGCGTAGAGGGGGAGTGGCGGCCCCCGCCCCGTCAGGCCCGCTTCCAGCGCACCCCCTGGGGGGTGTCTTCCAGGAGGATGCCCCGGGCTTTCAGCAGGTCCCGGATGCGGTCGGCCTCGGCGAAGTTCCGGGCCTTTCGGGCCTCCTGGCGCTTCGCGATCAGGGCCTCCACCTCCTCGTCGAGAAGCAGGGTCTCCTCGGCGGGGATGCCGAAGACCGCCTCGAAGTCCCGAAGGAGGCCCGACGCCGCCTCGAAGCCGGCCGCATCCAGCTCCCTCCGGTCCAGGGCGGCGTTGGCGGCGCGCACGCCGTCGAAAAGGGACGAGAGGGCCACGGCGGTGTTGAGGTCGTCCTCCAGCGCCTCGCGGAAGCGGCGGCGGTGGGCGGCGAGGGGGCTCTCGGCTTCGGCCAGGCTTCCCTCGGCGGGCCGCTCCTCCCCGAGGCGCCGGGCGAAGTCGCGGATCCGCCCCAGGGACGCCTTGGCGGCCTCCAGCCCCTCGAAGGTGAAGTTCAGGGACCTCCGGTAGGGGACGGAAAGCAGAAGGTACCGGAGGGCCATGGGGTCGGCCCCCCGCTCCAGCAGGTCCCGCAGCGTGAAGAAGTTGCCGAGGGACTTGCTCATCTTCTCCCCGTTGACGAGCAGGTGCTCCACGTGAAGCCAGGTGCGCACCGGGGCCTTCCCCGAGGCGCCCCGGCTCTGGGCGATCTCGTTCTCGTGGTGGGGGAAGACGAGGTCCACGCCGCCGGAGTGGATGTCGAAGACCTCTCCAAGGTACTTGCGGCTCATGGCCGAGCACTCGAGGTGCCAGCCGGGGCGGCCGGGTCCCCAGGGGCTCTCCCAGAAGGGTTCTCCGGGCTTGGCGGCCTTCCAGAGGACGAAGTCCCGGGCCGACTCCTTGTCGTAGGAGTCGGCGTCCACCCGGGCGCCGTCCAGATTGCCGGAAAGGTCCACCGTGCAGAGGCAGCCGTACCCGGGGAGGCTGGCCACCCGGAAGTAGACCGAGCCGTCCCGGACGTAGGTGTGGCCGTTCCGCTCCAAGGCGGCCACCATTTCCAGCATCTCCGGGATGTGCTCGGTGGCCCGGGGGTAGACGTCGGCGGGGAGGCAACGGAGGGTGGCCATGTCCTCGAAGAACAAGGCGGCGTAGCGGTCGGTGAGGACCTTCAGCGGCACCCCCTCGGCGTTGGCCCGGGCGATGGTCTTGTCGTCGATGTCGGTGAGGTTCTTGACGTGGAAGACCCGGAGCCCCTCCCAGAGCAGGAAGCGCTTGAGGAGGTCCTCGGCGCAGAAGGTGCGGAAGTTCCCGATGTGGGCCACGTCGTAGACCGTGGGCCCGCAGGTGTACATCTTGACGAGGCCCGGCTCCAGGGGCTCGAAGGGTTCCACGTCGCGGGTGAGCGTGTTGGTGAAGCGGATCACGGCGCCCTCCGGAAGGTCCGCCCCGCCACGGGGGCCAGGACCTCCAGGTCCTGCGCGAGGGAGAGAAGGTCCCCGGGAAGGAGAGCCTGGGGGCCGTCGGAGAGGGCCCGCTGGGGGCGGGGGTGGACCTCCACCAGGAGGCCGTCGGCGCCGACGGCCGCCGCCGCCCGGGCCAGGGGAACCACCAGCCTCCGGTCCCCCGAGGCGTGGGAGGGGTCCACCAGCACCGGAAGGTGGGTCATCTCCTTGAGGAGGACCACCGACCCAAGGTCCAGGCTGTGGCGCAGGGAAGGGTCGAAGGAGCGGACGCCCCGCTCGCAAAGGACCACCTGGGGGTTGCCCGCCTCCAGGATGTACTCCGCCGCCAGGAGGAACTCCTCCCGGGTGGCCGCCAGACCCCGCTTGAGGATCACCGGGCGGGAGACCTTCCCCAGGGCCTTCAGCAGGGGGAAGTTCTGCATGTTCCGGCTTCCCACCTGGAGGACGTCGGCGTAGGAGGAGACCAGAGGGAGGTCCGCCCGGTCCAGGACCTCGCTCACCATGGCCAGGCCGAAGCGGTCGGCCACCTCCCGGTGGAGGCGAAGCCCCTCCTCTCCCAGCCCCTGGAAGGCGTAGGGGGAGGTCCGGGGTTTGAAGGAGCCGCCCCGGAGGAGGGTTCCTCCCGCCTTCCGGACGGCGTCGGCGGCGGCCTCCAGCCCCTCCCGGTCCTCCACGGCGCAGGGCCCCGCCGCCAGCACCAGGGACGGGCCCCCGATCCGGGCCGGACCCGCCTCCACCACCGTGGCCTCCGGGTGGTACCGCCGGGAGGCCAGCACGAAGCCTTCCCGGAGGGGAAGGACGGCGTCCACGCCGGAGAGAGAGGCCAGGGAGCGGGAAAGGTCCGCCGGGACCTCCCCCTCCAGGACGAAGAGGCTCCGGCCTGAGGCCTCCAGGGCCCGGAAGGCGGCCCCCCGGGACTCCAGCAAGGCCCGGACCTTCTCCCGGTCGGAGGAGGCGGTGTTTTCCCGAAGGACGACGATCACGGTTCCTCCCGCGCGAACACCCATCATAGAAAACCCCGCCCGGGGACGCAAGAATGGCGAGGGAGGTCCAAGGGCCGGGGGGGATCAGGCGGGGTGGGCCAGGCGCTCCAGCCTTCCGGACCCGGCGAGCCGGCGAAGGGCCTCCAGGGCCGCGGGGGGGAAGGCCGGGGAGGGAGAGGCCAGGAGGCCGGCCACCACCGCCGGCAGGGCCGGGGGGCAAGGGTCGGTCCAGGTGGAGGAGGAGCGGGAGACCAGATCCTCCGCCAGGGCCAGAAGGCCCCCCAGGTAGGAGGGGGTTTCCACGCCCAGCGGGTCGCCCGTCCCTCCCCACCTCTCGTGGTGTTCCTCCACCAACCGGCCGGTCCAGGAGAGCCCCAGGGTCTCCAGAATCCGGCCCCCTTCGGCGGCGTGGCGGGCCAGCCGCCGGCGGAGCCCTTCGGGAAAAGGCCTCAGGCGCCGGAGGAGGGACCAACCCAGCCGCAGTTTGCCGACGTCGTGGAGGAGGGCGGCCCCGCGCAAGACGGCGGGGGAGAGGCCGAGGCCCGGCGCCGAGGAGGGTCCCGCCCCCTCCGGGGGGGCCACCTCCAACAGGGCCTCGGCCAGGGCCGCCACCCTTCGGGAGTGGCCCGGGTGAAGGTACCGGTCCCGGGCTTCCACCGCGTCCGCCAGGAGCAGGACCCACCCCCCTTCCCGGTCGAGATTTTCGAAGACCGCCTGTTCCCGGAATCCCCCGTACCGCTTCAGGTGGACCCGAGCCAGGAGGGCCACGAACTCGTCGAGGAGAAACCGCTCCAGAGCCAGCCGGCGTCGCGGGCGAAGGGCCTCGAAGGCCTCCGCCATCTCTTTCAGCGCCGTGGCCACGTCCTCGTCGGAAAGGGCCAGAAGGGCCAGAAACCAGTGGACGGCCGGGCGGTAGGCGCGGGCGAGGTCCGGGGGGAAGCCCGGGTCCCGCACCAACCCCTGGAGGCCCCGGGCGAGGCGGAGGGCGGAGGCGCGGTCGCCCCGTGCCCAGACCAGCTCCATCCGGTTGAGTTCCACGAGAAGCCTGACGGCGAGGGATTCGGTGAGGGCCTGGGCCCGGTCCAGCTCCTCTTCCGCCTCCTCGAGGCGAGCCGGGTCCAGGGCCCCCGCCCGGACGCCCCGCTGGAGGGCGTCGGCGGCCAGCGTCCGGCGCAGGGCCTCCAGGTCCTCGGGGGTCCGCCCCTCCCAGAGGACCGTCCTTCGCGCGTCCCCCCCGCTTCGGGAGGCCGCCCGGCGAAAGGCCTCCACCGCCTGGGGCCACCTCCTGCGCTCCACGTCCAGTCGCCCCTGGACGGCGGCCACGGCCCCGTGGAGGGGGTGGTCGCCGGGAAGCCTACGGGCGGAGTGGGCCGCCCGGCGGAGGGCCTCGGCGGCCTCGCCCACCTCCCCGGCGTCCACGAGACAGGCGGCCAGCCGGACTCGGGCGTACCCCTCGATCTCCCGATGGCCTCCGGCCCCCGCCGCCACCGCCTCGAAGACCTCCTCGGCCCCCGTCTCGTCTCCCCGCTGAAGGAGGCCATCCCCGTACCGGAAGGCCTCCCGCAGGAAAGCCTCGTCGGGATCGCCTTCCGAGTCCAGGAGGGCGAGCACCTCTCGGGTGGCCTCTTCCACCTCGGCCCAGCTCTCGCGTGGCAGGGCGCTCAGATGGGGGTGGCGCTCCAGGCGGATTCGCAGGGAGGAGAGGCGGGCAAAGCGTTCCACGGCGGCTCCTTCGCGGCCATTATACCGGGGGCGGCAAGAGCCGTTTGACCTGGGCCCCGGCCGTCTCTAGAATGCCGCCGATGGACGCCCTCCCCCTGCTCGCCGCCCAAGGCCTCTGGAAGCGCTTCGGCGCCCTGCCCGTCCTGAAGGGGCTGGACCTCGCGCTCCACCCGGGGGAACTCACCCTCCTCCTGGGTCCCAACGGAGCGGGGAAGACCACGCTCACCCGCCTTCTCTCCACGCTGGCCCGCCCATCCCGCGGCACGGTGCGCTACCGGGGGGAGCCCCTCGACGAAAAGAACCGAATCCGGCTCCGGGCCGAACTGGGCTACCTGTCCCACCAGTCCTTCCTGTACGGCCACCTCACCGCCGAGGAAAACCTCCGCTTCTTCGGCCGGCTCTACGGCGTGGAGGACCTCGACCGGCGGGTGAACGGGCTCCTCCGCCAGGTGGGGCTCGAGGAGGCCCGCCGGAGGCCCGCGGGCACCTTTTCCCGGGGCATGCAACAGCGCCTGGCGCTGGCCCGGGTTCTCCTTCCGGACCCTCCCTTCCTCCTCCTCGACGAGCCCTACGCCGGCCTGGATCCCGAGGGGAGCCGGACGCTGACGGGGCTCCTGAGGACGCTCAAGGACCGCCGAAGGGCCGTCCTTCTCGTCACCCACGAAGTGGAGGACTGTCTGCCGGCGGCCGACCGGGTGGCCATCCTCGCCGGCGGCCGGATCGCCTGGGAAGCGCCCGCCGCGGGCCTTACGGTGGAAGAGGTGAAAGCCCGGTACTTCGAGGCGGCCGGCGAGGGGAGGGGGCGGTGAAGACCCTCCGGGTGATCTGGGTTCTCTTCGAGAAGGACTTCCGGGAGGAGCTCCGGCGGAAGGAAAACGTGGCCTCCTCCCTGCTCTTCGCCCTCCTTTCCTTGGTCCTCTTCGCCTTCGCCTTGGATCCCACGCGGGTGAACCTCAACGAGACGGGGGGCGGCCTCCTGTGGCTGGTCATCCTCTTCGCCGGGAGCCTCTTCATGGGCGGGTCCTTCCGGAAAGAGACCGAAAACGGGACCCTCCAGGCCCTCCTCCTCTCCCCCACGGACCGAAGCGCCATCTACGCGGGGAAATTCCTGTTGAACTTCGTTTTCCTGTTGGTTCTGGAGGCCCTCCTGCTCTTTTTCTCCTTCGTTCTCCTCGATTTCCGTCCGGGGGCGGGTCTCGGGGCGCTGGGGGGGGCCTGGGTGGCCGTCACCTTCGGCTACGCGGCGGTGGGGACCCTCCTCTCCGCCCTCCTGGCGCAGGTCCGGGGCGGGGCGGTCCTCTACCCCATCCTGCTCTTTCCCCTGATGGTCCCCCTGGTCATCGCCGCGGCCACCCTGACGGAAAGGGCCCTCTCCCCGAGGTTTTCCTGGACGGACCCCTGGTTGAGGCTGGTCCTGCTCTTTGATATCCTGTTTTTCACGGCCTCCCTCTTTCTCTTCGAGTACGCCGTGGAGGAGTGATCCTTGGGAAAGCGCGCCGGAACGGTTCTCTGGATCCTGGCCGGGGTGGCCAACGCCGTGTCGCTGGGCCTCATCTTCTTCTACGCCCCGGTGGAGATCCAGATGGGGGCGGTGCAGAAGATCTTCTACTACCACGTGCCCTCGGCCATCGTTTGCTACGTCTTCCTTTTTCTGGCTTTCCTCTTCAGCCTCCTGTACCTCTGGAAGGAGGAGCCCCTCCACGACCACCTCGCCTACGCCGCGGCGGAGGTGGGATGGGTCTTCATCACGGCGGTTCTGGTGACGGGACCCATCTGGGGGCGCTCGGCGTGGGGCAAGTGGTGGGTCTGGGAACCCCGGCTCACCTCCTTCCTGGTCCTCTGGCTCACCTACAGCGCCTACTTCCTCCTCCGCCTCTTCAGCCGGGGGGAGGGCCGGACCGCCAAGATCGCCGCCGTCCTGGCCATCGTGGCCTTCTTCGACGTCCCCATCGTCCACAAGGCCATTTCCTGGTGGGGGTCCATCGTCCACCCCAAAAAGGTGGTGCTGGAACCCCCCATGCGGGTGACCTTCCTCGTCTCCTTGGCGGCCGTCTTCCTGCTGGGGGCGGCCCTGGCCTACACGCGGACCCGGCTGGGGCTCCTGGAGGCGGGGAGGGCCGAACGGGAGGGGTGGGCGTGAGGTCCTTGCTTGGCCTCCTGAGCGTTCCGGTGGAGGCCCCCCCCGACACCCGGGCCTACCTGGCGCTGGGGTACGGGGCCCTGGCTTTGCTGTTCGTGGGCTACGGGGCCTTCCTGTGGTTCCGCTGGCGGCGCCTGCGTTGAGGAGGCTTCCATGGCGGGAGAGGCGGCCCCCCTCGTCACCCTGCTGACCGACTTCGGCACCGGCGACCCGTGGGTGGGCACCCTCAAAGGGGTGCTCTGGTCCATCCAGCCGGCCTTCCGGATCGTGGACCTCACCCACGAGATCCCGCCCCACGACGTCTTTCACGGCGCCTTCACCCTCTACCGCTGTTACCGGGATTTCCCCTCCTGGACCATCCACCTCTGCGTGGTGGACCCGGGGGTGGGGGGAAGTCGGCGGCCCATCCTGGTGGTCACCGACGACCGCTACTTCATCGGTCCCGACAACGGAATCTTTTCCTTCGTCTACGCCCACGAAACCGTGACCCGGGTCATCCACATCACGGCCGACCACTACTTCCGGCGCCCCGTGAGCCCCACCTTCCACGGGCGGGACGTCTTCGCGCCGGTGGCGGGGTGGCTCTCCAAGGGGATCGACTCCTCCCGCTTCGGGGAGGTCGTCGAGGACCCGGTGAGATTGCCGGTCCCCGTGGACCAAATCGGGGAGGACGGGGTTCTCCGGGGGGAGGTCTGCGCGGTGGACCGCTTCGGGAACCTTCTCACCAACGTGCGGCAACAGACGCTGGAGACCCTGCGCGGGCCGGCGGGCGGGCGGCCCCTCACGGTGGTCCTGAAGGAGCGGCAGATTCCGGTGGTTTCGGGCGGCTACGGACAGGAGGCCGCCCTCTTCGCCCTGGTGGGCTCCTCGGGGCTCCTCGAAATCGCCGCCCGGGAGGCTTCCGCCGCAGAGGCCACGGGAATCCGCTCCCGGGGAACCCCCGTGGAGGTCCGGGGGGGCTGAGATTTTCCTCGGACCTCCCCGGAACCGGGAGGGTCCCCCCCGTCACTCCCCAAAGATTTCGGTCCGGCGGGTCACCGGGTAGAAGGGGAACCGGGCGGCGAGGGTCTCGGTTCCTCCCTCCTCGCGGTCCAAGAGCGCCATGACCGCCACCACCTCCAGGCCGAACTCCTGGGCTCTCTCCACGGCCTTGAGGGTGGAGCCTCCGGTGGTCACCACGTCGTCCACGACGATGACCTTCTGTCCCGGGGAAACGGGGCCCTCGATCCACTGCATGGTGCCGTGGCCCTTGGGCTCCTTGCGGACGATGAAGGCGTCCAGCGGGGGGCCTTCCACGTGGGAGAGGGCCGCCACCGCCGAGACGATGGGGTCGGCCCCCAGGGTCATCCCTCCGATGGCCTGGGCCTCAATCCCTTCGCGCCGGATCACCTCCAGGAAGCACCGGGCCGTGAGGTGGGCCCCCTCGCTGGTGAGGGTCGTGAGCTTGGAGTCGAAGTAGTACTTGCTCCTGCGGCCCGAGGCGAGGAGAAAATCCCCGATCTTCAGGGAGCGGGCCTTCAACAGTTCCTTCAGCCGTTCGCGGTCGTTCATGGGTTGTCCGCCTTTCAGGGGACTACGGGACTGGGTGACTCGGGGACTAGGAAAAGCAAGAGGGTCATGGGCCTTCGATCAGAGGGCCAGGCTTACCTCGCCCCCTCCTTTCCTAGGCCCCTAGTCCCGTAATAATGTCCCTTCGAAACCGTTCCAGGTGCGATCCCTCCCACGTCAGTTTGCCACAGCAGGGGCAGGCGGCGAAACGGCGGTGGGTCAGGAAGGTGTACGGAGGGACGCGGCCCCGGGCCTCCTCCCGCGCTACCTCCAGGACGGGGGCGTTGCAGGCGACGCACCGGGGCGGGCTCCCGGCGGGAAGGGGGCCGAAGGCGCGCCAGAAGGCCTGGAGCTGGATCCGGGGGTCGTCGCTGCCGGGGTCGAAGCCGTGGACGCGCCCTCTTCGGCACCGCTGGAGCAGGGGGCGGTCCCGGGTGACCAGAACCGCCCCGGTCCTCTGGGCCTCCCCGAGAAGCCAGTCGTCTTCGGCCTTCCGGGCGAAGCCGGCGTCCACGCCGAGGAGGCGGAGGTACCGGGCGAGGCGGCCCACCATGGCGTCGCAGAGAAAGCGGGTCCCCGCGGGCGGCCCGTCGCCGAGCCAGGAGGCCACCTCCGGAGTGTAGGCGCCCTCCGGGCCCCGGAGGGTGAGGGGGGGCAGGCGGAGGGTCGGTGAAGGCGCCACAACGGCCTGAAGGAGGAGAAGGTAGGGAGGGTCCCCCTCCCCGTGGCGGACCTCCCGGAGAAGCCGGGGATGAAGGCCCGCCTCGCGGAGGGCCTCCACCCATATGGCCAGGGCCTCGGCCGGGAAACAGAGGCAGAGGCGACCCTCGGCCTTCAGGGCCCGGCGGGCGGCGCGGGCGACCTCCCCGGGGCTCAAGGTGATCTGGTGGCGGGCCTCCGCCCTCCCCGCCGAGGGGGCCGCCCTTCCCGCCCGGGGGGGAAAGTACGGCGGGTTGCAGACCACCAGGTCGAAGGCGGCTTCGGGGAGGACCTCCTCCCGCCGGAGGTCCCCCTCCAGAACCTCCGCCCGCTCCGCAAGGCCGTTCTGAAGGAAGTTCCGCCGGGCCAGCTCCGAGAGATCCGGATCCCGCTCGATCCCCGTCAGCGATCCCGGGTGGTGCCAGGCGGCGAGGAGGAGAAGGAGGATGCCGGAGCCGGTTCCCAGGTCCAGGACCCGCTCTTGGTCCCGCACCCGCGAAAAGCCGGCCAGGACCACGGAGTCGATGCCGAAGCGGAAACCGCGGGCCGGCTGGTGGACGGTGAGGGCTCCGCGGAGAAAGCGGGTGGGCGTCGTCTCCATGGCAAGGCCGCAGCTAGCCCCGCTTTCGCGGCCGGCGCCGCCCGTGGGGGCTTCCCCGTTCCGCCAACCGGTTGAGGAGGGCGGCGGCGTACCCGGCCGAAAACCCGGCGTCCACGTTGACCACCAGAAGGCCGGGGACGCAGGAAGCCAGCATGGAGAAGAGGGGGGTCTTGCCGCCGTCCTGGACGCCGTACCCCACGGAGGTGGGGACGCCGATGACGGGTGCCCCGGTGAGGCCCGCCACCACCGAGGGGAGCGCCCCTTCCATTCCCGCCACCGCCACCACCACGCGGGCCTCCTGAAGGAGCGGGGAGAGGGCGGTGAGCCGGTGGAGGCCGGCCACCCCCACGTCCAGGCGGAGTTCGGCCCGGGCCCCCAGGTAGCGGGCGGTCCAGAACGCCTCCTCCGCCACGCCGGCGTCGCTGGTCCCCCCCGAGACCACGAGAACGAGGCCTTCCCCCGGTCCGGGCTCCGGGCCCAGGTAGGCCAGACGGGCCCTCGGGTGGTAAAGGAGGGAGGGAAAGGTGCGCCGGAGGGCGGCGGCCCGGCGTGCCTCCAGGCGGGTGACGAGGGCCGGGACCTGCCGCCGCGAGAAGGCTTCGAGGATTTTCACCAACTCGGAGGGGCTCTTGCCTTCCCCGTAGACGGCCTCGGGGAAGCCGCGCCTCAGGAGGCGGTGGTGGTCCAGGCGGGCGAAGCCCAGATCCTCGAAGGGAAGGTGGCTCAGGCGGGGAAGGGCCTCTTCGGGGGCCACTTCCCCCCGGGCCACCCGGCGGAGCAGGCGAAGGAGAGCTTCACGATCCATGGCAGCACACCGCCAGCAGCGTGAGGTCGTCGGCTTGGCGCGCCTCCCCCTGGAAGCGGGCCACGTCCTCGAGGACCGCCTCCACCACCTTGCGGGGGGGGAGATCCAGAACCTTTTCGAGGCATCGCCGGAGGCGGTCCATGCCGTACTCCTCGCAGTCGCGGTTCATGGCCTCGGTGACGCCGTCGGTGTAGAGGAGGAGGGTCTCCCCGGGGTCCAGGGTGACCTCCACCTCCTGAAGGCTTTTCAGGAAGGCATCGTCCCCCAGGAGCCCCAGAACGAGACCCCGGGGGGAAAGGAGGGTGGGGCCGGTGGCGGTGAGAAGGAAGGGGGGGTTGTGGCCGGCGGAGACGATGCGGGCGGACCGGGTAGGGGGATGGAGGACCACCGCCAGGAGGGTCAGGAAGGTCCCCGGCTCGCTCTGGGAGCGGAAGAGGGCGTTGAGGCGCCTCAAGATCTCCCGGTGGTCTCCCTCGCCGAGGGCCAGGGCGTGGAGGAGGCCCTTGATCAGCGTCATGTAGAAGGCCGCCTTGACCCCCTTGCCGGAGATGTCCCCCACGAGGAGGAGCCAGCGCCCCCCCGGGAGGGGGAGGAAGTCGAAGGTGTCGCCTCCCACCTCCATGGCGGGGACGCAGGCCGTGGCCAGGGAAAACCCGGGGATGTGGGGGAGGTCCTTGGGGAGAAAGCGCTCCTGCAACCCTTTGGCGATTTCCAGCTCCCGGGCGAAGCGCTCCCGCTCCCGAAGGCGGGCGAGGTAGTCGGGTTCGTAGCTCCGGAGGACCGAGGCCGGCCGCCCGAAGACCGCCGCGTAGGAGAGGCCCAAGGCCGCCGCGGCGAAGAGGCCCACGGCGATCCACCCCTGCACGAGAGCCGACGGCAGCCGGGCGGTGAGCAGGAGGGCGGCGTTGGCCAGGGCCTGGGGGAAGAGGAGGGTCAGGATGCCCCCCAGAAGGCCCGTCCGCTCCATGGCGGCAAAGAGGGCGGCTCCCACGAGAAGCTGGGCCGTGCCGGCGGCGACGGCGGGGCCGTAGGGGGAGAGGGGGACGGTGGCGAGGGCGAAAAGGAGGGAAAAAAGCCCCCAGGCGACGGGGGTGGAGAAGCGGGACCGCAGGAAGGGGTAGAGGATCCCCAGGAAGGGAACGGCCGTGAGGAAGGAGGCGGGGAGGGGGCCCAGGAGGGCGTTTCCGAGAAGGCCGCCGGGAAAGCGGAGGTTGGAGAAGTCCAGGACGGCGGGCATGAAGGTCAGGCGCGAAGGCGCCTCCGCCGCGGCCAACGCGTGAAAGGCCACCGGGACCCAGAGAAGAGCGGTTCCGAGGGCGGCGGCCCAGAGAAGCCGCCGGGCCGTCTCCCGGACCACCAGGTGGCCTCCGAGGAGAAGGTCGGTGTCCCTCAGATGGGTTCCGAAGGAGGGGCGGAGGAAGGATTCGGCCACGGCCCAGACCAGGGCGTAGAAGAGGGCGGACAGAAGGGCCAGGAGCGCCGCGACGAGGATCGTTTCCAGGGGGCCTCCCATGGGGAGGGTCAGAAACCGCGCCAGGGTGAGCGCCCCGGCGGCCAAGGCCACCTTCTGGGCGTGGCCCACGTCCACCTCGTCCCTCCGGAGCTTCTGGACCAGAAGAAAGAGGGCGGCCAGGACCAGGAAAACCCAGACTCCTCCCGAGAGAAGCGGCACCACGAGGGCGCCGACCAGGTCCCCTCCGTCGTCGTCGGCAAGGAGCGGCTTCTTGTGGAAGCTGGTCAGGTACCCCGACTGGAGCTGGACGGTGAACTGGTAGGTGAGCCCCGGGAGGCCCCGAACGGGCTGCTTCCAGGTGAAGTCGAAGGTCTGGCGGCTCTCTTCCTCCCCGGTCCGGGTGGAGACCAGCGTGAGCTCCCCCACGTCCACCCCCAGCACCCGGAGAAGCCGCCGGGAAGCCTCCAGGGCCTCCTCCGCCGTGAGGTGCTGAGGGGCGGCCTCTTTCCGGGGGGGGATGGTCAGGGCCAGGATCTGGCCGGAGCTGGAGACCTCCGCCTCCAGAAGAGGGGCCGCTCCGGCCAGGGGATTGCGAAGGGAAAGCCGGTGCCGGTCGTAGACCCGGTAGACCCAACTCTGAACGGGGACCTCGCGGGAGGTCCAGTGGAGGGTGGCCCGAAAGCCGAAAAGCTGCTGCATCCGACGGAGGGTTTCGGTGTCCGACCGCTGGGAGAGGCGAACTTCCAAAGGATCCGCCGTCTCCAGCAGGCGCTGGGAGGTGGCCAGAACCCTCTCCCGGACCTCCCCTTCGTCGAAGCGGTCGAGCCCCAAGGGGGCGTTGACCTCCGGCGAGACCCGCAGGAAGTAAACCGCCGCCCCCGCCGCCGCGGCGAGGGCCAGGAGGAGGGTGCCGAGAATCCGCCGAAACTCCATGGAAGCAGGATAGAGGAGGCTTCCACCCGGCGCAAGGAAAGGCCGCACTAAAGGGAAAGCGGCCGGGCGGAAACCCCGGTCCAGGCGCTCCTCCCCGGGGCGGCACCGTGGACGGGCCGCCCAAAGGGCGCTACATTCCCCCTGTAGGGATCGCCATGGATCAGCGCTCGGTCCCCAGGGTCGCCCCCGAAGCGCCGCTTCCGGCCCGGCTCCGGCCCGGCTTGGCCGTACGGGTTCTGGACCTGAGTGCGCGGGGGGTTCAGGTCGAGGCCGACGTTCCTCTGCCCATCCGGAGCCGGGTGGAGGTGGTGTTCCGGGCGGACCAGGGGGAGATCCCCATGCGGGCCACGGTCCGCCGGTGCCGCGTCCATGGCCGGAGACGGGAAGGCGCCTGGGAAGGCGCCCTCCTGTACCGCGCGGGGCTGGAGTTCGACCGGCCGGCCCCGGGCCTCCTCTCCGCCCTGGGTTTGGAGGCAAGGCGGAAGAGGGTCGGCGAGGTCCGCTTTCGTCCCGGCCGGGAAGGGCCGGGTTCCTGAACGTCGCTTTCGGGGGGGAAGCCATGAAGAATTCCGAAGGAAGGGCCACGCCCATCGTGAACCCCGCCACGGGGGAGATTCTGGGCCACTCGCCCCTGGACGACGCCGAGGCGGTGCGAGCGGCGGTGGGGCGCGCCCGCGAGGCCCAGCGCCTCTGGGGAACCCTTCCCCCCCGCGAGAGGGGACGAAGGCTGAAGCCGGTACTGGGCCGGCTCCTTCGGGAGGCCGACGCGCTGGCGGAAGCCATCCACCTGGACAACGGGAAGACCCGCACCGACGCCCTGGCCACCGAGGTCCTTCCCGCCGTCCTCGCCCTCCGTTACTACATCCGGAAGGCCCCCCGCTTCCTCGCCCCGTCTCGGCCGCGGCCGGCCACCTTGCTCCTGGCCCACAAGCGAAGCCGGGTGGTCCGGGTCCCGTGGGGGGTGGTGGGGATCGTCTCCCCCTGGAACTACCCCTTCGCCATCCCCTTCTCGGAGGTGGTCATGGCGCTCCTGGCGGGGAACGGCGTGGTCCTCAAGACCGCCTCCGAGACCCAGCTGGTGGGGCGGCGTCTCTTCGCCTGCTTCGAGGCGGCCGACCTCCCCGACGGCCTCTTCGCCTTCGTGAACCTCCCGGGGCGGGAGGCCGGCCCCGCCTTTCTGGAGGCCGGGGTGGACAAGCTCTTCTTCACCGGGTCCACCTCCGTGGGGAAGGAACTCATGGCCCTGGCGGCGAAGACGCTGACGCCCCTCTGCCTCGAACTGGGCGGCAACGACCCCATGCTGGTCTGCGAGGACGCCGACCTGGACCGGGCCGCCGCCGGCGCCGTCTGGGCGGGCTTCCAGAACTGCGGCCAGTCCTGCGGCGGGGTGGAGCGCATCTACGTCCACGAAAAGGTGTACGACGCCTTCGTGGAGAAGCTGGCCGCCCGGGTCCGGGCCCTGCGGGTGGGAGGAGACGGGGGGGACGGCGTGGACGTGGGGGCCATGACCACCTCCCGGCAGCTCGAGACGGTGAAGGCCCACGTGGAGGAGGCGGTGGCCCGGGGGGCCCGCGTCGCCGCCCGCGCCCCGGCCCCCGAGGGAACCCCCGGCCTCTTTCACCCCATGGTGGTCCTCACCCAGGTGGACCACTCCATGCGGGTCATGCGGGAGGAGACCTTCGGGCCGGTGGTGGGGGTGATGAAGGTCCGGGACATGGAGGAGGCGGTGGCCCTGGCCAACGACTCCAACTACGGCCTCACCGCCTCCGTATGGTCTCGGAACCGCCGCCGGGCCCGGGCCCTGGCCCGGAGGCTCCAGGCTGGGGTGGTCACCCTCAACGACCACCTCATGAGCCACGGCCTGCCGGAGACCCCCTGGGGCGGCTTCAAGGAGTCGGGGCTGGGGCGGACCCACGGTGCCGAAGGCTTCGCGGAAATGACCCAGCCCCAGGTGGTGGTGGACGACCTCCTTTCCCGCCTGCCGCGGGCCCCCTGGTGGCACCCCCACGACCGGGGGGTGTACGGAGGGGTCTCCGCCCTGCTCCTCCTCCTGGCCGGAAGGCCGTGGGAGCGGGTGAAGGCGCTGCCGGCGGTCCTGCGCTTCTTCTCCCGGTGCCTGAAACGGTGAAGGCGCCCCGAGCCAGGAACGGGCGAAGCGCCGGGCCCTTGAAGGCGCTCCGGGCCGTGGGGGCCAAGGCCTTCGGGAGGACCGCCCCCTCGTGCGGGATGGAGCGAAGCTCCTTGCGCTACCCTTGCGGGGGAGACGGGGGTATACTGAGCGCGGTACGGGTTTCGGCCCACCCTTGTGGGGTTCGAGCCCTGTGCAACGAGCCCTGCGAACCCCGCCAGGCCCGGAAGGGAGCAACGGTAAGCAGCCCGCCCGTGTGCCGCAGGTCGCTTGAACCCCATACCATTTTCGGGCACTCTGGCCGGGCCGGAAGGAGGCCTTCGAGGGGACCATGGAGCAGACCGGCTCGCACCAGGCGCTGGCTCGTCGGTACCGCCCGCGCACCTTCGACGAGATGGTGGGCCAGGAGGCGGTGGTCCGCACCCTGAAGAACGCCCTCTCCTCCGGCAAGATCCACCCGGCCTACATCTTTTCCGGGATCCGCGGCGTCGGGAAGACGACGGCCGCCCGGATTTTCAGCAAAGGGCTCAACTGCCACGCCGTTTCGGCCCCCACCCCGCAGCCCTGCAACGCCTGCCCCTCCTGCGAGGAGATCGGCCGGGGGGGAAGCCTGGACGTCCTCGAGATCGACGGCGCCACCCACACCAAGGCGGAGGAGGCCCGGGACCTCATGCAGGTGGCGCGGTACATGCCGGCCCGGGACCGCTTCAAGGTCTTCATCATCGACGAAGTCCACATGCTCTCCACGGCGGCCTTCAACGCCCTTCTCAAGACCCTGGAGGAGCCTCCGCCGCACGTGGTCTTCATCCTGGCCACCACCGAGCCCCACAAGATCCCCGAAACGATCCACAGCCGGGCCCAGCACTTCCAGTTCCGGAGGGTTCCGGAGAGCCGCATCCTTCGCTTTCTCAAGGACCTCTGCGCCCGCGCGGCCATCGAGGCCGAGCCCCAGGCTCTGGAGCTGGTGGCCCGGGCCGGGGACGGCTCGGTCCGGGACAGCCTCACCCTCCTGGACCGCCTCCTGGCCTACGCCGACGGGCCCCTCACCGAGGCGGAGACCTCCGAGGTGCTGGGCGTGGTGGGCCGGGAAGCCCTCCTGGGTCTCCTGGATGCGGTCCTCACCGGAAACGCCGCCGGGGCCGTGGCCTTCGTGGACCAGCTGAGGGACCGGGGCCAGGATCTGGGGCGCTTCCTGGAGGACTTCGACGGGATGGTCCGGCGGGCGGTCCGGGTTCGGCTGGGGGCCGAACCCGGAGAGGTGCCCCCGCGCCTGCGCGAGACGGCGAACGCGGCCTCCTTGGAGGACTTGCTCCGGCTCTCCGACCTGGTGGCCTCCACCCGCCAGCGCCTGGCCGGTTCCCCGGACCCCGAGGCGCTGGTGGAGCTCCAGCTGGTGAAGGCCGCCCACCTTCCCCGGATTCTGCCCCTGGACCTCCTCCTTTCCCAGCGCCCGGCCCCCGCGGTCCCCCCGCCGGCGGAGGGTTCCGTGTCCAGGGCCCCGGAGGGAGGAGGGGAAAGCGGCTTTCGCTTCACCGGCCTTATTCCCTTCAAGCGCATGGACGAAAAGGAGGCGGCCTCCCTGGAAGGGAGAGACGCGCGGGTGGAGGAGTTCCGCCGCAGAGCCTCCTCCAAAGTCCCGCTGGCCGGGAGCTTTCTGGACGCGGCCTCCCTTTCCGTCGACCCCGACGGGGTTCTCCACGTCGCCCTGCCCGCGGGGGCCAAGGCCGCCCAGGCCTTTCTGACCTCGGAGGAGTCCCTGCGAAGCCTCCGGGAGGCCGCCCGGGAGGCCGGCTTTTCCGGTTCCGTCTCGGTGGAGACCCGGGACGACGACCTCGAGCCCCGTCCCGCCAAGCCGGAGGCGCCGCGGCACGGGCCCGCCGTGGAGAAGATCGTGCGGAGGATGGGCGGCCAGGTGGTGGAGGTTCGTCCCCTTGCTCCCCCGCCTTCCGCCCCGGGAGGAGACGATGCCGAACCTGAATAAGCTCCTCAAACAGGCCCAGAAGATGCAGGAGAAGGTCCAGCAGGAGATGGAGGCGCTTTCGGTGGAGGCCTCCTCCGGCGGGGGCATGGTCAGCGTGCGGATGAACGGGCAGAAATCCGTGCTCTCCGTGCGGATCGATCCTTCCCTCCTCGCCCCTTCCGAGAAGGAGATGTTGGAGGACCTCGTGGCCGCCGCCGTCAACGCCGCCGGAACGAAGGTGGACGAAGAACTCCAGAGCCGCCTCGGCGGCCTGGGAGCCGGGCTGGGCCTTCCCGGGATCTGAGGGGAAACGGTGAACCGCTACCCAGGACCCCTTCGCCGGTGTCTGGAGGTGCTCCGCAAGCTGCCGGGGGTGGGCCCCAAGTCCGCCCAGCGGATCCTCTTTCACCTGCTGGCCTCCGGGCCCGAAGGGACCCGGGAACTGGCCGCCGCCTTGGAGGAGGTGGCCTCCCGGGTGGAGCGGTGCCCCACCTGCCGGGTCTACAGGGGCTCGGGAGAGGCCTGCCCCTTCTGCCAGGACCCCCGGCGGGACTCCAAAACCCTCTGCGTGGTGGAGACGGCGGCGGACCTCTACCTGGTGGAGGAGACGGGGGACTACCGGGGGCGCTACTTCGTCCTCCACGGGCTCCTCTCCCCCCTCAAGGGGGTGGGCCCCGACGACCTGGGCCTTCCGGCGCTGGACGGGCTCCTGGCGGAAGGGGGCGTGGAGGAGGTGATTCTGGCCACCCCCCCCACCGGCGAGGGGGAGGCCACCGCCGCCTTCCTCGCGGCCCACCTGGGAGGCCGGGTGGCGAGGCTCACCCGAATCGCCTACGGCCTCCCCGTGGGGGCCGACCTCCAGTACGTGGACCCCCAGACCCTCGCGCGGGCCTTCTCCGGGCGGAAGGACTTTTCCGGCGGCTGACGGGGTTTGTTGCGCGACGGGGCCGCCTTGTGTTATAGGAACGCGGGAAGGGGAGGACCGGATGGGCGCCTCAGACCTCATCATGTATGAGGAGGAGTTCCAGAAGATCAAGGACGTCATCTCCAAGCTGAGGGTCGACGCCAACGCCAACGTGGTCTTCCTGGTGGACAAGAACGGCCAGCAGATCGCCGCCACCGGCGACGTGGAGCGGCTGGACACCACCTCCCTCGCCTCCCTCACCGCCGGCAACGTGGCCGCCACCGACGGGCTGGCCAAGCTCATCGGGGAAAAGGAGTTCGCCGTCCTTTTCCACGAGGGGGAGAAGGAGAACATCCACATCTCCATCGTGTCGGGCAAGGTGATCCTGGTGGTGATCTTCGACGAGCGCTCCTCCCTGGGGCTCGTCCGCCTGAGGGTCAAGCGCAGCAGCGAGGAACTGAGCCGGGTCTTTCAGCAGATCATGGAAAAGACCGAACGGGAGCGGGCCACCGGTGCCGCGGCGCTGGACTCCCCCTTCGCGGAGATCACCGACGCCGACATCGACGCCCTCTTCAACGAATAGAGAGACGGGAGACCCGGGGCATGTCCTTCATCAACTACGCTTCCCGAGAGATCAACTGCAAGATCGTCTACTACGGCCCCGGACTCTGCGGAAAGACCACCAACCTGCAGTACATCTACGAGAAGACCAACCCGCAGGCCAAGGGCAAGCTTATCTCCCTGGCCACCGAGACCGACCGGACCCTCTTCTTCGACTTCCTTCCGCTGGACCTGGGGACCATCCGCGGCTTCAAGACCCGCTTCCACCTCTACACCGTCCCCGGCCAGGTCTTCTACGACGCCTCCCGGAAACTGATCCTCAAGGGGGTGGACGGGGTGGTCTTCGTGGCCGACTCCCAGGAGGCGAGGATGGACGCCAACGTGGAGTCCATCCGGAACCTCGAGGCCAACCTGCAGGAGCACGGCTTCGATCTGAGGACCATCCCCTACGTCCTTCAGCTGAACAAGCGGGACCTCCCCACCGCCGTTCCGGTGGAAGAGATGCTCCGCCAGCTCAAGTACAAGGACGAACCGGTCTTCGAGGCGGTGGCCCTCAAAGGGATCGGCGTCTTCGACACCCTGAAGGCCTGCGCCAAGCAGGTCCTCATCGAGCTCAGCAAGAAGTAGCCCCTCAAGACCCCTGGGGCGACCACCTCCCCCGGAACCACCGGAAGACGCGGATTCGGCCGTCCACCCCGGCTGTACGGAAGGCGAAGACCTCCCTCCCGTCCCCGGAGGCGAGGTAGAGGGTCCCCGGCGTGGCCGTTCCCAGCGGCCCGAAGCTGAGGGTCTCTCCCCGGCCGAAGCGGACCGGGTCCCCGGGGGGAAGGGGGCGGCCGGCGGGGTCCACGGTGACCGCCGCCGGGATGGAGGTTCGGGCGCCCGCCTCCCGGAGCCGGAAGGGGCTGGACAGGGGCCGGTCCACGCCCCGGCGGATGTCCTCGGCGCTGATGCCGTCCCCGTCCCCGTCCCGGAAGAGCCGGGCCCAGACGCCCTCCGCCCCTTCCCGGAAGACGAGGCCCACGTGCGTTCTCTCCACCACGGCGCGGAAGACCGCCTCGGAGGCCAGGGCCTTCACCTCCTGGGCGAGGGCCCGGGAGGCCGCCTGGTCTTGAAGGCGTCCCGCCGCCCCCACGCCGGTCACCACGGCCATCCCCACCATCAAGGCCACCAGCGAGCCTTCCAGGAGGCTGGCGCCCCTCTCTTTTTTCTCGTACCGAAGGTCCATGGGTCCCTCCTTTCCCGCAAAGGGGAGGGGCGGCCCGGAGGCCGCCCCTGCCGTCCCTTCCCTCCGGCCCTACAGGGTCACGTGGGGGCGGATCCCCTCCAGAACCTTGGGGCCCACGCCCTTGACGTTCCGAAGCTCGTCCACGCTTTTGAAGGCTTTGTGGGCCGTCCGGTACTCCACGATCCGCTGGGCCACCTTGGGCCCGATCCGCGGGAGGGCGGAGAGCTGTTCCGCCGTGGCGGTGTTGAGGTTGACCTTCTCCGCGGGGAGGGCCTTGGTCTTTCGGACGGAGGCCTTGGCGGCCTTGGCCTCGGCGGAGACCTGGGGCTTTCCCGCCTTCTCGGGAGTCTGAGCGGAGGCGGGGAGGGACCCGAGGGCCAGGGAACCCGCCATCACCGCCAGGGCCAGGGTGGAAACCAGTCGCTTCATTCCGTTCCGCATCGTCTCCTCCTTTTCGTCGGTCATCCTTCCGGGGGACCGTCCCGCCGGTTCGCCTTCCGAAGGGCAGGGTGCGTGCCAGGAGACGCCAAGAACGGAACAGGATGAAAGAAAAAGGCTGGAATTCTTTTAGAGCCGGGTCGGGAGACCCCCCGGCTCGAAACGGAACGGGACGTCCAAGGAAGACTCGAGGAAATTCACAAAGATGCGGCGTCAAATTTCGTTGACGCCTCCCCTCGCCCTCCTTCGGGCCACCGCAGTCCTGCAATCCATTGAAGAATCGAAAGTTGCCTCCGGGGCCTTCCCCGAAAGGGCCTGTGGAAGGGGCCTCGCGGGGCGGCAGGGGCCTTGCCGGGGGGAAGGCGGAGGTGAACCATGGGCGATTTTCTGGGCATCAAGGACCTGCCGCCGGAGGAGCGGCCCCGGGAGCGCCTTCTTCTCCGGGGGCCCCAGTCCCTCAGCACCGCCGAGCTGCTGGCCATCCTCTTCCGAACCGGCCGCCGGGGCCGCAGCGCCCTGGACCTGGCGAGGGACCTTCTGGCGGACGCCGGCTCCCTCCGGGCGGTGGCGGCCCTGGAGCCCCGGGAACTTCAAAGGGTTCTGGGGCTCGGGCCGGCGAGGGCCTCGCAGCTGGCTGCCGCGCTGGAGCTGGCCCGCCGCTTTTCCGAGGAGGAGGTCCGGGAGGCCGGGGTCCTTTCCGGGGCGGAGGAGGCCTACCGGTTCCTGAAGCCCCGGCTGAGGGACCTTACCCAGGAGGTCTTCGCCGTCCTCTTCCTGAACCAGAAGCACGGCGTACTGGCCTACCGGGAACTCTTCCGGGGGTCGGTGGCCCAGAGCCAGGTTCACCCCCGAGAGGTCCTCAAGGCGGCCATCAAGGAGAACGCGGCGGCGGTGATCCTGGCCCACAACCACCCCAGCGGCCACCTCTCCCCGAGCCCCGACGACCTCCGCCTCACCGAGAGGCTGAAGGCGCTGCTCGCGGAGGTGGACGTGCGGGTGCTCGACCACCTCATCGTGGGCGGGAACGGCTACTTTTCCTTTTCCCGGGAGGGGCTTCTCGGCCCCTAGGGGACCTCGGCCGGCCCCCTTCCCCAGCTGGGAAGGCGACCTTCGAGGGACCGGAGCCCCCCAGGCGCCGCTGGGTCAGAGGGAGGCCAGCGCCTCCTGGGCGGCGGCCACCGTGGCGTCGATATCGGCTTCGGTGTGGGCGGCGCTGACGAAACCCGTCTCGAAGGCGCTGGGGGCCAGGTAGACGCCCCGCTCCAGCATGGCCCGGAAGAAGGCGGCGAAGCGGGCGGCGTCGGCTCGCCGCGCCGAGGCGTCGTCGTCCACGGGGCCCTCGTGGAAGAAGGCGGTGAACATGGAGCCCAGGCGGTTGACGGTGAGGGGGATCCCCGCCTCCCGCGCCGCGCGGAGAAGCCCCCGGCCCAGGCGTTCGGTGAGGGCGTCCAGGCGGGGGTAGATTTCGGCCCGGTCCCGGTCCAGGATCCTCAGCAGGGTCAGGCCCGCCGTCATGGCGAGGGGGTTCCCCGAAAGGGTCCCCGCCTGGTAGACGGGGCCTTCGGGGGAGACGCGGGCCATGAGGTCCCGCCGCCCCCCGTAGGCGCCCACCGGCAGACCGCCTCCGATGATCTTGCCGTAGGTGACGAGGTCCGGCGCCACCCCGCTCCGCTCCACCATCCCCCCGAAGGCCACCCGGAAGCCGCTCATCACCTCGTCGAAGATCAGCAGGACGTCGTGGTCCTTCGTGATCCGCCGGACCGCCTCCAGGTACCCGGGCTTGGGGAGGAGGGTGCCCACGTTCCCCGGCAAGGGCTCCAGGATGAGGCAGGCCACCTCTCCGCGGTTGGCCTCCAGGACCCGCTCGAGGGCTTCGGCGTCGTTGTAAGGGATCACGAGGGTCAGGGCGGCGAGGTCACGGGGGACGCCGGGGCTGCTGGGGGTCCCGAAGGTGAGGGCTCCGCTCCCCGCCTCCACCAGCAGGGAGTCGCCGTGGCCGTGGTAGCAACAGGAGACCTTGACGATCTTGTCTTTCCCCGTGGCCCCCCGGGCCAGGCGGATGGCCGACATGGTGGCCTCGGTCCCCGAGTTGACCATGCGGACCATCTCCAGGTGGGGCAGGCGGTCGCAGAGGAACTCGGCCATCTCCACCTCGAGGCGGGTGGGGGCGCCGAAGGAAGTCCCGTCGCCAAGGGCCCGGGCGACGGCGTCCCGCACCTCGGGGTGGTTGTGGCCCAGGATCATGGGACCCCAGGACCCCACGTAGTCGACGTAACGGTGGCCGTCTTCGTCCCAGAGGTAGGCCCCTTCGGCCCTCCGGATGAAGACCGGGTGGCCCCCCACCGACCGGAAGGCCCGGACGGGGGAGTTGACGCCCCCGGGGATCCTCCGGACGGCACGGCTCAACAGCTCTTGGCTCTTCGTCCTGTCCATGGTGCCTCTCTTCCAGGGGATAACGGGGGACCGGCGGCCCGGAAAGGGGCGCGCCGAAGAACCCCGGTACGACGCCCCGGGCCCCGCCTCGCGGGGCCGCGGCCTATTCGGGCTTCGCCACCTGGGGATCGGGGGCGATTCCCACCTTGGCCCGGATCTTCGCCTCGATCTCGTCCAGAAGGGCGGGGTTCTCCACCAGGTACTGGCGGGCGTTTTCCTTGCCCTGCCCCAGGCGGACGTCCCCGTAGGCGTACCAGGTGCCGGACTTCTCCACCACCTTGTGCTCCACCCCCAGGTCCAGGATGTCTCCGGCCTTGGAGATGCCCACCCCGTAGAGGATGTCGAACTCCGCCTGCTTGAAGGGCGCCGCCAGCTTGTTTTTCGCGACCTTCACCCGGACCCGGCCGCCGATGACCTCCCCGCTGGCCGCCTGGAGGTTGGCGATCTTCCGGATGTCGAGCCGAACCGAGGCGTAGAACTTGAGGGCCCGGCCGCCGGTGGTGGTCTCGGGGTTGCCGAACATGACGCCGATCTTCTCCCGGAGCTGGTTGATGAAGATGATCATGGAGTTGGACTTGCTCACGATGCCCGTGAGCTTCCTCAACGCCTGGGACATGAGGCGGGCCTGGAGCCCCACGTGGGAGTCCCCCATCTCCCCCTCCAGCTCGGCCTTGGGGACCAGGGCCGCCACCGAGTCCACCACGATGACGTCGATGGCCCCGGAGCGGACCAGCGCCTCCGCGATCTCCAGCGCCTGCTCGCCGGTGTCGGGCTGGCTGATGAGGAGGTTGTCCACGTTGACGCCGATACGGGCGGCGTAGTCGGGGTCCAGGGCGTGCTCGGCGTCCACGAAGGCCGCCATCCCGCCCTGGCGGTGGATCTCGGCCACCACCTGGAGGGCGAGGGTGGTCTTCCCCGAGGCCTCCGGGCCGTAGATCTCGATGACGCGGCCCCTCGGGAGTCCGCCGATGCCCAGAGCCAGGTCCAGGCTCAGGCTTCCCGTGGGGACGGCGGGAACCTTCACCTTGGCCCCCCGCTCCCCCAGGCTCATGATGGACCCCTTGCCGAACTGCCGCTCGATCTGCTGGACGGCCGCTTCGATGGCCTTCTTCCGTTCCTTGGAAATCTCCATGGCTCCCTCCTTGGGCGGCGGTCCCAGGATGGGGCGTCCCGCCCGGGAAATCAAGACGGGACCCCCATCAAAAAGCGTGCCAGGCTAGAGGAGCTCTTCGTCCACCAGCAGGCTGTAGATCACCGCCTTCTGGGCGTGCAGGCGGTTTTCGGCCTCGTCGAAGACCACCGACTGCCAGGAGTCGATGACCTCGTCGGTGACTTCGTCCCCCCGGTGGGCGGGCAGGCAGTGCATGAAGAGGGCGTCCTCCTTGGCCTGGGCCATGAGGGCGGCGTTGACCTGGAAGGGCCGGAAGACGGCCTTCCGCGCCTCCGCCTCCGCCTCCTGGCCCATGGAGGCCCAGACGTCGGTGTAGACCACGTCGGCCCCGGAGACCCCGGCCGCGAGGTCGTGGGTCACCACGATCTCCGCCCCCGTTTCCCGGGCGTCCTCCCGGGCCCGCTCCACCACCTCGGGCTTGGGTTCGAAGCCTTCGGGGCAGACGACGCGGACGTTCACGCCGGTCTTGGCCCCGCCGAACATCAAGGAGTGGGCCACGTTGTTGCCGTCCCCCACGAAGGCCAGGGTGAGCCCCTTCAGCGTCCCCTTCTTTTCGAGGACGGTGAGGTAGTCGGCCAGGGCCTGGCAGGGGTGGAGGAGGTCCGAGAGGCCGTTGATCACCGGCACCTCGGCGTACTCGGCCAGCTGGAGGATGGAGTCGTGGGAGAAGGTCCGGGCCATGATGACGTCCACCATGCGGTCGAGGGTCCTCGCCACGTCGGGGACCGATTCCCGCTTCCCCAGGGAGATGTCCGACGGGCCGAGGTAGATGGCGTGCCCGCCCAGCTGGGTCATGCCGGTCTCGAAGGAGACGCGGGTTCTCAGGGAGGGCTTTTCGAAGATCATGGCCATGGTCATGCCCGAAAGTCTCCCTTCGTACTTCTCGGGGTTGGCCTTCATGCGAAGGGCCAGGTCGAAGAGATCCTGCACGTTCTCCACGGTCAGGTCGTGGAGGGAGATGAAGTCTTTTCCGATCATGGTTCGCTCCGCCGCCCCGGGTTCCGCCTTGGGCGGGCCGGGGCCCAAAGGGGGCCGGAGGCCCCCGCGTCGTTCAGCCGGCCCGGCCGTTCCGAGACCTGCGCGGCAGGGCCTCCGCCGGCTCCGCCTCGGTCCGGACGTGGTGGATCCGCGTGCCCGCCCGGCCCTGGACCGCCTCGTGCAGGTGGGCGGCGTCGGTGAGGACCACCGACCCCCCGCGCTTCACCAGGAACTGGACGGCCGCCTCGATCTTCGGGCCCATGGACCCGGGCGGGAAATGCCCTTCCTTCTGGTACTTCAGCACTTCGTCCAGCCCCACGTCCGAGAGGGCCTTCTGTTCCTTCTTTCCATAGTGGATGTAAAGGCAGGGGACGGAGGTGACGATCACCATCTCGTCCACCCCCAGCTCGCAGGCCAAAAGGACCGAGGTGCGGTCCTTGTCGATGACCGCCTCCACCCCGCGGTGGGTGCCGTCCAGCTCCCGGACCACCGGGATCCCCCCGCCGCCTCCGGCGATGAGGATGGCCCCCGTCTCGTACAAGGCCCTCAGGGCCCCGATGCCGAGAACCCGCTTGGGCTTGGGCGAGGGGACCACCTTCCGGTAGCCGCGGCCGCTGTCCTCCACCATGGCCCACCGCTCCACCTCCATCAGGTGCTTGGCCCGGTAGGCGGTGTAGAAGGGGCCGATGGGCTTGGTGGGGTTGCGGAAGGCGGGGTCTTCGGCGTCCACCTCGATCTGGGTGAGGACCGACAGGAGGTCCCGCCGGATGCTCCGTCGTTCCAGCTCGTTGCTGAGGGCCTTTTCCAGGAGGTACCCCATGCTGCCCTGGGTCTCGGCCACGCAGACGTCCAGGGGGAGGGGCGGGACCTTGGTCACCGCCTCCTCCTGCCGGATCAGGTTCTGCCCCACCTGGGGGCCGTTGCCGTGGACCAGCACCACGCGGTCGTAACGGTCGAAGAGGGGAACCAGCTGGCGGGCCGCCTCGTCGGCGTTGGCCAGCTGTTCCTCCAGCGTGCCTTTCTCGCCGGCCTTGATGAGGGCGTTGCCCCCAAAGGCCACCAGACCTCGCTTGCCGCCCATGGCCTACTTCCGGAAGAGGCGGCGGAGGGGTTCCTCCAGCGTGGGCCGGCCGATCTCCTGGAGGTCGTACATCACCCGCACGGAGGGTTTGTTGATCTTCACGATGCGGCCCAGGTCGATGGGGGTGGCGATGATCACCAGGTCGCAGTCGGTGCGGTTGATGGTGGTCTCCAGGTCCTTGACCTGTTTGGCGCCGTACCCCATGGCCGGCAGGAGGACCCCGATGTCCGGGTACTTCTCGTAGGTGGCCTGGATGGACTTGACGGCGAAGGGCCTCGGGTCCACGAGCTCGGCCGCGCCGAACTTGCGGGCGGCCATGACGCCCGCGCCGTACTGCATCTCGCCGTGGGTGAGGGTGGGGCCGTCCTCCACCACCAGCACGCGCTTGCCGGCGATGGTTGAGGGGTCGCTCACCGACAGGGGGGAGGCGGCGTCGATGACCATGGCCTTCGGGTTCACGGAGGCGACGTTGAAACGCACCTCGTCCACGTCGTCCCCGTCGGCGGTGTCGATCTTGTTGATCACCACCACGTGGGCGCGGCGGAGGTTGGCTTCGCCGGGGTGGTAGGTGAGCTCGTGGCCGGGGCGGTGGGGGTCCACCACCACGATTTCGAGGTCCGGGCGGAAGAAGGGCAGGTCGTTGTTCCCTCCGTCCCAGACCACCACATCGGCCTCCTGCTCCGCCTGGCGGAGGATGGCCTCGTAGTCGACGCCGGCGTAGACCACCACGCCCCGCTGGATGTGGGGTTCGTACTCCTCCCGCTCCTCGATGGTGCACCGGTGCTTGTCCAGGTCCTTCAGGGTGGCGAAGCGCTGGACCCTCTGGGCCACAAGGTCCCCGTAGGGCATGGGGTGGCGGACGGCCACCACCTTCTTGCCCATGGACTTCAGGATCTCGCACACCCGCCGGGTGGTCTGGCTCTTGCCGCATCCGGTCCTCACGGCGCAGATGGAGACCACCGGCTTGCTCGATTCGAGCATGGTGTGGTCGGCTCCCATCAACATGAAGTCCGCGCCGGCGGCGAGGGCGATGGAGGCCTTGTGCATGACCGTCTCGTGGGAGACGTCCGAATAGGCGAAGACCACCAGGTTCACCTTCTCCTTCCGGACGATCTCCGGAAGGTCCTTCTCGTCGTAAATGGGGATCCCCTTGGGGTACTCCTTCCCGGCCAGCTCGGCGGGGTACTTCCGGCCGGCGATGTCGGGGATCTGCGTGGCGGTGAAGGCCACCACTCGGTAGGCGGGGTTGCCCCGGAAAAAGACGTTGAAGTTGTGGAAATCTCTGCCTGCGGCGCCCATGATGAGCACGTTCTGGGGTTTCATTGGAAATGTCCTCCATTGGCGTGCGGCTGCCGGATCCGGCATTCTTCGCAGCGAAGGCCCTAAGTGTAACCATTTCTTCGGTTACGGTCAACGGCGGAGGAGGGGGTGGAAGAGAGGCGGGGAAAAAGACCCCAAGGATCCGCCTCCGAAGCCCCTCTCCCGCGCAACGGCCTTGGCTCGCAACGGCCGCTTTTCGACCGATGGCGGGCATCGGCCGCTACGCAGGCTTCGCAGGAACGCCCTCTGGGGGAACGGCCGGGTCTTGCTTCGAAGGAGCCCCGGAAAGGTGCCCGCCGGGGGGAGCCTTCCCTGGGCGGGAAGGGGATCCCCCTTCCCGCCCAGCGCTCGGGTGGGCGAAGCCCACCGCGGCGAAGAAAACGCGA
>JBBILR010000019.1:4347-39383 GCA_037444825.1 Acidobacteriota bacterium | reverse complement strand
CGGGGCTCCTTCGAAGCAAGACCCGGCCGTTCCCCGAAGGGCGTGCTTGCGAAGCCGTCCCCCGCGCAGGCCTTCCCTTCGAGATGCGTTGAGGATTCAGACGCCGCGGTGCCTTTCCCTTCTCCCTTACCGCTTCGCCCTTTTCCCCGGGGGCCGCCTTGGCTATACTCCCCCGGGGAGACGGACGATGTGGTTCCGCCAGAAGAAGAAACCGGAGGCCCAGGAGGGAGAGGCGCGGTCGGTGCGCGTTCCCGCGGGGCTCTGGTCCAAGTGCGAGAGTTGCGGGCAGATCCTCTTCGCCCAGGCCGTGGCCGACAACCTGGACGTCTGCCCCAAGTGCGACCACCACTTCCGGATCTCCGCCCGCCGGCGCCTGGAACTCCTCCTGGACGAGGGGCGCTACGAGGAGATGGACGCCGCGGTGGGGCCGGTGGACGCCCTCTCCTTCAAGGACCTGAAGAAGTACACCGAGCGGATCGCCCAGTACCAGAAGGCGGTGGGGGTGAAGGACGCCGTCCTCAACGCCCGGGGGAAACTGGGCGGCGTCCCCGTCATCGTCTCCTGCATGGAGTACGCCTTCATGGGCGGCTCCATGGGAAGCGTGGTGGGGGAGAAGATCACCCGGGCGGCCGAACGGGCCGCCGAAGAGCGTTGCCCCCTCATCGTGATCTCCTGCTCCGGGGGGGCCCGCATGCAGGAGTCGGTCCTCTCCCTGATGCAGATGGGAAAGGTCTCCGCCGCCCTGGCGCGCCTCCACGAGGCCGGCGTGCCTTACCTTTCGGTGATGACCGACCCCACCACCGGAGGGGTCACCGCCTCCTTCGCCATGCTGGGCGACGTGAACCTCGCCGAACCCAAAGCCCTCATCGGCTTCGCCGGCCCGCGGGTCATCGAGCAGACCATCCGCCAGAAGCTGCCCCCCGGCTTCCAGCGGTCGGAGTTCCTCCTGGAAAAGGGCTTCCTGGACCTCGTGGTCCACCGAAGGCACCTCCGGGAAACCCTGATTCGGCTCGTCACCCTGCTCACGGGGGCTCCCCCTCCCCCATGACCTACGAAGAGGCCGCGGAATACCTCCGGCGGCTCATCCGCTTCGGGATCAAGACCGGCCTGGACCACACCCGCCTTCTGGCCGGGCGTCTCGGGAACCCCGAAAAAGCCTATCCCTGCGTCATCATCGGGGGAACCAACGGCAAAGGCTCCACCTGTGCCTTTCTGGAGGCCATGCTCCGCTCCTCCGGCTACCGGACGGGTCTCTACACCTCCCCGCACCTGGTGGAGGTGCGGGAGCGCCTCCGGGTGGAGGGGGAGCCCGTTTCCCGGGAGGCCCTGGCCCTCTCCCTCGAAGCCGTACGGGAAGCGGCGGAAGGGGCCCTCCGCGAGGGGGCCATCGAGGAGGAGCCGACCTACTTCGAGGCGCTGACCCTGGCCGCCTTCCACCGCTTCCGGGAAGAGGGGGTGGGGGTGGCGGTGCTGGAGGTGGGGCTCGGGGGCGGCAAGGACTGCACCAACGCGGCCCCCGCCGTCCTCACGGCGGTCACCAACGTAGCGCTGGACCACGAGGAGTACCTGGGCCCGGGGCTGCTGTGCATCGCCCGAGAAAAGGCGGGGATCTTTCGGGCGGGAACGCCGGCCCTCACCGGCGAGCGCTCCACCTGGGCCCTCCGGGTCATGCGCCAGGAGGCGGCCCGGCGGGGGGCCCGGCTCGTACTGCCCGACTGGGAGGCGCTCCGTGAGGAGGAGAGCTGGCGGTTCCTCTGGCGGGGGCGGGAGTGGGCCTTCCCCCGGCCTTCGTTGGCGGGGGACCATCAGGTGGACAACGCCGCCCTGGCGGTTCGGTGCGCCCTGGAACTTCGGGAAAGAGGGTTCGCGGTCCCCGACGCCGCCCTTCACGAGGGCATGGAGCGGGCGCGCTGGCCGGGGCGGCTGGAAAAGGTGGCCGCAACCCCGGACCTCTACCTGGACGGCGCCCATAACCCCGCGGGGTGCGCGGTGCTGGCCCGCTTCGTCGCCTCCCTCCCCCACCGGCGAAAGGCACTGGTCTTCACCGCCCTGAGGGACAAGCCCGTGGCGGAGATGGCGGCGAACCTCTTTGCGGCCTTCGGGAAGGTCTTCTTCACCGAGGTGCCCATGGCCCGGGGGGAGAAGACGGGAAACCTCCGCCGCCTCTCCCGTTGGGGCGGGGAAGCGGCGGAGGAGCCCGACCCCGCGGCGGCCCTCGGGGCCGCCGCGGAGTGGTCGGGGCGGGAGGGCGTGGTCGTGGCGGCGGGGAGCCTCTACCTCATCGGCTACCTCAAGGCCCTATCCGATTCCCGGGGCCTGGAGACCTGGGGAAGCGGCCTGTAGCGGGATTGGCGCCCAGAAGGTGCTCCCGCAGGAGGGAGCGGAAAAAAGCCGGCTCTTCCATGGCGATTCCCTCGCGGGGGCAGAGGGCCAAAAAGCTTCGGACTGCCTCCAGGTTGTCGGTTCGAAAGCGGTAGGCCGTCCACCCGGCCCGGGTCTCCATTTCTTGGTCCTCGCAGATCCGGAGGTCCAGGGCCCACGGCAGGCGAACGGAGAAGCGGATCCCCACCGCGAAGGCCCGGCCCGGGGGGACCCATCCCCCGCGGGGCCGCACCGCCGGCTCCCCCGGCGGAAGAACGAAAAAATCGCCCCGAGGGTGAACCTCTCGCAAGACGGCCAGGGGGTAGCTGGCGGGGTGGCACCCGGCGGGGTTCCAGCCGAAGAGGGTCCACTCCCCCCGGAAGCGGGAGAGAAAGTGGGGGTGGAAGGGCTCCCGTCCCGATCCGCCGGAGCGCTCCAGCTCCACCGCCCGGCGCTCCACCAGGGCTTGGTGGAGGGTCTCCAGGAGCCGCCGGAGGGAGTCGGAGGCCAGAGGCCTCGGAGGTTCCGGCCTTCGGCCGGGGATGGCGGCCGGGTCCTCCAGGGGCGGCACCCAGTGGGCGTAGCGGTACCCGTGACCCCGTTGGTGGAGAACGGGGAGGTGGAGCGCCTCCTTCATGTGCATTAGGTCCCGGCACACCGTCCGAACGGTGACGCCGAGGCGTTCCGCCAACTCCTCCAGGGTATTGGGGACGTTGGCCCGCAGAATCCCGTCCAGAATGAGGACCCGCCGCTGGATGCTGGCAAATCGCTGGGGTGCCATAGTCTGTCTTCCCCCTCTGGGCCGTCCCTCCTTGCAACAGCCCTGCCAGTGGCTTGGGAATCCTAACCCATTCTTATTTCAGGGGGAAGATCCCCGACCTTGGAAAAACGTTTTTCCCCCTCGGCCCAAAAGCGGAAAAAAAGGTTTACTCCTCTTCCGTCGGGGAAGCCGGGCGGAAGTCGCCCGCCTTGAGACCCAGGAGCCGGAGGTGGCGGGAAAGGGCCTGCCGGGTGATGCCCAGCGCCTGGGCCGCCTGTCCCACCCTTCCCCCCGCCTCGCGCATGGCCCGCCGCACCGCCTGCTCCACGGCGGCCCGCCGGCTCTGGGCCAGGGGTGAAGAGGGGGGAGGCCCGGCGGGGACGGCCCGGCGGACCGCCTCCGACAGGTGGACGCTCTGGATGGGACCGCCGGGGTCGGCCTGGAAGTAGGCCCGCTTGATCTCCATCTTGAGCTCCCGGACGTTTCCCGGCCAGCGGTAGGCCAGGAGCCTCCGGAAGGCCTCGGAGGAGATCCCCACGATACCCCTGCCCAGCTCCGCCTCCAGCTCCTCCAGGAAGAGGCGGGAGAGGGCGGGGATGGCGGCGGTCCTCTCCCGCAGGGGGGGGACCCGGACCTCCACCCCCTTGAGACGGTAGAGCAGGTCCCCCCGGAAGGCGCCCCGGGCCACCGCTTCGGCGAGGTCCGTGTGGGTGGCGGAGACGACGCGGACGGACAGGGGGATCGGGCGCCGCCCCCCCACCGGCCGGAGGACTCCCTCCTCCAGGACCCGGAGGAGCTTGGCCTGGAAGGGCAGGGGGATTTCGGCCACCTCGTCCAGGAAGAGGGTGCCCCCCTGGGCCGCCAGGAACCTTCCCGGCCGCCCGGCCACCCCGGTGGCGGTGGCCTCCTCGATCCCGAAGAGCTCGCTCTCGAAGAGATCCGCCGGGATGGCGGAGCAGTGGACCGGCTCGAAGGGGCCCCCGGAGTACCGGGAGGCGGCGTGGACGGCCCGGGCCAAGACCTCCTTTCCCGTCCCGGTCTCCCCCGTGATCAGGATGGGGAGGTCGCTGTCCAGCAGGCGCTCCACCTGGTCCCAGGCGCCGGTGAGGTCCAGGAGGGGCGCATGGCGCGGAGCCGGCTGGGGCGGAGGGTCGCCGCTTCGCTGCAGAGGGAGTCCCTCCAGCAGGTCCAGAACCCGAAGAAGAGCCTTGAGGAGGGACCGGCCGCCGGCCGCGGGGGCGCCTCTCCAGCGGGCCGTCCACCGTCCCGCCCTTCCCTCCAGCACCTCCTTCCCGGTTTCCTGGGCGCCGTCCCGCGTGAAGGGCCAGAGGCACCGCTCGCCCCGGGGCGTTTCCAGGGCGATCTCCAGGTCCTCCACGCCGAGGGTGGCGGCCCACCGCCTACCCCATTCGGGGGCGGAGGCCAGGGCGTCGAGGGCGTCGTCCAGCCCCTCCAGCGGAACCGTTTCCCGGACGGGCACCTCCGTGTCCGCGGGGAGGTCTCTGCCCTCCAGCGTGACGGGAAAGCTCACCAAGTTGCCCGTGGCGTCCCGCCAGTCGAGGGTGGCGTCCCGGTGGACGAAGAGCCAGGCTCGGCCCACCGCCAGGGCGTCCCCCTCGGCCAGGAGGGCCTCCTTCACCCTCTGCTCGCGCAGGATCAGCCCCAGACTGGAGCCCAGATCTCGTATCCAGAGCCCCTCCCCCGAGGCGGCGGGCTCCACCGAACAGTGGCGGCGGCTCACGCCGGGAACCTGGACGATCACGTCGCAGTCGGGGTTTCGTCCCACCACGAGGGGTTTGACCACCGGAACGCGGATGGAACGGCCCCCGAATTGGACGCGGAGAACCCACATGGAAGACCCCCGGCCATTGTACCACCGGGGCTCTCAACGGTCGGAGAGCACGTTCTCGTGGTGGCGGATCTGGGGCTCTCCCCCCTCCGCGGGAAAGACCACGGCCACCACGTCGCCCCGGAGGCGGGAGAGCGAGATGCCGTGGCGGCGCGCGAAGATGCGCCCGGCCCTCAGCACTCTCCGGGCCTTCCGGGCGTCCACCGCCGCCTCGGGGGGGCCGAAGCGGGTCTGGGTTCGGGTCTTCACCTCCACCACCACGAGGAGGTCTCCCCGCAGGGCAACGAGGTCCGCCTCTCCCCCCCGAACCCGGAAGTTCCTGGCCAGAATGCGGTACCCCCTTCCCTCGAGGAAGCGGGCCGCCGCCGCTTCCCCCCGCTGGGCCACGTCCGCTCCGGAGCAAAGGCCCAGGCGGAGCCGAAGGGCTCGAAAAAAGGTCCGCACTTCGGCCTTCCTCAGGGGGCGGAGGGCGGGGAAGGTCCCTCCCGGGAGACGATTTCCTCGAGCAGCTCCCGCCTCAGCAGAAGGAAGCGGGCCCTCTGGCGGGGGGTGAGGGCCTCCAGAAGGCGCGCCTCCTCCGTCTTGAGGACCTCTTCCAGGCGGGCCTGTTCCGCCTGGATGCGCTTCACGTCCGCGAGAAGCACGTCGTCGGGGGTGGAGGGGTCGCCGAGGTGGGCCCGCATCCCGTCAAGAAGAGGGCGAAGGGCTTCCCGGTGGGCCATCCGCGCCTCGTCCAGGGCCTTCATGGCGTCCATGACCTTCAGGGTCTGGGCGTCGCTGAGGGAGAGGGCCTCCCGCATCCGCTGCACGACGAAGAGCCGGGCCACCTCCCGGCGCTCCCGGCGGGGTGCCGAAGCCCCCGGCCCCCTTCCGAAGCGCCCCTGCTGGGCCGACGCCGGCAGGAGCAGTCCCGCCGCCAGGAACACCGTTGCGATGCGTTTCCTCAGGTCAGCCATGGGAACCTCCGCCGCCGTTCTCTCCGGCCCCCTTCTCCCCGAGGGGATCCTCCCATGCCTCGGCCTCCGCCGCCAGGGACTCCGCCCCGTCCAGAAGGGCCAGGGTCCCGTTGTCCCGGTCCACGTCCCACAGGAGCGCCACCTCCCCCGCTTCGGAGGACCGCGAGGGGGGGGAGGGGGGCAACAGGGCCAGCCCGGTGCCCAGGCCCGCGCAGGCGAGAAGGAGGGCCGCCAGCATGCCCCAGCGGCTGCGGGCCTTCTCCCCGCCCGCCGGCCGGAGCCCCGGTCGAGCCCGGAGAACCGTCCTCTTGGCCCAGAGGTCGTCCCGTGGGACGCAAGGGGCCGCCCCCCGGAGCTCCTCCTCCAGCCGGCGGAGGTCTTCCCACTCTTCCCGGCAGGACGTGCAGCGGGCGAGGTGGTCCGCCGCCTCCTCGTCTCCGGACCCGGAAAGGGCGCGGGTCAGCCAGGCTTCATGGCTCACGGCCTTCCTCCAGTCTCCTCCGCAGGTTCCGGAGGGCGAAAAAGTAGTGTGCCTTGGCCGTTCCTTCGGCGAGCCCGAGGACGGCGGCGATCTCCTTGAAGGAGAGGTCCTCCCAGGTCCGGAGGGCCACCACGGCCCGCTGCTGGGGGGGGAGCTCCGCCAGGAGGCGGCGCAGGCGGAGACGGCGCTCCTCCCGGAGCACCTCGGCCTGCGGTGAAGGGTTCCCCGAGGGCCGGTCGGGAACCTCCCCGCTCTCCTCCCTCCGGGCGGAGGCCGAGGCGAGGTGGTTGAGGGCGAGGTTGTGGGCGATCCGGAAGAGGAAGCTCCGCACGGAGCACTCGCCGCGGAAGGCGCGGAGCCCCTGGGCCAGTCGAACGAAGGCCTCCTGGGCCAGGTCCTCGGCCTCGGCGGGGGACCGTACCACCGTCTCCAGATACCGCCGGAGGGGAGGGCCAGCCTCCCGGACGAAGTTCCGGAAGGCCTCCTCGTCTCCCCGCTGCAAGGGTTCCCGCCATGGGTCCCGCTCCTCGGGCATCCGCCGCTCCGTGGAGAGGGACCATTTTGCACCGCGGAAGGTTTAGAGAGAAGGATGGCCACAGCCGGTGTGTCCGATCGGCCACAGGGAGAAAGCCTTCCTCTCGGTTTTTCAAGGGCTGGATCGTGGCACGGGCTTTGCTAAACTCCCGCGTCCGGGAGGTGCGCGTGTACTACCAGAGGACCCTCAAGCAGGCGCTCGGGTGCAGCGGAATCGGCCTGCACTCCGGGAAGAAGGTCACCCTGCGCCTGCTTCCGGCCCCCGAAGACACCGGCATCGTCTTCCGGAGGGTGGACCAGGGCGGCCTGGAGATCCCCGCCCACATCTCCTACCTCCAGCGGGTGGATTTCGCCACGACGCTGGGGGCCTCGGGTCTCATGATCAAGACCGTGGAGCACCTCCTGGGAGCCTTCTACGGCATGGGGGTGGACAACGCGGTGGTGGAGATCGACGCCGCCGAAATCCCCATCATGGACGGCTCCGCCGCCCCCTTCGTCTACCTCATCCGGGAGGCGGGGACGGTGAACCAGGCCAAGGCCCGGCGGTACTACCGGGTCCTCCGCCCCCTGGAGGTCCAGGAGGCCGACCGCTGGATCCGGATCGTCCCGGACGAAAACCTCCGGGTTTCCTACACCATCGCCTTCCGGCACCCCCTCCTGAACCACCAGACCCTCACCCTCTCCATCCGGCCCTCCACCTTCGAAGACCAGGTGGCGCCCGCCCGGACCTTCGGCTTCATGAAGGACGTGGAGATGCTCCGGGTGAAGGGCCTGGCCCTGGGAGGGTCGGTGGACAACGCGGTGGTCCTGGGGGAGAGCCGCCCCCTCAACGCGAACCTCCGCTTCCTCAACGAGTTCGTCCGCCACAAGATCCTGGACGTCCTGGGGGACCTCTCCCTTTGCGGGTTCCCCATCAAGGGCCACGTGATGGTCCACAAGGGCGGCCACCGGATGCACACCGAGATGGCGAAGCTCCTGCACGCCTCCCGGGGGATGCACGCCCTGGAGTCCCTCGACGAGGCCACCCCGCCTTCTCGGGTGGCCCCGCCCTTCGCCTGACCTCCTACTCAACTTCCTTCCTCCAACCCTCGAGGGCCCCCGGGCCCTCCCTTTTTTTGGGGGGAGCGGAAGGGGTCAGGTCCGGCCTTCGGTCCAGCCGCAGGACTTCTGGGGGCAGGCCTTCCGGCTCTCCCCGCCGCGGCGCCGTTCCACAAGCCATTTCGACCCGCAGGCGGGACAGGGGCCGGGGATGGGTTTGTCGAAGGAGAGGAAATCGCACTCCGGGTAGCCGGTGCACCCGTAAAAGGCCTTGCGGCCCTTGCCGAAGCGCCGGGCGAGGGGCTTGCCGCACTTCGGGCAGGGGACCTCGGAACCCTCCCGCTGGATGAACTTGCAGGAGGGGTAGTTGGAGCAGGCGACGAAGGGGCCGTACCTCCCCTGCTTGCGCACGAGGGGGGAGTCGCACTGGGGGCACCTCTCGGCGAGAACCTCGTCCCTGGCCACCACCACCGCCCCCGAACGGTCCCGCCGGAGCTTGACGGTGGTCTTGCACTCGGGGTACCGGCTGCAGGCCAGGAACGGGCCGAAGCGGCCGGTCCGGACGGCCATGGGGGACCCGCAGGCCGGGCAGGTGCGGGCCTCCTCCGGGACGGCGATCTCCCGGTCCTCCGGAAGGGGCCGCGTGCTCTTGCAGTCGGGGTACCCGCTGCAGGCCAGGAACCGGCCGAAGCGGCCCATCTTCAGGACCATGGGCTTTCCGCAGACGTCGCAGACCTCGTCCGTGGGCTGGCCCTCCCGGCGGAGGTCCACCATGCCCGCCTCGGCGGCCTTCAGCTCCTTTTCGAAGCCCTTCCAGAAGGAGCGGAGGAGCGTCAGCCGGTCTTCCTTCCCCTGTTCCACCCGGTCCAGCTCCTCCTCCATGCGGGCGGTGTAGCCCACGTCGAAGAGGGCGGGGAAGTGGCGGACGAGAATCCCGCTCACCAGGCGGCCCAGGTCGGTGGGCCGGAGGAAGGCCTTCTCCTTGACCACGTACTCCCGGTCCTGGATGGTGGAGATGATGGCGGCGTAGGTGGAGGGGCGGCCGATCCCGTTCTCCTCCAAAGCCTTCACCAGGGACGCCTCGGTGTACCGGGGCGGCGGCTCGGTGAACTTCTGCTCCGGGCGGAGCTCCAGGGGGGTCAGGGTTTCCCCCTCCGCGAGAACCGGCAGAACCCCCCGCTCCTCCTCCTCCTCGAGCTCGTACACGGCGAGGAAACCCTGGAAGCGGCAGACGGCGCCGCTGGCCGAAAAGCGGGCGGGGCCGCAGTCCACGGCCACTTTGGTGGCGTCGAAGAGCGCGTCGCTCATCTGGCTGGCCACGAACCGCCGCCAGATGAGCCGGTACAGGGCGTACTCGTCGCGCCCCAAAAAGGGCTTCACCGCCTCCGGCGTCCGGGTGACGTCGGTGGGGCGGATGGCCTCGTGGGCGTCCTGGGCCGCCTTGGCCGGCGCGAAGAGCCGGGGTTTGGACGGGAGGAATTCCTGCCCGAAGGCCTCCTGGATGTAGCGGCGGGCGGCCTCCACCGCCTGGGGCGCGAGGCGGGTGGAGTCGGTGCGCATGTAGGTGATGAGCCCCACCGTCTCCCCGTCCTTCAGGTCCACCCCTTCGTACAGGCGCTGGGCCACCGACATGGTCTTTTTCACGGGGAACTTGAGGAGGCGGGCGGCCTCCTGCTGAAGTTTGCTGGTGATGAACGGGGGGGGCGGGGACCGCTTCTGAACCTTCTTTTCCACCGCCGCCACGGTCCACGGGGGAGCCGACGGGGCCGGCGGGCCCTCCAGCACCACGGTGCCTTCCTCGGGGCCCCAGGGACGTCCCAGGAGGGCGGTGAGGACCCGGGAGGCCTCCTCCGCGTTGGACACTTCGGCCTTCTTGCCCTCCCACTGCGTCAGCCGGGCCTCGAAGGGGCCCCCCTTTTCCCCCTGAAGGCGGGCGGTGACGGTCCAGTACTCCTGAGGGCGGAAGGCCTCGATCTCCTCCTCGCGCTCGCAGACCATCCGCAGGGCCACCGTCTGGACCCGCCCGGCGGAGAGGCCCTTTTTCACCTTGTCCCACAGGAGGGGGGAGATGCGGTACCCCACCAGGCGGTCGATGACCCGCCTGGCGATCTGGGCGTTGACCTTGCGGGGGTCCACCTCCCGGGGCGATTCCAGGGCCTCCCGGACGGCCTCCTTGGTGATCTCGTGGAAGAGGATCCGCTGGACCTTCTTCTCCTGGTCCTTGAGGATCTCCTGCAGGTGGTAACAGATGGCTTCCCCCTCCCGGTCCGGGTCCGCCGCCAGGAGGACCTCGGAAGCCTTGGAGGCCGCGGCGCGGATCTCCTGGACCACCGCTTTTTTCTTGGGGAGGAGGACGAAGGTGGGGCGAAAGTCCTTCTCCACCTCCACGGCCAGCTTGTTCGGGGGCAGGTCCCGCACGTGGCCCATGGAGGCCTTCACCACGTATCCCTTCCCCAGGTACTTCTGGATGGACCGGGCCTTGGCGGGGGATTCGACGATCAGCAGGGTGTTGGCCATCAGGTGCGCTCCGTAGGCGTGCGCTTGGCGGCGTAGCGCATGCCGGGCAATTCTACACAGTAGCCCCCCATTTGCAACTCGAGAAGGCGAGGGAGGAGTTCTCCGACGGAAAGGCCCGAACCGGCGCAGAGCTCGTCCACCGTAGAGGCGGTGTCGGGGCGAAGGAGGGCGAGGACCTTCCGGGCCTCCGGGGAGAGTTCCGGGCCCGGGGAGGAATAGTCTCCCTCGGGAGGCGTTTCACGTTTCAAACGGTTTCGGGCCTCCTCCGGAAGCTCCTCGAGGATGTCCGAGACCTGCAATACGAGCTTCGCTCCCTTCTGGATGAGGAGGTTGGGGCCGATCCCCGTCCGGGACGTGAGGTTGTGGGGGACGGCGAAGACCTCACGGCCCGTTTCAAGAGCGAAACGGGCCGTGACCAGCGACCCCGACCGCTCCGTGGCCTCCACCACCAGGACCCCGAAGGAGAGCCCGGCGAGGATCCGGTTCCTCTGGGGGAAGTTCCGGGGCAGGGGCGGGGTCAGAGGCGGGAATTCGGTCAGTACGACGCCGCCGGCCTTCAGGATGGCCTCGAGGAGGGGCTCGTTCTCCGGCGGGTAGCAGCGGTCCAGGCCGGTCCCCAGCACCGCCGCCGCCCGGCCCCGGACCGCCAGAGAACCCTCGTGGGCCGACGCGTCGATGCCGCGGGCCAGGCCGCTCACCACCGTACAGCCCGACCGGACGAGATCCGCCGCCAGGGTTCGGGCCACGTTCTGGCCGTAGACCGTGGAGAGCCGCGACCCCACCACCGCCACCGCCGGGTGTCCGAGGGGGGCGGGGTCTCCTCGGACGTAGAGGGCCGGGGGAGGGTCGGGGAGGTGGCGGAGGCGGTCGGGGTAGGCGGGATCCTCCCAACAGAGGATCCGGTCTCCCCGGGCCTCCAGTTCCCGGTCGGCGGCCTCGGCCGCCTCCCAGTCCAACCTGGCAATGGCCTTGCATAGGGCGGAGGGAAGACCGCGGGGTGGTTCCCCCCCGCGGAGTCGTTCCAGGAGGTCCCGATGGCCAAGGAGCGAAGCCCGAGCCGCCGAGGAAACGGATCCGATCCGGTTCAGCGCGCTGTACAGGTACCGGACCTCCATGAAGCCTCCCGCCGAAGGAGGCCAGCCTATACCACACCGCCGGGGCCCCCGGCAACGCCGGGCCCCTCCTCCTGCCTCCTACCGTCCTGCCGGCCCTCCGACACGCTTCCCAGGGGAAACGCCATGGTTTCGCGCGCCTACTTCGAGCAGACCGCCCTCGTTCACCTGGATTTCCTGTACGGCCTCGCCCTCAAGATGACCCGGAACGAGGACGACGCCCAGGACCTGGTCCAGGAGACCTTCCTGAGGGCCTACCGTTTCTTCGACAAGTACGAACCGGGGACCAACTGCAAGGCCTGGCTCTACCGGATCCTGAAAAACACCTTCATCAACAACTACCGGCGCGCCCACCGCCGCCCGCGGGAGGTGGACTTCGGCGCCATCGAGGAGATCCACGAGCAGGACCTCGCACCCCAAGGGTCCCCCCATCCCAACCCCGAGGAGAGCCTCCTCAACTCCATTCTGCGGGAGGACGTCCGCCGGGCCTTCCTGGACCTGCCCCGGACCTACCGGGAAGCCCTGGCCCTCTCCCTCCTGGGGGGGCTCTCCTACAAGGAGATCGCCGGCCTCGTGGGGTGCCCCATCGGGACGGTCATGTCCAGGATCCACCGGGCCCGCAAGCTGATGCAGAAACAGCTCGCCGCCCACGGCGCCCCTCCGGCCCCTCCCGCCCTCTCCGGGGTCTTGGCCGGCGCCGGCTGATCCCGGAATAGCCCTCCCGCCCCCTCCGTTACCCTTCACGTGCGAGGAACGCACCACGGGAGGGGGCAGCCTTGGACTGCCGACGAAGCCGCATGCTCATCCCACGGTTCCTGGACGGCCGGCTCACCGGGGAGACCTCGGCCGAGTTTCGGGAGCACCTGGCCTCCTGCCTCGTCTGCCGGGGCTCCCTGAGGAACCGGCGCCTCCTCCGGGAAGCGGTGGCGGGGAGCCTGGAAGAATCCCCCCGGGCGCCGGAGAGCCTTCGGACCGCCATCCGCCTCTGCCTGGACTGCATGGACAACCCCGGCCGAGTGGCCTGCCCCCGCCTCCGATTCCGCCCGAGGGTTGTGGAACCGCTCTCCGGCGAGTAAAATACCTTGCCGCGGAAAGGAGCGCCCCGTCCATGGTCCCTCTCTCGAAAATTGGCCGAACCCTCGCAGGAATCTCTCTTCTCCTGGCCCTGGCCGTTCCGGCCGCCGGGGGGAACGCCGTCGGCCAGCCGGCGGACAACTTCACCCTCCCGCTGGTGGACGGGGGGAAGACGGTGAAGCTTTCGGACTTCCGGGGGAAGCCGGCGGTGGTGGTCTTCTGGGCCACCTGGTGCCACCCCTGCCGGCGGGAGATCCCCGACCTCAAGGAGCTCCACAAGCAGTACGGCCCCAAGGGCGTGGCCTTGCTGGCCGTGGCCATTGACTTCCGGGAAAGCCGGGAGGACGTGGCCCGCTTCCGCAAGGACTACGACCTCCCCTACACGGTCCTCTGGGACGCGGACAACACCGTCTCCAGCGCCTACGCCGTGGAAGGGATCCCCACCATCCTCCTCGTGGATCCCGAGGGGGTCATCCGGTACCGCGCCCACGCCCTGGACGAGACCTTCCTCGCCCTTCTGAAAAACTACCTCCCCAAATCCTGAGCCCCTCCGCCTCGGAAGAGCTCCCCCGTCCAATCCCCGTCCGAGAACCGGAAGGCGAGGGTGCCCCTTCCGTTCTTCCGAAAGAGGAGGGCTCCTGTCTCCTTGGTCGTGAAGGGGACGGCCCCCGCACGGCGGTACCGTTCCACCACCGAGGGCGACGGGTGGCCGAAACGCTCGCGGGGCCCGGCGCTGAAGACCACCCGCGGCGTTGAGACGGAGGCGACGAACGCCTCGGAGCTGGAGCTTCGCGAGCCGTGGTGGGGGGCCAGGAGGACGTCCACGGGGCCCGGAGGGAACCGGCGAAGGAGAGCCTCCTCCGCCCGAGAGGAAATATCTCCGGTGAAGAGGACCTTCGGTCCGGCTCCTTCCGCCCGGGCCACGAGGGAACGGTCGTTTTCGTCGGGAGAGGAGAAGCCCTCCGGGGGATGCAGGACCCGGAGAAGCCAGGGGCCCGTCCTCACCTCCGACCCGGCGGCCAGGGGGACGAGGGCGGTTCCCACCCGGCGGCACCGTCCGGCGATTCGGGCGGGGAGGCCTTCGCCGGGGGGATCGGCGGCGGGGTAGGCGAGGAACCCCACCGGGAGGTCCAGGAGAAGTTCCGGCGCGGCGCCGGCGTGGTCGGCGTCCCAGTGGGTGAGCACCACCCCCGAAAGGCGCTTCACCCCCGCCTCCGCCAGGAAGGGTTCGATGACGCTTCGCGCCGCCACGGCCCCCGAGGGGGAAGGGGACCCCGCGTCCACCAGGAGGGCCTCCCCGCCTCCGAGAAGGACCTGGCAGGAGGCCTGCCCCACGTCCAGGACCACCAGCGACGGAACGGGGGTTCTGCGGAAGGGCTGGGGGGCGGAGAGGGCGCCGGTGACGGCGAAGGCCGCGAAGACCCACCCGACCCGGCGCCGCTTCCCTCTCCCCGCCACGAGCAGCAGGGCCAGGAGGTGAAGGCCCATCCAAAGGGGGGAAACCCGAGGGACGAAGAGGGTGGCGGAGGGAAGGGAGCCCAGGCGCTCCGGCAGCCAGAGGAATACCCGGGCCAACAGGGCGAGGCCCTCGAGGAGGAGGGGGCCCAGCAGGGGGACGAAGGCCAGTCCGGCCAGGTAGGGGAGGCCCAGGGCCAGGATTCCCAGGAGAGGAAGGGAGGCCAGGGGGGTGGCCAGCCAGGACAGGGGCGAGAAGCGGTGAAAGAGGGAGACCAAGAGGGGAAAGGTGGCCAACTGGGCGCAGAAGCCCGCCCAGAGGAGCCGGACCATCCCCCGGCCCGCTCCCTGGGGGAGCCACCTCGGAGGCAAGGCGTCCCAGAAGGCCACGATACCGTAGGTGGCGGCGAAGGTGAGTTCGAATCCAGCGTCGAAGATCCAGGCGGGGTTCCAACCCAGGAGAAGGGCGGCGGCGACGCACCAGGCCCCCATCGCCCCCTGGGGGCGGGCCAGGAGGCGGGAGAGGAGAAAGAGGCCCGCCATGAACAGCGCCCGGAGGAGGGATGGGGAGGAGAGGGCGAGGAGGCCGAAGAGGAGCAGGAGAAAGAGCCCGGCCTGGTCCCTTCGGCGGGGGGGCAGGCCCGCCAGGTGGGCCGCGGCGGCGAAGAGCAGAAGAAGGAGCCCCACGTGCTGTCCGGAGAGGGCCACCAGGTGGTAGAGCCCCGACCGGCCTAGGCTTTCCTGCTGGTCGTCGCTCAAGAGTCCACGCTCTCCCAAAAGAACCGCCAGGAGGAGGGCGGCGTCCTCCTCCGGCGCCTCCTGGAGCTTTCTCTCCAGGGCCCGGCGGTAGCGGGAGAGGAGGGCGCGGGCCGGCGGGGCTTCGGTGCGGAAGAGGGCGGCGCTCCGCGCCGTGGCGGTGAGGGAGACCCCCTGGCGCCACAGGCGCTCCTCCCGGTCCCCCTGGCCGGGGTTGGTGGCCCGCCGGGGCCGGCTCAGGAGGAGGCTTCCCTCGAAGGAGACCCCTTCCGGTGGGGGCGGAACCGGGAGGTACGCCTCGGCCCGGGCAAGGACCTCCCGTCTTTCGCCCTTCCATTCCACCCGCCGGATTTGGAGCAGGGCTCGGCACCCGCCGGTCCAGGGTTCCGAGCGGAGGACCTCCCCCCGGGCCCACGCGAAGGCCCTCCCCCCCGCCTCCTCCACCCAGGCGGCCAGCGGCGGGGGAGGGCTTGGGGCGCGGAGCGTTCCCACGGAGAGCCCCAGAAGGGCCGCCAGGACCGGGAGGAGGGGCAGGGCGCGGACCCGCCGGGCGAGGGGCCAGAGGGGCAAAGCCAGAGCCCCCCAGAGGGGCGAGGCCTCCACGGCGACCGAAAGGGCCGCCCCCGCCGCGAAGGCGAGAAAAAGGAAACTCCGGCCGCCGCCCCGCCCCTCCATCCCGTGTCCCCAACGAAAAGGCCTCCCCCGGCGGGGGAGGCCTCGGTCCTTTCGCAGGCTCCTCCTTACCGGGGCTGTGCCTCCATTGTAACGATCTTTTTCTTCTGGCTCTCGAGGTACGAATCGCCTGGATTCTTGGCCAGGGCCCTCTCGATGGCCTCCAGCGCCTCGGCCTTCTTCCCCATCTTGTAGTAGACCTCCGCCAGGGTGTCGAGGATTCCGGGGTCCTCCCCGCTCAGCGCCACGGCCTTCCGGGCGGCCTCGGCGGCCCGCTCCAGCTCCACGCCTTGCTCGGCGCAGTGCCAGGCGTAGTCGTTGAGGAAGTGCGGGTCCTCCCCGCGCGAAGGGAGCAGGTCGTGGTAGAGGCCCAGCATGGCCTCCTGGGCCTTCCGCTTCTCCTCGTCGGACTTGGCCCGCTTGGCCGTGCGGCGGTAGTGGGCGGATAGGGTGGAGAAGGCCTCCTCGGAAAGGCTCTTGTCGGAGCCGATCACCAGGGAACGGAGGAGGGCCTCCCCCTTCGGGGGGTCCTCGCGGAGCAGGGCCTCTCCCTCCACCAGGTGGAGGGAGGCGAGGAGGGCGTCGTCCTGCCCGGGCTTGGCGGCCTCCCGGGTCTTCCGGACCCAGACCAGCGCCTCCCGGCTCTCGCCGCGGCCCAGGTACTTCTCGGCGATCTGTTTGAAAAGGGCGGGGACGGGGGAGGCGGCGGCGCGCGAGAGGAGGTCGTCCAGGGTGTCCACGCCGTAGAGGTAGGCGAGCAGCGTCCGCATCCACTCGCTCCGGTTCTCGTAGCCCAGGATGCGGTCGATCTCCTTGCCGTCGGGGGTCAGCAGGACGGTGGTGGGAATGCCCCGGAGGTGGAAGGCCTGGGAGCGTTCCTTGCCTTCGGGGGTGTCGGTGTTGAGGCGGTAGAGGACGGCCGCCTGGGAGAGCTTTTCGACCATGGGGGGCGTCAGGACTTCACGGTCCAGTTTTTGGCACCCCCCTCACCAGTCGGCGTAGAACTTGAGGACCACCACCGTCCCCCGCTTCTTCGCCGCCGCCTGGGCTTCCTCCAGAGTCCCCTGGAACCAGCCCGAGGGCCCGGCGAGAAGGGCGAGGGGGGTGGCCAGGAGCAGCACGGCCAGGAACCTGCGCATGGGCACCTCCACAAGGCGGAAATCTTACCATGGAAGAGAATGTTGCCGGAGGTCATCCGCCCTGGCCGGCGTTCCCCGGGGGACTTTCCGGCAGGCGGAGGCGGAATCCGGCCCCGCCGAGGGGGGAGGGGAAGGCTTCCAGCGTGCCGCCGTGCTCCCGCGCGATCTTGCGGGCCAGGGCGAGGCCGAGGCCCGTTCCCCCGGCCTTCTGGCTGGAGAAGGGGGTGAAGAGGGCCTCCGGGTCGCCGGGGGGAAGACCGGGGCCGTCGTCCTCCACGGCGATCTCCACCCCCAGCGGCGACCTTCGGGCCGAGAGGCGGATGCGGCCCGCACCCTCCCGCGCCTCCAGGGCTTCCACGGCGTTGCGCAAGAGGTTTCGGAGGGCCCGGGAGAGGGCGTCGGGGTCCGCTTCCACCACCAGCCCCTCCGGAAGGTCCGTCTCCACCGAAAGGCGGTGGTGGGTGGCCCTCGTCAGCCCCGCCTCCCGCTCCAGAAGCACCTTCAGGTCCACGGCCTCCCTCTCCAGGTGCACGGGGCGGGAATACTCCAGAAGGCCCCGAACCACCTGCTCCAGCCGCCCCGCTTCCTCCTTCAGGGAGCGGAAGTGGTCGTCCTCCTCGAGTCCGGGGTGGTCCTCGGAGAGGAGCCTGAGGTGGGCCAGAAGGGCCCCCAGGGAGTTTCGGACCTCGTGCGCCACCCCGGCGGCCACCTCGCCGAGACGGCTCAGGGTCTCCTTTTCCCGGAGCTCCTGGCGAAGTCGTACCACCGCCGTCTGGTCCCGGAGGAGGAGAAGGTGCCCTTTGCGCTGGTGGAGGAGGTTGTACAGGGGGATTCCGGCGGCCTGCAGGACCACCCCCGGCGCGCCGGGGAGCTCCTCCCGCAGGCAGAGGGAGCGGGTGGCCCGCGCCTCCTCCAGGAGTTCCAGGATTTCGGGCCTGGCGGCGAGGAGGGCCTCCTGGGCGTCGCCCAGACGGGGGATCTCCGGAAGGCCCAAGAGGGCCCGGGCCTTGCCGTTGAGCCCCCGCAGGCGGCCCTCCTCGTCGAAGCGGAGGTAGCCCGCGTCGAGGTTGGCGCTGAGGGCCTCCGCCAGGCCCTCCACCTCTTCCAGCCGGGACCTCTCGCGGGCGTGGAGCTCCTCCAGCTCGGCGGTGCGGCGCCTCAGCTCCTCGATGGTTTTCCGGAACAGCTCCACGGCGGCGCCGGAGGCGGGGCTCCGGGCCTCCGGGCGCAACAGGGCGCCGGCGTCCAGGAGGCTCTCCTCCATCTCTCGGTAGGCGCCGAGGAGAACCCGTGCGAACCAGGCCATGAGGAACAGCAGGGCCGCCAGAGCCGCGAGGAGAAGGGCGAGGGCCGCCGTGTAGTTTCCCCGGATTCTCTGCAGCGCGGGGGCGTCGAAGGCCACCACCAGGACACGGCCGTCCTCCAGGGAGCCGAGGTAGAACACCCTCCCCCCTTCCAGGACCACCGCGTCCTGACCGGGCGGCGGGGCGGGGTGGGGAGGCGGGACGAAGCCCGGGTCGGCCCACAGGACCCGGTCCCCCAGCAAGAAAGCGGCCCCCTTGGGGACCAGCCTCCGGTCCTTCGGGGGCGCCGGGGGGAGGAGGCGGGGGGAGAGGGCTCCCCGGGAGGGGTCCACCGGCAGGGTGACGGCGCGGACGGCGCACCGCCGTCCCACGGCCAGGGCCTCCCCTTCCGCGTTTCGCCGCTCGCGTCCCATGTTTCGGGAGAAGGCCACCAGGAGAAAGACGCCGCCGGCGGCCAGGGCCGCGCAGAGCAGCAACAACGTCCAGGCGGTGGCCGGGCGGAGGCGCGGGCTCTTCACGGCGTCCCCGGGAAGAAGGTGCCCAGGTACCACGCCCAGACGGCGGGCCCGAAGAAGAGGGAGATCAGGGCGGCGCCGGAGAGGAAGGTGCCGAAGGGGAGGGGAGTCCGGCGGCCCTTCCCCGTGGCGTACAGGTAAAGGCCCCCCACCACGGTTCCCGAGAAGGCCCCCAAGAGCAGGGTGAGCACGAGCCCTTTCCACCCCAGAAAGGCGCCGACCATGGCCAGGAGCTTCACGTCCCCCCAGCCCATGGCGTCGATGCCGAAGAGGGCGTAGGCCCCGATGAGGAGGGCCGGGAGGGCGGCCCCCAGCGCCGCTCCGAGGAGGGAGGCGGGAGGCGAAGTCCAGGGGACGAAAAAGGAGGCGCCGAGCCCCAGCACGACGCCGGGGTAGGTGAGGCGGTCGGGGAGGATCTGGTGCTCGAGGTCGATGAGGCCCAAAACGAGCAGGAGGAAGGAGAAGAGCGCCGCCGCCGCTGCGGCGAAGCTCGGACCGAAGGCGGTGGCCGAGGCCAAGAAGAGGAGCCCCGTGGCGCCCTCCACCAGAGGGTAGCGGGGCGAGATCCGGGCGCGGCAGAAGGCGCACCGGCCCCGAAGGGCCGCGTAGGAGAGGAGGGGAAGGTTGTGGTACCACTTGAGCGGGGTTCCGCAGGCCGGGCAGTGGGAGGCGGGCAGGACCACCGATTGGCGCCGGGGAAGCCGGTGGATGAGGACGTTCCCGAAGGAGCCCCAGACGAGACCGAAGAGAAAGGCGAAGACGGCCGTCACCATTGCCCGAATTTGCCTTTGTAGTGGAAAGGTTTGGAGCAGGAGACCTTCCCCGTGGCGGGGTCGTAGAGGTAGGGGTCGCCGTCGGGGTCGGCGGGGAGGGCCGGAAGGTACCCCGCCCGAACCAGGTCCATCAGGCGGGGCGGGAAGGCGCCCCGCTCCTCCCGGTACCGGTCCACCGCCCCCTGGAGGCGCTTGAGGTCGATTTTGATGTGGAGGTCGAAGAGGTTCCGCTCGGCGGCCATGCGGTAGAAGCGCCCGCGGAAGGTCTCGTCGCCCTCGAACTGTTTTTGGATGCGGAGCCAGAAGGCCCGGGAGGCCTCGTAGTCCCCGCGGTACTTGTAGGCGTTGGCCAGCATGTCCTGGACCAGCGCCTCGCCGGGGTTACGGTCGTGGGCGATCTGGAAGTACCGCGCCGCCCGGTCGTAGTCCCGGGCCTGGAAGAAGGCGTAGGTCCCGGCGTCCCAGGCCAGAAGCCAGTTCTGGGGGTTGGCGGAGAGCCCTTTGTCCGCCAGCCGGTAGAGGTCCTCCCAGGCTTGGTCCAGGGAGAGGAAGAGAAAGCCGAAGATGTAGGCTTCGTAAAAGCGGGGGTCCAGGTCGGTGAGGACGTCGAAGGTGTGGAAGAGGTAGGCCGTCCGCACGTCCTTTCCGTACCGGTCGAAGTACTGCACCCCCCAGAGGAAGATCAGGTCCGCCCAGAGGTTCCGCTGTCCCAGGCTGGCGACCTTGAGGTAGGCGCTCTGCGGGACGTAGTAGGAACGAAACTCCGTGGGGTAGGAGGCCCGGATCTCCGACAGGCCGGTGTGGAGGGCGCCCGCCGCGGACGCCAGGGCCACAAGGAGAAGGATGGCCGCCAGCCGCCTCATACGAGGTCCCTACGCTCGAAGGAGAGGGCCGACGCCACCAGCAGGAGACCCACCAGGAGCAGGGCGTAGGCCACGGCTTTGGGGTAGAAGCCCGGGGCCACGGGGATGTCGTGGGCCACCAGGTGGTTGATGCTGAGAAGGTTCAGGTCCGGCAGGAGGTGGTAGAGGGCCAGGATGCCCTTTCGGGCCAGGGGCGACTCCACCGCCGGAAGGAGCAGCTCCGGCAGGGCCGAGCTGGTGTGGCCGATGACGTAGAAGGCGGCCGTGCAGAGGGCGCTCACCACCGGGGAAGCCACGGAGGAGAAGAAGACCGCCACCGCCGTGAGCACCATCAGCTCCAGGTAGATGCAGGCCGCCGCCGCCAGGATCCGGGGGGTGAACCCCTCCACGAAGAAAAGGACCGCCGAAAGGACCATCACCATGGCCGCCAGGTTCACCAGAAGGACGAGCAGGAGCCCCAGGTACCTCCCCAGGATGAAGCGCGTCCGGGAGACGGGCTTGGAGAGGATGTTGTAGATGGTCTTCCTCTCCACCTCCTGGTAGACGAGGCCGATCCCCACGAAGATGGCCGTGAGGGCCGAGAAGTACGAAATGGTGGAGAGGCCCACGTCCAGGACCATCTTCCGGATGACCCCGGCGGCCAGGAAGCCGAGGACGTACGAGAAGACGAGGAGCGAGACGGCGAAGGCCAGGAGAATGTAGAAGACGCGGCTCCGAACCGACTCGCGGAAGGTGTTCTTCGCGATGGCCCAGACCTGGAGGGAGAAGAGGCCGGTGAGGGTACGGCGGCTCATGGCGCTTCCTCCTTGGGGATCTCGGAGAGGAAGAGGTCCTCCAGGGAGAACTTCTGCGGGGCCACGGCCCGGATGCTGGCGCCCTGAGCCCGCGCGCCGTCCAGAAGGACCTGGAGGGCATCCTCCCGTTCCACCCGGAGCAGAACCTGGCTCCCCTGGCGGGCCAGCACCGCCGCTTCTTGCGGCGGGGAGAAGCCCTCGGGGGCCCGCAAGGTCACGTCCCAGAAGCGGACCTCGCTTCCCAGCAGCACGTCCAGCGGCCCCTCCCGCACCACGTTGCCCGCCATGAGGATGGCCACGGCGTCGCAGATGGCCTCGGCGTCGGCCAGGATGTGGGAGGAGAAGAAGACGGTCTTCCCTTGGGCCTTGAGGTCCAGGATGAGGTCCCGGATCTCCCGCCGCCCCACGGGGTCGAGGCCGCTCATGGGCTCGTCGAGGATGACGAGCTCGGGGTCGTTGAGGAGGGCCTGGGCCAGGCCGATGCGCTGCAGCATGCCCTTGCTGTACTTCCGGAGCTGGAGCCCGCCTTTGCCCTCCAGCCCCACCGCCGAAAGGAGGGTTCGGCTGCGCTCCTCCAGCGTACGGCGGTGGAGGCCGAAGAGGCTTCCCAGGAAGGTGAGGAGCTCCTGGCCCGTGAGGTAATCGTAGAAGTACGGGGCTTCGGGAAGGAAGCCCAGGCGGGCCCGGGCCTCCGGGTCGCCCAGCGGCCTCCCCAGCAGGGAGACGCTCCCCCCGTCGGGGAAGAGAAGACCGGTGAGGATTTTGAGGGTGGTGGTCTTTCCCGCCCCGTTGGGCCCCAGAAAGCCGTAGATCACCCCGCGGGGGACCGTGAGGTTCACCCCCCTCAGGACGGGGTGGCGGCCGATGGAGAGGTGCCCCTTGAAGGACTTGCGAAGGTCTCGGACGGCGATGGCCGTTTCCATGGCGATTTCCTTTCCCCTCGTTCCGAATCAGCCTACCGGAAAGGGCCTGGGGCGGCAAGACGGGGCCTGGGCGCCGCGGTACAATAACAACCCCCTCAAGGGGAAGGAGGCCCCGCCATGCGCGAGTACGTGGATCTCCGATCGGACACGGTCACCCGGCCCACCCCGGAAATGCGCCGGGCCATGGCCGAGGCGGAGGTGGGCGACGACGTCTACGGGGAGGACCCCACCGTCAACCGCCTTCAGGAGGGAGCCGCGCGGCTCATGGGCAAGGAGGCGGCCCTTTTCTTCCCCTCAGGGACCATGGCCAACCAGACGGCCGTGAAGGTCCACACGCAGCCGGGCCAGGAGGTCATCTGCGAGGCGACCTGCCACGTTTACAACGTCGAAATGGCCATGATGGCGGCCTTCTCCGGCGTGCAGGCCCGGCCGGTGGCCGGGGAGCGGGGCCACCTCACCCCCGACCGGGTGGAGGCCGCCGTTCGTCCCAAGAGCTACTACCTGGCCCAGACGGGGCTGGTGGTGGCGGAAAACACCGCCAACCTGGCGGGGGGGACGGTCTGCACTCCGGAGCAGGCCGCCGCCCTGGCCCAAGCGGCCCGGCGCCACGGCCTCCCCCTGCACCTCGACGGGGCGCGGATCTTCAACGCCGCCGTGGCGCTCGGCGTTTCCGCGGCGGAGCTGGCGGCCCCCTTCGACTCGGTGATGTTCTGCGTCTCCAAAGGCCTCGGCGCCCCCGCCGGCTCCCTCCTATGCGGGAGCGCCGCCTTCGTGGAGCGCGCCCGGCGGGTCCGGAAGATGTTGGGCGGAGGCATGCGCCAGGCGGGCGTCCTGGCCGCGGCGGGGCTGGTGGCCCTCGCCACCGGGGTGGAGCGCTTGGCCGAGGACCACCGCCGTGCCCGGCTGCTGGCGGAGAGGCTGGCGGAGACGGGGCTCTTCGAGGTGGATCTTGCCGCCGTGCAGACCAACATCGTCGTGGTGGCGGTGCGCCCGCCCCTTTTCGCTCCGAGGGTGGGAGAGGTTCTCCAGCGGCGGGGGGTCCTTTGCCACGTCCTCGACGAAAGAACGATCCGCTTCGTCACCCACCGGGACGTCGGCGACGACGGCCTGGCCCGGGCCCTGGAGGCCGTGGGGGGACCCTTCTCCTGAGTCGATGAGTCGGGGAAGCGGACTGGGACAAGGAAGACAACGCGTTTTCCGGAAGCCCGCCCCTTGGAGGGTGGGGACGAAGCCGAACGGTTTCAGCCCTCCAGCATGAGGGCCCGCTCCAGCTCCGCGGGGTTGCTGCAGGCGGCCTTGGCCACCTCGAGGTCGATCCGGCCGGCCTTCACCAATTCGAGAATATGCTGGTCGAAGGTCTGCATCCCGTAGACGTCGCGGCCCTTGGACATGTGCGCGGGGATTTCCCCGGTCTTCTCCGGGTCCCGGATGCATTCCTGGATGGTCCTCGTGACCCTGAGGATCTCCACCGCCGGCACCCGCCCGAGGGTGGTCTTCTGAGGCAGGAGGCGGAGGCTGACGACGGCCATGAGGGCGTCGGAAAGCCGCTTCCGCACGGAGGCCTCCTGCTCCGGCGGGAAGAAGCCCACCATCCGGTTGATGGTCTTCACCGAGTCGGTGGTGTGGAGCGAAGCCAGCACCAGGTGCCCCGTCTCGGCGGCCTTGAGGGCCGTCTCCGCCGTCTCGCCGTCCCGCATCTCCCCGATGAGAATCACGTCGGGGTCCTGGCGGAGTACCGACTGGAGGGCCTTGGCGAAGGAGGGGGTGTCGGACCCCAACTCCCGCTGGCTGATCACCGAGAGCTTGTGGCGGAAGAGGAACTCGATGGGGTCCTCGATGGTGACCACGTGGGCCCGCCGGGTCTGGTTGATGTACTCGATCATGGCGGCCAGGGTGGTGGACTTCCCGTTGCCGGTGGCGCCGGAGACGAGGACCAGCCCCCGCCGGAGGTTGGCGATCTGCTCCAGGACGGGGGGGAGGTTCAGTTCGGCGAAGGAGAGGATCGTCGCCGGGATGACCCTGAGGACGATGGAGAGGGTCCCCCGCTGGCGGAAGATGTTCACGCGGAAGCGGCCCTGGCTTTCGAGGCCGTAGGAGACGTCCAGCTCCGAGATGTTGGCGATCTTGTCGCCGAAGAAGGTGTGGGAGAGGATCTCCCGCGCCACCGCCTCCGTCTCCTCCGGCTCCAGCGGGTGGTACTTGACCTCCAGAAGCTCGCCGTTGACCCTCAGCAGCGGCGGGTAACCCACCTGGAGGTGGATGTCCGAGGCGTTCTTCTGGATGGCGCTGATGAGGAGTTTGTGGAAGATAGTGACGTCCATCGGCGCCTCCTTGGGGACAATCTAGCATTCGGGAAGGATCGAAGCAAAGGCGCCCTGGCGCCGGGGCCCCGCCTCGTGGTATAACGCCTTCCGATGCCGAGAGGAGCCCGCCCATGACCGTCCCCGTCCTCGACCTTCGCCGCCAGTACGCCTCCCTGGAAACCGAAATCCAGGAAGCCCTCCGCGAGATCTTCGCCTCGGGCCAGTTCATCCTCGGCAAGCACGGGAAGGCCCTGGAGGAGGAGGCGGCCCGGTACCTGGACGTCGGCCACGCCGTGGGGGTGGCCTCGGGCACCGACGCCCTCCTTTTGGGCCTTCGAGCCTTGGGGCTCCGGCCCGGCGAGGGGGTCATCACCACCCCCTTCACCTTCTTCGCCACCGGCGGCGCCGTCCACAACGCCGGAGGCCGCCCCTTCTTCGTGGACATCGACCCGCTCACCTTCAACCTCTCCCCCGCCTCCCTCCGCCGCTTCCTGGAGGAGGAGTGCCTCCGGGGGGAGGGAGGACGGCCGGTGCACCGGGCCACCTCGGTCCCCATCCGGGTCCTCCTGCCGGTCCACCTCTACGGCCTCTGCTGCGAAATGGACGCCCTGAACGAATTGGCCCGGGAGTGGAACCTTCTCGTCCTGGAAGACGCCTGCCAGGCCTTCGGGGCCTCCCACCGGGGGCGGAAGGCGGGGGCCCTGGGAGACGGCGCCGCCTTCTCCTTCTTCCCCACGAAAAACCTGGGCGGGGCGGGCGACGGCGGCCTCTTCACCAGCGGCCGGCAGGAGGTGGCCGACCGGGTGCGGATGCTCCGCGTCCACGGCGGGAAGACCCGGTACGTCCACGAGACCGTGGGCTACAACTCCCGCCTCGACGAGGTCCAGGCGGCGGTGCTCCGGATCAAGCTCAAGAGGCTCGACGGGTGGAACGCGGCGCGGGCCGAGGCGGCCCGCCGCTACGGGGAGGCCCTGCGAAAGGTCCCCGGCGTCGCGGTCCCCGCCGTCCCCGAGGGGTTCGTCCACATCTTCCATCAGTACGTCGTCCGGGTCCCCCGGAGGGACGAACTCAAGGCCCACCTCGACGCCAAGGGCATCGGCTCCATGGTCTACTACCCCATCCCCTTGCACCTCCAGGAGTGCTTCCGCTTCCTGGGCTACCGGGAGGGGGACTTCCCCGAATCGGAGCGGGCCGCCCGGGAGGTGCTGGCCCTGCCCATCTTCGCCGAACTCCGGGAAGACGAGATCCTCGAGGTGGCCGGAGCCATCGGCGAATTTCTCGCCGGCCGCGCGTAGATGCTCGCCGACCTGAAGAGCGCCCGGAGGGTTTGGGCGGTGCTGGCGGTCAAGCCGAGGAAGGAAGAGGCGGCCCAGGCGTTTTTTTCGCAGGAGGGCTTCGACGCCTACGCCCCCCGCTTCAAGGCCGGCCGGAGCGGCGCCCGGGAAAGGCCCCTCTTCCCCGGGTACCTTTTCGTACGGCTCTCCCCGGCGGCGGATTTGGCCCGTGTGCGGTACTTCCCCATGGTGCAAAAGCCGCTGGTCTTCGGCGGCCTCCTGGCGGCGGTGGAGGACGAGCTGGTGGCCCACTGGCGCACCCGGGAGGGGGGGCGGGGCTACCTGACCCCCGAGCCCCTGCCGGCCTTCGCGGTGGGCCAGCGGGTCCGGTTGCGCCGGGGCGCCTTCGCCGGTCTCGAGGGCGTGGTGCTGGAGAACCTGCCCTCCCGCGAGCGGGTGCGGGTGCTGTTGGAGTACCTCGAACAGGCGATCCCCTTGGAAGTGGACCGGGACGCCCTCGTTTGAGGTTTCAGGTTTCAACCCATCCGTTACGGAGTGCGGCGGTTGAATAATGGAAAATTCTGGTAATAGTGGCACGCCCCTTCCTCTTGTGGCGGCCATTCTCGCCGGCGGCTCGGGTACGCGCCTCTGGCCCCTCAGCACGCCGGCCCGCCCCAAACCCTTCGTGCGCCTGGGCCCCCTGGGGACCCTCTACGGGGCCACGGTGAAAAGGGCCCGGCGCCTGGGCGCCCGCTCCCTGTTCGCGGTGGGGGCCGAACCCCTCCGCCGCCTCTGCCGGGCCCGGGGGGTCTCCTTCCTCCCCGAGCCCGCCCCCCGCAACACGGGCCCCGCCGTGGCCCTGGCCGCCGTCCAGGCCTGGAGGGAGGCCGGCCCCGGCGCCCTGCTCCTCGTCCTGCCCGCCGACCACTCCATCGGAGACGGAAGGGCCTTTGCGCGGGCGGTCCACGCGCTCGCGGACCTCTGCCGCCGGGAGTCGGCTCTGGGGGTGATGGCGGTGGAGCCGGAGGGGCCCAGCACCGCCTACGGCTACGTGGTGCCGGGGCAGAGCCTGGGAGAGGGGTTCCGGGTCCGGCGCTTCGTGGAGAAGCCGTCCCGGGAAAAGGCCGAGGCCCTTCTCCGGGAAAGGGCCGGGTGGAACTCGGGGATGTTCCTGCTCCCGGTGGAGCTTCTCCGGGAGGAGATGGGCCGCCATTGCCCGGGCTTCTGGGAGGCGGCGGAGGCCTGGGTGGAGCGGGGGGAGGCGGGACCGTACCTGGAGCTCCCTTCCCTTTCGGTGGACTACGCCCTCATGGAGCGGACGGCGTGCGCCGCGGGAATCCCCGCCCGCTTTCCGTGGAGCGACGTGGGGACCTTCTCGGCCCTTCACGCCCTCCTTCCCCAGGACGCGGACGGCAACGCCGGGTGGGGGCCGGCTCGGCGGGAGGACTGCCGGGGGTGCCTTCTCGTCTCCCACCGTCCCGCCCTCTTCCAGGGCCTTCGCGAAATGGCGGTGGTAGAGAGCCCCGCCGGGTGCCTGGCGGTCCCCCTGGCGGAGGCGGCGGAGATCCGCTCGGGCGTCGAGGCGTTGACCGCGAAACGATGACGGGGCGAAGGGCCCCGGGGAGGATTCCATGAAAGGCGTGGTCCTGGCGGGAGGAACCGGCTCCCGCCTCTTTCCCCTCACCAAGGTGACCAACAAGCACCTCCTGCCGGTGGGCCGCAAGCCCATGATCTACTACCCCATCGAAAAGCTCCTGGAAGTGGGGATCCACCACATCCTCATCGTCACGGGGACGGAGCACATGGGGGCGGTGGTGAACCTGCTGGGGTCGGGGAAGGACTTCGGCTGCGCCTTCACTTACAAGGTCCAGGACGAAGCGGGCGGCATCGCGCAGGCCCTCTCCCTGGCGGAGAACTTCTCCGGCGGCAGCCCCCTCACCGTCATCCTCGGGGACAACCTCTTCGAGGACAGCCTCGCGGACCTGACCCGCCACTTCCTCGAGGACCAGGGCGGGCGGGGGGCGCGCATCGCCCTCAAGGAGGTCCCCGATCCCCACCGCTTCGGCGTGGCGACCCTTCAGGGCGACCGGGTGGTGAAGATCGTGGAAAAGCCCGCCCAGCCGGAAAGCCGGTGGGCGGTGACGGGCGTCTACGTGTACGACGCGGAGGTCTTCGACGTCATCCGGACGCTGAAGCCCAGCGCCCGCGGCGAACTGGAGATCACCGACGTGAACAACGCGTACATCGCCAAAGGGAGTCTCGGCTACGAATTTCTGAAGGGCTGGTGGACCGACGCCGGGACCTTCGACAGCCTGGCCCACGCCAACGCCCTGCTCTCCGGAGAAAAGCCATGATCCACGACGTGAAGGTCAAACGCTTGAAGGTCATCCCCGACGACCGGGGCCGCCTGATGGAGATGCTCCGGGCCGACGACGACCTCTTCGAGGGCTTCGGGCAGGTGTACCTCTCCACCACCTACCCCGGGGTGGTGAAGGCGTGGCACTACCACAAGCTCCAGAAGGACAACTTCGTCTGCGTGAAGGGGATGGTGAAGCTGGTCCTGGCCGACACCCGGGAGGGGTCGCCCACCCGGGGCGAAATCGCGGAGTTCGTCATCGGGGAGCACAACCCGCTCCTGGTCCAGGTCCCCATCGGCGTCTACCACGGGTGGAAGTGCCTCGGGACCGAGGAGGCGTACGTCATCAACGTGCCCACCAAGACCTACAACTACGCCGAGCCCGACGAGTACCGCCTGGACCCCCACCACAACGGCGTCATCGCCTACGACTGGTCCACCAAGGACCGCTGACCCCTCCCCATGCGGATCGCCCTGCTCGGCGCCAAGGGGATGTTCGGCCGGGACGCCGCCTCCCTCTGGCGAAAGGCCGGATGGGAGGTGGCCGAGGCGGACCTCCCCGAGGTGGACGTCGCCGGCGGCCCCTCCCTCGGCGCCTTTCTCGACGCGGTGCGCCCCGCGGCGGTGGTGAACGCCGCCGCCTACACCGACGTGGACGGGGCCGAAGGCCATCGGGAGGAGGCCTTCCGGGTGAACGCCCGCGGGGCCGAGGCGGTGGCGAAGGCCTGCGCCGAACGGGGTCTTCTCCTGGTTCACCTCTCCACCGATTACGTCTTTCCCGGCGACCGGCCCCAGGGGTACCTGCCCGACGACCCTCCGGGTCCGGCGGTGAACGCCTACGGGGAGAGCAAGCTCGAGGGGGAGCGGGCCGTGGCCTCCCTCCTCCCCCGGGACCGCTTTCTCGTGGTGAGGACCCAGTGGCTCTACGGCCTTCACGGCCGCAACTTCGTGGAGACGATCCTCCGTCTGGCCGGGGAGCGGGGACGGCTCCGGGTGGTCGACGACCAGTGGGGGGTTCCCACGTGGACCCATTCCCTCGCCCGACAGGTGGAGGGCCTCCTCCGGGCGGGACGGCGCGGCTTCGCCCACGCCGTGGGGGGGGGAGGGCCCGTCACCTGGTACGGTTTCGCACGCGAGATCGTCCGTCTCGCCGGCCTTTCGTGCGTGGTGGAACCGTGCGCCACCGCCGACTTCCCCCGCCCCGCCCGGCGCCCCGCCCACGCCTGGCTCAGACCCGGAGAAGCCGCGCCGGCCGCCGCGCCGTGGACGTCGGACCTGGCCCGCTACCTCGAGCGGCGGGCCGCCCCCTGTCCTTCCTGAGGGACCGCCCATGAGCCTGCAACGCCTGCTGAGCGACCTCATCGAGGTGGAAAACCGCCTCTCCAGCCTCTACGCCTGGTTCGCCGAGGCCTACGCCGACGACGCCGAGGCCTCCACCCTCTTCTACCGCATGTCCCGAGACGAGAAGGCCCACGCGGCCCTTATCGAGTACGAGAAGCGCCTCGTCAACAAGGAGAGGGACGCCGCCCTGGACATCCCCCTCACCACGAGGCAGACCCAGGAAGCGCTTCGCCGCATCGAAGAAATCCTCTCCGCCCGACAGGCGCCGCCGCTGGGGGAGGCCCTCTCGCTGGCCCTGGAGTTGGAGGAGAGCGACGTGGAGAACCACCTGGCCGGCGTCTTTTCCCAAACGGCGCCGGGACTGCTCAAGCTCCTCAAGAACTTGGGAAAAGAGGACCGCCGGCACTACCAGGACCTGGAGGCCCTGGCAAAGCGCCGGGGGATCCCGCTTCCGGGAAAGGGGATCCGATGAGCGAACGCACCGTTCTGGTCACCGGAGCCGCCGGCTTCATCGGCAGCAACTTCGTGCGCCTGGCCCTGCGGGAGAGGCCCTCCTGGCGGATCGTGGCGGCCGACGCGCTCACCTACGCGGGCAACCTCGAAAACCTCGCCGGCCTGGAAGAAGCCCACCCCCATCGTTTCCGCTTCGTCCGGCTGGACGTGACCGACGAAGCCGCCCTCGCTTCCCTTTTCGAGGAGGAGGCTTTCACGGGGGTCTTCCACTTCGCCGCCGAGAGCCACGTGGACCGCTCCATCCTGGGGCCCCTGGCCTTCGTGAAGACCAACGTCCTGGGAACCGCCGCCCTCCTGGAGCGGTGCCGCCTCTCCTGGAGGGGCGGGGGGGGCCGGTTCCTCCAGATCTCCACCGACGAGGTGTACGGAACGCTGGGGGAGGAGGGCGCCTTCACGGAGGAGACTCCCCTTCGCCCCTCCAGCCCCTACTCGGCCAGCAAGGCCGCCGCCGACCAGCTGGTGCTGGCCTACCACCGCACCTTCGGCCTCGACGCCGTGGTGACCCGCTGTTGCAACAACTACGGCCCCTACCAGTTCCCCGAGAAGCTCATCCCCTTCATGGTGGTGCGCCTCTTGGAGGGGGAGACCCTCCCCGTCTATGGCACGGGGGAGAACGTCCGGGACTGGATCCACGTGGACGACCACAACCGCGGCGCCCTCCTGGCCTTCGAAAGGGGCCGGCCGGGGGAGGTCTACAACCTCGGGGCCCGGTGCGAGAAGCGGAACCTGGACCTGGTTCGCCTTCTCGTCCGGGAGGTCGCCGCCCGAAAGGGGTGGGGCGGGCTGGACCCCGATTCCCGCATCGCCTTCGTGAAGGACCGGCCCGGCCACGACTGGCGGTACGCCATCGACCCCTCCAAGGCCGAGCGGGAGCTGGGCTTCGCCCCCCGCGTCCCCTTCGAGGAGGGCTTGGCCTCCACGGTGGCCTGGTACCTGGAGAACGAGGGGTGGTGGCGGCGGGTCCTCAGCGGGGAGTACCGCGGCTACGTCCAGAGGTGGTACGGGAGGGCGTGAGGGGTGGAGGAAGCCCTCGGCCGAACCGCCCCTCGGACCCTGCGCAACGTCCTCGTCACCGGGGGGGCGGGGTTCGTGGGGGGCAACTTCGTCCGGCTCCTCCTGGGGACCCGGGAGACGGCGGGGGTGACGGTCTTCGACGGCGTGCCGGGTCCGGAGGCGTCGCCGGCCCTCCGGGACCTGCCCCGCCTCCACCCCGGCCGGCTGAAGTACGTCCGGGGCTGGATCACCGAGGAGGCGGACCTGGCGAGGCTCTTTCGGGAGGAGGGCCCCTTCGACGCCGTGGTCCACTTCGCCGCCCGGAACCCCTCGGGGGCCGAGGAGGCCTCGCCCCTGGAGTTCGCCCGGGTCAACACCCTCGGCACCGCCTCCCTCCTGGAGGCGGCCCGGAAGGCCTGGACCGGGGAGGGACACGGGGGCGTCTTCCTCCACCTCTCGTCGTACGAGGTCTACGGCTCCAGCGCCGACGGGCTCTTCCGGGAGGACTCCCCCCTGAACCCCTCCACGCCCTACGCCGCCTCCAAGGCCGCCGCCGACGCCCTCACGCTGGCCTACCACCGGACCTATGGCCTGGACGCCCGGGTGACGCGGACCACCAACATCTACGGCCCCTACCAGTCCCGGGACAAGCTGATCCCCAGCGTCGTACGGCGGGTGCGGGAAGGGAAAGCGGTGGAGATCTACGGCACGGGCCTCCAGTCCCGGGATTGGATCCACGTGGACGACCACAACCGGGGGGTCCTGTCGGCCCTGGAGCGGGGAAGGGCCGGAAGGGTGTACCACCTCGGTGCCCGCTGCGAGCGGACGAACCTCGAGGTGGTTCGCCTGGCGGCCCGGGCGGCCCTGGAGGAACTGGGGCGGGACCCCGGCGAAGCCGACGGGCTCCTGAGGTTCGTGCCCGACCGGCGGGCCCACGACCCCCGGCGGGCCCTGGACCCCTCCCGGGCGGAGCGGGAGCTGGGCTTTCGGCCGGAGGTCCCGTTTGAAACGGGGGTAGGGAACACGGTACGCTGGATGCTGCGCGAGGGGTGGTGATGGGACGACGCGGCAAGGAGAAGGCGGGGGAGGCCGGACCTCCCCCCGAAAGCGAGGCCTCCCGGGCCTTTCGGGACCAGGAAGCCCTCCGGGCCGTGCAGGGGCTCCTCGCGGCGTACGCCGCGGGGGACGCCGACGCGGGGGAGCGGCACGTCCACCTGCCGACCTCCGAGATCATCGAGTGGAAGGGGCTGGCCAACATCTGGCACGCCAACGTGGACGAGTTCCGCCAGACGGTGACCGCCCACCGGGAGGAGCCGCTCCGGCAGGAGGTGGTCCGCGCCGAGGTGCAGTGGCTCTCCGCCTTGACGGCCATGGTTCGCCTCACCGTGCGCACCTCCCTTCAGGACGGGCGGTCTTTCGAGTCGCCGGCCCTCTTCCTCGTGACGCCGGACCGCACCGGCGTTTTCAAGGTGGCCCTCTCCTGGTGGGGGGCCTTCCCCGACTGGTTCCAGGGGTGAGCGGAGGGGTCCTTCCGGCCTGACTCCCTCCCGGGGGCGCTTCCCGTGTTCGGCTACGAGATGGTTCTGGTCCACGGCGCCTTCGAGGGGCCCTGGGTCTTCCGGCCCTTCGCGGCGGCCTTCGCCTCCGAGGGCTGGGCGGTGCGGTCGGTGACCCTGCCCGGCCACGAGCCGGGGGGGGACCTTCGAGGCCTCGGTCTGAGCCAGATGGCGGCGGCGGTGGAGGCCGCCCTGCTGGAGCCGGAGCGGACGGTCCTCGTGGGCCACGGCCTGGGGGGGTGGCTGATCCTGAAGGTTCTGGAGCGCCAAGAGGTGGCCGCCTCGGTCCTCCTCATGCCCCTTCCCCGCCGCGGGCTTTCCCGGGAGGCGCGGCGCCGGGTCCGGCGGGCCGCCTCCCTGCGGGCGCGTCTCTCGTTTCTCTTCGGGGAGACCCTTTCCCTGGAGGGGGAGGAGCGGCTTCTGGACCTGGCCTTCGGTCCCGGGAGGGAGGCCCGGCGGCGCTTCCTGCGGGAGAGCGGGACGGAGGGGGGGCGCCTGCTCCGCCAGATGGCCCGCCTGAGCCTGCCCCGGCCCTTCGGCGCGGTCGCCGACCGGCGCCTGGCGCGGCGGCAGCGCGGTAGGCCCCACCTGGTGGTGGCCTCCCCGGACGATCTCCTCACGCCGGTCGAGGACATCCAGGAGACGGCGCGGCTTCTGGGCGCCGCGTTGGAGGTCGTGGAGGGGCTCCCCCACAACGCCCTGGCCACCGAGGCTTCGGCCCTCCTGGCCTTAAGGACCGCCCGCTGGCTCGCGCGTTCCCTTCCCCCCGGGAAAAGTTGACGGAAGCCCAGCGAAAGAGTATATTTAGCCTCGTCCCGAGCGGGCGGGTCCTCCGCCGGAACGACCTCCTGGTTCGGGCGCATGGATCGTTACGGTTAAAGGAGGATCTGTCCCATGAAGCGTTTCTCTACCCCTCTCCGGATCGCCCTGTTCGGGGCGGTGGCCCTGGCGGCCTTCGGCGCCCTCTACGCCCAGGCCAACGACATGGTGGTGGCCAAGGCCAACGAGTTCGTCACCCTGCTCCAGAAGGGCGACTACAACGGGGCCTACCAGAGGGTGGACTCCAATCTCGGCTTCAAGGCCAACCCGGAGACCTTCAAGAAGTACTGGGAAAACCTCACCGCCAAGGCGGGCCGCCTCGTGGAGGTGAAGCGCTCCACGGTGGAGAGCAAGGACGGCTACTACGTGGTGACCACCGTGGCCAAGTTCGAGAAAGGCCACGTGGACCTGAAGGTGGCGCTGGACAACATGCTCCGCGTGTCGGGCTTCCAGTACCAGAACCACAAGGACGACGGCGTCTCCAACCCGCAGGCCTCGGCCCAGCCGCAGGCCCCCGCCGCTCCCGCCTCCTGACCTTCTTTCCCCTTCGAAGTCGACGCCGCCCCGGCCGTGGCCGGGGCGGTTTTTTCCGCCCGCCCGGGCTTTTTCCGGTGCCGGGGCGGGGGTATCCTGGGACGCGAACGCCCCAGCCTTCAGGGAAGAGGTGACCATGTCCCACGCCGCGCCGAAAGCCCCCCCGGATGACCTCCCCGCCCTCGTGGTCCAGGAGGCGGAACTCTCCGCCCTCGACGGGAGCCCCCGGACCATGGCCCAAATCCCCGGTTCCCGGATGTTCGAGATCCGGGACGCCCTGGCGGTCTACCACCGGGACTTCCCCGGAGGCGAAGAGTTCGACGCCAGCCAGGGGGACGGCGGCGCGAGCCTCCCCGGCGTCTCCGAGGAGGTTCTGGAGCGGGCCTTCGCCCTTCAGCGAAAGCAGGGCACCGCCTACGACCAACCCTTCGGGACGGCGGCCTACCGGCGGTCCGTGGCGGAAGGGTACTGGGGGCTGGACGCCGCCACCGGCTGGGGCCCCGAGAACGTCCTCGGCTGCCAGGGCGGGAGGGACGCCCTCCTCAAGGCCTACGACGCCATGCAGTTCCTGGGCCACGGCCGCCGGGGGGACCTCGTGCTCGTCTCCCGGGTCCCCTGGATTTCCTACAACTGGGGGCCGTACGCCATCGGCGCCAACGTCCTGCTGGCCCCCGGGCGCGAGGAGGAGGCCTGGGCCCTGACCCCCGAAGGGATCGCCGAAAGCGTCCGCTTCGCGGAGAGGCTGGGGGGGCGCAAGATCGCGGGGGTGGTGGTGACCTCCCCCGACAACCCCACGGGGAGGACCCTCCCCCTGGAGGAGCAGGTGAGCCTGGCCCGGGCGGCCTTCTCCCACGGGATCCCCTTCGTCCTCTTCGACTGGATCTACCACCAGGTCACCGACGGAGAGCCCCACGACGTCAACGCCTTCCTCGGGGCCTTCTCCCCGGAGGAACGGGACCGCCTGCTCATCCTCGACGGCATCACCAAGTCCCTGGGGGCCAGCAACATCCGGAACGCCCACCTGCTGGCCTCCAAGAAGGTGGTCAAGTTCATGCAGAACCGCGCCTCCCACGGGGTCATCCCCTCCTTTTTCAGCCTGGCGGTGGCCATGGCCGCCGTGGAGATGGGCTTTCGGAAGGCGGCGGCGCCGGTGGTGGAGCCCACCAACGCCAGCCGGAAGGTCCTTCAGGCTTTTCTGAAGGAAAAGGGGATCCGCGGCATCCTGGGGAAGGGCTACTACGCCTTCCTGGACGTGGGGCCCTGGATGGACCGGGCCGGCATGGCCGACAGCGCGGCCATGGGGGCCTACCTCGCCGAGCGGCACGGCCTCGCCGTGGTGCCCGGCGTCTACTTCAGCGATTTCGGCAGGCGGTGGATTCGTTTCTCCTACGCCCTGCCGCCGGAGAAGACGAGGCGGGCCGCCGAGCGGCTGTGGCAGGCGCTGGAGGAGCTGAAGAGGGGAGGAGCGGCA
>JBBILR010000019.1:0-4247 GCA_037444825.1 Acidobacteriota bacterium | reverse complement strand
GGCCGCCGAGCGGCTGTGGCAGGCGCTGGAGGAGCTGAAGAGGGGAGGAGCGGCAAGGTGAGAAAGGCCGGCCGGTCCCCCAACGGGTTCGTTCCCTCCCTTTCCCCCTCCCCGCGAACTCCCGAGGGCGGACTTCGAAGATGAAACCCGCCGACTGGGGCGCCTTCGCCGAGAAGTTCCAGCTGGCCGTGGAGTCCTCCCTGGAGACCCACTTCGACCGGGGGCTCTCGGGGCTGGAGCTGGAGTTCAACGTCCTCGGGGAGGACGGCCGCCCCGTGACCTTCGTCGGGTCGGGGCCGGAGCGGCGCTCTTTCGCCGACCATCTCCTGGAGCGGGCCCTTCCGGAGGGGGCCCGGGACCGCTTCCAGCTCGAGGTCTTCCACTGGATGGTGGAGGGGGCCACCCGCCCCTACTACGCCGCCGAGGGGACCGCCTGGGAGGGGCGCCTCCTGGAGGCCGCCGTCTGGGACGCCCTGGGGCGGGCGGGCCTCTCCTTCGGGGAGCGCTTCTACGCCCTCCACGGCAACGTGCCCTACCCGGTGGAGGTGAACGGGGAGGCCATCCCCGCCGGCTGGAGCCTGGCCAAGAAGAAGTACCTGGCCCGGTGCGTGGAACTCTTCGGCCCCCGCCTGGCCACCGCCGGGATCCACACCAACCACTCCCTCCCGGAGGCCCTTCTCTCCTGGGACTTCTTCCACCTCCCCCCCCACCGGCGGGAGGGCCGGACCCTCATCGACTTCCGGAACGAGGCCCTCATCCGGATCACGCGCCTCCTTCGGGCCTACTGCCCGCTCTTCATCGCCGTCTCCGCCTCCACGCCCCTGGCCTGGGAGGAGGTGGAGGGCCGGCCGGAGGTGGTCCTCACCCGCCGGGCCAGCAACCGTCTCCTGACCTTCCCCAACCCGCCGGAGCTGGACGTCCCGTACCTCTACGCCAGCCACGGGGACTACCTCCGCATTTCCTACGACCTGGTGCGGCGGGGGGTGCGCTTCGGCGCCAACAACTGGACCCCCGTCCGGGCCCGCTCCGACGTGGACCCCGTGAACCGGAACATCTGGGCCACCAGCGAACAGCTCCAGCGGCTCTACCGGAAGGGGCTCTACCGGGCCGGGGACCGCGCGGACGTGGAGGCGGCGGAGCGGGCGCTTCTCGTGGAGAACCTCTGCGCCCGCGTGGACCTGCCCATGACCCGGGTGGAGGTGCGCACCGACGAGGGGGGCGACGACCTGGCCCTCTCCCTGGCCAAGGTGGTCTTCAAGGAGCTGCTCCTGCTGCGGATCTACGCCGACGAGGCCTTCGGGGCCGCGTACACCTACGACGCCGACGACGTCCAGCGGGCCCGCCGGAACGAAGCCGCCGCCGCCTTATCCGGCCTGGACGCGGCCATGGAGGACCCCTTCACCGGCGAGAAGGTCCCCCTGCGGTCCTTCCTGGCCGCCACCCTGGAGGATCTGCGGCCGCTGGCAGGGGCCCTGGGGCGGGGGGAGGCCCTGGCCCCCCTCCGGGAGATGGCGGCGGGGGGGCCCAACCCCGCAGACCGCATCCGGCAGGAGCTTCAAAGGCGGACCGGTCGCGGTCGGCGGACGCCGGCGGGGGACACGGTGGTGCCGCCGGAGGTCCTCGGGGAGTGGATGGAGGAGCGGGTCCGCCTGCTGGAGCGGGAACTGCGGGACCTGCCGGGGGAGCTGAGGCGCCTCGGGGACGAGGAAGGCAAGCTCCGGCCCCTGGCGGAGGCCCTCCTCGAGGAAGAGAAGAAGGACCCCTCCCTGAGGGTCCGCTTCGGCGCCCCGGAGCCCCGACCCGCCGCGGCCTTTCCGGGGGACGTGGTGGGGGAGGTGGTGGACCTGGCTTCGGCGCTGGTCCGCATCCCCTCCGTCACCAACTGCCCGCGGGAGCGCCTGGACGAGGTCTGGCGCTGCGCCCGGTTCCTCTCGGCTCGGCTTCTCGATCTGGGGCTTTCGGTCCGGCTCTTCGAGGGGGGGCGCTACCCGGCCCTGCTGGCGGGGTTCCCGGAAGGCCCCCCCGCCCAGGTGACGCTCGGGGGCCACTTTGACGTGGTGGAGCCGGACCCCGACGACTACCAGTTCGAACCCCGGGTGGAGGGTGACTACCTCCTGGGGCGGGGCAGCGCCGACATGAAGACCGTGGTGGCCACGTACGCGGTGTGGATGGGCCGAAGGCGCAAGGCCGGGCCGCCCTACCCCCCGGTGAACCTTCTCCTCGTCGGCAACGAGGAGAACGGGGAGGGGGAACCGTACGGTACCCCCCACGTGCTGGCGGACCTCCGGGAGGAGGCCGGGTGGGAACCGGGGCTGATGATCCTCGGCGAGCGGACGGGGGAGCGGGGGGACGAGCGCTTCGGGGAGGTCTGCGTCCAGAACCGCGGCGTGATCCGCCTCCGCCTCGTCGCCCAGGGGGAGCGGGCCCACACCGGCATGGCCGGCGTCCCGGAGGACCTCTCCGAGCGGCTCATCGCGCTCCGGTCCCAGGTGGCGGAACTGCTGACGCGCCGCTTCACGCTTCAGTCCCCGGACGGCTGGGTCACCGCCGCCCGCTTTCCCTTCTTCACCTGCGGGGAGGCGGGGGTCTACAACGTCACCCCCGCCGAGGCGGTTCTGGGGCTGGAGGTGCGACCCATCCCGGAAGACGACGCCCGGGCCTTCCTCGACGATTTGAAACGGCTGGCGGCGGAACGGAACCTCCGGTTGGAGGCCGACGTCCTGGAGGCGGGGGTGGCCTGCCCTCCGGACAACCCCCACCTGCAGCGTCTCCTGGACGCCGTCCGCGAGGTCTCCGGGGAGGAGCCGCGGGTGGGCCGGAAGATGGCCGGCACCTCCGCGCGCTTCGCGCCGGGCGGGAACGCCGTGGTCTGGGGCCAGAGCGGCATCGGCCCCCACAGCCGCCACGAGCGCCACTTCATCCCCAGCATCGGCCCATACCTCGACGTCCTGGACGCCTTCGCCCGGCGGCTCGTGGCCGGCGGTCCGTCCGGGCCGGGCCGCCGCTGAAGAGAAGATGAGGAAACGGGCGTGGACCGAATCCAGAAGCTCTTCGACATCTTCCAGGAGGCCTTGGAAGCCGAACGGGCCGCCAGAGAGCGGTACGAGGAGGCGGCCTCCCTCTGCGAAGACCGGGAACTCCGGGAGATCCTCCTGGCCTTCGCCGAGGAGGAGCGGAAGCACGAGCGGGAGATCCTCCTCCGCTTCCAGGACATCGCCCGGAAGATGCCGGGCGGCCTCCACTGACCCCGGCGGGGAGACCTTCCCGGCCCCCCCTTGACAACTCCCTTCAGAACGGTCATATTACACTCTAATAGGAGTGCGTATGGAGCCTAAAGTGACCCTGAAGATCCCCCGCCCCCTCTACGACCGGCTGGGGGAGATCATCGAGGGGAGCGGCTTCGCCTCCGTCACGGAGTTCGTGGTCTACATCCTGCGGGACCTCGTCAGCCACCAGGAAGGGAGGGTGGAGGGCGCCCTCTCGGCCAAGGAGATCGAGGCCATCCGCAAGCGCTTGAAAGCCATGGGGTACCTGTGACCGGTGAGGGAGTGAGGAGGTGAGGAAGAGCTGGACGCGCGGGGAGCCCGGAACCGGGCCGTATTCCCCCATGGGTCTGGGTTTTTTCCCTGACTTCCTCGCTCCCTGACTTCCTGACTTCCATCCCCTTGGGAGGACCGCCGTCGTGAACGCCAAAAGGGTTTTCATCTTCGGCATGGACTGCATGGAGCCCAGCCTGGTCTTCGAGGCCTGGCGCGACGAGCTCCCCAACCTCCGGAGGCTGGCCGAGGGTGGCGCCTTCGGCCCCATGACCTCCACCATCCCCGCCATCACCGTCCCCGCCTGGACGGCCATGATGACCAGCAAGGATCCGGGGACCCTGGGCTTCTACGGATTTCGGAACCGCAAGTCCTACGGGTACGACGAGCTCTACTTCGCCAACGCGGCCTACGTCAAGGAAAAGACCCTCTGGCAGATCCTTTCGAGGAACCGGATGACCAGCGTGGTCCTGGGCGTTCCCCAGACCTACCCGCCCAAGCCCCTCAACGGGACGCTGGTGGGGTGCTTCCTGACGCCGGACAAGACCGTCCCCTACACGTGGCCGAAAGAGGCCGCCGCCGAGGTGGACGCCCTGGCCGACGGCGACTACATCATCGACGTGAAGGATTTCCGCACCGACGAAAAGGAGCGGCTCCTCGACCAGATCTACACCATGACGCGCCGCCGCTTCAATGTGGAGCGCTAGTGGG
>JBBILR010000018.1:0-39893 GCA_037444825.1 Acidobacteriota bacterium | reverse complement strand
GACGCCCCCGTGGACGACGGCCAAGCCTACGACTCCACGAAAGGCCCGTGAGGGAACCCCGGGGCGGGGAGGGGCCCGGGGGAACGGCCCGGAGCGCAGGTCTTTTCGAGGAGACGAAGGGGCGGTGTCACCGGCTTCGTTCCGGAGCCGGGATGGCGGAGGCTCGCGCCTCACCTCGAGGCCTTTTCAAACTCCGCTTCGAGGCGTTCGGCTTCGAAGGTGGCGAGGAGGGGCTCCAGGAGGAGGTCCAGGTCGCCGTCCAGGATGTCGGAGAGGCGGTGGAGGGTGAGGTTGAGCCGGTGGTCGGTGAGGCGGTTCTGGGGGAAGTTGTAGGTGCGGATCTTTTCGGAGCGGTCGCCGGAGCGCACCATGGACTTGCGGGCGGCGCTGAGTTCGGCCATCCGCTTTTCCTCCTCGAGCTTGAGGAGCCGCGAGCGGAGGATCTTGAGGGCCTTGGCCTTGTTCTTGATCTGGCTCTTCTCGTCCTGGCAGGAGACGACGAGGCCCGTGGGCAGGTGGGTGATGCGGATGGCGCTGTAGGTGGTGTTGACGCTCTGGCCGCCGGGGCCCGAGGAGCAGAAGCGGTCGATGCGGAGGTCCTTCTCGTCGATGGCCACGTCGACCTCCTCCGCCTCGGGGAGGACGGCCACGGTGACGGCGCTGGTGTGGATGCGCCCCTGGGCCTCGGTGGCGGGCACCCGCTGGACGCGGTGGACGCCGGCCTCGAACTTCAGCCGCGAGTAGACCTTCTCTCCCGAGAGGGAGCAGACGATTTCCTTGAAGCCCCCCAGGTCCGTGGGGCTCTCGTCCAGGACCTCCAGCTTCCAGCCCCGGCGCTCGGCGTAGCGGGCGTACATGCGGAAGAGGTCCCCGGCGAAGAGGGCCGCCTCCTCGCCGCCGGTGCCGGCGCGGATTTCGAGGATGGCGTTCTTGGCGTCGTTGGGGTCGCTGGGGAGCAGGCAGACCTTGAGGCGCCGCTCCAGCTCCTCGAGGCGGGGCTCCAGAAGGGCCATCTCCTCTTTCCCCAAGGCCGCCAGCTCGGGGTCGTCGCCCCGGGCAAGGTCCCGCGCCCCCTCGTAGTCGGAGAGGGCCTTGCGGTAGAGGGTGTAGGCCTCCACCGTCTCGCCGAGGTCGGCGTAGGCCTTGGAGAGTTCGCGGAAGCGGGCGGGGTCCTGGGCCACCCCCGGCGCGGCGAGCTCCTCCTCCAGCCTCCGGCGGCGCTCCACCAGGGTGTCGAGACGCGCAAGAAGACTTGCGTCCACGGGAGCCCCCTCAGACCACCGGCGCCTCGGCGCTCAGGTCCCGCGCTTCGGTGAGGGCCCGGAGGGCCACCTCCAGCATGGCGTCGTCGGGCTCCCGCGTGGTGAGGAGCTGGAGGGCCAGGCCCGGCCAGAGGAGGGGCTTCACCCAGGGGCTTCGGGGGAACTTGGCCGTGAAGCGGATCAGCTCGTAGGAGATCCCCGCGATGAGGGGAAGGAAGAGGAGGCGGACCAGGGCCTTGACCCAGAAGGGGGCGCCGTGGGGCACCAGGGCGAAGAGGAGGATGGAGACTCCCATGACGAAGAGCAGGAAAGAGGTGCCGCACCTCGGGTGGAGGCGGGGGTGGCGGCGGGCGTTCTCCACGGTGAGCTCCTCCCGCGCCTCCCAGGTGAAGACCGCCTTGTGCTCGGCGCCGTGGTAGGCGAAGACCCTCCGGATGTCCCGGGCCAGGGAAATGGCGAGGATGTACAGGAGGAAAACCGCCAGCCGCAGGACGCCGTCCACGAGGTTGAAGCCCAGGGAGCTCTGGGCGAGGCCCCAGCGGCGGGAGATCAGCTCCGTGGCGAAGAGGGGGAGGTAGAAGAAGAGCAGAACCCCCGCGGCGAGGGAGAGAGCCACCGTGAGGACCAAAGAGAGGGTGGAGGCGGCGTGGGGTTTTCCTGGGCCTTCCTCCTCCGCCATGGCCACCTCGGCGGAGTAGTTGAGGGCGGAGATACCCAGGAGAAGGGCCTTGAAGAGGATGACCGAGCCCCGCACCAGGGGAAGGTTCCCGAAGCGGCCCCGGGCCGTCTCGGGGAGGCGGTCCTTCTTGATCCGGAGGACGCCTTTGGGGTCCCGCACCGCCACGGCGTAGGTCTCCGGCAGGCGCATGAGGACGCCCTCGATGACGGCCTGGCCGCCCACCAGGACGCTCTTCTCCGCCGGGAGGGCGAAGACACCACCCAGGCGGCTCCAAAGGGAGCCCGGCCGGGAAGGGGCCATGGCGGGCGCCTACTCCCCCTTGCCCTTGTACTTCTTGTTGAACTTCTCGATGCGGCCGGCGGTGTCGATGTACTTCTGCTTGCCCGTGAAGAAGGGGTGGCAGTTCGCGCAGATCTCCACCTTGAGGTCCTTCTTGGTGGACCGGGTCTTGAAGGTATTCCCGCAGGCGCAGGTCACCGTCACGTCGTAGTAGGCGGGATGGATGCCTTTCTTCATGAAGCGAAACCTCCTAACAAAAGAGCATTTTAGCCCAAGAAGGCCTCCCTGGCAAGGGCCGGGGGCCGGGGCGGGCCTGGAAGGGGGCGAGGGCGGGGACCGGCGCCGCCGCGGGAGAGGCCGCGGCGCCCGGGTCCTTTTTCCTATTCGCCGTCCGTCCTTTGTCTTTTGCTTCCGCCTTCCGCCTTTTCCCCGTTCTGCGTTACCCTTTCCCGAGGACGGCGGAAGGAGACCCCCGAGGCGATGTACACCGACCTGCACGGCCACTACCTGCCCGGCGTGGACGACGGCGCCGCGGACCTTCACGAGTCCCGGGAAATGCTGGACCAGGCGCGCGGGGAGCGTGCCTCGGCCCTCTGCGTCACCCCCCACATCTGGCCCGACCGCTTCCCCAACCGCCCCGAAGACCTGCGCGCCCGCTTCGAGGAGTGGAAAGGGGAGGCGGAGGCGCGGGGGTTGGAGGTGCACCTGGGCAGCGAGGTCTGCTTCCGACCGGACCTCCCGGCGGCCTGGGGACGGGGGGAGCTGCTCCCCCTGGGGGGCCGAGGCCGCTTCCTGCTGGTGGAACTTCCCCTCCTCCTCTGCCCTCCGGGGATCGCCGAGACCTTCTACCGCCTCCGCCTGGAGGGGGCGGAACCCCTTCTGGCCCACCCGGAGCGGTACCCCTGGGCCTCCCGGGACCTGAAGCGGCTTCAGGACCTGGCGGAGGCGGGGGTGCCTTTTCAGGTCACCGCGGCGAGCCTCCTGGGCCACTTCGGGGCCGCCGTGCAGAGGACCGCCTGGACGCTCCTCGAGCGGGGCTGGGTCCACGTGGTGGCCTCCGACGCCCATTCCCCCACGGGCCGCCGCCCCCTCTTTCGGGAGGCGGTGCGCGCCGTGGCCCTGAGATGGGGAACGGAGGCGGCCCACCTCCTCTTCGTGAAAAACCCGCGGGCGGTCCTGGAGGGCCGAACCCCCGAGGCGCCGCCGGTGAAGCCTTCCCGGAGGAGAACGGGGAGGTGACGTGGTCTTGAGGGACCGGGTCCTCGCCTTCCTGGAGGAGCAGCCGGGGCGCTTCGCCACCCTGAGCCGGCTGGCTTCGGAGCTGGGCTTTTCCGGACGCAAGCGCTTCGCCCTCCTGGGCGTTCTGCGGGCCCTCTCCGCCCAGGGCTTCGTGGAGATATACCGAAAGGGGGTGCGGCTCGCCCCGCAGAACCGTACGGTGACCGGCACCTTCCACGCGGCCCGGGGGGGCTTCGGCTTTGTCACGCCGGAGGAGGGGGGGGAGGACCTCTTCGTCCCCCCCGGGAAGACCGGTGGCGCCCTGGAGGGGGACCGGGTGAGCGCCCTTCGGGTTCCTTCCCGCGGCGGGGCCCGCATGGAGGCCCACGTCCACCGCGTGCTCTCCCGGTCCCGGCGGCCCATCCTGGGGATCGTCGAGGGGGGCGTCCTCCTCCCCTTCGGGGGCTCGCTCCCCCCCCTCCCCCTGGCCGGGGCGCGGTCCCTGGAAGGACGGGTGGCGTCGGTGGTCCCCTCCCTGGACGCCGAGATCCCCACGGCGGCGGGGGCCGTCCTCGTGGGGGACCCCGACGACCCCGAGACCCCCGTTCGGGCGGCGATGCTGCGCTACGGCCTCGACCCCTCCTTTCCGGAAGAGGTGGAGCGGGAGGCGGAGGAAACGGCCCGGCGCGCCGCGGAGGGCCTCGCCGGCCGGCGGGACCTTCGGGGCCTGCCGGCGGTCACCATCGACCCGGAGGACGCGAAGGACCACGACGACGCCGTGAGCGTCCTCCGGGAAGGGGAAGGGTTCCGCCTCTTCGTCCACATCGCCGACGTGGCCTTCTTTGTCCGGCCGGGGACGGCGCTGGACGAAGAGGCGCGCCGCCGGGGCAACAGCGTCTACCTGCCCAGGACGGTCTTCCCCATGCTCCCCCACGCCCTCTCCTCCGGCGCCTGCTCGCTCCGGGAGGGGGAAGACCGGCTGGCGGTGACGGTGGAGATGGAGGTGGAACCGGGAGGCCGGGTCCGCTCCTCCCGTTTCTACCGGAGCGTGATCCGCTCCCAAAGGCGCCTCACCTACGAGGAGGCGCAGGGGGCCCTGGAGGGCGTCCGGAGCCTGGGGGAGGAGGTGGGGCGGCTCCTCCGGGACGCCCTGGCCTGCTCGCGGGCCCTCTTTCAGCGGCGCCTTTCCCTGGGCACCCTGGACCTGGACCTGCCGGAGGCCCTGCTCCGCTTCGGGCTCTCGGGCCGCGTGGAGGAGGTCCTCCCCTCGGTGCGCCTCGAAAGCCACCGCATCGTGGAGGAGGCCATGCTGGCGGCCAACGTGCAGGTGGCGAGGGAGGTGGCCCGCCGGAGGCTCCCCGCCCTCTACCGGGTCCACGACCCGCCGGACCCGGAGAAGCTGGAGGCGCTGCGGCCCCTCCTCAACGCCCTGGGGCTGGGGAGCGCCGCCCGGGGGGACCTCACGGACCCCTTCGTCCTCCAGGAGGTGCTCCGGCGTTCGTCGGGGCACCGGGCGGCCAAGCTGGTCTCCTACCTCCTTCTGAGGGCCATGGCCCAGGCCCGGTACGACGCCGCCCCGCGCCTCCACTACGGCCTGGGCTTCCCCTGCTACGCCCACTTCACCTCCCCCATCCGCCGCTACCCCGACCTCACGGTCCACCGGGCCCTCCTGGAGGGAAGGGAGAGCGGGGGCGAGGGGCTGGACACCCTGGCGGACCACTGCTCCCAGACCGAGCGCACCGCCGACCAGGCGGAGCGGGAGGTGGTGGCGTGGTACCAGGTCTCCTTCCTCGCCCGGAGGCTGGGGGAGACCTTCGACGCCGTCATCCTGGGCTTCAACCGGGGAGGGGTCCGGGTGGAGCTCACCGACCACCTCATCGAGGGGTACTGCCCCTTCGCCCTGCTGGAGGGGGAGGGCTTCGCGGTGGACCGGGACCGCCTGTCGGCGCGGTCCCGCGGGGGGTTCACCCTGAAGGTGGGGGACGCCGTCTCGGCCCGCCTGGTCCGGGTGGACCGCCTCCTCGGCGAGGCTCACTTCGCGCTGGAGAACTTGCCCCGCCCCCGTGCCGGCAAGGGGCGCCGTCGTGTACACTAAGCGCCCAAGGGAACGAAGGGTGGGAGCGGAAGCGTAAGGAGCGGCCATGCGGATCAAGCGGCTGAAGATCGACACCTACCGGGAGTACATCCTCTACCTGCGGAGGGACAGCGAGCTGTGCCGGGCCCAGGGCTTCGGCGCCCTCTCCAAGGTGGAGGTCATGGCCAACGGCCGGAGCATCGTGGGGGTTCTGGACGTGGTGGAGGAGCCCTTCCTGAAGCCCGACGAAATCGGCCTCTGCGAGTACGCCTTTCAGAAGCTCGGCCTCCCCGAGGGCACCGCGGTGAAGGTGCGCCACCCCGACCCCGTCCGGTCGGTGGAGCTGATCCGAAAGAAGATCCGGGGGGAGGTTCTGGGCCGAGACGACTACCGGTACATCGTGAAGGACATCGTCTCCAACCGGTACTCCAAGGTGGAACTCACGGCCTTCGTGGTCTCCACCGCCCAGGGGGCCATGGACCGGGACGAAATCGCGTACCTTTCCGAGGCCATGGTGGAGACGGGGGATCGCCTCTCCTGGGACCAGCCCATGGTGGTGGACAAGCACTGCATCGGCGGCGTGCCGGGCAACCGGACCACCATGGTGGTGGTGCCCATCGTGGCGGCCTACGGCCTCACCATCCCCAAGACCTCCTCCCGGGCCATCACCTCCCCCGCCGGAACGGCCGACACCATGGAGGCCCTCTGCGAGGTCAACCTGGACCTCGGGCGGCTGAAGGAGATCGTAGAGCAGGAGCGGGGGTGCCTGGCCTGGGGCGGCTCCTTCGCCCTCTCCCCCGCCGACGACATCATCATCAGCGTGGAGCGCCCCCTCAACATGGACGCCCCGGGCCAGATGATCGCCTCCATCCTGTCGAAGAAGAAGGCGGCGGGGTCCACCCACGTCCTGTTGGACATCCCCGTGGGGCCCACCGCCAAGGTCACCTCCTTCGCCCACGCGGTGCAGCTCCGGAAGCTCTTCGAGTACGTGGGGGACCGCATGGGGCTCCACGTGGAGGTCCTGCTCACCGACGGCTCCCAGCCCATCGGGCGCGGCGTGGGCCCGGCGCTGGAGGCCCGGGACGTGATGCAGGTCCTCTCCTGCGCCCCCGAAGCGCCGGTGGACTTCCTGGAAAAGAGCCTGGACCTGGCCGGGAGGGTCATCGAGTTCGACCCGGACGTCCGGGGGGGCCAGGGGCGGGCCATCGCCGAGGAGATCCTGCGGAGCGGCCGCGCCCTCGACAAGATGAGGGCCATCATCGCCGCCCAGGGGGCGAGGGTCCCCGCCGCCCAGCCGGGAAAACTCACGGCGGAGGGCCTCGCGCCGAAGGCGGGCCGCGTCGCCGCCATCGCCAACCACGTGGTGGCCAAGTGCGCCAAGCTGGCGGGGGCCCCGGTGGACCTGGGGGCGGGCCTGGACCTTCTGAAAAAGGTCGGTGACGAGGTCCGGCAGGGGGAGCCCCTCTTCCGGATCCACGCCGAGCAGGAGGCCGACCTCGGCTTCGCCTGGGAGTACTGGCAGAGGCACCCGGAGATGGTCGTCGTGGAGTGAGAGGGGGCCGTCGTGGGGCGCGTGGAACAAACGGCGGAGGAGATCCGGGCCCTGAGGATCCAGGGGGCCAACGCCATCGCCAAGGAGGCCCTGCGGGCCCTGGCGGAGGACCTGGCCGCCTCCCCCGGCGCCGACGGCCATACCCTGGCCGAGCGGCTCCGGGAGGCCCGCCCCAACGAGCCCATGCTGAGAAACCTCCTGGCGGCCTTTCTGAAAGGGGTCTCCGTCCAGCCGAAGGGGGCCGACGTCCGGGCGCTGGCGGAACGGCTCCTCCAAAAGGTCCGGAAAGACGAGGAGGCCTTGGCGGCGGCGGGGGCGGAGCTCGTCCAGGACGGGATGACGGTCTTCACCCACTGCCACTCCTCCTCCGCCGTCTCCATCCTCAAGGAGGCCCACCGGAGGGGTCGGCGCTTCCGCGTCCTCAACACCGAGACGCGGCCCCGGTTCCAGGGGAGGATCACCGCCTCGGAGCTGAGCCGGGAGGGGATCGAGGTCACCCACATGGTGGACTCGGCGGCCAAGTACGCCCTGGACGGCGCCGACCTCTTCCTCTTCGGCGCCGACGCCATCCTGCCGTCGGGGTACCTCATCAACAAGGTGGGGACCGGCATCTTCTGCGTGGTGGCGTCGAGGTACGACGTCCCCACCTACTGCGCCACGCTGACCCTCAAGGTGGTCCAGGACCGGGTGGACGAGCGGGTGGAGGAGCGGCCCCCCGAGGAAGTGTGGCCTCAGGCCCCTCCGGGGGTGAGGGTCTTCAATCCGGCCTTCGACAAGGTACACTTGAAGTACGTCACCGCCTTCGTCACCGAGCGGGGCCTCGTCAAGGATATCCTGGCGGCGGCCTGGGACCCGCGGGAGGCCTTTGGGATCTGAGGAGGGACCATGGATTCGCTGCCGTACCTCGCGCTGGGGGAGAGCCCCCGAACCGACGACGTGGTTTGCCTCTTCGACGTCACGCCGGCGGAAGGGGTCTCCCTGGAAAAGGCGGCCAACGCCCTGGCCGCCGAGTCCTCCATCGGCACCTGGACGGAGGTGGGGACCCTTTCCCCCGACTTGAGGGAGCGGCTCAGGGCCCGGGTCCTCTCCATCGAGGGCCCGCGGGTGACCATCGCCTACGGCGCCGACCTCTTCGAACCGGGGAACATGGCCCAGGTCTACTCCTCGGTGGCGGGCAACGTCTTCGGCATGAAGGACGTGAAGGGCCTCCGCCTGGTCTCCGTGGCCTTCCCGGAGGTCCTGGTCCGCACCTTCCCGGGGCCCCAGATGGGCCTCGACGGGATCCGGGAGGCCCTGGGCATCTTCCACCGGCCCATCGTGGGGACCATCGTGAAGCCCAAGATCGGCCTCTCCCCCGAGGAGCAGGCCCGGGTCCTCTACGAGGCGATGGTGGCGGGGTGCGACGTGGTGAAGGACGACGAGAACCTCACCTCCCAGGCCTTCTGCCCCTTCGAGGAGCGCCTCCGGGCCTGCCTGGACGCCACCCGAAGGGCCGAGGACGCCACCGGGTGCGCCAAGGGGTACATCCCCAACGTGACGGCCTCCACGGAGGTCATGCTCCGGCGGGCCGGCCAGGTGGCCCACCTGGGGGGAAAGATCGCCATGGTGGACCTGGTGACCGCCGGCTGGGCCGGCGTCCAGAGCCTGAGGGGCGTGGGCTTTCCCCTGATCCTCCACGGACATCGGGCTATGCACGCCGCCTTCACCCGAAGGAAGGACCACGGCATCGCCATGGCGGTCCTGGCCCGGTCGGCGCGGCTCTGCGGCATCGACCAGCTCCACGTGGGCACCGCCGTCGGGAAAATGGAGGGGGCCCTGCGGGAGGTGGAAGCCTCCGCCCGCGCCCTCACGGCGCGAGAGACCGAGGGGGGAGAGGGGGCCGCCCCCCAGGGCTGGGGCGGGATCGCCCCCGCCATGCCCATCGCCTCCGGGGGCCTCCACCCGGGCCACATCCCCGACCTCCTGCGGATCTTCGGAAAGGACGTGATCCTCCAGTTCGGCGGGGGCATCCACGGTCACCCCGACGGCACCGCCGCCGGGGCCCGGGCCGTGCGGCAGGCCCTGGACGCCGCCCTGGCGGGGGTCCCCCTGGACGAGGCGGCCGCATCGGCCCCGGAACTGAAGCGGGCGCTCGCGGTGTGGAAAGGCCGGGCATGAGCCTCCTGCTTCTCGTTTCGAAAGACGCGAACCTTCGGGCGGCCCTGGAAGAGGCCCTCCCCGGGGCCTTCCGGTATGCGGAGGCCCACAGCCCCCAGGCGGTGGTCCAGGCCCTCCAGGCGAGCTCCCCCGACCTCATGGTGGCGGACCTCAACCTCGTGGGGGCCGAAGGGATCCCCTTCCTCGACGCCCTGCGGAAGCGGCGGGACCCTCCCCTCCCCATGGTTCTGGTGGCGCCCTCCGTATCCAACCCGGCGGTGAAGCGAAGGGCGCAGGCCTTGAAGTTCCCGGCCTTCCTGGAGCGGCCGCTGGATCGGGAAGCCCTGCGGGCGGCCCTGGCCCCTTACGCCCCCCGCACCGGCCCGCCGCCCATGACCCTCCTGGAGTGCCTGGGGGCGGGTTTTCTCGATCCCTCCCCGCGGGAGGTCTTCCTCGAGGGGCAGTACGGAGCCGTCTCCTTCCTCTTCGGGAGGGGGTACCTCTGGAGCCTCCGCCACCCCCTCTTCCCCGAGCGCTACCGGCGGAGCCTCGCCGAAAGCGGCTTCGAACTGCCCCCCGAGGGAGGGGACCCGTGGCTCGCCCTGGCGGAGGTGGAGGAACGGCTGGGCCCCAGCCGGGAGCTCCATGCCGTGAAGCAGTCGGTGATCCTCTCCACCTTGGGGGGCTTCCCTCCCCACGGGGCCGGGGAGATCCGGATCACGGAGGCCGTGATCCCCGAGGGACTCCTTCCCGTGGACATCCCCCCCCTTCTGGTCACCCTCGCCGACCACCTGCCGGATGGGGTCCTTCCGGAGCTCGACCACCCCCGCCTCCGGGTCACCGTGGTGGAGTCCACCATTCCCGAGGACCTTCCCATCCGCCCCCAGCACGGCTACCTCCTCTCCGAGTGCGCCCGGCCCCGGTGCCCCCGGGACCTGCGTCTGGCGGGGATCCTCCCCCCCCGGGAAGTCCTGTCCGGCGTCTACCTTCTCTGCCTTCTGGGCCTTCTGTCCACCGACCCCAAGGTGGAGCCCCCCTTCCGCCTGGGGGCCCTGAAGGCCGCCCTCGACGAGGAGGAAAACACCGTCCGGCGCCAGTCCGAGGCCATCCAGGCCCTCCTCCGGGCCCTCCAGATCCCCGGCCAGAGCCCCTACCAGATCTTGGGCGTTCCCCCGGGAGCCCTTCCGCAGGAGGTGGAGAAGGCCGCCGACAGCCTCCTGGAGCGCCTGAACCCCGACCGGTTGCACCCGGAGGTGCAGAAGCGCCACCAGCGGGACCTCCTGCTGATCAACGCCAAGATCAACGAAGCGCGCCTCCTGCTCCAGTCGGCCCTTCTCCAGACGCGGAGGGACGAACGGGCGGGGGAGGCGCGCTCACCGGTCCCAAAGGCCGCCGAGGGGGTGAAGAGCGACGAGAGCCGGAAGGCCGAGGCCCGGCGGATGCTGGAACAGGCGAAGGGACTCCTGGAGCAGGACCAGGCCTACGAAGCCTCCCAGTACCTCAAGGTGGCCCTCTTTCAGGATCCCGACCACGCCCCCGCCCACCACCTCATGGCCCAGATCTACTTGAAAAATCCTTCCCAGAAGGCCAAACATATGGCGGAAAAGGAGCTCCTGAGGGCGGTGGAGCTGGACCCCAAGAACCTCGACTACATTCTGGACACGGCCGAATTCTACATGAACCACGGTCTCTTGAACCGGTGCCGGGCCTTCCTGGACAAGGCCCAGGCCATCGAGCTGAGAAACCCCCGGGCACTGGCCATCCGAAAGGCCATCAAGAACCGGTGACGGGGGGGAGGAGGGGGAAATACTTCAAGCATTGGGTGAAATCCGGGGCGGAAAACTTGACTTCCGCCTGTTCCTTTACTAGACTTTTAACGAGAACGGGTCTCGCGTGAGAGGGGAGAGAACGATGAGAATCCGGTCGCGGTACCTCTGGCTCCCCGCCCTCGGGGTGGTTGTCGCGCTCGTGGCGGGGGTCACCATTCCGGCTCAGAACGCCGAACCTTCCGGGACGGCTCCGGCGGTGGCCGCCGCCCCCGTTCCTCCGGAGGTCCAGGAGAAGGCCAAGACCTACAAGGGCGCCCCCACCCCGCCGAGAAACCTGAAGCGGGAGGCGGACGGCCACTGGACCCCCTACGAGCCTCCGGCGGCGCCGCCGGAGGGGGCGGAAGTCTACGTCATCCAGCCGGGGGACACCCTGTCGGGGCTGGCCCAGCAGAAGTTCGGCACCTGGCTCCTCTGGCCCCAAATCTGGGACCTGAACCCCTACATCACCGACGCCCACTGGATCTACCCGGGAGACCCCCTCTTCCTGAAGCGCCCCCAGGTCATCCAGGAGGAAACCCCCCTGGCGGAGGGACCCGGTCCTTCCGAGGGAGTGGAGCCGCAAGCCTCCGCGGAGCCCTCCCTCCAGCTGGAGGAGGAGGCCCCCCAGCCCCCGGTGAACGAGTACGACGTGTACTGCTCCGGGTACATCGTGGAGAGCTATCGCCGACCCCACCTGGCCATCGTTTCGGGGCCCAACCGTTCCATCGAGAGCCTCGCGAAGGGCAACACCGTTTACCTGAACGAGGGTCAGGCCGAAGGCATGGAAAACGGCCAGCGTTTCTTCGTCATCCAGGAAGGGCCCAAGGTGGTCCACCCCAAGACCTCCAAGAAACTGGGACGCTTCATCCGCCGGGTGGCCCAGGTTCAGGTGGTGGCCGTCCAGGAGCACGCCTCCATCGCCGAGATCGTCCAGTCCTGCGACGCCGTCCACTACGGGGACTCCCTGGTTCCCTACCGCCCCATTCCCATTCCGTGGGAGATCCAGCGGTCGGCCTCCCTCCCGCTGGAGCTGCCCGCCTCCGGCAAGCCCGCGGGCCGGGTCGTCTGGACCGAAGACCGGCTGGAGAGCCTGGCCCAGCACAACCTCGTCTACGTGGACCTGGGGTCCCGGGAACGGCTCCTGCCCGGGGACAAGGTCTGGTTCTTCCGCTACCCCTCCTCCCAGGGCACGCTGGTGAGCTCCTGGAAGGACCTCTACCGCCAGCAGAGCCTCGACGTCGGCCCGCGGGACGTTTTCCGCGAGCCCAAGCGCTCCAAGGTCCGCCACGAAGAGGAAGCGGAGGCCTCGGCGGGGACCGTGGAGGACGCCGCGGCGAGGGCCCTCCCGACCGAGAGCGGTGACGTGGACTCCATCCGTCTCTTTGTGGCCGAGGGTGTGGTCCTCACCACCGAGCCGGGCACGGCCTGCGTGAAGGTCCTCTCCTCCGCCAGCGAGGTGGGTATCGGGGACTGGGTGATCCAGGAGTAGGGCGCCTTGGAACGAAAAAAGGGGCCGCCGTTTCGGGCGGCCCCTTTTTGTTGTCCTTCTGGTTCAGGCAAGGGCCAGCGCCTCCAGGCCGGGGAGGGAGAACCCCGCCGCCAGCTCCAGGGAGGCGCCGCCGCCCGTGGAGATGTGGCCGATGCGGGAGGACACGCCCGCCCGGTTCACGGCCAGCACCGAGTCTCCGCCCCCCACCACCGTCACCGCGCCCGATTCGGCCAGGGCCCGGGCCAGGGCGGTGGTCCCGCGGTCGAAGGGCGGCCTCTCGAAGACCCCCATGGGGCCGTTCCAGAAGATGGTGGCGGCCCCGGCGGCCAGGTTCCCGTAGAGGGAAGAGGTCTTGGGGCCCACGTCGAAGCCGGCCAGGTCCGGTGGAAGGGCTTCTCCGGCCACCGCCCGCGCCTCCTCGGGGCGGTCCAGGGAGGGCCCCGCCGTGTGGTCGGCCGGCAGAAGGAAACGGACGCCGGAGGCCTCCGCCTCCGCCAGGATCTCCCGGCAGGTTTCCAGAAGGTCGGGCTCCAGCCGGCTTTTCCCCACCTCGTACCCGCAGGCTTTGAGGAAGGTGTAGGCCATGGCCCCACCCACCGCCAGGGTGTCCACCCGCTTGAGGAGCCCCCTCAGGATGGGGATCTTGTCGGAGACCTTGGCGCCGCCCAGAAAGGCGACGTAGGGGCGGGAGGGGCGGGAGAGGCGCTCCTCCAGGACCTCCACCTCCCGCTCCAGCAGGAAGCCCACGGCCCGCTCCGGAAAGAGGCGGGGCAAGGCGCAGACGGAGGCGTGGGCGCGGTGGACGGCGCCGAAGGCCTCGGAGACGTACAGGTCGCCGAGTTCTCGGAGGGACCGGGCCAGGGCCTCGTCCCCCTTGGTCTCCCCGGCCTCGAAGCGGACGTTCTCCAGGAGGAGCACTTCCCCCGGCTGGAGGGCCTGAGCGGCGGCGCGGGCCTGCTGTCCCGCCACGTCGCCGACGAAGCGGACGGAGACCCCGGGAAGGAGCTGGGCGAGGCGTTCGGCCACCGGGGCCAGGGTGAGCGACGGAACCCACTGCCCCTTGGGCCTTCCCAGGTGGGAGCAGGCCACCACCGACGCCCCCCGCTGGAGGAGGTGCTCCAACGTGGGGAGCGCCGCCCGGATGCGGGTGTCGTCGGCGACGGTCCCGCCTTCCAGGGGGACGTTGAAGTCGGCCCGCAGGAAAACCCGCCGCCCCTTCACCTCCACCTCACGGATCGAGCGATACCGCGTCATGGTTTCCTCCCTTCCAGGTAATCGAGAAGGTCCACGAGCCTTCGGATGTACCCGAACTCGTTGTCGTACCAGGCGACGAGCCGCAGAAGCCTCCCCGCGGACTGCACCAGCGCGGCGTCCACGATGGAGGAAGCCGGATGGCCCAAGAAGTCCTGGCTCACCAGGGGCTCCTCCGAGAGGGCCAGGATGCCGTGGAGGTCGCCGGCGGCGGCCTGCCGGAGGAGCTCCAGCGCCTCCTCCCCCGGGACCGGTCGGGCCAGGGAGAGGGTGATCTCCGTCAGCGAAACCGCCGGGGCGGGAACCCGGACGGCCATCCCCCGGGTCCTGCCCCGGAGGGAGGGAAGGACCTCCTCCACGGCGAGGGAGGCGCTGGTGGTGGTGGGGATGAGGTTGAGGGCGGCGGCCCGGGCCCTCCGAAGGTCCTTCTGGGGGGCGTCCACCAGCGTCTGGCTGACGTTGTAGCAGTGCACGGTGTTGAAGAGGACCGCCTCGGTCTCGAAGCGGCCCGTGAGCACGAAGAGGGGCGGGACCACCGAGTGGGTGGTGCAGGAGGTGGCGGAGAGGAGGCGCTCCCCCGGTCCGATGAGGCGGTGGTTGACCCCGAAGACCACCTGCCGGTCGGCGTGGGGGCTGGAGGCGGTGAGGAGGACGGGAAGGCCGTGGGCCTCCATCCCCTTCCGGTCCTTGAAGCGCCCCGTGGCCTCCACCACCCACTCCACGCCGTGGTCCTTCCAGGGGATCCGGTCCGGTTCGGCCTCTCGGGTGAGGGGAACGGCCTTCGTGCCTGCGTGAAGGAGCCCCCCCGCGAACCGCGCGGAGAGCCCCGACGGGCCGTAGTAGGAGTCGTAGTTCAGGAGGTGGGCCACCACCTCTCCCTCGGCCACGTCGTTGCAGAGGGCCACCTCGTGACGGCCCTCCTTCAGCAGCTCCTTGAAGAGGCCCCGGCCGATGCGGCCGAGGCCGTTGATGCCGATCCGCATGGCAAAGACCTCCCGGCGGGCGCTGGAGGCGGGGGCGCCCCCCTCAGCGGACGGTGACCTTCAGGGTGTTCCGGGCCGACCCGGCGGAGACGGTCAGGGTGGCGCTCCCGCGGGCGAGGCCCCGGGCCACCCCCTGCGGGTCCACCGAGACGATCCCCTCGGGCGCCGCCTGGACCTCCACCGGCACCTTCATGGGACGGCCCTGGTCGGAGATGACGGTGAAGGCCAGCGGAACGGCCTCCCCCAGGGGGACGACCTGGCTCCCCGTCTCCACCTTCACGGCGGCGGGGCTTTCCAGGATCACGTCCGCCTCCTTCTCCACGGCGGTCTTTCCGGAAGAGACGGTGATCTTCACCCGGCCGGTTCCGGCGATCCGCAGGTTTCCGCCGGCGTCCACGGAAGCCACCGCAGGATCGGAGGTGGAAAAGGCGAGGGACGTGAGGTCCACGGGGTCACCCCGGTCGTTCAGGGCGCGAATCGAGAGGGGGTGGAGGGAGTCCTTGGGACCCACGAAGCCTCCCTCCGGCAGGGTGAGGTCGAGGGTGGCGACGATCTGCACCCGCACGGGGACGGAGGCGGAGGCCTTCCCCGAGGTCACGGTGACGACGGCCTCCCCCGACGAGACCGCGGAGACCTTGCCCTCTCCGTCCACCTGAGCCACCTCCGGCGCCGAGGAGGCGAAGGCGAGCTTCGCCTTCTCCATGGGCCGGTCCTTCAGGTCGAAAACCGTCACGTGGAGGGTCCGGGAGGCATCGGCGTCCCGAAGGACCACCTCCGCGGGCTTGATCTCGATGCGGGCGGGCTTGCTGCAGCCGAGCAAGGCGGCGACGGCCAGCACCAGCGTCCCCGAAGCGGTTCGCGAAACGTTCATGGAACCCTTCCCCCTTCTCGTGGGCCCGGACCCCGGCTCCCGGGTCCGCGGCACGCTCTCCTGCGCCGAATCTTACGTCCAAGCCCCTCTGGATTTCAAGTTTCCAGGGGAAAGGCGCGGCGTGGGGGCACTTCTGGTACACTCCGTCTGTCCCAGGTAGGGGCAGACCCCGGGAGGTTTCCGTGCGCGCCGTGGCCGTCATTCCCGCCCGTTTCGCCTCCAGCCGCTTTCCGGGAAAGCCGCTGGCCCCCATCCTGGGCCGACCCATGGTCCTGTGGGTCCTGGAACGGGCCCGGAGGGTCCGGGGCCTTTCGGAGGTGGCGGTGGCCACCGACGACGACCGCATCGCCCGCTGCGTGGAGGAGGGCGGCGGGAAGGCCCTTCTGACCTCCCCGGCCTGCCCGTCGGGGACCGACCGGGTGGAGGAGGCCTCGCGGTCCCTTCAGGCCGACGTGGTGGTGAACCTCCAGGGGGACGAGCCGGCCCTCAACCCTCTCGCCGTGGAGGCCCTTCTCTCCCTGATGAAGGGGGACCCCGGCCTGCCCATGGGGACCTTGGCGACGCCGGCCCTCTCCCGAAAGGAATACGAGGACCCCAACGTGGTGAAGGTGGTTCTGGGCGAGGGGGGCCGTTGCCTGTACTTCTCGCGGAGCCCCGTCCCGTTCTTCCGGGAAGGGGACTTCGACCTGGGGAAGGTCTTCCGCCACGTGGGGGTCTACGCCTACCGAAAGAACTTCCTGGCCCGCTTCACCTCCTGGCCCGAAGGGGAGCTGGAAAGGGCGGAGAAGCTGGAACAGCTTCGCGCCCTGGAGCGCGGGGTCCCCATTCGGGCGGCGGTGGTGGAATGGCGGGGACCGTCGGTGGACACCCCCGCCGACCTCGCGGCGGCGGAGGCCTGGCTCCGCGCGGAGGAGCGGCGATGAAACTCGCAGACCTGGAATCGTACCTGGCACAGTACCTGGCCCTGTCCCGCTTCTCCGACGAGGCCGTCAACGGGCTCCAGGTGGAGGGCCGGCCGGAGGTGAATCGCCTGGCCCTGGCCGTCTCGGCCTGCCGGGAGGTCTTCCTGAAGGCCGCCGCCGCCGGCGCCGACGCCGTCCTGGTCCACCACGGCCTCCTGTGGAGGGGAGAGGGTCCGGCACCCCTCCGGGGACCGCTGGGGCGGCGCGTCAAGATCGTCTTCGAGAACGACCTCAGCCTCCTGGCCTACCACCTGCCCCTGGACGCCCACCCGGAGGTGGGGAACAACGCCGTGGCGGCGAGGGAGCTGGGCCTGAGGGACCTGGAGCCCTTCGCGGTGTACCACGGGACCCCCATCGGCTTCCGGGGCCGCTTCCCCTCGCCGGTTCCCCTCCCGGACTTCGTGGCGCGCCTGGAGGCCTACTACGGCCACCGCGCCTTCGTGGTGCCCGCAGGGCCCCATCTGGTCTGCTCCGTGGGTGTCTGCTCGGGGGGCGCCGCCCGGGAGGCCCGGGACGCGGCGGCGGCGGGCCTGGACGCCTACGTCACCGGGGAGCCGGGGGAGCCGGAGGTCTTCCTCGCCCGGGAGGCGGGCCTGACCTTCGCCGCGCTGGGCCACCACGCCACCGAAAGAGTGGGCGTGCGGGCCCTGGGACGCCATCTCGCCGAGACCTTCGGACTGGAGACGGTCTTTCTGGACGTGGACAACGAGGCCTGAGGGCCTGCCGCCCCCCTTCGCTGGAGAGGAGAGGTACATGCGCAACCCAGAGAGCCTGGAATCCCTGGCGCGGCGGATCCGGGTGGCCCGGGGCCTCGAACCCGCCGACCTGCTCTTCGTCCATGGCAAGGTCCTTTCCACCTTCACCGGAGAGGTCCTGGAGACCTCCGTGGCGGTGGCGGAGGGGCGGGTGGCCGCTCTCGGGGACCCCGGAGCCGGCGCCCGGGAGACGGTGGACCTGAAGGGGGCTTTCCTGTCGCCCGCCTTCACCGACGCCCACATCCACGTGGAGTCCTCCATGCTCACCCCCGAGGGCTTCGCCGAGGCGGTGGTGCCCCACGGCACCGGCGCCGTCGTCAGCGACCCCCACGAGATCGTCAACGTCCTCGGGATGGAGGGCTACCGGTACATGACGGAGGCGGGCCGTCCCTGCCCCTTGGACTTCCTCTTCACCGTCCCCTCCTGCGTTCCCGCCACCCACCTGGAAACGGCGGGGGCGGAAATGGCCTCCCGGGACGTGGAGAAGGCCCTGGCGGCCTTTCCCGAAGCGCCGGCCCTGTCGGAGATGATGAACTTCCCCGGCGTCCTCTTCGCCGACGGGGAGGTGCTGGGCAAGATCAGGGCCGCGCGGGCGATGGGGAAGCCGGTGGACGGCCACTCTCCGGGGCTCGTGGGCCCCGACCTGGACGCCTACCTGGGGGCGGGAATCACCACGGACCACGAGTGCCTCACCGCGGAGGAGGCCCGGGAGAAGATGCGCCGGGGGATGTGGCTCTTCGCCCGGGAGGGGTCCGCCGCCCGCAACCTCGAGGCCCTCCTTCCGGCGGTGGGGGGCCGGAGCGCTTCCCGCCTCTGCCTCGTCTCCGACGACCGTCACCCCGAGGATCTCGTGGAGGAGGGGCACCTCGACGCCGTCCTGAGAAAGGCGGTGGCCCTGGGCCTGGACCCCCTCGACGCCATCCGGGCGGTGACGCTGAACCCGGCGGTGGTCTACGGCCTTTCGGACCGGGGCGGCATCGCCCCCGGCTTCCTGGCGGACCTCGTCGTCCTCGAAGACCTGAGGGACTTCCGCGTCCGGGAGGTGTTCCACCGGGGGCGGAGGGTCGCCCGGGAGGGACGGCTTTTGGAGCCGCTGCCCCGCCGGGCCCCTCCCGCCGCCTCCCGGATCCTGCTGCCGGACGACCTGGAGGCGCGCCTTTCCGCCTACCCCCGGGGGGGGACGGTGCGGGTCATCGGCGTGGAGGCCTCCCAGATCGTCACCCGGGACGAGCGGGGGGAGTCCGCCGAAGCGGGGGCGGGGGACGTGCAGTTCGCCGCGGTGGTGGAACGCCACCGGGGGACGGGGAACGTGGGCCTGGGGTACGTCCGGGGCTTCGGCCTGCGGGAGGGGGCCCTGGCCTCCACCGTGGCCCACGACAGCCACAACCTCGTGGTGGTGGGGACCTCCGCCACCGACATGGCCCTCGCCGCCCGGGCGCTCCAGGAGCGGGGCGGGGGCCAGGCGGTAGCGGCCGGCGGGGAGGTCCTGGCGCTCCTCCCCCTGGAGGTCGGCGGGCTCATGAGCCTTCGGGCCGCCGGGGAGGTGGTGGAGGATCTGCGGGCTCTTCACCGGGCCGCCGGCAACCTCGGCTGCCGCCTGCCGGCGCCCTTCATGACCCTCTCCTTCCTGGCCCTTCCGGTGATCCCCGCCCTGAAGCTCACCGACCGGGGGCTGGTGGACGTCCGGCGCTTCGAGGTGGTTCCCCTGGAAGCCCGCTGAAGGTCAGAGCAGGGTCAGGGTCACCGCCTGGGGAAGGGCCGCCGCGCCCCCTGAATCCACCGCGGAAACGGTCACGGTGACGCTCCCCGTCCCCACCTTCTCCGCCGAATAGGTGAGGGTGACGAGGGTGCCGCTGGCCACCGTCCCCCCGGCGGGGACGAGGGCCCCCAGGTCTCCGGTGGAGGTGCTCCCCGAAAGTTGCGCCGACCAGGTGACCGCGCCGCCTTCCGGGTCGGTGAGGGTGAAGGTGAGGGTGGAGGTCCCCGTTCCGGCGGGCACCGCCTCGGGATCGGCGGCGAGGCCGGCGATGACCGGAGGCTCGTTGGGATCGGCGGCGAAGAAGGCGCTGAGGATGTGGCCCGCCTGGACGTTCGTGAAGGTGTAGGAGGAGACGGGTCCGACGGAGGTCCCGTCCACGAGGACGTCCTCGACGTGGAATCCGGGGTTGGGGGTCACCGTCACCGTGAGGCTTCCCCCCTGGGGGACCGAAACGGTGCCCGAGGGGGAGACCGACCCGCCGGGCCCCGCCGTGCAGGTGACGGTGAAGAAGACGGTGTCGGCGGCGAAGGAGGCGTGGAGGGTGTGGTTCGCCTGGACGTCGGTGAAGGTGTAGGAGGAAACGGGTCCCACGGAAACCCCGTCCACCATCACGTCCTCGATGTGGAAACCGGGGTTCGGCGTCACCGTCACCGTGAGGTTCCCCCCCTGGGGGACGGAGACGGTGCCCGAGGGGGAGACCGACCCGCCGGGCCCCGCCGTGCAGGTGACGGTGAAGAGCGGGGCGTCGGGGGCGAAGAAGGCGGCCAGGGTGTGGTTCGCCTGGACGTTCGTGAAGGTGTAGGAGGAGACGGGCCCCACGGAGGCCCCGTCCACGAGAACATCGGTGGTGTGGTGGCCGGGGTCGGGGGTCACGGTGAAGGTGATGTCCGAGCCCTCCCCCACGAGGACCAGCCCCGACGGGGAAATGGAGCCCCCGGGTCCCGCGAGGGTGGTGATCTGGTGGCTTCGGGGGGTGGTGGCCTCGAAGACCACGTGGAAGTAGTGGTCCCGATCCACGGCCAGGAAGGTGTGGGAGCGGCTGGGAGCGATGGAGACCCCGTCCACCACGACCTCCTTCGTGACGAAGCCGGGGTTGGGCGTGATGGTGAAGGTCTGGTCCTCCCCTTCGAAGACGGTCACGTTTCCGTTGGGGAGGACGGTCCCCCCCGCCGTGAAGGTTGCGTAGATGGTGAAGGTGTTTCGGGCGAAGCGCGCCTCCAGGGTGTGGTCGGCCCTCACGTCCTCGAAGGTGTAGCCGGGGGGCGTTCCCACCGAAACCCCGTCCACGAGCAACGCCTCGAGGTGGAACCCCGGATCGGCGGTCCATTGGAAGGTCTGGAGGCCCCCCACGGGCACTTCGACCTCGCCCGAGGGGGTGAGACGGCCTCCGGAGCCCGCCGTGGCGGTGACGAGGTGGTGGGTTCTCTCGAAGAAGGCCGCCACGGTGTGATCTTCCGGCCCGGCCAGCAGGACGCTCCCGACGGCCCCCCGGGAGACCCCGTCCACCTGGACGTCGAAGATCCGGAAGCGGGCCGCGGGTTGAATCCGGACCTCCAGGGTCTCGGTGACGGGCAGGACCACCGTCCCGGCGGGGGAAACGCTCCCCCCGGGGCCGGCGGAGGTGGTGACGGTGTAGGTCGTCTGGGCGAACCGGGCCTCCAGCGTATGGTCGGCCTGGACATCGGAGAAGGTGTAGGAGGAGAGGGCTCCCGCGGAGACCCCGTCCACGAGAACGTCGGCCACGTGAAAGCCCGGGTCGGGGGTGATGGCGATGGTGAGGCTCCCCCCCTGGGGGACGGAGACGGTGCCCGAGGGGGAGACCGACCCGCCGGGCCCCGCCGACGCGTGGACGGCGTGGACGGGAAGGGCGGCGGTCACCGTGCGGGAGCAGCTTTCCCGGAGCGCGCCGGAGAGGACGGTGACGGTGGCGGTGTAGGTCCCCGGCGCGGCGTAGGTGTGGGTGGGGGCCCTCTCCAAGGAGGTCCCCCCGTCGCCGAAGGACCAGGCGTAGTCGTAGACGCCGTACCCACCGGAGGCGGAGGCGCTGAAGGACACGGTGAGGGGGGCGGGGCCTTCGTAAGGCGCGGCCTCGCAGGAGACGGTCAAGGGCGAAGGGCGGACGGCGAGAAGGCGGGGGACGGTGAGCCGCCCCCCCAGGGCGTCGGTGACGGTGGCGACGGCCTCGTAGGTCCCCGGCCAAAGGTACCGGTGGTCCACCTCCGCCCCCGACGCCTCCTCCCCGTCTCCGAAGGTCCATCTGTACTCGTAGGGGGCGGTGCCTCCGGAGGCGGCGGCGGAGAAGTGGACCTCCAAGGGGGCCTCCCCGTCGCCGGGCGTCGCGGCGGCGGACAGGGCAAGGTCATAGTCCAGCGGGGCGAAGTCCCTGGCCTTCAGAACCCCGCCCACCCGCAAGGCCGCCTTGGCTTGGACGTTCCCCCTCGAGGCCGCGCGGGCGGTCACCGACGGGGGGACCGACAGGACCGCTTCGCTCCAGCCGGGGGGGAAGGTGAGGGTCCACCGCCCCGCCGCCGTTCTCTTTCGTTTGCGCTCATCGAGGAACGTGAGCCGGATCTCCCCCCGCCGGCTCTCTCCCGAAGGGTTGTTCACCGCCAGGGCGACGGAGGAAGGCCCGCCGGTGTAGACGAGGAGGGGGCGGGCGGAGAAAAAGAGACCCCACCCCGCCCTCGTCTCCGGGGCGAAGGTCAAGGTGGTCTCGGCCTCGGCCTCCACCGCCTCCCCGGTGGAGAGGCGGGCTTCGGCCCTCAGCGTCAGGTCCGTCGGGAGAGGGAAGGCGGCCAGGGAGGAGGGGTCCATCGGCCACTCCACCACCTGGACGCCGCCCGGAAGGGTGAGGGTCCGGGAGCCCAGGGAGACGGCGGGGCCCCCCTCCTCCTCCGCGCGCAGCACCAGCCGCACCGTTTCCCCGGAGGAGGATTCCAGAAGGATGCGCACGGCCTCGGGGGCCGCGGGGGAGAGGGCGGGCGGGGGGATCACCTCCATCCGGAGGGGAGGGAGGGAGGCGGAAACGGCCGGAGGAACGGCCGTCAGAAGAAGAAGGGAGAGGAGAACCCCTCTCGGGCGCCGCGAAAAGTCCATGGTCATCGCCTCCTCGAAAGAGTGCCGACCCTCTCAAGGTAACGGTTTTTTCCCCCCGCCGCCAGCGCGAAAGGGGCCTCGGGGACGAAAGGCCGGGGTCCCTTCCCCATCCGCCGCTCCTTTTCGGCGAAATCCGCTTTCGCGGGGGCCACCGAGGAGAGCGGGGCTCCGTGGTATGCTGAAAAACCTTCGGAGGTTTCCCATGGACGGGTCGCGCGTGGAACGGCAGGTGCTGTCCAACGGCCTCACCCTCGTGGTGGAGCGGATGCCCCACTTCCCGTCGGTGACGGCGGGGGTGTGGGTCAAGCGCGGGTCGCGCCAGGAGGGCCCCTCCACCCACGGGGCCAGCCACTTCGTGGAGCACCTGGTCTTCAAGGGGACCCCCACCCGCACCTACATGGAGATCTACAAGACCTACGACCGCATGGGGGGGGTCCTGGACGCCTTCACCAGCCGGGAGATCATGGGCTTCTACTTCCGCGTGCAAAAGGCCCACTTCCCCGAGGCCTTCGAGGTCCTCTGCGACATGCTGGTCAACCCCCTCTTCCCCGAGGAGGAGATGGAGCGGGAACGGGGGGTCATCCTCGAAGAGATCGGCATGATCAACGACACCCCCTCCGACCTGGCGGGGGACCTCTTTCTGGAGCGCGCCTACCCGGGCCACCCCCTGGGACGGCCCATCCAGGGCACGGCGGCCTCGGTCTCCGCCATGACCCGCGCGAGGCTCCTTCGCCACTACCGCTCCATGGTCCAGCCGCAGCACCTCGTGGTCACCGCCACCGGGGACACCACCCTCCAGGAGATGCGCCCGTACGTCGAGCGGTGGTTGGGAGGGCTTCGCCGGGGGAGGGAGACGGCCGAAAGGCCTCCCCGCTTCCGACCGGGAAGGGAGGTCAAGACCCGGGACCACCTGGAGCAGGCGCAGATCGCCCTCGGCTTCGAGGCGCCCGCCTCCACGGCCGCGGAGCGGCACGCCCTCATGGTCCTGGCCAACTGTCTGGGCGGCACCATGTCCTCCCGCCTCTTCACCGAGGTCAGGGAGAAGCGGGGCCTCGTCTACTCCATCTCCGCCGAGCACATGCTGTACACCGACACGGGCCTCTTCGGCATCCAGGCGGCCTCCAGCCATGACAAGGCCCGGCGGACGGTGGTGGAGACGCTGAAGGTGCTGAGGGCCGTGGCCCGGGAGGGCCTGAGCGAAGAGGAGGTGGTCCTGGCCCGGGAGAACCTGGTGGGGGGACTCATCCTCTCCCTGGAGTCCCCCGCCTCCCGCATGGGGAGGCTGGCGCGGAACGAGCTCTACTTCGGGCGCCAGCACCCCGTGGAGGAGTCCATCCGGGGCATCGGGAGGGTCCGCCGGGCGGACGTGACGCGCGCGGCAAGGCGCCTCTTCCGGCCGGAGAACCTCCTCGTCTTCGTCCTCGGAAAAAAGTCGGCTCTCCCGGCCCGGCCCGAAACCCTCCTGGACGGAGGCGCGGCATGAGCGTTCCCGTGAGGCTCCGGCGCCTTCCCCACGGCCGGGGGCTTCCCCTTCCGGCGCCGGCCACGGCGGGCGCCGCGGGGCTGGACCTCTCGGCGGCGGTGGAGGAGCCGCTGGTCCTCGGGCCGGGGGAGCGGGCCCTCGTCCCCACCGGCTTCGTCTGGGAGATCCCCCGGGGGTACGAGGGCCAGGTCCGCCCCCGGTCCGGCCTGGCCCTCCGCCACGGCCTCACCGTCCTCAACGCGCCGGGGACGGTGGACTCCGACTACCGCGGCGAGGTCTGCGTGGTCCTTTGCAACCTGGGCCGGGAGCCCTTCGTGGTGGAGAGGGGGGCCCGCATCGCCCAGATGGTGGTGGCCCCCGTGGCGGCGGTGGCGGCGGAGGAGGCCGAGGACCTCACGGCGACCGCCCGGGGCGAGGGCGGCTTCGGCCACACCGGGAGGTGAGATGAGCCTCCGCGTGCGGGTCCTCGCCTCGGGCTCCAAGGGAAACGCCGCCCTCTACAGCGCCGGCTCCACCCACGTCCTGCTGGACTGCGGAATCTCCGCCCGGAGGGTGGAGGCGGCCCTCCGCAGGGAGGGGCTCTCCCCCGAAGACCTCGCCGCCGTTTTCCTCACCCACGAACACACCGACCACGTCCAGGGCCTGAGGGTCTTTCTCAAGAACCGGACCGTCCCCCTCTTCGCCGCCCCGGAGTGCATGGAGAGCCCGGCCCTTCGGGACCTCTCCCCGTGGCACGTGGAGCCCCTGGCCGGCGGGGTTCCCGTCTCCCTCGGCCCCCTGACCCTCACCCCCTTCCCCCTGCCCCACGACGCCGCCGCCTGCTTCGGCTTCGTGGCGGAGGCCGGCGGGGTCCGGGCGGTGCAGGCCACCGACCTGGGGACCCCCACCGGCCTGGTCCGCGCCCGGCTTCAGGGGGCCCACTGCCTGCTCCTGGAGTTCAACCACGACCTAGACCGTCTTCTCCACGGAAGCTATCCCCTGGACGTCAAGATGCGAATCAAGGGCCGTCTGGGCCACCTCTCCAACGAGCAGGCGGCCTCCCTCCTGGCCGCGTGCTTGAACGCCGACCTGCAAGCCCTGTACCTGATGCACCTCTCGGAGGAGAACAACCTCCCGGAGCTGGCCCTGCTGGCGGCCCGGGAGGCCCTGGGCGGCCGGAAGGTGGACCTGGCCGTGGCAAGACCGGACGGTCCCGCCCCCGCCTGGGAAGGGTGACGGCGTCGCGCGGAACCGGCCCCCCCCGCGAGCCTTCTAAGGTCTGGCCTGTTCGAGGATCCGGCGCATCAGGTCCCGGTCCGCGGGCAGGAGGCCGGCCGCGGGGAGACGCGGCGTGAGTTCGGCCCAGCGGGGATCCGCCTCGAAGACCCGGCGAAAGATCGGTAGAGCCTCTTCCAAGTGCCCGCTTCCCGCCAGCGTCACCGCCTGCCAGTAGGGGAGTTCCAGGACCTCCGGGGCCAGGCGGGCGGCCTCGGCGTACTCGCGGAGGGCCCCCTCCAGCCGGCCGGCGGCGGCGAGGTCGTCCCCCTGGGAAGCGTGGGCGTACGCGCGCTGGAGCCTCATCAGGCGTTTCAACTCCTCCAGGGGCCGGGGGGAGTCCTCCACCCGGAGGTCGAAGAGGGTGTCGGACCAGGGCCTCCCGGTGGAGGTCCCCTTGACGACGAGGAGGGCCGCCGACTGGCGCCCGCGGATGTCGCCCCCCACCGCCTCGGCGGCCTCCAGGGCCGCCACCATGCGGTCGGCCAGGTCCCCCTTGGTCTCCCGGAAGGCCTTGGCCATGGCCGGCCAGACGGAGGGGTTCTCCATGAGGTTGGCCTGGACGGAGAACTGTTCCCCCGTCTGGTGGCCCGCGGCGGCGATGCACTTGGCCCCGGTGTGGGCGGCCACGTTTCCCCGGGCGTCCACCATGGCCACCTGGCGGACCTCGGCCTGCCCGTCCCCGGCCAGGAGGGCCTTGAGGGCCTCGGGGGCGGTCTTTCCGGCGCGCATCAGCGCCAGTCCCAGGGGGCCGTAGGAGGGGTCCACGAAGGATTGGGTCGCCACGGCCCCCACCCCGGCCTCGGCCCAGGGGACCACCGATCCCACGGAGAACCAGTGGGACTGGACGGCCACCCCCATCTCGCCGGTGGCGGGGTCGCGGGCCACGATGGAGTAGGTGAAGGCGCGGGGCTCCGCCGCGCGGCCGGGAAGGGCGGGAGCCATCAGGAGGAGAACCGCGAGCGACGCGTTCCGGAACATGGCGTGGCCTCCTAAGACGAAACGGGGGAGGAATCCTCCGGCGCCGCGGACCGGCTCACGCGCACCCTGTGGATCCGGCGCCGGTCGGCGGAGAGGATCTCCACCGAGAGCCCGTCGATCTCAACCCTTTTCCCGGTGGGGGGGATGGAGCCGAGGCGGGTGCTGATCCACCCGGCCACGGAGTCGTAGTCCCCTTCGGGAATGTCCACCTCGAGGCGCTGGGCGAGGTCGTAGACCGACGAGCGCCCCAGGACCGTGAGGACGCCGGGGGCCTCCTCCCGGAAGGGCTCCTCCTCGGCCTCCGCCGACTCCTGGATCTCACCGACGATCTCCTCGATGAGGTCCTCCGTGGTCACCAGCCCGTCCACGCCGCCGTACTCGTCCACCACGATGGCCATTTGAAGCTTCTGAGCCTGGAACTCCTTCAGGAGGTCGGCGATGGGCTTGTTTTCGGGGACGAAGGGGACGGGGCGGGCGAAGGCCGACACCGGCTCCTCCTCCCGGCCGGAAAGGAGGGGCTCCAGAAAGTCCTTGAGGTAGGCCACCCCTACCAGGTTGTCGATCTGACCCTCGTAGAGGGGGAGCCTCGTGTGGCGCGCTTTGGCCAGGATCTCCGCCGCCTTTCGCAGCGGGGTCCTCGCCTCGGCCGTCACCATGTCGGTTCGAGGGGTCATCACCTCCCGCACGACGGTGTCGCCGAATTCGATGACGCCCCGGATGAGTTCGCTGTCCGAACTCTCCAGGATCCCTTCGCTCTGGCCCACCTGGAGGAGGGCCGTCAAGTCCTCCTCCTTGTCCTCGTCGGTCTCGGAAAGTTTGTCCCGAGCGGCCTCCACCCGCCTCCCCAGCACCGCCCCCAGGGGCAGGGTGGCGAAGCCGAAGAGGAGGAAGGAGGCCCTCACCACCGGAAGGGTGAAAAGGAGGGCCCGGTGGGGGTCCAGCGCCGCCACCGCCTGGGCGAGGAGCGCCAGGAGGAGGAGCAGGAGGGTTCCGGCGCCGAAGCCCCACACCCAGGGCCGGGAGACCCCCTGGGAGGCCAGCAGGGCGGTGAGGGAAAGGACCGTCCCGGCCCCGGCGGCCAGGATGCCGAACTGAAGCGTGAGGAGGTAGGCGAGGCGCCGCTCGAGGTACCGCCGGACGCCCTCCACCAGCGGAAGGTCCTCCTCCTCGGCCAGCCGGCTCACGGCCATGAGGGACAGGGCGTTGAGGGCCGCCCGGGCCAGCAGGTAGGGGAAGAGCAGGAGGACGGAAAGGCCGAGGAAAAGCGAACTCATGGAGAAAGCCCCCACTCGCGCCTCAGGCGCCTCTCCTTCCGCTCCATCCGGCCCCCGTCGGTCTCGTGGTCGTACCCCAGCAGGTGGAGGAGGCCGTGGAGAAGAAGGCGTTTGACCTCCCAGGCGAGGGGCTTCCCCGCCTCCTGGGCGGCCTTCCGGGCCTGGCCCATCCCGATGAGGATGTCCCCCAGGTACACCGTGCCCTCCTCGGAACGGAGGCCCGACGGGAAGGAGAGGACGTCGGTGGGGCCGCGCCGGTTTCGGTACCGGCGGTTGGCAAGCGCCACCGCTCGGTCGGAGGCGAGGCGCACCCCCACTTCCCCCTCCACGCCCAGCCGCCCCAGGAGGTCCAACAGAAAGGCGGCCAGCTCGTCCTCAGGGGGATGGGGGCTTCGGAGACGGCAGTGAATCCGAACCTCGCGCCGGTTCATCCTTTCTCTCCTTGTCTTTTTCCTTGTCGAAGGCGTAGCCGGGGTAAGAAATCCGCCGGCTGAAGATCCCCTGGAGGGTCTTCAGGAAGGCTTCCCGAAGGACCGTGAGGTCCCGGAAGGTGAGGGTGCACTCGTCCAGCTGGCCCTCGTCGGTGACCCGCTGGATGATCTCCTGGACCAGGGACTTGAGCCGGTGGTGGCTGGGCTCCTTGAGGACCCGGGAGCCGGCCTCGATGCCGTCGGCCATCATCACGATGGCCGCCTCCCGCGTCTGCGGCTTGGGGCCCGGGTACCGGAAATCGGCCTCGTTGAGGGAGTCCTTCTCCGGGTCGAGCATGGTGAGGGCCTTGTCGAAGAAGTACCCCACCCGCCGGGTGCCGTGGTGCTGGGGGATGACGTCCAGGACCGCCTCCGGGATCCCGAACTTCCGCCCCAGGGCCATGCCGTCCTTCACGTGGGCCGCGACGATGAGGGAGGACATGCGGGGGGCCAGGCGGTCGTGGGGGTTCTGGCCGGGCGGCTGGTTCTCCACGAAGTAGGGGACGTTCAAGAGCTTGCCGATGTCGTGGTAGTAACAGGCCACCCGGCAGAAAAGCCCGTTGGCCCCGATGGCGTCCGCCGCCGCCTCCGACAGGGTGGCCATCATGAGGGAATGGTTGTAGGTTCCCGGGGCCTCCAGGGCCAGTTGCTTCAGCAGGGGATGGTTGAGACTGCTCAGTTCCAGGAGCCGGACGTCGGTGAGGATGCCGAAAAGGCTCTCGAAGAGCGGCAGGAGAGCGGAAACCACCATGACGGTGAGGGGAAGCCCGGCGGCGAAGGCGAGGGCCACGGGAACGGCGGCGTCCTTCCATCCGTGGTCGGCCCACCAGGGGTCGGTGAGGAGGACCCCCAAGGCCAGGGGGGCGTTCACCGCGCCGATGAGGAGGGCCCCCTTCCACTGGGCGGTCCGCTGGCGGAGCTTCACCCCCGCGTAGATGCCCGCCGCCTGGGAAAGGAGCCCGTAGAGGAGGAGGCCGAAGGAAAAGTCGCCCAGGACCCCGAAGAGGACGGCGAAGAGAAGGGAGTACACCACCGCCAGGTGGCGGTCCACGAGGAGGGCCATGAGCATGCTCCCCGCCGCCACGGGAACCGCGAAGAGGAAGAAGGCGGGGCGGTCCAGGAGGGGGGCCTTGGCCCCCTCCGCCACCAGGCGCACCAGAACCCCCAGGCCGTCGGCCACCACCACGAAAACCGACGCCATCATGAGGGTCAGGACGTACAGGTTCAGCCCCGGGTGGCGCTCCTTCCGGTAGGTCTTCAAGTACATGAAGGTGAAGAGCAGCAGGAGGAGCAGGAAGCCCAGGAGGGCCGAGAGGAGGGGAAAGTTCAGGGCGCCCCGCTTGGACTGGCGGTAGGCCTCGATCTTCTGCAGGGCCGCCGCGTCCACCTTCTCCCCCGCCTTGAGAATCACCTGCCCCTTCCGGAGGAAGACCACCAACGGCTCCACCTGGGCGGCGGCCTGATCCCGCCGGGTGGTGGTCTCCTGGCTGGAGTAGGTGAGGGTGGGGCGCAGCCAGCTCCTCACCAGCTCCTCCACGGCGCCCCTGAGGACCGGCGGAACGGAGGGTTCCGCCTCCACCAGGCTCCCGATAAGGCGCCGGGCCTGCGGGAGGGTCAGGATCTCGGCGCTCTGCAGGTCCTTCTGGTCCCATTCGAAGCCGGGGCGCCGGATGTCGCGGATGCGGATGGCCGTGGCGCCCTGAAAGGTCTCCCCGCCCGGGACGATCTTCCGCCGCTGGACCTCCCCCAGGACCGCGGCCACCCCCGACTCCAGCTCCCCGCTGAACCCTTCGGCCACCAGGTGCTTCAGCGTGAAGCGGGAAAGCCCTCCCCCCAGGAGCTCGGAGAGGTCCTGGAGAAGCCGCTCCTCCTCCGGCGCCCGCGCTTTCGGCGGCAGAGCCCCCTCCCGGAGCCTCTGCCGGTACGCCTCCACCTTGGCGCGGGCGGCGGCGAAGGCCTCGTGGACCCGCCGGGAGGACTGGGCGGAGAGGGCCGAGTCCCAGTCGAAGACGGGGTTCACCCGGGCCTGGGCTTCGGCCCGCTTTTGGGCCGTGGCCACTTCGTCCACGATCTGCAGGTCGAAGGGGGCCCTCACGTCCCGTGCGGCCACCGCCCCCAGAGGGAGGGAGGGGGGCGGCTGGAGCCGGAAGCGGCGCGCGTAGATCCCGAAGACCACCAGGAGAAAGACCGCCGACCAGAACCAGGCGTTTTCCCGGAGGAAGAGAAGGGCCCGTCTGGGGAAGGTGTCCTTGAGGCCCGCCCGAAGCTCCGCCCGGGAGGGCGGCCCTTCCGCTCCGTTTTGGGGTGCCTGGCCCATCATCCCTTCCCGCTCATGGCGCGGTCATTCTACCAGAGGCCGGGCGGTTTCACCGCCCCGCCGCCCGCTCGTAGGCCTTGATGATCTCCTGGACCAGGGGGTGGCGGACCACGTCCTTCTCCGTGAAGGAGACGAAAGCCAGGCCGGGGATGCCCTTGAGGACCTCGGCGGCGTCCACCAGGCCCGACTTGCGGGAAGGGTCGATGTCGATCTGGGTCACGTCTCCGGTGACCACGGTCTTGGAGTTGAAGCCCAGGCGGGTGAGGAACATCTTCATCTGGTCGATGGTGGTGTTCTGGGCCTCGTCGAGGATCACGAAGGAGTCGTTGAGGGTCCGGCCCCGCATGAAGGCGATGGGGGCGATCTCCAGGATCCCCGTCTCCAGGTACTTGGCCACCCGGTCGGCCTCCATGAGGTCGAAGAGGGCGTCGTAGAGGGGGCGCAGGTAGGGGTTGACCTTCTCGGCGATGTCGCCGGGGAGAAAGCCCAGTTTCTCCCCGGCCTCCACGGCGGGCCGGCAGAGGATGATCCGCTTCACCCGTTTTTCCCGGAGGGCCGAGACGGCCATGGCCACGGCCAGGTAGGTCTTTCCCGTCCCGGCGGGGCCGATGCCGAAGACCACGTCCCGCTCCCGGATGGCCCTCAGGTACCTCCCCTGGTTCAGGCTCTTGGGGAAGACCACCCGGCCGTGGGCGCACTGGACCTTCGCCTCCCGGTAGAAGTCGAGGATCTCCCCCCGGAAGCCCTCGGAGCGGAGGGCGAGGGCGGTGCGGAGGTCGCCGGCGTTGAGGCGGATCCCGGCGGCGAAGAGGCGCTGGAGCTGCTCTAGGACTTCGAGGCAGGCCTCCACCTGGGGGGCTTCCCCGTCGAGGAGCAAGGTCTCCCCCCGGGCCGCGAGGCGCACCTGGGCGGCCTGCTCCAGGAAGGCGGCGTTTCGGGCGTCGGACCCCAACAGTTCCTGGAGAAACTCGGGGTCGAAGGTCCGGGAGACCGGTCGGGAGGCGGACTCCTCCGTCCGCGGCGGGAAAGGGGGTGGCTGGGGATCGGGGACCATGGGGGGAGGAAGGCAGGGGAAGGGCGGAGGCCGGAGCCCCGCCCTTCCCTCTGGAATCCTTTACTGGGCCGGCGTCTCGGGGGGCGCCGTGGTGACGGCCGCCGGGGCGGCGGGGGCGGCCGGTTCCCACTTGTGGAAACGGGCGGTCTTCTCGGCCTTCTTGGCCTCGTCGGCGCTGAAGGTCCGGTTGATGCGGAACTCCCACTTGGGGTAGATCAGGTCCGGGTGGTCCTTGATCAGGCCGCGGTTGGCGTCCCAGAGCAACGGCCAGAGGAAGGGGTTGTTGTAGATGAAGTCCTTGGCGGCGATCTTCCAGAGGCAGTCGCCCTTCTGGACGGTGTAGGTGCAGGGCCTGGACTTCATCGCCTGCTCCACCGCCTGGACCTTCCGCTCCTTCTCGGCGTTGATGCGGGCCACCTCGGCCTCCGCCTCCGCCCGGGCCTTCTTGGCCAGGGAGAGGGCCTCGTCGGCGGCCTCGCGGACCTTGTAGTAGTTGCAGGGGGATTCGGCCATGAGCCGGTCGGCCTCCATGAGCTTGGTCTTGGCCTTCTGGTGGGCGGCGGGGGCCATCTCGGCCACCGTGACCTCGCTGCCCAGGGCCTTGAGCTCGGCCTGGATGCACTCCCCTTCGCTCTTGCTCACGTAGGCGAGAAGGGTCTCGTTGGCGCTCTTGCCGGCGGCTGCCTGCGCGGCCACCCCCTCTTCGGAGGCCTTCACGGCCTGGCGGGCGGCCTGGAGGGACGCCTCGGCCGCGGCCTTGGCCCGGGCCTGCTCGGCGGCGGCGGCTTCGTTGGCGGTCTTCACCTTGGCCATGGCGGCCGGCGCCTCCTTGCGGGCGGCCCGGCACTTCTTGTTGAGGACGAGGTCGTTGAGGTGGTCCACGGCCCCCTTGGCCTCCTGGTACTGAGCCGAAGCGTAGACGGGCGTGCACCCCTTCGACGCCTCGTTCAGGGCCTGGGTGGCGTCCACGACCTCTTTCGGGGCCTGACGGCAACAAGCCGCCGTGGCCGCGGCCAAGAGCCCCACGGACGCGATCTTGAACAGCTTCTGCATGGCGTTCCCCCTTTCTACGGGTTGGAAAACTTCAGGGCCCCACCTCCACCTGGAGGACCTCGCCGCCTTCGGGGGGCGGCGCGAGGGTGGACTCCTTCACCGTCCACGTGACCTTCCCGTGGAGGACCTCCTGCATGGCCACGTAGGCCGGCTTCTTGAAGGGCGACTCCACCCGGGGTTCGGCACCCTCCAGGATCTGGCGGGTCCTCTGGGCGCACAGGATCACGAAGCGGTACTTGCTCCCGACCTTCTCGTCAACCTTGAACATCGTTCTTCCTCAGCCATTCCGTGATTCGCCTCTGGAGTCCCGCGGCGAGAACCCCGCCCTTCACGCGGCGCAGGCGGGCCGCCTCCAGGATGCACCGGACCTGTCCCACGGCCTCGTCCAGGTCCTTATTCAAGATAGTATAATCGTAACTGCCGCAGGTATCAAGTTCTCTCATCGCCGTCCGGAGGCGGCGGCGGAGGTCGAAGCCCGGCTCCCCCGCCCTTTTCTCCAGCCGCCGGAGGAGTTCCTCCAGGGAAGGGGGGAGAATGAACACCAGGACGGCGTCCGGCCGCTTCTCCTTCACCTGGAGCCCCCCCTGGACGTCGATGTCCAAGAGGAGGTCCTTCCCTTCGCGCGAGGCCGCCTCCGCCTCCGAGCGGTGGGTTCCGTAGAGGTGCTCGTGGACTTCGGCCCACTCGAAAAACTCCCCCCGGGCGGCCGTGGCCTCGAAGGTCTCTCGGCCCACGAAATGGTAATCCACCCCGTCCCGCTCCCCGGGCCGGGGGGACCTGGTGGTGTGGGAGACGGAAAAACGGATGGCGCCGTCCCGCTCCACCAGCCGCCGTCCGATGGTGGTCTTGCCCCCCCCGGTGGGGGCGGAGAGGACGAGGATCACGTTCTGGGCCATTCCCGCTCCTTCTTGGGAGGCTCTCCGGTCAGGCGACGTTCTGCGCCTGCTCCCGCATCTGTTCGATGAGCAGCCGCATGTCGAGCCCGCGCTGGGTGAGGGCGAGGAGGTCCGATTTGGCCAGGAGGGTGGAGACCTCCCGCTGCATCTCCTGGAGGAGGTGGTCCAGCCGCCGGCCCTGTTCCCCGCCCTCCTCCCCCAGGAGGGCCTCCAGCGCCGAAAGGTGGGCGCCGAGACGCACCAGCTCTTCGGTCACGTCGGCCCGCTGGGCCACGAGGGCCACCTCCTGCTCCATCCGCCCCGGCTCCACCGTGGCCCCCAGGGCCGCCACCCGCTGGGAGAGCCGCTCGGCGGCCTGGGCCGCCTGCTCCGGCGCCAGCGCCTCGGCCTCCCGCCGGAGGGCGTTCAGGGACGCCAGGGCCGCCCGGAACTGCCCCTCGAGCCTCCGGCCTTCGGCCCGCCGGGTTTCGCGAAAGCGGTCCAGCGCCGCTTCCGCCGCCTCGAGGAGGATCCGCCCCCCCTCCGCCTCCGCCGCCGGGGAGAGCCGGACCTGGACGGCGTCGGGAAGACCGAGGAGGTCCGTGAGGGTCATGCCCCGGTCGAGAAGGCCTTTTCGGCGCAGGTCGTCGGCGAAGGCCCCCAGGGCGCGGGCGGCGGCTTCGGAGTACCGAACCTCCACCGCCTCCGCCCCCACCGTCTCCAGAAAGGCCCGGAACTCCACCCTGCCCCGGGGGACCCGTTGGCGGACCGCGTTCCGTAGGGCCGGCTCGTGGGAAAGGAGGGAGGAGGGGAGGCTCACCTGGAGGTCCAGCCCCTTGTGGTTGACCCCCCGGACCTCCACGCGGAGACGCAGCCCCGCCCCCTCCACCTCCGCCCGCCCGTAACCGGTCATGCTCTCCAAAGCCGTTCCTCCCCCAGGGCCTCCTCGGCCCTCCGCGCCGCCTCGCAAAGCCCCCGCTCCACCCGGAGCCGCGCCTCCTCCACCCCGGCCTCGTCCAGGTCACGGGCCACCGGGATGGGCTCCCCGTAGGCGAAGACCACCCGGCAGAAGGGGTAGGGGATCACGAAGCCGTCCCAGGAGCCCAGCGTTTTTTTTTAGAGGCGGCGAGCGCCACCGGCACCACCGGCAGCCCCGAGAGCCTCGCCGCCTGCACCACGCCCGCCTGGGCCACGTGGCGGGGGCCCCGGGGGCCATCGGGGGTGAAGGCCAGGTCGTACCCCTCCCGCACCTTCCGAAGGAGGGCGTGGAGGGCCTTCACCCCCCCCCGGGTGGAGGAGCCGCGGGTGGGGTCCATGCCGAACCGGGCCATGACCCGGGTCACCAGTTCCCCGTCCCGGTGTTCGGAAACGAGAAAAGTGAGCCGCCGGCCCACGTAGGCGAAGACCATGAGGAGGAGGTGGCCGTGCCAGAAGGCCATGATGTACTGGCCTCCCTTCGCCTTGAGCGCCTCCAGGGGCTCCCGCCCCACGGTCCGCACCCGCACCGAGCGGTAGAGCCCCTTGACCAGCAGGGCCAGCGGCGCCGGGGCCAGCGCCAGCAAGGCCCTCTCCCGTAACCGGCGGAAACGGCTCTTGGCCACCGCGCCTCCCTCGCGGCCATTATGGCCGGAGCCTTCCCCCGTCCGCAAGGGCGGGAGGGGATAGGGGGCGGCTCGACGCCCTCCCCGCTTCCAAGTTGTCCATGCTATACTAAAAAAACCTTCTCCTGGGGAGGCCGCCATGAAAAAGGGACTGCTCGTCGCCGTGATCGCCGTGCTGTTGTTGTTCTGCCTCCTCGCCGTGGGCCTGGGAGGCTTCTTCGGTTACCGCTGGTACAAGGGCCGGGCCGGTACCGAACAGGCGCGGATGAATGAACCGGCTCTCCCGGCGGAGCCCCAGGGGGAGGAGCGGGGGGAGGAGCCGGCTCCGTCCTGGGAGGAGCGGGCGGAGCCGCCGGCCCCGGAGCCTCAGGAGGGGGTCCAGGAAGAGGCCGCCCCCGCCCGGCCGGAACGCCCCGCCGAAGCCCCGGCCCGTCCCCGCACGCGACCGGCGACGGCGGAGACGGCGCCTTCGGCGCCCCCGCCCCCCCCCGCGGCGCCGGAACCCTCCCCTGTTTCCCCTGCGCCCCCGGAGCCGGCCCCCTCCGCCGAACCGGCCCCCGCCCCTTCCCCCGCCCCCAAGGTCCCCAAGGGGACGCTGGGCCTCATCTTCGAAGGCAAGATCGACGAGGGGCAGGTGACGGTGACGGTGGACGGGGAGGTCTGGGCCTCCGAGCCCTTCACCGCCTCGTCGGACCGGCGTTTCCGGCTGGAGAAAAGCAAGAACCTCCTCCCCGGCCCCCACCGCGTCCGCGTGGCGGTCTCCACGCCCGGCGGCAAGACCTACGAGCGGGAGTGGACCGTGAGCGTCGTGGAGCGCCAGAGCACCGTGTGGAAGGCGGAGATGAACCGCTTCCCCAAGGAGCTGGAGGTCAAACCCATCGCCCAGTAGAAGCCCTCCCGGGTAGCTGGGGGCGAACGGGGCTTCTCTTCCCGGGTTCCGTCCCGGAGGGTACCCGGAGTATCCTCCCTTCATGCGCCTGAAGGGATGGCTGACGGCCCTCCTCGCCTTTCTCCTCTGGCCCCTCCTGCCGGCGGGATGGAGGCGGCGCTGGCCGTGGCCCCTTCCCGCCTCTCCGGCGGTTCTGGCCCACCTCTCCTCCTTTCTCTGCGTGGTGGCCTCGGTGGTGGCCTGGTACGCCCTCTTCGTCCTCTACGCCGAGGCGTACGGGGAACGCATCTCGGCCCTGCTGGTCGAGCGGGACGCGCCGCCGGGGGCCATCACCTGGTACGGCCTTCCGGTCTTCTTCTCGTTCTTTTTCACCCCCCAGGGGGCTCTGGCGACCCTCTGGCTCGGGGACTCCCTGGCCCGGGCCGTCTGCGCCGCCGCCAGCGGCGAGCCGCTGGGGAGCCTCTTCCTCTGGGCGCCCCTGCGCCTGGCGGAAGGGGGAGGGCGGGCCTTTCGGGAGGCGGAACGGACGCGGAGGTACGGGAGCGCATCGGAGCCCGACCGCATCCGCCTGGAGGGAGAGACCCTCTGGGTCTCCGCCAACCGCCCCCACGCCGACTGGAACGTTCTCCTCGCCTTCCGGTACGGCGGCCGCTTCTACCGAATCCGCGCCTTCACGGAGGTCCCCGAGGGCCGGCGCCGGGCCTTCCTCTACCGGCTGACCCCCTGGCGGGAGAACGACCCCATCCGCCGCGTGGTGGACCTCGGCGGGCCGGAAGGGGGGGGCGGCGCCGAGCCCCTCAGCTCCCCGGGGGGCGCTTCTCCCCCAGCAGGAGGCGAACCTCCACCTCCTCCTGGAAGCCCTTGAAGAGGCGGCGTTCCGGCGGGCCGAAGTCGAATCGGTCCAGGACCTTCTGGGCCAGGGACTCGGTGACGAGGACGGAGCCGGGGGGGCAGGCCTCTTCCAGCCGCTTGGCGAGGTTCACGCCGCGGCCCAGGGCCGTGAACTCCACGTGGTCCTGGGATCCGAAGTTGCCCACCGTCACCAGGTCCTGGTGGACGCCGATCCGAAGGGCCAGGCCGTCCTGCCCCCTGGGGAGGCCGAGCCTCTCCACGAGGGCCGCCATGCGGGCCTGCATGTCGAGGGCCATGCGGCAGGCCGATCGGGCCTGCAGAACCGGGTCCATCTCGTCCGGGGCCCCGAAGAAGCCCAGGATCCCGTCCCCCATGAAGCGGGCCAGGGTCCCCCCGTGGGCCTCGATGGAGGCCGCCATTTCCGAGAGGTGGGCGTTGAGGATCTCCGTCACCCGCTCCGGCTCGGTGGTGTCCGACAGGCGGGTGAAGCCGCGGAGGTCGGTGAAGAAGGTGGTGACCGTCCGCCGCTCGGTGGCGAGGCTCACGTCCTCTTCGGAGAGGAGGATCCTGTCCACGAGCTTCCTGGGGAAGTACTTGGTCAACCGCTTGTCCCTCACGATCTGCTCGAACTGTTCCCGGACCTTCTCCCGCAGGCGGGTGTTGAACTCCCGGAGCTCCGCGGCCTGGCTCTCCACCTTCCGGAGGGCGCTGGCCAGCTCGGCGGTGCGGAGGGCCACCAGCCTCTCCAGCTCCCGCTGGCGGGCCTTCAGGCGGGCCACCCGGGCGGCGTAGAAGAGAAATCCCGCGAGAAGGGCGAGGAAGACCACGAGGGCGAGAAAGGCCCGGGTCTCGTAGAAGTGCGGCTCGATCCGGAAGGCCAGGGAGGCCCCACTGGGGTCCACGGCGCCGTCTCCGGCGGTGGCCCGGACGACGAATCGGTAGCTCCCGTGGGGAATGTTGGTGTAGTAAGCCGTGCGGCGGGTCCCGGCGTCGCGCCACTCCTGTTCGAAGCCCTCCAGGCGGTAGGCGTAGCGGACCTTTTCCAGGCCGGCGAAGCGGAGGGCGGCGTACCGGAACTCCAGGTTGCCCTTCCCGGGGGGGAGGGTCAGAGACGAGGCGGAAGGGGGGAAGGGGCGGCCGTCGTAGGTGGCCCCCTCCAGAACCACCGGAGGGGGCGGGCCGGGCCGGAGGGCGTCGGGGTCCACGAAGACGAGCCCTTGGGTGGTGGGGAAACAGAGGCGCCCGTCCCTCAGCCGCCACCCGGCGGGCTGGCTCCCCCCGTTGCACTCGGGGCTCCGCATGCCGTCGGCCTTGCCCAGAGAGAGGCAGGGGACGGTCTGCGCACGTCCTTCGGCGAAGGCCCGGGCCTCGTCCTTCTGCACGGAGAAGATCCCCCGGTTGCTGGACATCCACAGGCGCCCCCGTCCGTCGTCCAGCACCGTGTACACCACGTCGTCGAAGAGCCCGTCCTTGCGCCGGATGGGAACGGCGCGGTCTCCCTGGACGCGGTGGAGCCCCCCGCCGTAGGTGCCCACCCACAGGGCGCCGTCGCCGTCTTGGAGGAGGGAGAAGATCTCGTTGTGGGCGAAGCCTTGCGGTTGCCCCAGGACGGTGAAGCGGTCCCCCTCCCGGCGGCAGAGGCCGTCGTAGGTTCCGGCGAGGAGCCGCCCCCGGGCATCCCGGCCGAGGCACACCACCGTCCGGCTGGCGAGCCCCTTGCTCCGGTCGAAGGTTTCGAAGGACCCCTTCTGGAAACGGGCGACGCAGGCGCCGCCGGTGCCAATCCACAGGGCGCCGCCCGCTTCGGGGAGCAGGGCGTAGATCATCTCCCCCGGGAGGCCGTCCCGCTCCCGCCAGAAGGTCCACCGCCCCCCACGGTACCGCCCCAGCCCGGCCCCGGTGCCCACCCAGAGGTCCCCCGCCTCGTCCTCGGCCAGGGCGTAGACGTTGTCGTCGGGAAAGCCGTCCTTCCGGTCGTGGACCGCCTCCACGCGGCCCTTCTCGATCTGCACCAGGCCGGCCCCGTAGGTGCCCACCCAGAGGGTTCCCTTCCGGTCCTCGAGGACCGCGGAGACCATGTTTTCCGGAAGCCCCTCCGGGGCGCCGAAACAGAGGACCCGGCCGTCCTCCAGGAGGTTCACCCCGCCGCCGTTGGTGCCGGCCCAGAGGTTGCCCTCCCGGTCCAGGAAGAGGGAGAGGACCACGTCGTTGGAAAGGCCCTGCCGGGAGGAGAGGCTCTCGAAGCGGCCGTTCCGGTACCGGAAGAGGCCTTCGCCGTAGGTCCCCACCCAGAGGCTCCCGTCGGGGGTCGGGAGAAGGGCGTACACCATGCGGGAGGGGAGGCCCTCCGAGGCGGTGAAACGGTGAAGCTCCCGGCCGTCCCAGCGGCAAAGGCCCCCTCCCTCGGTGCCGATCCAGAGTTCCCCGCCCTCCCCGGCGCGCAAAGTGTAGATCCGTTGGGAAGGAAGGCGGTCCTGAAAGGGGGCGGGCTCCAGCGTCCCATCCCGGAAGTGGAAAATTCCCCTGCCGTAGGTGCCCAGCCAGAGGCCGCCCCGTCCGTCGGGGACGATGGCGTTGACCCCGCTCTTCTGGAGGCGCTCCGAAGGGACGACCTCCTCCAGGCGGTCCCCCGCCACGCGGAGGAGCCCCCCGGCGGTCCCCACCCACAGCGTCCCGGCCGGGGCCTCGGCCAGGCACCGAACGGACCGGCTCCGGGCGTTCTCCGGAATCTCCAGCGCCTCGAACCCCAAAGGGGTCCGGCGCACGACGCCGCCCCCCTCGGTGCCCACCCAGAGGGTCCCGTCGGCGGAGACCAGGAGCGACTGGACGTTGTTCACCGAAAAGGCGGGGTCGGTGGCGGCGGAGTGGACCTCGAAGTCCACGCCGTCGAAGCGCGCCAGCCCCTCCTGCGTGGCGAGCCACAGGAAGCCGTCGGGGGTCTGGGCGATGGCCTGGACGCTGTTCTGGGGGAGGCCCTGGTCGGAGGTCCAGGACCTTCGAAGGTACTGGGTCAACGCCCGCCGGGGGTCGAGGGCGCCGGCGGGAAGAGCCAGAAGGGCCAGCGCCGCCGCGCAGGCCGCCCAAACGGAGAGGTGGGCCGAAGGCCGCCTCCTGAGGCTCATAAAATCAGGATACCACGCGGCGTGACCCCATGAAAAAGGGGGCGGGCCGAAGCCCGCCCCCCAGAGCGAAAAAAGGAGGGAATCAGGGCGCGGGGACCTCCACCGGAGCGACGGCGGAGATCTCCACGCGGCGGTTTTTCGAGCGGCCTTCCTTGGTCTTGTTGTCGGCGATGGGGTTCTTGGGCCCCATGCCCTCGACGCGGACGATGCGCGATTCGGCGATCCCTTTGGAGACGAGGTACTTCTTCACCGACTCGGCGCGGTTCTTGCTCAAGGTGGCGTTCCAGGCGTCCGAACCGAGGCTGCAGGTGTGGCCCACGATGGCGATCTCCATGGCGTTGTACCGCTGGAGCTTGGCCGCCACCTCGTCCAGGACCGGCATGCCGTCCTTGGGGATGTCCCACTTGTCGAGGGCGAAGTGGAGGACCGACTCGTCCAGGGTGATCTGGATCATCTTCGGGGCCGGCGGCGGCGGGGGCGGCGGAGGAGGCGGC
>JBBILR010000017.1:15172-41352 GCA_037444825.1 Acidobacteriota bacterium | reverse complement strand
TCCTCCTGAACAAGTACTACGTCGACGAGGTCTACTCCGGCGCCTTCATCCGGCCGCTCCTCAAGGTCGCCCAGGGCCTCTGGTGGTGGGACCGGTGGATCGTGGACGGTCTGGTGAACGGCGCCCGCAACCTCACCGTGGGGTCGTCGGTGGGCGCCCTGGCCTTCGACCGGTACGTGGTGGACGGGGCGGGGGTCAACGGCACCGCCGCCGTTTTCCAGTGGTTCTCGAGGCAAAACCGGAGGATCCAGACCGGTCAATTCCAGCACTACGCTCTGGGGGTGGCGGCAGGTTTCCTGCTGCTGATGGTGTGGTACCTGTACCGGTAGCGAACGCAAGGAGCCTAGGACATGCCGTACATTCTTTCCGTCCTCACCTACATTCCGCTGGCGGCGGCGCTCGTGGTCCTCTTCTTCCCGAAGGAGAACACGAAGCTCATCAAGACCTTCACCACCGGCGTGTTCCTGCTCGACTTCCTCCTGAGCCTGCCCCTCTGGTTCGGGTGGGACGCCGCCCAGGCCGCCGCCGACGCGCGGCACTCCCTGTGGGTCTTCGAGGAGGGGCCCATCCCCTGGATCCGATCCCTGGGAGTCTCCTACCACTTCGGCGTGGACGGCATGTCCATGCTCCTGGTGCTCCTCACCACCCTCCTGGGCTTCATCGCCGCCTGGTCCTCCTGGACCTACATCCAGAACCGGGAGAAGGAGTACTACGTCTGGCTCCTCATCCTCCAGACCGGCATGCTGGGCGTCTTCTGCTCCCTGGACTTCTTCCTCTTCTACGTCTTCTGGGAAGTGATGCTGGTGCCCATGTACTTCCTCATCGGCATCTGGGGGGGCCAGAACAAGCTCTACGCCGCCATCAAGTTCTTCCTCTACACGCTGGCCGGCTCGGTCCTCATGCTCATCGGCATCCTCGTCCTCTACTTCCGGACGCCGGTGGACGCGGCGGGGGTCCACTCCTTCGACCTCAACGTGATCCTGGAGAAGGTCTCCCTGGACCCCTCCCTGCAGTGGTGGGTCTTCGCCGCCTTCTTCGTGGGCTTCGCCATCAAGGTCCCCATGTTCCCCTTCCACACGTGGCTCCCCGACGCCCACGTGGAGGCCCCCACGGCGGGCTCGGTCATCCTCGCCGGCGTCCTGCTGAAGATGGGAACGTACGGCTTCTACCGCTTCGCCCTCCCCATCCTCCCCGACGCCACCCTGGCCTGGCTGCCGTTCCTCCTGATCCTTTCCATCATCGGCGTGATTTACGGGGCCATGGTGTCCCTGGTCCAGAAGGACATGAAGAAGCTGGTGGCCTACTCCTCCGTGAGCCACCTGGGCTTCTGCATGGCGGGCCTCTTCGCCCTCACCGAGGCCGGCATCAAGGGCTCGGTCATGCAGATGATCAACCACGGCATCTCCACCGGCGGACTGTTCTTGCTCGTGGGGATCATCTACGAGCGCATGCACACCCGTGAGATCAAGCTCTACGGCGGGCTGGCCAAGCTCATGCCGGTCTACGCCACCTTCTTCATGATCATCACCCTCTCCTCCATCGGCCTGCCGGGGCTCAACGGCTTCATCGGGGAGATCACGATCCTCATGGGGGCCTACCACATGCCCCCGTTCCTGATCTTCTCCAAGTCCCTCCTCTTCTTCCTGGTGGCCGGAATGCTCCTGGGCGCCGCCTACATGCTCTGGCTCTACCAGCGGGTCTTCTTCGGCGAGGTGACCAACCCCCACCTGGAGGAGCACGTGAAGGGCAAGGACATGAACGGGCGCGAGTGGGGGTACATGATGCCCCTGGTCCTCCTGGCCCTCTGGATCGGCCTCTACCCCAAGCCGGTCTTCGACAAGATGGACCGGAGCGTGCAGTACCTCATGGGCCGCATGCGGCCGGCCATCGAACGCGTCGCCGCCGCCAAGGGGGTGGAGGTCCCCCGGGTGAAGGCCCTCGAAGTTCCCGGCGCACCCGCCGCTCCCGCCGAAGAGATGCCGGCTCCCGGGGAGGGCGAGGCCGCTCCTTCCGCCGAAGCGGCCCACTAGGAGTCCGCCATGGCCGTCCTCCACCCCGACTTCTGGCGCCTCTTGAGCCCCGAGTGGGCCACCGTCGCCTTCGGGATCCTTTTCCTGGTCCTGGCCGCCGTGCGCGGGGGGGCTTCCCTCCGGCGGGGGACGGCGGTCCTGGCCCTGGCGGGCTTCGCCGTGGCCCTGGTCCTCTGCTTCCAGACCCTCCTGGCGCTACCTCCGGGGGCCCGGGTGGCGGCCCTCACGGGCCTCGACGGGTCGGTGGGCCTCACGGTGGACGCCTTCAGTCAGTCCTTCAAGGTGGTGTGCCTCCTCGGCGCCGCCCTCTCGGTCCTGCTCTCCTTCAAGCACCTGGACCTCCGGAACGCCTGGAGCGGCGAGTACCCGGCCTTCCTCACCCTGTCTGTCTTCGGAATGATGGTCATGGCCAGCGGCTCCGACCTCCTCACCCTCTGGGTGGGCCTGGAGACCATGGCCCTCTCGGTCTACGTCCTGGCGGCCTACCTCCGAAGGGACCTCAAGAGCGTGGAGGGGGCCACCAAGTACTTCCTGCTGGGGGCCCTCTCCTCGGGGCTGTACCTCTACGGCGCCTCCCTCCTCTACGGCGCCACCGGCACGGTGCACCTCCAGGGGATCCGCGAGGTTCTGGCCGCCCGGCTGGCGGCGGGGGAGGGTCTGGGCTTCCCCCTGGCGGCGGGGGTGGTGACCCTGGCGGCGGCCCTTCTCTTCAAAGCCGCCCTGGTTCCCTTCCACTGGTGGACCCCCGACGCCTACGAGGGGGCCCCCACGCCCGTCACCGCCTTCATGAGCGTGGCCCCCAAGGCGGCGGCCTTCGCCATGGCCCTTCGGATCTTCCTGGAGGGACTCCGGCCCCTGGCCCCCACCTGGACGGGGGTGCTGGGGATGGTGGCCGTCCTCACCATGCTCTGGGGCAACGTGGCCGCCATGCTCCAGGACAACGTGAAGCGCATGCTGGCCTACTCCTCCATCGCCCACGCCGGGTACATCCTCATCGGCCTGGTGGCCGCGGGAAAGACGGGGACCGACCAGGGGGTGGCCGCCTCCCTGCTGTACCTGCTGGTCTACGCCTTCATGAACGTGGGCGCCTTCGGGATCATCCTCTATTTGGAGCGGGAAGGCTCCGGGGGGGACCGGCTGGAGGACTTCGAAGGGCTGATCCGCCGGAGCCCCTGGGCGGCGGTCCTCATGATCTTCTTCCTCCTCTCCCTGGGGGGCATCCCCCCCATGGCGGGCTTCCTGGCCAAGCTGATGATCTTCTACGCGGCGGTGAGCGCCCGCCTTTACCTGCTGGCGGTGGTGCTGGCCGTGACCAGCGTCGTCTCCCTCTACTACTACTTCCGGGTGGTCTTCCGGATGTTCCTGAAGGAGACCGAGGAGACGGCCGTTCCACGGGCCGGCGCCCCTCTCCTCGCGGGGCTCGTGCTCTGCGGGGCGGTGACCCTGGCCGCGGGCCTCTACGGGCAGCCCTTCCTGGACTGGGCGGCCCGGGCCACCTTGCTGGCCCCCTGAGGAGGGAGGGGTGGCCTCCCCGCTCCGCCGCCTCGGCGTGTACCTGGAGCTCGTGTACACCTTCCCCATGACCGTCCTCGTGGGGACGGGGCTGGGGTACCTGGCGGACCGGGCCTGGGGAATTTCCCCCTACGGAACCCTGGCCGGCTTCGTCGTGGGGCTGGTGGGGGCCTTCGTCTACCTGGTCCGGATGCTGGCCCTGGCCCGGGAGAGGGATCGGAACGGACGCGGTGGAAACGGCCGCCTTTAGAGCCCGGTTTCTTCGCATGGCGGTGGCCGGCTGGGTGGCCGGCACCGCCTGCCTGGGAGCCTTCGCGGGCCTCCGCCCCGCCCTAGCCTTCGCCCTCTCCTTCGCCCTGGTGACCGCCGATTTCCTCTGGATGGCGAAGAGCCTCGGGGGCCTGCTGGGAAGCGAACCCCTCTCCCGCGCCCGGGGCATCCGCACCGCCCTCGGTCTCGCGGTGAAAACCCTCTTGCTTGCGGGGGGGGTCTATGCTATTTTGAGGTTCCTGCCTCGGGAATCCCTGGGGGTGATTCTCGGGATTGGGGGGCCGCTGATGCTCCTCTCGCTGAGCGGAGCGATGCGGGAACGGGGCTAGACATGCACGAGATGGATTCCCTCCTCACCCTGCTGGTGAACGGGCTACTCCACCGCCACGTGCCGGACCATTTCGTCATCCTGACCTTCCTCATGGCCCTCTCCCTGGCGGTGGCCTTTTTGGCCACGAGGAAGCTCTCCGTGGACCGCCCGGGGGTCCTCCAGCAGATCCTCGAGCTGATCGTCGAGGTGGTGGGGAAGTTCCTGGACGACATCATCGGCCACCACGGCCGGAGGTACATGCCCGTCATCGGGACCTTCGCCGTCCTGATCCTCCTGTCCAACCTCATCGGCCTGGTGCCGGGCTTCATGCCGCCCACGGGGAGCATCCTCGTGACCCTCTCGCTGGCCCTCTGCTCCTTCGTGACCTACAACGTCATCGGGGCGCGGGCGGCGGGTTTCGGCTACCTGAAGCACTTCATGGGCCCCATTCTCCCCATGGCCTTCCTCTTCTTCCCCATCGAGGTGGTGAGCCACCTCGCCCGGCCCATGTCCCTGGCCATCCGTCTCTTCGGCAACATCTTCGGCGACCACCAGGTGGGCGGCGTCTTCCTCCACCTGGTCCCCTTCGCCGTTCCAGTGCCCTTCATTCTGCTGGGCATCTTCGTCTCTTTCGTCCAGACGCTGGTCTTTATCCTGCTCTCCATGATCTACATCGCGGGGGCGGTGGAACACCACTGAAGAGGGAAGCTCGGTTGTGAAAGGAGGAAGTCCGTGAGGAAAAAGGCGCTGATCGTTCTGGTGGGAGCTCTGCTCCTGATGTTGGCGGCCCCGGCCTTCGCCGAGGAGGGAGGCGCCGCCGCCGCTGCCGGGCTGGGCAAGGACGCCCTGGGCGTGCTGGCCGCCGGCTTCTCCATGGCCTTCGCCTCGGCCATCTGCGGCCTCGCGCAGGGCAAGGCCATCTCCGCGGCCTGCGAAGGTTCCGCCCGGAACCCCGGCATGGCCGACAAACTGCAGATCATGATGATCATCGGCCTGGCCTTCATCGAGTCCCTGGCCCTGTACACCATGGTGATCATCTTCGTGAAAATGTGACGCCCTCCGAAGGGAGCCCCGCCCGCGGGCGGGGCTCCTCGGTTTTTTCTTGGCCCCCGCTTCGGTCCTCTCCCTTTCCCTGTCCCTTCACCCCGTAAGGGTCGTTCCGTCCGCCGCCCGCGCGGCGGTCCACGTCCGCCGTGCGGCCCGGGGGCGCCCGCTCTTCGTGGTCACCGAGGAACGCCTCCTCCGCGTCCTGGCCCCCTTCTTCGCGGCCCTCCTGGAGCCGTTGGGGAACCCTCCCGTGGTGGCCTTCCCCGGCGGGGAAGGGCGGAAGACGCGGCGCACCAAGGAGCGGCTGGAGGACGCCCTGCTGGCGGCGGGGCTGGGGCGCGACGGCCTGGTGGCGGCGGTGGGCGGCGGGGTGGTGACGGACCTGGCCGGCTTCACGGCCGCCACGTTCATGCGGGGCGTCCCCTACCTGAGCCTCCCCACCACCCTGCTGGGGATGGTGGACGCCTCCCTGGGAGGCAAAACGGCCGTCAACACCCCCGGCGGAAAGAACCTGGTGGGGGTCTTTTACCCTCCCGAGGAGGTGGTGGAGGCCCTGGACAGCCTGGGAACGCTGCCCCTTCGGGAGCTTCGGGCGGGCCTGGCCGAGTGCCTGAAGCACGGCCTGATGGCCGACGAGGCGTACGCGGAGGCCGTGGCCGCCGTGGATCCCCAAGACCTCCGGGAGAGCCCCCGAAAGGCCCTCCCGCTGGTGGCCCGCTCCGTCGCCCTCAAGGGGGCGGTGCTGGAGGCCGACCCCTTCGAGCGGTCGGGGGCCCGGAACGCGCTGAACCTCGGCCACACGGTGGCCCACGCCTTGGAGCGGCTCTCCGGGTGGCGCATGGGCCACGGCGCGGCGGTGGCGGCGGGGCTCTGCTGGGAGGCGGCCCTGGCGGTGGAGCAGGGCTTCTGCCGGGAGGAGGACCTCCGGAGGGTGGTGGCGGCGGTGCGGCGCCTCGGCCTCCATCCCCGGGCGGAGGCCTTCACCCCGGAGGAGGTCTTCGCCGCCGCCCGGGCGGACAAGAAGAACGCCCGGGGCGAGGTGCGGTATATTCCCCTCGAGAGGGTCGGCCGGCTGGCCCTGCCTCCCCCCCACGCCGCCCCCTTTCGGGAGGCCGAGCTGGGGCGGGCGGTCCGGCTCCTCCGAAGGAGCTGACCATGGAGGTGCTCTACGGGATCCACCCGGTGGCCGAATGCCTCCGCGCCGGCCGGCGGGCGGTCCGGAAGCTCTGGGTGGCCAGCGCCGACCGCCTGTGGGAGCTGGCCCGGGCCGCCGGGGCCGAGCCCTCCGTGAAGACCTTCTTCGTCACCCGCGAGGCCATCGGCCGCATCGCCGGCTCCGACGCCCACCAGGGGGTGGCGGCGGAGGTGGGGGAGTACCCCTACGCGGACTTCCGGGACCTCCTCGAGGAAGAGCGGCCGCTGGTGGCGGCCCTGGACAACCTGACGGACCCGCAGAACGTGGGGGCCATCCTGCGAAGCGCCCTCTGCGCCGGGGCGACGGGGGTCACCCTCCGGAGCCACCACGCGGCGCGGGTCACCCCGGCCGTGGCCAAGGCCTCGGCGGGGGCCTGCGAACACCTTCGGGTGGCGCTGGTCTCCAACCAGGCCATGTTCCTCCGGGCGGCGCGGGAGGCGGGGTGCACGGTGGCCGCCCTGGACCCCGGGGGGGAATCCCTCTGGGAGGCCGAGATGGACTGGACTTCGGGCCTGGTGCTGGTGGTGGGCGCCGAGGGGCGGGGCATCTCCCGGCTGGTGGGAGACCTCTGCCACCGCAGGCTCCGCATCCCCATGGCCGGCTCCTTCGACTCCCTCAACGCCTCGGCGGCCGCCTCCCTGGCCCTCTTCGAGGCCCTGCGCCGGCGAAGGGCGGCCATTTCCCCTTGACAGGATAGGAAGGAAACGATGGTGCACGACAAGATCGCCGTGGTGGACTTCGGCGGCCAGTACGCCCACCTGATCGCCGCCAAGATCCGCAGGCTCCACGTCTTGGCGGAGATTCTGGATCCGGAGGCCCCCGTGGAGGCCTTCCGGGATTACCGCGGAATCATCCTCTCGGGGAGCCCCGCCCTCTCGGCGTACGACGAGGAGAGCGCCTACGACAAGCGGATCTATGACCTCCCCATCCCCATCCTGGGCTTCTGCTTCGGCCACCAGGAGATCGCCAAGCACTACGGGGGGGAGGTGCGCCACACCCAGAGGGAGTACGGCCCGGCCGTCCTGGAGGTCCGGGGCTCCTGTCCCCTCTTCCGGGGCCTGGCTCCGGAGGAGGTGGTGTGGATGAGCCACGGGGACACGGTGACCCGCCTGCCTCCGGGCTTCGAGGAGACCGGCGTCTCCCGGGTGCCGGGGGGGGCGCCGCACCCCAACGCCGCCATCGCCTCCGAGGCGTTGAAGCGCTACGGCTTCCAGTTCCACCCCGAGGTGGACGACACGGTTCACGGGGAGGAGATGCTCCGCAACTTCGTCTTCGAGGTCTGCGGCTGCCGCCCCGACTGGACCCTGGAGGCTTACGAGGAGGAGGCGGTGCGGGAGATTCGGGAGAAGGCCGGAGACCGCCCGGTCTTCCTCCTGGCCAGCGGCGGGGTGGACTCCACCGTCTGCGCCGTGCTCCTGGGAAAGGCCCTGGGGCCGGAGCGGGTCCGGCTGTTGCACGTGGACAACGGGCTCATGCGCAAGGGCGAGAGCCGCGAGGTCCTGGAGGAGTTCCGAAGGCGGGGGTGGGCCCATAACCTGCATTTCGCCGACGCCTCCGCCCGCTTCCTCGCGGCCCTGAAGGGGGTGGTGGCGCCGGAGGAGAAGCGGCGGATCATCGGCGAAACCTTCCTGGCGGTCTTCGAGGAGGAGGCCTCCCGGCTCGATCTCCAGGACTGCCTGCTGGCCCAGGGGACCATCTACCCCGACACCATCGAGACCGGAGGAACCCGCCGGGCGGACGTCATCAAGACCCACCACAACCGCGTCCCGGCCGTGGAGGCGCTGATCGCCCAGGGGCGCGTCCTGGAGCCGCTCCGGGAGCTCTACAAGGCGGAGGTGCGGGAGCTGGGGGAGCGCCTGGGCCTCCCCGAATCCCTCGTCTGGCGCCACCCCTTTCCCGGGCCGGGACTGGGGATCCGGCTCCTCTGTTCCGACGGAAAGGCGGCGGAGCCGGGGCCGGGAGCGCCGGAGGCCCTCGGGGCCCTGGCCCGGGAAGCGGGGGTGGGCGCCGCCCTCCTGCCCGTGCACTCGGTGGGGGTGAAGGCCGACCTCCGCTCCTACGAGTCCCCGGTCCTGCTGTGGGGCGTGGACCTCCCGGAGGTGGAATCCCTGGCGGCCCGGATCTACCAGAAGGTCCCCGGGGTGAACCGCTGCGTCGTCGACCTGGCGGGCCGGGGAATGAAGCGCGCCCGTCCCCTGCCCGCCACCGTCACGGCCGAGAGGCTGGACCTCCTGCGGGAAGCCGACGCCGTGGTCATGGAGGCCCTGAGGCGCCACGGCCTCTCCCGCGCCGTGTGGCAGTGCCCGACGGTCTTCGTCCCCCTGGAAATGGACGGGCATGGGCGGGAGTTCGTCGTCATCCGGCCGGTGCTCTCGGAGCGGGCCATGACCGCCCGGCCGTTCCTGCCGCCGCCGGAGTTTCTGGAGGAGGTCCGCCGGCGGGTCGAGGCCCTTCCGGGAATCTCCGGCGTCGCGCTGGACGTCACCACCAAGCCCCCCGGAACCATCGAGTGGGAGTGAGGCCAAGCGAGAAAGGCCGAGGAAGGGCTCCCCGGCCTGGAGGCGTCGCGTGCGCAGCGTTCACTTGGCGGCGTCGAAAACCGCTTCGCCCTGGCAGCGGATCTCCTTGGACCAGGCGGCCTCGATGAGGGTGACGGCCTGAGGCGGCATGGCGGCGTAGTCGAGGGACCGCGCCATCTCCCCGCCCTCCCTCAGGCACCACCTCCAGAAGTTCAGCATGGACTTGGCCTTGTTGCAGTCGCTCTGGCTCTTGTACACGACGATCCAGGTGGCCCCCGTGATGGGCCAGGCGTCCTTCCCCGGCTGGTCGGTGAGGATCACGCTGAAGTTGGGGGTTCCCTTCCAGTCGGCGTTGGCGGCGGCGGCTTCGAAGGCGGCCAGGGACGGTGCGACGAAGGCTCCGTCCCGGTTCTTCAGGAGCACCGTGGCGAGGCCCGTCTGCTTGGCGTAGGCGTACTCCACGTAGCCGATGGCCCCGTTGACCTGACGCACGTAGGAAGCGACGCCCTCGTTCCCCTTGCCGCCCAGGCCCACCGGCCAGGAGACGGACTTTTCGTACCCCACCTTCTCTTTCCATTCGGGGGAGACCTTGGCGAGGTAGTGGGTGAAGACCCAGGTGGTGCCGGAACCGTCGGCCCGGTGGACCACCACGATCTCCTGGGCGGGAAGGGGGAGGTCCGGGTTCAGCCCCTTGAGCCGCGGGTCGTCCCACCGCTTGATCTCGCCGAGGAAGACGTCGGCGAGGAGCTCCGGCGTGAGCTTGAGCCGGTTGGGGGCCACCCCGGAGAGGTTCACCACCGGCACCACCCCCCCGATGACGGCGGGGAACTGGAACTGCTCCCGGTCCGCAAGGTCGGCCTCCTTCACCGGGGCGTCGGAGGCCCCGAAGTCCACCGTCTTGTTGTTGATCTGCTGGATCCCTCCGCCGGAACCGATGGACTGGTAGTTCACCCGAACCCCGGTCTTCTGTTCGTAGGCGTAGGCCCACTTGGCGTAGATGGGGTAGGGGAAGGTGGCGCCGGCCCCGCTGAGGGCCGTCTTGGACTGGGCGAGGGCCGGGAGAGCCAGAGCCAGCGCCGGGGCGACGAGCAGGAGCTTCTTCGGGTTCATCTTCTGTCCTCCTCAGGAAGGTTCACCGGAGGACAGGGTGCCAAGGTCCCGTGGCGGGCCCATGACCGGTCCGTTGCGGAAAAGAAACGAAGGGGCCTACGGGGAACCGGGCCGGGAGAGGCGGTCCAGAACCTCCGCCTCCGCCTCGCTCCGGCTGCGGGAGAGGGCGTGCCCCACTTCGGCCGTGACCAGCAGAAGGGCCTTCTGGTACATCTTCTTCTCCCGGAAGGAGAGGGGCTTGCGGGCGTTGAGGAGGTAGAGGGCCTTGAGGACCCTCGCCACGGAGAGGAGGTCCCCCCGGGCCAGCATGTCGCTGTGGGCCGAGAAGCGCTCCCGCCAGGAGGGCAGGATCTCCGGCGGTGGGCCGGAGAGGAGGTCCAGGGCCTCCTCGGCCTCGCCGGGGCTGGCGGGGGGGCGGAGGCGCACCTCGGCGACGTTGTCCACCGGGATCATGACCCGGGACTCGCTGTCCCCCTCGCGGACGAGAAGGACGCAGAAGAGGCGGGTCCTGCCGTTGAGGGTGCGCTCTTCGATCTGCTGGACGACACCCACCCCGTACCCGGGGTAGACCACCGTGTCCCCCACGCCGAACCACAACTTTGGTGAATCACCCATGAACACAATATAGCACATGGCGGGGGGAAAGGGTAGGCGCCGTTGACCCCCCGCCCCGGCCTCCGTATGCTGGTCCCATGGGTGGACGAGCGGCGGCGCTTCTTCTCGGCCTGATCCTGTGGGCGAATCCTTGCCTCCGGGCGGAGAATGCGTCCCCGCCCCAACCCGCCTTCGCCGCCGTCAGCCTCAAGATTCTCACCGCGGGAGAGCGCCTGCCCCCCCGGGAGGCCGGCGCCTTCACCGCCCACCTTCCCCTGGGGAAAACGGGGGGGCTCCACCGGCGCCTCACGGTGGAGAACGAAACGCGCAAGGCGAAGCTGGACCTGAATCTCCACCTCACCGTCAAGCCCCTGGTGGGGGAGGACGGTCACCTTCGCTGCCTCCTCCTGGCCGAGGCGTCCCCGCCGGGGGGGGCGCCGGTGAGCCGTGCCCGGGAACTCCTCTTCACCCACCCCGGGGCCCAGGTGATGGAAGCCTACGCCGACCCCGCCACGGCCGTCCGGGTTCTCGTCTCCGTGGAGGCCTCCTTGGACCAGGCGCCTCCCCCGGAGCCGCCGCCCCTTCCCCCCCTCCTCTTCTTCGTTCGGGTGGAGAAGTGGCTGGGGGCCCACCGGATGGAGCTGGAGGCCCTCCAGCTTCAGTCCCTGGACGGCCTCCCGGTGAGCCACGACTACGAACGCCGCGTTCCCCGCTGGGTGGAGGGAGAGGCGGGGGAGGAGGGGAAGGACTGGACGGAAGGCCTTCCGGTGGTGGAGCCCGGAAAGGATCCCCCGGCCCTGAAGGCCGGCCAGAGCTTCTCCATCGCCGTGGAGCCGGCGAAACCCAACAAGAAGGAGAAAAAGGCGGCCCCCGCCGCTTCGGGTTCGGAGCCGCCGCCCCAGGAGCCGCCTCCCCGCAAGGTGGCTTGGGAGACCGAGCGGTACCGGCTGGAAATCACCCCCCTGGGTTTGGAGGGAGGGCGCCTCCGCCTCCGGGTGGCCGTCCGGGGCCGGCCCCTCTCGGCGGAAAAGGTCCCCCTGCCCGAGGTGGCCCTCGAGGAGGAGAAGTCCCTCCGCCGGATGGAGCCCGTGCCCTTCTACCTGACCCAGGAGGGGCCCGCCGGCCCCACGGGCTACGTCGTGTGGGTGGTCCCCCGGTGGGAGTCTCCGGAGGCCCCCGAGGGGAGCGGCGGATTCCCGGGGGACAAGCCATGAACGGACGAATCCGGGTGCTCTTCTTCCTCGCCGCCCTCCTCCCGCCGCTTCCCGGCCGCCCCGCCGCCCCCGAGGACCCCCCCTGCCGGAGGGAGGTGGCCCGGCTCCTCTCCCGCCTGGAGGAGGGGGAGGGGCTCAGGGCCCGCTTCCGCCACGTCCTCCGCTCCCCGGCGCTCAACCAGACCGAGGTGGAGGAGGGGACGCTGGTGGTGGCTTCCGGCGGGCGGACCCGGTGGGAGTACAGCCGCCCCGCCGGAAAGTTGGCGGTGGCCGACGGCCGCACGTCCGTCCTCTTCCTCCCCGCGGAACGCCAGGCCTTCGTCCAGCGGATGGACGGCGGCGACCTCCCCCTGGCCCTGCGCCTCCTGTCGGGCCAGCGGCGCCTCCTCGAGGAGGTGGCCTGCACCGGGGCCGAGACGGTGGGGAGCCTCCGGGTCTACCGGATGGAACTCCTCCACGACGACGCGGGGATCCGGGACGTGGAGGCCGCCGCCGACGCCGAGACCGGCCAGCTCCGCCGCATCTACTTCCGAGACGCCCTGGGCAACGAGATTTCCCTGGAGCTTTCCGAAGTGGAGGTCCTCTCCAAGGTGGACCCCGCCCTCTTCCGGTTCACCCCGCCCCCCGGCGTCACCGTCTTCCAGGGGCCTGCGGGGCCGTAGCCGGACGTCAAAGGGGCTGGACGGGCCGGCCCACCAGGGCCATGAACTCCTGCCGCGTCCGGGGGTCCTTCAGAAAGGAGCCCCGGAGGGCCGAGGTCACCGCCTGGCTCCCCTCCTTCTGGACCCCCCGCATCACCATGCAGAGGTGGGTGGCCTCCAAGACCACCCCGAGTCCGGTGGGCTTCAGCACCCCTTCGAGGGTGTCCGCCACCTCTTCCGTGAGGCGCTCCTGCACCTGGAGGCGGCGGGCGAAGTGCTCGAGGATGCGGGGGACCTTGGAGAGCCCCATGAGCCGGCCCTGGGGAACGTAGGCCACGTGGGCCTTGCCGAAGAACGGCAGGAGGTGGTGTTCGCAAAGGCTGTAGAAGGGGATGTCCCGCACCAGGACCATCCCCTCCGAAGGGTCCTCGAAGACGGCGCCCTCGAGGAGGGGCTCCAGGGGTTCCCTCAGGCCGCGGGTCAGCTCCAACAGGCTCTCCGCCACCCGGGAGGGGGTCCGCTCCAGCCCGGGGCGGTGGGGGTTTTCCCCCATGGCTTCGAGAATCCGGCGAACGGCGTCTTCCATGGCCGCCTCCCACGCGCCATTGTACGCCTCTCTGCAAAGAGCCCGGCAGAGGGGGCGGACGAAAGAGGGGCGGCACGCGGAGACGGCGGAAACGGCGTTACCCCTCACTCCTTACGGCTGACGTCATGTACGGCCTTCAGATCAAAGGGAAATCCGAAAGGTCCGCTTGGGGGTTCTCGAAAAGAGGATACTTTGTTCCCACTTCTGCCCCGACCCCTTGACAAGGCCCTCCCGAAGCACTACACTTCCCCCCGGATCAGAAAGCGGTGGACGACGATGCCGATTTACGAGTACGAATGCGAAATCTGCCGCCAACGGTTCGAGAGGCTCCAGCGCCTGTCGGACCCGTGGGTCACGGCCTGCCCCGCCTGCGGCGGGTCGGTGCACCGCGTCTTCTCGGTGCCCGCCCTGCAGTTCAAGGGGAAGGGCTTCTACGTGACCGACTATGCGCGCCCCCAGGGCGGGGGCGCCTCCTCCGAAAAGGCGCCGGCGGAATCCAAGCCGGCGGCCGCCGGAGGCTCCAATGCGTAGACCCCACCTTACTTTCTCATTTCTGAACGATGGGCCGTCTTTGACGGCTCCCTTCCCCAACCCTCTGCCCACCTGACCGAAACTCCTGCCTCAACGTTCACTCCCCGGCCGGACCTCCGGCCGGGGGGCCCACCCATTTCTCCCGTGGCCGAACCGGACCGGGGAGAGGAGAATGGCGCCGTGCGCCGCGCGAAGGGGCGGAGTGCGTTGAAGCGTCGGCGCTTCCGTTGTAAAATCAGGAGTTTCAGGAGGACGGCGTGAACCGCGACTGGAAGGAGACCCTGAACCTCCCCCGTACGGACTTCCCCATGAAGGCCAACCTGACCGAGCGGGAGCCCCGGCAGGTGGAAACCTGGCGCAACCAGGGGATCTACCGGAAGATCCTCTCGGCCCGCAAAGGGTGCCCCGTCTTCTCGTTCCACGACGGCCCCCCGTACGCCAACGGGCACATCCACCTGGGCCACGCCCTGAACAAGATCCTCAAGGACTTCGTCATCAAGTCCAAGACCATGGAGGGCTACCGGGTGACCTACCGCCCCGGGTGGGACTGCCACGGCCTGCCCATCGAACTCCAGATCGAGAAGGAGAAGGGCCGGAAGATCCGGGAGGAGGACATCCACACCTTCCGGCGCCACTGCCGGGAGTACGCGGAGAAGTTCATCGAGCTCCAGCGGGAGGAGTTCATCCGGCTGGGGGTCTTCGGCGACTGGGAGAACCCGTACCGCACCATGGACTACGACTTCGAGGCGGCCATCGCCTCGGCCTTCCACCGGTGCTTCCTAGAGGGCTACGCCTACAAGGGGATGAAGTCGGTCCAGTGGTGCGTCCACTGCGAGACGGCCCTGGCCGAGGCGGAGGTGGAGTACGAGGAACACACCTCCCCCGCTGTCTACGTGGCCTTCCCCCTGGCTCCCGGCCAGGAGGACCGGCTCCCTGCGGCTCTTCGGAAGGGGCCTTCGGAGGTGGTGATCTGGACCACCACCCCCTGGACCCTCCCCGCCAACCTGGCGGTGGCCTTCCACCCCGACTTCGTCTATACGGTCCTCCTCTCGGGATCCCGCCGCTTCGTGGTGGCCGAGGCCCTGGCGGCCTCCTTCCGGCAGGCCACGGGCCTCGATGGGGTGCCGGAGGGGACCTTCCGGGGCGCCGAGATGGAGGGCCTGAGGCTCCGCCACCCCTTTCTGGACCGGGACTCTCTCTGCATCCTGGCGGACTACGTGACCTCCGACACCGGCACCGGCTGCGTCCACACGGCCCCGGGCCACGGCCAGGAGGACTACCTCTCGGGGGTCAAGTACGGCCTCCCCATCCTCTCCCCCGTGGACCGGAAGGGCCGCTTTCACGAGGAGGTGGAGCACTTCGCCGGGATGAACGTCTTCGAGGCCAACCCCAAGGTCGTGGAGCTTCTGAGGGAAAGGGGCGCCCTCCTGGGGGAGGGGAGCCTGCGGCACTCCTACCCCCACTGCTGGCGGTGCAAAAACCCCTTGATTTTCCGGGCCACGCGGCAGTGGTTCGTCTCCATGGCCCACGAGAACCTGAGGGAGCGCGCCCTCAAGGCCATCGACGCCGTGGAATGGATCCCCGCCTGGGGGCGGAACCGGATCTTCTCCATGATGCAGACCCGCCCCGACTGGTGCCTCTCCCGCCAGCGCCGGTGGGGGGTGCCCATCACCGTCCTCTTCTGCAAGGGGTGCGGGGAGCCGGTGAAGGATGAGCGCTTCTTCGAGGCGGTGCGGGAGGAGATCGCCGCCCGGGGGGCGGGGGTCTGGTACGAAGGCGACCCCTCCCGCTTCCTGCCCCAGGGCTTCTCCTGCCCCTCCTGCGGAAGCCGGTCCTTCCTGCCCGAGACCGACATCCTGGACGTCTGGTTCGACTCCGGGGTGAGCCACCTCGCCGTGCTGGGCCACGACCTGGACGCGCCGTGGCCCTCGGAGGTCTACCTGGAGGGGAGCGACCAGCACCGGGGCTGGTTCCACACGTCGCTGCTGACCTCCCTCATGCTGAAGGGGGCCCCTCCCTACAAGCGGGTCCTCACCCACGGCTTCGTCCTCGACGGCGAGGGGCGGGCCATGTCCAAGTCCCTGGGGAACGTCATCCCGCCCTCCGAGGCCGTCAAGCGGTACGGCGCCGAGATCCTGAGGCTCTGGGTCTCCATGGTGGACTACCGGGACGACGTGCGCTTCTCCTGGGAGATGCTCCAGCGCAACGCCGACGCCTATTTGAAGATCCGCAACACCCTGCGGTACCTCCTGGGCAACCTCTACGATTTCCAGCGGGCCGAGGCGGTGCCCTGGGAGGAGCTCCCGGAAATGGACCGGTATATGCTCCTGCTCCTGGACCGGCTCGTCGGGCGGGTTCGGAAGGCCTTCCGGGACTTCTCCTTCCACCTCGTCTACCACGAGCTCCTCACCTTCTGCACGGTGACCCTCTCGGCCTTCTACCTGGACGTGTTGAAGGACCGCCTCTACTGCGAGGGGGCGGCCTCCCGGGAGCGCAGGGCGGCCCAGACGGTCCTCTACGCCCTCTGCGACGGGCTGGTGCGGCTCATGGCCCCCATCCTCCCCTTCACCGCCGAGGAGGTCTGGGGCCACCTTCCGGAGAGGGAGACGCCCTCGGTCCACATGGCCCGGTTTCCCGAGCCGTCGGGGCGCAGGGACGACGCCCTCCTCGAGACGTGGGAAACCCTGCGCGGCCTTCGGGACGTGGTGAACAAGGCCCTGGAGGAGGCCCGGCGCCGCGGGGAGATCGGAAAGTCCCTGGAGGCCGCCGTGGACCTCCGGCCGGGCAACGAACGGGAAGCCCGCCTGCTTCAGGAAAGGCGGAACCTCCTGAAGGACCTCTTCATCGTCTCCTCGGTCCGGCTCCTGCCCCCCTCGCCCTCCGGGGAGGCCTCGGCGGAGGTGAGCCGGGCCCCGGGAGAGAAGTGCCGCCGGTGCTGGGCGATCACGACGGAGCCCGCGGGAACCGGAGAGGAGACCCTCTGCCCGCGGTGCGCCCGGGTGGTGGGCTTGGGAGCCTGACGTGCGCCGCTTCCTCCCCTTTTCCGCCTCCCTTCTGGTCTTCGCCGCCGACCAGGCCACCAAGGCCTGGCTCGCCGCCACCCTCCCCTTCGGGGGGGAGCGGCCCTTCGGCCGCTGGTTCACCCTGGTCCACTGGCACAACCGGGGGGGGCTCTTCGGCCTGATGGACGACCTGCCCGAGGGGGGCCGCATCGCCCTCTTTCTCCTGGTGCCCCTGGTGGGGGTGGCCCTCCTGGGCTCCCTCTACGGGAAAAGCCGGCGGCCCCTGGAGCGGTGGCTGCTGGCGGCGGTGCTGGGGGGGGCGGCGGGGAACCTCCTGGACCGCCTGCGCTTCGGGGCGGTGGTGGATTTCCTCTACTTCCACCTTCCCGAAGGGCCCGGGTGGCCGGCCTTCAACGTCGCCGACGCGGTCCTCTCCACGGGGATCGCGCTCTTCGTCTTCCTCACCTTCACCACTCCTTCCAAGGAGGCCGGCGGTGCACCCGATTCTCTTCCACATCGGTAGCTTTCCCGTGGGCACCTACGGGGTGCTCCTGGCCCTTTCGGCCATGGCGGCCCTGGGGCTGGCCCGCATCCTCTCCCCCCGGGCCGGCCTGGACCCGGAGCGGATGACCGACCTCTTCGTCTACAGCCTCCTCGCCGCCTTCGTCGGAGCCAAGATCGCCCTGATCGTCGGGGACTTCCGGGCCTTCAGCGCCGACCCTCTGGGCTACCTCCTGACGAACCTCCGCTCCTTCGGGGCCTTTTACGGAGGCTTCCTGGCGGCGGTGGCGGTGGGGGGCTGGTACCTGCGCCGCCACCGCATCTCCTTCTGGGCCGCCGCCGACGTGGCGGCGGTGTGCCTCCCCTTGGGGCAGGCCATGGGGCGCTGGGGCTGCTTCTTCGCCGGCTGCTGCTACGGAAAGCCCACCACCCTCCCGTGGGGACTGGTCTTCCCGGCGGTCCCCCTCTGCGCCGACGGCACTGCCATCCACCCCTGGCCGCTGTACGAGAGCGCGGCGGACCTGGCGGTCTTCTTCGTCCTCTACCGGGTCTTCCACCGAAGGGCCTTTCCCGGCCAGGCCTTTCTCCTGTACGTCCTGCTCTACGCCTCCGCCCGGTTCCTCCTGGAGTTCCTCCGGGGGGACGCCCTGAGGGGCCTCTACTTCGGCGGGACCCTCTCCCTCTCCCAGATCGTGGCGCTCCTTTGCCTCGTGGGGGCGGGGGCGGCCTACGCCTGGAAGCGCCGGAGGGAGACGGCCTGACATGCCCCGCCTCTCCTTCACCGTGGAGACCTCCGCCCGGAGGCTGGACCTCCTTCTCGCCGAGCGCCTCAGGGAGCGGGGGGTGACCCGCTCCCTCCTCCAGCGCCTGGCGGCGGAGGGAAAGGTCCTCCTGGACGGCAAGGCGGCGAGGCCCGCCTCGGCCGTCCGCTCCGGCCAGCGCGTGGAGGTGGAGCTACCGGAGGAGCGGCCCTTCGAGATCGTCCCGCGGGAGGGAAGCCTCGAGGTCCTCTTCGAGGACGAAGCCTGCCTCGCGGTGGACAAGCCGGCGGGGCTGGTGGTCCATCCGGCCCGGGGGCACTGGGACGACACGCTGGTGAACCTTCTGAGGGGGCGCGGGGTCCGCCTCTCCGCCGGGGTGGGCCCCGGCCGGCCGGGCATCGTCCACCGCCTGGACAAGGAGACCTCGGGGGTCCTCCTCGTGGCCAAGACCGACGCCGCCCAGGCCCGCCTCGTGGAGCAATTCAAGGCCCGAACGGTGGAGAAGGTCTACCTGGCCCTCGTCTGGGGCACCCTGCCGGACGAGGTCCGGGAGGTCCGCCTTCCCGTGGGGAGGGACCCCCGCCGGAGAACCCGGTGGGCCGTCTGCCCCGACGGCCGGGAGGCGGTGACGCTCCTCTCGACGGTGGAGAGGCTCCCCCACGTGAGCCTCGTGGAGGCCCGGCCCCGGACGGGGCGGACCCACCAGATCCGGGTCCACCTGGCCCACCTGCGCCACCCCATCGTCGGAGACGCCCTCTACGGAGGCCACCCGGAAAACGGCCTCCCCTCGGTCCGCCTGCGCCGGGCGGTGGAGACGGCGGGCCGCTTCTTCCTCCACGCGCATGCCCTCTCCTTCGAGAGCCCCGCCTCGGGGCCCGTCACGGTGACCTCGCCCTTGCCCGCGGGGTTTCTCCACATCCTGGAGGTCTTTCGAAACCATGGATAGGAATCTCCCGAGGACGCTGGTCCTCTACGGTTGCGGGAAGGCGGGGCTCTCGCTGGCCCTCGCCCTCAAGGGGGCGGGCTGGGAGGTGGCGGGGTGCCTCTCCCGCACCCTCGACTCCACGCGGAGGGGGGCGGAGTGGCTGGCCTGCCCCATCCTGCCGGGGCTCGACCGGATCCCCCGGGGGGCGGTGGCCATCCTGGGCGCCGCCGAAGGGGGGCTCAAGGAGGCCGACCGGGTCCTGGCGGAGGCGGACCCTCACATCCGGGGACGGGTGGTCCTGCACCTGAGCGGCGCCCTTCCCGCCCGCGTGCTGGAAGCGTGCCGCCTGAGGGGGGCCAGCGTGGGCTCCTTCCACCCCATCATGACCCTCCCCGACCCCCTCACCGGGGCCAAGAACCTCCGGAACGCCACCTTCGCCCTGGAGGGCCGGCCCGAGGCCCTGGCGGCCATGAAGGCCATGGTCCAGGCCCTCTCCGGCCGGTACTTTATCCTCTCCCCCCGCCGGAAGACCCTTTACCACGCCGCCGCGGTGGTGGCCGCCAACCACCTGGTGGCCCTCATCGCCGACAGCCAGGAAATGCTCCGCATGGCCGGGGCCGACCCCGCCGCGGCGCTCCCGGCCTTCCAGAGCCTCATGGAGGGCACCCTGGCCGGCGTCTTCGCCAGCGACCCCGTCTCCGCCATCACCGGCCCGGTGGAGCGGGGGGACGAGGAGGTGGTGAAAAACCACCTGCAGGCCCTGAAGCGCGCTCCGGCCCTCCGGGAACGGTACCGCCTCCTGGCCCTCGGCGTACTGGACCTGGTCCGGAAGCGCCACCCCGAGCGGGAGGAGGGCCTTTCGTCCCTTGAAAAGACCCTCGGCGGGTGGCACTCTAGCGGCGAAGGGGACTGAGGCCATGGCGTTTTTCAACTACGCGACCATGCAGATGGCGGCCAAGATCGTCTACTACGGCCCCGGCCTCTGCGGCAAGACCACCAACCTCCAGTACATCTACAACAAGACCTCCCCCAAGAGCCGCGGGGAGATGGTGTCCCTGGAGACGGAGAGCGACCGCACCCTCTTCTTCGACCTGCTCCCCCTGGAGGTGGGGGTCATCGCCGGCTTCAAGACCCGCTTCCAGCTCTACACCGTCCCCGGTCAGGTCTTCTACGGGGAGACCCGGCGCATGGTCCTCAAGGGGGTGGACGGCGTGGTCTTCGTGGCCGACTCCCAGGTCCCCATGCGGGAGGCCAACATCGAGAGCCTCAAGGACCTCGAGAAAAACCTCGAGGACATGGGGATGGACCTCAAGGACATCCCCCTGGTCTTCCAGTACAACAAGCGGGACCTTCCCAACCTCCTCTCCGTGGAGCAGCTGGAGGCGGACCTCAACCCCCATCACCGGCTCTACTTCGAAGCCAGCGCCGTGAACGGCACGGGGGTCTTCGACACCCTGAAGGGCATCAGCCGCCTCACCCTCCAGAGCCTGAAGGCCAAGCTGATCCGCCCCCCGGAGGTGGTGATCCAGCCCCGGGAGGTCCCGGAGGCGGCCCCCGCCCCCGCGCCGCCGTCCCCGCCGGCGGAAGAGGCCCCCGCCCCCGCCGTTCCCGAGGTGGAGTTCGCCACCCAGAAGACCCGCCTGAGCGACGCCGACCTGGCCCGGACGGCGCCGAAGGTGAAGACCGTCGCCACCACGAGCCGCCGGGTTTCCGCCGAGCTGGACCGGATCCGGGAGAGCCTCCTCACCCCCCTCCTCACCGCCACCAAGCCGAGGGTGCGCGACCTCTCCGGCGCCGTGGAGGCCTTGAAGAGACCGGAGAAGGCTTCAGGGCGCGAGGTGGTGGTGGAGGTCCCGGGGGAACTCCTCGAAAGGATGGCGGAGCTCCACCTGCTCCTGGACCTGGGGAAGGACGAAAAGGGGCAGGCCGTCTCCCTCACCGCTTCGGCGGGTCCCGAAAACCTCCAGAAGACCGACGAGGGCTGGGCGCTGAAGCTCCGGCTCGTTCCTAAAAGAGCTTGAAGCGCCGCTTCCGGCGCTCCTCCTCCAGGGCCAGAAGGCGGTTGGAGAGGTCCTCCACCGCCCGGTGGAGGCGGGTGTTCTCTTCCACCAGCTTCTCGAAGACCTCCAGCAGAAGGTCCACGTCCCGCCTCAGGAGGACCGGATCCAGCTCCGAAACCAGCGTCTCCCGCACCTCCCGGAGGGGCCGGCCACGCTCGTGGGCCAGGTGGTGGATCCTCTGGAGACGCTCCACGTCCTCCGGCCGGTACCGGCGGTGGCCGCCGGCGGTCTTCAAAGGCCGGAGGTAGCCGGAAAACTCCTTCTCGTAGAAGCGGATGGTGCTGGGGGGCAGGCCGGTCTTCTCGGACACCTGGCCGATGCTCAAGGTGGCCTCTTCCAGGCGGTCTTCCTCGGCCATGAAACCCTCCGGCGAACCCTACCAAGGTACCCAACGGTGGTGCGGGAGGCAAGAGCCGTCCGCCGCGGTGGACGGCGGCCGGAAAAGGCCACGCCGGGAAGACCGAGGTCCGGCGCCGAACCCCGGCCGGCCTCCTTCCGGTGGAATGGCGGCCTGGCACGGTCGTTGCTAAAATTCCGTGATGGCTGTGGTGATAGGGAGGTGACCATGCGCGCGAAATCCTGGCTTCTGATTCTGGCGGCCGCCGCCGCGGTGGGCGCGTGGGCCGCCTCGGGGGCGGCGAACAAACTCTCCGCCTACGGGTACGTGGCGAGGGCCGGCGAAAGCGCCCTGGTGGTGGACATGGACGCCGCCCGCTACCGGGGCGGGGAGAAGTACATCCCGCTCCTCGTGTACCTGGGCCACACGGAGCGGAAGACGCTCCACGCCGGGCGGGGCTCCTTCACCCTCACCGACCCCGCCGGCGCCCGGCACGCCCTGGCCACCCCGGAGGAGGTCCTCTCGGGGTACGGCCCCAACCTCGTCTCCAACGACTACACCTACATCGGGCGCCTGCCGGACTACGCCTCCATGCTCTTCCTGGCCCACGTCCAGATCCCCAAGGTGGCCTTCTTCCCCAACCCCTCCGGGGAGCCCCGCATCCTGTACGACAAGGTCGAACTGCCCAACCGGACCTTCTTCATGGCCCTCCTCTACTTCCCCAACCCCGCCGGGAAGGCGCAGGGGGAGTACACCCTGACCTACGACGACCCCGAGAGCGGGACCCGCATCTCCGTTCCCTTCCCCATTCCATGGGCCAAGTGAGGGCCGCGGCGGCGGCGGGGGGCCGGGGGATCCCCCCCGGCCCTTCGGCGTTTTCGGGGTTCCAGGAGCCCCCTGTGCTATAATCCGCCTCCCTTGAGGCGGGGAGCATGGGAACCCTCTACGTGGTGGCGACGCCCATCGGGAACCTGTCCGACATCACCCTTCGCGCCCTGGAGGTGCTGAAGAGCGTGGACGTGGTCTACTGCGAGGACACCCGGGTCACGCGCAAGCTCTTCGCCCGCCACGGGATCGAAAGGCCGCTCCGCTCGTTCTTCGCCGGCAACGAGAACAGGCGCGTGGAGGAGGTCCTGGACCGCCTGCGGGGAGGGGCGGCGGTGGCCCTGGTGAGCGACGCCGGCACCCCCGGAATCTCCGACCCCGGGTACCTCCTCGTCCGGGCCGCCCGGCGGGAGGGCTTCCCCGTGGTGCCCGTCCCCGGTCCCAGCGCTCTGGCGGCGGCCCTGTCGGTGGCGGGGCTCCCGGCCCATCGGGTCCTCTTCCTCGGGTTTCCCCCGCGGCGGAAGGGGGAGCGGGAGGCGCTGCTGCGGTCGCTCCGGGAGGACCCCGCCACGCTGGTCTTCTACGAGGCCCCCCACCGGGTGAAGGCCTTTCTGGAGGAAGCCCGCCAGCTCCTGCCGGGGCGGGAGCGGGTGGTGGCCCGGGAGCTGACCAAGCGCTTCGAATCGGTGGTGGCGGGGGAGGAAGAGGTCCCCGAGAGGGGGGAGTTCGTGGTTCTGTTCGGACCGCCGGCGGAGAGGGGCCACGGGACCGCCTCCCGGGAGGATTTGGAGGTGGCCGTGAAGGAAGCCGTCGGCCAAGGCCTCTCCCGGCCGGAGGCCCTGAAACGGGCGGCGGCCCGCCTGGGGCTCCGCCGCCGGGAAGCATACGCCCTTCTGATGGGGAGAGACGGTGAAGATCGGTAGCGAAGCCTTCGAAGCGGCGGCGAGAACCCTGAAAGAGGCCCGGCGGCTCTGGCTCACCACCCACGTCAAGAGCGACGGGGACGGGATCGGCTGCGAACTGGCCCTGTTGCGCTTTCTTGCGGGGCAGGGAAAGGAGGTCCGGGTCATCAACGACACCGCCGTCCCCCCCTCCCTGGCCTTCCTTCTGAAACGTCCGGGGGAGATCGAGGTCTACGACGAATCGAGCCACGACGGCTTCCTGCGCGCCGCCGACGCCATCGTGGTCTTGGACGTGGGGCTCTCCTACCGCCTGGGCCGCCTGGAGCCCTTCTTCCTGGAAAGCCGCGCCGCCAAGGTCTGCCTCGACCACCACAGGGAGTGCGACGACGCCTTCCACCACCTCCTCTCCGACACGGCCGTGGGCTCCACGGGGGAGATCCTCGCCCGCCTTCTGGAAGCCCTGGGCGCCCCCATGACCCCCGACGTCGCCACGCCCCTCTTCGCCGCCGTGGCCATCGACACCGGATCCTTCGCCTACGAGCGGTGCACCCCCGAGACCTTCCGCCTGGCCGCCCGGCTGGTGGAAGGGGGGGCCGAGCCCTACGCCGTCCACCGGGGCCTCCACTGGAACCGCCGAATGGACGAGGTCAAGCTCGAGGGGGAGGTGATCCAGAACCTCCGTCTGGACGGAACCGGCGCCATCGCGTACACCGAGGTGACGCGGGACATGCTGGGCCGCTACGGCATCGACCCCATGGAAATGCCGGCGGTGGTCAACGTCCCCCTGTCGGTGGAGGGGGTGGAGATCGCCCTGCTCTTCGTGGAGGCGGAGCCCTGCACCGTCCACGTGTCGGCCCGGTCCAAGGGGAAGGTCCCCGTCCACGCCCTGGCCCGGAAATTCGGGGGCGGAGGCCACCCTCTGGCGGCGGGCTTCTCCCTGAAGGGACCGCTGGAGGAGGCCAAAGTGAAGGTCCTCGGGGAGGCGAGGACGCTTCTGGGCCGCCCGGCGCGCCTCTGCGAGACGGGGTGACCGGTGGGGGTCTCCCGGCGAAACCTGCTCCAGGTTCTCCTCGTGGCCTCGAGCCTGTTCGGGCTGGTGGCGGCGGGGACGGCGGGGTACATGCTGCTCGAAGGCATGGCGCCGGTGGACGCCCTCTACATGGCGGTGGTGGTGCTGTCCACGGTGGGTCTCGGCGCCTGGAGGCCCCTCAGCGACCCGGGGAAGGTCTTCACCATCTTCCTCATCGTCGGCGGCGTGGCGGTGTTCTCCTACTACCTCACCCGGCTCTTCGGCCTGGTGGTGGAAAAGGGGCTGGTGGAGGCCCTGGAGCGGCGAAGGATGACGAAGAAGATCCAAGACCTGAAGGGCCACTACGTGGTCTGCGGCCACGGCCGCATCGGGACGGTGGTGCTCGAGGAGCTCCGCCACCGGTCGGTCCCTCTGGTGGTGGTGGAGCGGCGGCCCGAGGAGGTGGAACGGCTCTCGTCCTCGGGGTGCCTGGTTCTCCAGGGGGACGCCCGGGAGGAGGCGGTGCTCCGGGCGGCCGGCGTGGAGCGGGCCCGGGGGCTCATGGCCCTCCTTCCCGAGGACCCCGACAACCTGTACGTGATCCTGACGGCGAGGGACCTCAACCCCCGGATCACCATCTTCGCGAGGGCCAACGACCCCATGGGGGAGCGGCGGCTCCTCCAGGCCGGGGCGGACCACGTCATCAGCCCCCACCGGGAGACGGGCAAGCGCATCGCCCGGATGATCCTCCACCCCCACGTCACCGATTTTCTGGAGATGGCCACCGAGAAGAAGAACCTGCACCTCCAGATGGAGGAGGTGGTGGTCCGCCCGGAGAGCCCCCTGGCGGGGAAGCGGCTGGGGGAGGCCGAAATCCTACGCAGGAACCGCCTCCTGGTGGTGGCCGTCCAGCGGGGGGCGGAGGCCATGGTCTTCAACCCCGACGGCTCCACCCGCATCGAGGCGGGGGACACCCTCATCGTCCTGGGGCCGGCCATCCCCGAAGACCTCTTCTGAGGTTGCCTTCCGGGGGGAGTTTGGTAGCCTGAACGCCAAGGGGGGGCACTCCGGCCCTCTCCGCGCGAGTTTGGAGGAGGTGGCCATGTCCGACGTCGTAATCCTGTCCGGAGCCCGCACCGGAATCGCCAAGTTCATGGGGGCCTTCACCCCCTTCGCCGCGCCCGAGCTGGGCGCCTTCGCCCTGAAGGAGGCCCTGGGCCGGGGCCAGGTCGGCCCCCAGGAGGTGGACGAGGTGATCATGGGCATCGTCCTCCAGGCCGGCGTGGGGCAGAACCCCGCCCGCCAGGCGGCCCTCAAGGCCGGCCTCCCCGTCTCCACCCCCTGCTTCACCGTGAACAAGGTCTGCGGCTCGGGCCTCAAGGCGGTCATGCTGGCGGCGCAGGCCATCAAGGCCGGCGACGCGCGGCGGGTGGCGGCCGGCGGTATGGAATCCATGACCAACGCCCCCTACTTGCTCAAGCAGGCCCGACTGGGCCTCCGGCTGGGGTCGGGGGAGGTGCTGGACTCCATGGTGGCCGACGGCCTCACCGACGCCTACGACGGCCAGCACATGGGGATGACGGCGGAGCTGGTGGCCTCGGAGTACGGCATCACGCGGGAGGCCATGGACGCGTACTCGGTCCGGAGCCACCAGAAGGCCGCCGCCGCGTGGAAGGAAGGGAAGTTCGACGCCGAGACCTTCCCCGTGCTCATCCCCCAGAAGAAGGGGGACCCCGTGGCCTTCCGGCAGGACGACGGCATCCGGGCCGACGTCACCCTGGAGGCCCTCGCCCGGCTGAAGCCCGCCTTCAAGAAGGACGGCGTCGTCACCGCCGGCAACGCCAGCCAGATCAACGACGCCGGGGCGGCGGTGGTGGTGACCACGCGCGAGGTGGCGGAAAAGAAGGGGGTGGAGCCGCTGGGCCGGATCGTCGCCTACGCCACCTCCGGCCTGGAGCCGCGGTGGGTGATGATGACCGTGGAGCCCGCGGTCCGGATGGCCGCCGCAAAGGCCGGGTGGGACCTTGCCGACGTGGACCTCTTCGAGCTCAACGAGGCCTTCGCCGCCCAGTCGGTGGCCCTCCTGAAGGTGCTGGGGATCCCCGAGGAGAAGGTGAACGTCCACGGGGGTGCCGTGGCCTTGGGCCACCCCATCGGCGCCTCCGGCACCCGGTGCCTCCTGACCCTCCTTCACGCGTTGAAGGACCGGGGCCTCAAGCGCGGCATCGTCAGCCTCTGCCTCGGCGGGGGGAACGGCGTGGCCATGGCCGTGGAGAGGCTCTAGGGCGCGGCGGATCGA
>JBBILR010000017.1:0-15072 GCA_037444825.1 Acidobacteriota bacterium | reverse complement strand
GGAGGTTCCCCCGCGCGGAGGGCGGCCCGCGTGAGGGCGGGGGGGTGACCGCCCGCCGGAGGCGGGCACCAGAGGGGGGCGGCCGAGCCCCCCGATGGAGAGCGCGCCCCCGCGCGAGCCTCGGTCGGGGGGAACGGCGTGGCCATGGCCGTGGAGAGGCTCTAGGGCGCGGCGGATCGAAGGCGGACCGCCGAGGCAGGTCGAAGGGGCGCGGGGGAACGGGGAGGTTCCCCCGCGCGGAGGGCGGCCCGCGTGAGGGCGGGGGGGTGACCGCCCGAGAAAGGGCTTACCCCTGGCTGCCGGTCTTCTGACTTTCGGGCTTCTGGGCTTTCAGGTCCACCGTGGAGTCGAGGATCCACGCCTGGACCTTCTCGTCGGCCTTGGGAACGGGAACGCAGAGGACCTCCGGGAGCTCGTAGGAATGGAGGCTCTGGATGGTTTCCCGAACCTGCGGGAAGAGGCTCTCCCGGGTCTTGATCACCAGGAGGAACTCCTCGTCGTCCCAGATCTCGCCCTTCCACCGGTAGATGGAGCGGATCTTCTTGATGATGTTCACGCAGGCGGCGTGGCCCCGCTCCACCAGGGACTCCGCGATCTGGATACCTTGGTCTTCCGATCCGACGGTGGTGAGCACGAGGATGACGGGCTCCATGGCGTCCCTCCCCGCCCCAGCATAGGCACGGCCGGCCGGGCTGTCAAGGAACGCCGGCGTTGTGGGGCGGGGGTGGGGCGGGTACACTCGAAGCCATGGACGGGGCGGAGGCCGTACGCCAGCTGAAGGATTTCCTCTCTCCCTCGCAGGGCCGGCTTCTCCTGGCCCACTGGGAGCGCCTCCCCCGCCCGGAGGAGGGGCTCACGCGGATCCGGCGGTGGCTGGAAAGCCACGGCGCCCCGGCGGGAGACCACCCCTTCCTCCACCTCTGCTACCTGGCCGCCTCCAGCGAGGCCCTCTTCCTGGCCCTCTCCCGGCGCCCCCGGGAGCTTCCGGCGCTTTCCGCCCGGGTCCTGCGGAGGGAGCGGAGGGGTCGCGAGGCCCTGGACGAGGCCCTGGCCCGCCACCTGCTCTCGAACCGGGCCGCGGCGCCGGAGGCGGCGCTGGCCTCCTTCCGGACCCTCGAGACGGCGCGGATCCTCCTCCAGGACGTCCTGGGCATTCTGGATTTCGAGGAGGTGACGGCGGAACTGTCCCACCTCGCCGACGTCCTCGTCGCCCGGGCCTTCACCCTGACCTTCCAGCCCCTCCGGGAGAGCCTGGGCCTCCCCCTGAAAGGCCCCCAGGGGGGCCCGCCGGCGCCCTGCTCCCTGGCGGTCTTCGCCCTGGGCAAGCTGGGGGGGGAGGAGCTGAACTACTCCTCGGACGTGGACCTGGTGGCCTTCTACGAGGAGGAGGGGGAGACCGACCGGGGCCGCCCCAACGGCTCCTTCTTCGCCGCCTGGTTCCAGGCGGCGGTGGCCCTCCTCACCACGCCCACCCCCGACGGCCCCTGCCTGCGTGTGGACACGGCCCTGCGGCCCCGCGGGCGGGACGGGGAGCTGGCCCTCTCCTTCGGGGCCGCCCTGGCCTACTACCGCGAGTGGGCGGACCTCTGGGAGCGGCAGGCCTGGATCAAGGGAAGGCCCTGCGCGGGGGACCTGGAGGCGGGAAAGCGCTTTCTCCGAGCCCTGGAGGAGGTGGTCTACCAGCCCTACGCCTTCGCCGGCATCGCCGACCAGAACGCCCGGATGCGGGAGAAGGCCAGGGCCGGACTGCTCCGGCAGGGGAAGGGGGCCGCCGAGCGGGACGTGAAGGAGGGGCCGGGGGGCATCCGGGACGCGGAGTTCGCCCTCCAGGCCCTCCAGATGGCCCACGGCCAGAAGGACCCCTGGGTTCGGGAGGGGAAGACCCTGCTGGCGGCGGCCAAGCTTCAGCAGAAGGGGGTCCTCACCCCCTCCCAGAGGGCCGAGCTCTGCTCGGCGTACGTCCTGCTGCGAAGGGCGGAGCACTGGGTCCAGGCGGGCTCCATGCGCCAGACCCACCGCCTGCCCGAAAAGGAGGCGGAGTGGGAGGCCCTGGCCCGCTACCTCGGCCTCCCCGGGGGGCGAGAGGCCCGGGAGGCGGTGGCGGAGGCCCGGAGGACCCTCTCCCGCCTCTTCGCCTTCGTCCTGGAGGAGCTTTCCGGCGGCGAGCGGCCCGGAGACGAGGTGGGGAGGCTTCTCAGCGCGGAGGGGATGCGGGAGGTGCTGCAAAGCGGGGGGCTTCCCGACCCCGACCGGGCCCTGCCGTACCTCGCGGCCCTCTACGACGTCCTGGCCCCCCACCTGGGGAGCGCGGTGCGCCGCCAGCACTTTCTGCGGATCCACTACAGCCTGGAGCGGGAGTTCCAGCGGGTTCCCGATCCCCACCGGGGGCTGGCGGTTCTCTCCCGCTTCGTCTCCTCCCTCGGGGCGGAGCCCCATCGGGTAACCCTCCTCCTCGACCGCCCCCGGACGCCGAGGCTCCTCTTCCGGCTCATGAGCCGCAGCGCCTCCCTGGAAGAGGCCCTGAACCGCTGGCCCTTCCTCGTGGAGGACCTCACCTTCGAGGCCCTGGAAGGGGTGGAGAAGGAGCTCCACCGTCTGGAAGGGGCGGCGGACCTCAGCCCGGACGACCTCCGGAGGGACCAAAAGCGCCTCTTCTTCCGGGTCCGTGCCCGGGAGATCCTGACGGGGGAGACGGCCCTCTGGTCCCAGCGGATCCACTCCCGCATCGCCGAGGCCGTCTGCCGGCACGTCTTCCGCCAGGCCCTCCACCGGGCCGCCGCCGAGGAGGCGGTGGACGCCGAAGAGGCGGCGGGGAGGTTCGCCCTGCTGGGCCTGGGCCGCCTCGGCTCCCGGGAGATGCAGCCCCGGTCGGACCTGGACCTCGTCTGCCTCAAGGCGGAGACGTGGGCCCTGCCGGGGGACCCGGAACGGTCGGCCCGGCTGGAGCGGAGGCTGGTGGCGGGCCTGACCGAGGGCTTCACCGCCGTCACCCGCCACGGATCCCTCTACGACGTGGATTTCCGGCTGAGGCCCTACGGCGACTCCGGCCCCGCGGTGGTGGCCCCGGAGGCCCTCCTGGAGTACTTCCAGGGGCCGGCGAGGCTGTGGGAGCGCCTCTCCTACCTGAAGGCGCGGATCGTGGCCGGGGGAGGGGGGTGGGCGGACGCCCTGCTCCGGAGGCTTCAGGAAATCCTGTGGGAACGGGGGGCGCCCGAGGAGGAGGCGCCGGAGCTTTGGGAGGTCCTCCGCCGTCTGGGCGCCTCGGCGCGGGACCTCGAGGGGGCCGTCAAGTTCTGGGAAGGGGGCCTCTGGCACGCCGACCTCCTGGCGGGGCTCCTGCGCCTGAGGGCGGGGCCGCCGGGCGAGGCGGAGGTCCTGCCGGCGCCCCTCGCCGAGGGACGGGAGTTCCACAACCGCCTCCTCCACCGGCTGCGCCTGCACCTGGCGGTCCCGCCGCCCCTGGCCCGGCGCACGGAAGGGTTCCGGCGCCTGGGGCTTCTCTGGCGCCTCTCCGCACCGGCCCCCCAGGAGGAGCCGGTTCCGGAGGACCTGGAGCGGGCCTGGGAGGCGGCGCGGGAGCAAGTCCGCACGGCGGCGGCGCGCTGAGGCTTCGGGGAATTCCGGGTCACGCGCCCTCGAGGATCCGGCGGGTGAGGCGCTTGCCGGCCTCCACGCCGGGCTGGCCGAAGGGGTCCACCTCGAAGAGGGCGGCGGCGTAGACCGTGGCGGCCATGAAGACGAAAAAGGCCTCGCCGAGACGGACCGCCTCGGCGGCCCGGACAGGAAAATCCTTGAATAAAAAACGCCAAGAGTATGCTAAGATCCCCACCTGTCGCTGCACGTCGGGAGCCCGGTCCATGGCACGATCATTGCGCCCGCCCTATTTCCTGGTCCTTCCGATCAGGTCACAATTGCTTCTCCCAAAGGCCGAGTTGCAAACGAATTTGGAGCAGAGGACCTCCTCGGCAGAGCTCTCTCCGGTGAGTTTCCTGGACGGTGACGAGAGAGCGGTTTCCTTGAGGAGGACGAACCCGTGTTGGAAATGGTTGGTTCCAAGAATCGCCCCCGTGCCGTGGCTCCATCCAAGAGCCGCATGTCGATGGTAGGGGTAATGTTTTGCGCATTCCTGGCTCTGCCCGTACTCTCTCTGCCCCCTGAGGGGTGGGAGCCACCAGACCCCGTTACCGTTTGGCTCCCGGACGGGTCTGGATGGCTGATGGCGGATGGGGCGTCGTTCACGCTTAAGAAGAGCGATTGGCAGATCAAGGTTAGCACAACGTTCGGTTGTCCCTTAACGATGCTGATGCCCGGGGAAACGACGAACTTTAGCATCCATATCCTTTATGCGAATTCTCTGGCGACCGTCACAGGAAGAGTGGATTCCATGGGAAATCCCTCCCAGGTTCAAGTTTCCTCCAACTTCGGCGCGCTGATGCTCAGGTTCACGAGCGAACATCCAGAGGCGTTGGCGTACGACCCGCATTCCCTCCCGCTCGGCGCAGGACGCTGTGTGGTCGCGGTGGCCGAAGCCACTCTCGGAGCGGTGGGGCTAACCTCTTGCTCTGCGGGTGTCAATACCGCGTGTGTGGGCTCGGTCACGTTATACTTTCATGCCCTGATGGACATCACGGATGAATGCGTGTTCGTCGGATAGGAGGTGGCGAATGAGCAGGGCAGTCCCGCAGGGGAAATGGGGACAGGGGCTCCGGTGGATCGGCTTGGTCCTGGGATGGTCGGTCTTCGCGGCCGAGTCGTGGAGGCTGGTGGCGGAACGCTCCTTCCTGGAGTACTGGAGAAACGGCCTCCTGTTTTTCCTGCTCGGGGTACTGGTCCAGCACTTCACGTCCTCGATCCTTCGGGGGCGAAGCGGAACCGCCCGCCGGGAGACCTCCGATCCCCTGCCGCAAGCGGCGGCCGACGCGTAGCTTTCGGTTGGTTGGTCCCTTGCTGGGGCTGGGGCAGAAACGCTCCAGCCCCTTCTGCGTCCCAAAGGTGCGGCCTCGTCCACGGAGGCGGCGCGGGGAAGCCCGGGTCACGCGCCCTCGAGGATCCGGCGGGTGAGGCGCTTGCCGGCCTCCACGCCGGGCTGGCCGAAGGGGTCCACCTCGAAGAGGGCGGCGGCGTAGACCGTGGCGGCCATGAAGACGAAAAAGGCCTCGCCGAGGTCCCCGGCCCCCGCCGTGCCCAAGTGGTAGCGGGCCACCGGGACCCCCGACTCCGCCAGGGCCTGGGCGGTCCCCCTCCAGAGGGCCTCCTGGACGGCCCCCGCGTTGGGGACCCGCGTGGAGAGGCCGGTGAAGGACCGCACGAAGGGGGTGAGGGGGGGGCCCGAGGCCTCCTCCGTCAGGAAGAGGACCCACCGGTTCCGGGGGCCGTCGGAGAAGAGCTGGAGCAGGGAGTGCTGGTCCTCGCTCCCCAGGCAGGCCAGGGGGGTGGGCCCCAGCCGGTGGCCGTCCCCGTCCCCCAGCCTCCGCCCCAACGATTCCCCCCAGAGCTGCTGGACCCAGCGGGCGAAGAGGAAGGGGCGCTCCCCGTAGCCCCAGAGGACCGCCTCCGTCATCCCCTTGAGGTAGTGGCCCACCAGGACCAGGGCCAGGGCCAGGGCGGGGTTCCGGGCCCCCTGGAGGAGAAGGGCCTTGTCGGCTCCCAGGCGGCCCCCGGCCAGGAGGGCCGAGGGGTCCACGCCGTCGAAGGCCGCCGGGAGAAGGCCCGCCGGGGTGAGGACCGAATACCGCCCGCCCACGGCGGCGGGGATGGGCAGGAGGGGAATCCCCTCCCGTCGCGCCCAGCGGTGGAGGGGGCCGTCGCCGGGGGAGGCCACGAGGACCGTCCGGGAGCGCCAGCGGTGGGGGCAGGCCTTCTGGAGGGCCTCCAGGGCGAAGGCGGCGTTGAGGGAGGTTTCCAGCGTCCCGCCGGACTTGGAGACGACGGCGAGGGCCGCCTTTTCCCAGGGGATGGCCTGGAGCCGCGCCGGAAGGGTGGCGGGGTCCAGCCCCTCGAGGAAGCGGACCCGGCTCCGGGGCCCCGCGCAAAGGACCCTCCCCCCCAGGGAAGACCCCCCGATGCCCGCCACCACCAGGACTTCGGCCTCCTTGCGGAGGGCCCGGGCGGCGTGGCGCACCTCCGCCTCCAGGGCATGGTCCCCCGGCGTGTGGCGGAAGGGGTGGGTCTCCAGGCGGGCGAGGGCCAGGACCGTCTGGCGCAGGCCCTCCAGGGTGGGGGCCATGTTCTCGAAGGCCTCCGGGCCCACGGCGGGGGACGACTCGAGCATACCCGAAAGGTCGAGGAACGGCATGAGAAAAGTATGCCCCCACCGGCCCGCAGCGCGCAAGGGAGGCTTGATGCCGGCCTTTCCCTCCCCTACAATCGAACCTTCTCTCCCTCGGGGGAAATAGGAGGATGCGGATGGCCGGAATCGTGGGATACGGGGCGTACATTCCCCGCTACCGGATCCAGGTGGAGGAGATCGCCAAGGTCTGGGGGGCGGACGCCCAAAGCATGAAGAAAGGGCTCATGCTCCGGGAGAAATCGGTGCCGGGCCCCGATCAGGACACGATCACCATCGCCGTGGAGGCGGCGAAGAACGCCCTCCGGCGGGCGGGGATCGACGCCAAGAAGATCGGCGCCGTCTACGTGGGCAGCGAGAGCCACCCCTACGCCGTGAAGCCCACGGGCACCACGGTGGCCGAGGTCATCGGCGCGGTGAACGACTGCCACTGCGCCGACCTGGAGTTCGCCTGCAAGGCGGGGAGCGAGGGGATGTTCCTGGCGTACGCCCTGGTGAAGTCCGGCGAGGTGGAGTACGCGCTGGGCATCGGGGCCGACACGTCCCAGGGCGCCCCGGGCGACGCGCTGGAGTACTCCACGGCGGCGGGCGGGGCGGCCTTCCTCATGGGGACGAAGAACGTCGTGGCCGAGGTGGAGTGCCAGTACTCCTTCATGAGCGACACGCCGGACTTCTGGCGCCGCGAGTACATGCACTACCCGCGCCACGGCGGGCGCTTCACGGGGGACATGGCCTACTTCAAGCACGTCCGCGGCGGCGTGGAAGGGGTCTTGAAGAAAGCCGGCGCCACGGTGAAGGACTTTCGGTACGTCGTCTTCCACCAGCCCAACGGCAAGTTCCCCATGAAGATGGCCAAGGAGCTCGGCTTCACCGACGAACAGATGAAGACCGGGCTCCTGGTCCCCACCCTGGGCAACACCTACTCCGGGGCCTCCCCCCTGGGCCTCTCGGCCATCCTGGACGAGGCCAAGCCCGGCGACCGGATCCTCATGTGCTCCTTCGGCTCCGGCGCCGGCTCCGACGCCTTTATCTTCCACTGCACGAAGAACCTCCCCAAGGTCCAGGGCAAGGCCAAAAAGACCCGGGACTACCTCGACCGGAACCCGGTCTACGTGGACTACGGCACCTACGTGAAGTTCCGCCGGAAGATCCGGAAGAACGTGGAGGACTGAGGCCATGCGCGACGTCGCCATCATCGGAATCGGCATGACGGACTTCGGGGAGCACTGGAACGACTCCCTGAGGGACCTCTTCGTGAAGGCGGCCCTGGCGGCCATCGACGACGCCGGCGTGGACCGCGTGGACAGCCTCGTGGTGGGGTCCATGACCCCCGGACTCTTCACCGGGCAGGAGCACCTGGGCTCCCTCCTGGCCGACTACCTGGGCCAGGGACCCATCCCCGGCACGCGGGTGGAGTCGGCCTGCGCCTCGGGCGGCCTCGCCCTCCGCGTGGGCTTCCTGGAGGTGGCCTCGGGGGCGAGCGACGTGGTCCTCGTGGGGGGCGTGGAGAAGATGACCGACGTCTCCGGCGCCCAGGCCACCTACGCGCTGGCCACCGCCGCGGACCAGGACATGGAGGTCTTTCACGGCGTGACCTTCCCCGGCCTCTACGCCATGATCGCCACGGCCCACATGCACCGTTACGGGACGAAGCGGGAGGACCTGGCCCGGGTGGCCGTGAAGAACCACGACAACGGCCTCCTCAACCCCCACGCCCAGTACCGGATGAAGATCACCGTGGACCAGGTGGTGAACGCGGTGAAGGTGGCCGATCCCCTCACCGTCCTCGACTGCTCGCCCATCACCGACGGCGCCGCCGCCGCGGTGCTCTGCCCCCTGGAGATGGCGAAGAAGATGCGGCTGAAGAAGGCCCCGGTGCGGATCGCCGCCTCGGCTCACGCCACCGACACCATCGCCCTCCACCAGCGGGAGGACATCACCTTCCTGAAGTCCACGTACGAGGCGGCCCAGAAGGCCTACAAGATGGCGGGGGTGAAGGTTTCGGACATCGACTTCGCCGAAGTGCACGACTGCTTCACCATCGCGGAGATCTGCGTCCTGGAGGCCCTGGGCGTGGTCAAGAAGGGCCAGGGCGGAAAGGCCACGCGCGACGGGCTCACCGCCCGGGACGGCAGGTTCCCCGTGAACCCCTCCGGCGGGCTCAAGTCCAAGGGGCACCCGGTGGGGGCCACCGGCGTGGCCCAAGCCCACGAGATCGTCACCCAGCTCCGCGGGGAGGCGGGTGCCCGCCAGCTCAAGGGCGTGAAGCGCGGACTCGCCCAGAACATGGGCGGCTCCGGGGGCAGCGCCGTCGTTCACATTCTGGAGGTGCTGTGATGATCTCGCCGGCCAACGTCCGCCGCAACACCCCCCAGCGCTACCGGATGGAGGCGGGGAAGTGCGCCTCCTGCGGCAAGGTCTTTTTCCCCCCGCGGGTGGTGTGCCCCTGCGGGTCCCGGAAATTCAAGGCCTACACCCTCCCTTCCGAAGGGAAGGTGGTGGCCTGGACCGTGATCCGGACGGCCCCCCGGGGCTTCTCCGACGAGGCGCCCTACGGGATGGGCATCGTGGAGCTCTCCGACGGGACCCGCCTCCTCTGCCAGATCGCCGACTGCGAGCCGGAGCGCCTGAAGGTCGGCCTCCCCGTCACGCTGGAGTTCCGCAAGGTCCAGGAGGCGGGGGAGTCCGGCGTCATCGCGTACGGCTACAAGGCGGTGCCGGAGCGCTGAGGCGACGCCGGAAGGGGGCGGCCCTCCCGGAGGCGGTCACGCCTTCGTGAGGAGGGCGAGAAAAGTGAGGGGCCGGTGGCCGGTGTTCCGGAGGCCGTGGGAGTGCCCCTTCCTGCAGAGAAAGGCGTCCCCGGGGGCGACGGCGAAGGCCTCCCCGTCGAGGATCCCCTCCCCCTCCCCCTCCAGGACGAGGTACAGCTCCTCCTCGCCGGGGTGGGGGTGTTCCCCGATGGAGGCGTGCGGGTCGAGGGTGACGCGGGAGACGAACTCCACCCCCGCCATCTCCCCCGGCCGGAGGTAGGCCTCCAGAAGGGCCCGTCCCTCCCCGCCCCGAACGGCGAGGCGCTCTTCGGGTCTCAGCTCGGCCTTGGTCCTTCTCATGGGGGCTCCTTCACAGGACCAGGTTCCACGGGTCTTCGATCCCTTCGCAGACGAACCGGAGGAACCGCGCCCCCAGCGCGCCGTCCACGAGGCGGTGGTCGTAGGAGAGGGAAAGGGGGAGGAAGGGGCGCGGCTCGAAGGCCTCTCCGTTCCACCGGGGAAGGATCTCCGCCCGGGAGACCCCCAGGATCGCCACCTGCGGCCAGTAGACGATGGGGGTGAAGGCCGTCCCCCCGATGCCGCCGAGGTTGGAGACGGTGAAGGTGCCGCCCTCCAGCTCGGTTGGGCTCAGGCGGCGCTGGCGCGCCCTCTCGGCCAGGTCGCGGAGCTCCCTCGCGATCTCCCTCAGCCCCTTGCGGTCGGCGTCCCGGACCACGGGAACCAGCAGGCCGTGGTCGGTGTCCACCGCCACGCCGACGTGGACGTACTCCTTGAACACCGCCTCCATCCGCGCTTCGTCCACGCTGGCGTTGAGGGCGGGGAAGGCCCGGAGGGCCAGGGCCGCCGCCTTGACCACGAAGGCGGTGACGGTGAGGGAGGCGCCGTCCGCCGTCTTTCCGCTTTTGCGCCGAAAGGCCTCCAGGGAGCTCAGCTCCGCCCGGTCGTGCTGGGTCACCTGAGGAACAGCCGCCCACGCCCGGGCCATGGCCTCGGCGGTGACCCGCCGCACCGTGGAAAAGGGCTCCCGGCGCACGGGCCCCCACTTGGAGAAGTCCGGCAGGGGCGGCACCGCCGCGGACCTTCCCGGCGGGGGGGCGGAGAGAAGAGACTTGGCGCGGGCCTTGACGTCCTCCACCGTGATCCGTCCTCTGGGGCCGGTTCCCGTGACGGAGGAGAGGTCCACCCCCAGCTCCCGGGCCAGTTTCCGCACCGCCGGGGAGGCGGGACCCCGAAGCGGACCCGGGGCGGGGGCCGGGAGGGGGCTCTGGACGGGAGGGGGGGCGTCCGCGGCGGCCCGCGGGAGGGGCGCGGGCGCCTCCGGCGGAGGGGCCGTCTCGGCGGGCGCCTTCCCCTGGCCCGGACCCTCCCCGGCCTCCAGGCGGAGGAGCACCTGGCCCACCGAAATGCGGTCCCCCGCCTTCACCAGCACCTCCGCCACCACGCCCCCCTCCGGGGCGGGGAGTTCGAAGAGGGCCTTGTCGGTCTCCACTTCGAGGAGGGGCTGGTCGGCCTTCACCGTTTCCCCCACGGCCACCAGGACCTTGACCACGGTGGCTTCGGCCACGTTCTCGGAGACTTCCGGAAGCGTCACGTCCCTGCGCACCGTTCACCTCCCGCTAGCGCGTCCACGGATCGGGCCGTTCCGGGGCGATCTCCAGTTCCCGCTCGGCGCGCTCCACCTCCTCCGCGGGAATCCTCCCTTCCCGGTGGAGGAGGGAAAGGGCGGCGAAGGCGATGTGCTGCGCGTCCACCTCGAAGAAGTCGCGCAGCTCCCGCCTCCCGTCGCTCCGGCCGAAGCCGTCGGTGCCGAGGGCGGCCAGGGGGCCGGGGATCCACCGCCCCACGGAGAGGGGAAGGGCCTTCACGTAGTCGGAGGCCGCCACGAAGACGCCGGGCCTGTTTTCGAAGAAGGCCTCCACGTACGGGCGCCTCCGGGGCTCCCGGGGGTGGAGGAGGTTCCACCGCTCGGCCTCCAGGGCGTCCCGGTGGAGGGCCTTCCAGGAGGTGACGCCGTGGACCGCGGCGGGGACCGAAAAGCGCTCCTCCAGGAGTTCCGCCGCCGCCTCCGCCTCCCGCAGGATGGCCCCCGACGCCAGGAGGTGGACGGGGGCCCCCTCCCGGGGCCTCAGGGAGTAGAGGCCGCGAAGGATCCCCTCCCGGGCCCCCTCCGGCATGGGGGGGTGGCGGTAGAACTCGTTCATCAGCGTGATGTAGGTGATGCCGTCTTCCCCCCGCACCGCCTTGCGGTGGAGGCCCTCCTCCAAAATAACCTCCAGTTCGTAGGCGTACGCCGGGTCGTAGGCGTCGAGGAGGGGCACGGGGTAGGCGAGGAGGTGGCTGTGGCCGTCCTGGTGCTGGAGGCCCTCCCCCATCAGGGTGGTCCGCCCGGCGGTGCCGCCCAGGAGAAAGCCGCGGGCGTGCATGTCGGCCCCGGCCCAGATCAAATCCCCGATCCGCTGGAAGCCGAACATGGAGTAGAAGATGAAGAAGGGGAGGGTGGGAACCCCGTGGGTGGCGTAGGCCGTGCCGGCGGCGAGGAAGGAGGAAACGGCCCCCGCCTCCGTGATGCCTTCCTCCAGAATGGCCCCGTCCCGCGCCTCCTTGTAGTAGAGCAGGCTCTCCCGGTCCACGGGCTCGTAGAGCTGCCCCGCGTGGGAGTAGATCCCGGCCTGGCGGAAGAGGCTCTCCATGCCGAAGGTGCGGGCCTCGTCGGGGACGATGGGCACCACGTGCTTGCCGTAGACCGGGTCCTTGAGCAGCTTGGCGAGCAGGTGGACGAAGACCATGGTGGTGGCCAGCTCCCTCTCCCCCGTCCCTTTTCGAAACTCCTGGAAAAGACGGGGGTCGGGCGGGGGGAGCGCCGGGCAGGAGACCCGCCGCTGGGGGAGGGGGCCGCCCAGAGCCTCCCGCCGGGCCTTGAGGTAGCGGATTTCTTCGCTGTCCTCCGGGGGCCGGTAGAAGGGGGCCTCGGCCACTCTCTCGTCGGAGACGGGGATGCCGAAGCGGTTGCGGAACTCCCGGAGCTCCTGCTCGTTGAGTTTCTTCTGCTGGTGGGAGATGTTCTTGCCTTCGCCGGCCTCGCCGAGGCCGTACCCCTTGACGGTGAGGGCCAGGATCACCGACGGCTCCCCCCGGTGGTCGAAGGCGGCCTTGTAGGCGGCGTAGACCTTCTCGGGGTCGTGGCCCCCCTTCCGCATCTTCCGGAGGTGCTCGTCGGAGAGGTGGCGCACCAGCTCCAGGAGCCGGGGGTCCTTTCCCCAGAAGTGCTTCCGGATGTACGCGCCGTCCGACACGGTGTACCGCTGGGACTGCCCGTCCACGGTCTCTTCGAGGCGCCGCGCGATGAGGCCCTCCACGTCCTTCTCCAGGAGGGGGTCCCAGTCCTCTCCCAGGAGGACCTTGAGGACGTTCCACCCGGCTCCCCGGAAGGCCGCCTCCAGCTCCTGCACGATCTTCCCGTTGCCGCGCACCGGGCCGTCGAGGCGCTGGAGGTTGCAGTTCACCACGAAGATGAGGTTGTCCAGCTTCTCCCGGGAGGCCAGGGTGATGGCGCCCAGGCTCTCGGGTTCGTCCATCTCCCCGTCCCCCAGGAAGGCCCAGACCTTCTGGTCGCTTTCGGGAAGGAGGCCCCGGTCCATGAGGTAGCGGTTGAAGCGGGCCTGGTAGATGGCCAGGAGGGAGCAGAGGCCCATGGAGACGGTGGGGAACTGCCAGAAGCCCGGCAGGAGGTGCGGGTGGGGGTAGGAGGGGAGCCCGCCGGGGCGGGAGAGTTCCCTTCGAAACCCCGCCAGGTTCTCCTCCTGAAGGCGCCCCTCCAGGAAGGCCCGGGCGTAGATCCCCGGCGCCGCGTGGCCCTGGAAGTAGACGAGGTCCCCCCCGCAGGGGTGGTTCGGCCCCCGGAAGAAGTGCTGGAAGCCCACCTCGTAGAGGGTGGCCGCCGAGGCGAAGGTGGAGATGTGGCCGCCGATCCCCGAGAGCTCCCGGTTGGCCCGCACCACCATGGCCATGGCGTTCCAGCGCACGAGGCTTTTGATGCGCCGCTCGATCTCCCGGTTGCCGGGGTAGGGGGGCTGCTTTTCCCGCGGGATGGTGTTGAGGTAGGGGGTGTTGGCGGTGAAGAAGGGCCGGATCCCGTACCGGGCCGCCCGGACGTGCAGGCGCCACAGGAGCTCCTTCACCCGATCGGGTCCCTGCTCCTCGAAGACCCCGTCGAGGGACTCGATCCATTCACGGTCCTCGGCCTCCCGCAGGGGGTCTCGCTCCGTTCGCTCCGTAGGTTCCATCGTATCGATCCTTCGGGGGGCCGCGGCGGGTCCCGCGGGGAGACTCCGCGCTCGGCACGTTTCTCTCGAACAGCTCCGCGGGCCGCCCTCTTCCCGCCACCAGGGGGGAATGGCCCCCCAAGGCGGCCCCCTGGCGCCCGTGGAGTGGAAAAACGCGGCCTTCCGACCTATCTTACGCCTAGATCACCCCAGGCAGGAGTCGGGGACCCTCGGAGGAGGGGTGGAGCGCCCTTCGATTCCCGCCTGGGAAAAGGAGGGTGTGCCATGGACAGAATCGGCGACCGCGGACTGTGGCGCAGAGCCCTTTGGCTCGTCGGGCTGACGGTGGGGCTGGGCCTCTCTCTCCCCGCCCACACCCCCACCTCCAACCAGCTGTACATCTACGAGCACGTCAACTACCGGGGCGCTTACATCATGTGGGACGGCTCCCGCGACATCCCCGACCTCCGCCTGTACAAGACCGGAGGCTCCGGCTCGCCCAGCTGGAACGACCGGATCTCCTCCTTCAAGCTCGGCAGCAGGCTCAAGGTGACCTTTTACGAACACGTCAACTACCAGGGAAAGACCCTCACCTTCGAAGGGCGGGCCGACGTCCCCTCGCTGGTTGCCGCCGGGTGGAACGACCGGATTTCGTCGTTGAAGACCGAAGTCCTGGAATGAGGGGGGCTCAACGGGGAGCCGCGGTCCCGTAGGCGAGGGGAAGGAGGACCGCCCTCCCGCCGGCGCCGAAGGCTTCCCGTTCCCTCCGCCAGAGGCGGGCGGCCTCCCCGCGCTCCAGGAGGCCGGCCCGCCTCAGGGCCGCAATCTCCCACGCCGTCTCTCGAAAGTCCCCCAGGGGGAGCCAACGGGGGGGAGTCCTCTCCAGAAAGGGGCGGAAACCGGCCTCCCGGAGCCACCCCTCCAGGCGCGCCCCCGCGTCGGGGTGCCCCCCGCACGCCCGAACGGCCCTGCGGAGGGCTTCCCCCAGGCCCGTGGCGGGGCGGTCTTGTCGCGCCGAAAGGTCCGGCTCGGCGAGAAGGAGGAGCACGCCCTCCCTCCGGAGCACCCGCCGCGCCTCCCAAAGGGCCCGTACGGGGTCCCGGAGCCACAGGAGGACGAAGTGGAAGGCCACGGCGTCCAAGGAGGCGGGGCCGAAGGGGAGGGCCTCGGCCTCCCCCCGGACGAAGCGCACCCCGGGCGGCCGGGAGACGGGGGCCCGGCGGTCCAGGGCGAAGACCGCCCGCCCGGTGCGGGCCGCCATCTCCTCCGCCACGGGCCCCTCCCCCGCCCCCACCTCGAGGATCCGCTCCCTCAGCGCGAGCCGCGCCTTCCGGTACACGAAGAGCCTTAGAGGCCTCGTCCGGGCGAACTGGAACGGCGGCGGGGGCGGCAGGGCCGGCATGGAACCAGTATAGCCTTCGATCAACAAGGGGCGACGGCCTTCGGAAAGCCAAGGCCGCCACGCGGAGGCAGGCCGTCGGGGGCGGGGGACCGTCGGCCGATAAAGCCCGGCCCCTGTAGCGGCCGATGCTCGCATCGGCCGAAAAAAGCCAGTCTTTGGCGAGCAAAGGTCGCTACCCGGGGGGGAGACTTCCGGGGTGCTGTCACCCCCGCCCCCAATTTCTCCTCTCCGGAGGTCCGCCTTTCCCCCGGAGCGGAGCACAGGGGGAAAGGCAGGCCGCAGGATTGGGCCTTGGGCGCGAAGGACGAGGCGCCCGCCTTCGGCGGGCTGTCACCCCCGCCCTCGCGGGGG
>JBBILR010000016.1:47039-58344 GCA_037444825.1 Acidobacteriota bacterium | reverse complement strand
GGCCGCTACAAGACCAGCTTGAGGACGTGGTTGCCCTCGTCGAGGCCCACGGAGACGACGGTCCCGGAGGTGGGAAAGGCGTAGGTCTGGGACCGCTCCTCGTTCCACACCGTGTGGGTCTCCGACCGTCCGTCGGCGTAGTGGAGGGTGATCTCCAGGGGCATGCGGTAGACGTCCCGGAGGGTGGTCCTGCGGGCGATCTTGTGTTTCTGCCGCTGCTCCACGGTGACCGACGCGGAGCCGGAAGCGGCGCTCCACGAGAGGCGGTACACCGGCCGCTTGGGGGTGTAGACCCACTGCTCGAAGAACCAGCCGAGGTCCTCTCCCCAGGCGTTCTCGAAGGCGGCCCGAAGGTCCTCGGTGGTGGCGTTCCCGTAGGCGTGGGCGGCGCGGTAGGCGCGTAGGGCCGCAAAGAAGGCGTCGTCCCCCACGACGTACCGCAGCATGTGGAGGACCCAGGCCCCCTTGTCGTAGATGGCGCCGGTGTCGGTGAAGGCGGTGTCGCCGTTCTTCAGGTAGACGGCCCCGCCGAGGTAGCCGTCGTAGCGCCCGTCGTCGTAGTAGGCCATGACCCGCCCCATGTCCAGGCCCTCTTCCCGGGCGATCCAGAGGGCCTCGAAGTAGGTGGCGAAGCCTTCGTTGAGCCAGACGTCGTTCCACGTGCCGCAGGTGACGTCGTCCCCCCACCACTGGTGGGCCAGCTCGTGGACGTAGATCTCGTCGTAGTTCCCGGAGCCGCCGACGAAGCGGTCCCCCATGCTGGTCAGCGTCTGGTGCTCCATGCCGCCGCCCCAGGGGAAGGCCACCATGCCGTACTTCTCGGCGAGAAAGGGGTACTCCCCGCAGGTCTCGGCCATCCAGCCGATCATCTCCGGGACCCGGGCGAAGTTCGTCCGGGCCGCGGCCTCGTCCTCGGGGTAGACGAAGTGGAGCAGGGGCATGGAGGTGACCCCGTCCCGGGCCAGGTAGCCGTCGGTGAAGAGGGCGTAGTTGGTGACGTTGGCGGAGATGAGGTAGTTGGCGATGGGGTAGCCCTCGAACCAGGTCCAGGTTTCCGTGCCGTCGCCGTTGGCGGTGTGGGACTCCAGGGCGCCGTTGGAGGCCCCCACCATTCCCGCGGGGACGGTGAGGCGCACCCGGGCCAGCGTCTTGTCGGCCACGTCGTCCACGCAGGGCCACCAGGCAAAGGAATCGAAGGGCTCGGAGAGCGTGGTGGCCGAGGGCACGCCGTCGTGCTCCGAGAAGAGCATTCCCCCTCCCAACGACCCGGAGACCACCGGGGTCCCTTCGTACGCCACGGAAAGCGTGTGGTCCGCCCCGGGCGTGAGGGCCGGGGAGAAGGTGAAGGTGAGGTCGTCCTTCTTCCGCTTCACCGACGCCGGGGCGCCGTCGAGGCGGCAGGCCCCCAGGGAGAGGGCCCGGTGCAGCCGCAGCTTAAGCCGGGGGAGGGAGGCCGTGGGGCGGAAGGTGAGGGCCACCGTGCCGGAGATTCGCCGGGCTCCGGGGTCCACGCGGAGATCCAGCTCGGTCAGGAGAATATCGGCGTTTTGGCGGGGCTGGACGCCGTACTTCTTCGGGTCGGCCAGGCCCTGCAGCCGCCGCCGGCTTCGCGCCATCTCCGCCTCGCGAAAGGCCTGGATCTCCGGCCTGCAGGGACCCATTTCGGGGAGCGCCGCCCAGAGGGAAACGGCGCCGAGGACGAGGGGGAGAGCCAGCGCCCGCGCGATCCTTCGACTCACGGAATCCTCCTACATGTACATCCCGCCGTTGACGGAGAGGGTCTGGCCGGTGATGTAGGCGGCATCTTCGCTGAGAAGGAAGGCCACCGCCCGGGCCACGTCGTCGGGGGTCCCGAAGCGCTTCAAGGGGATCAGCGCGGCCATCTGCTCCTTCTGGGCGTCGGTGAGCGCGTCGGTCATGGGGGTGACGATGAAGCCGGGGGCCACGGCGTTGCAGGTGATGTTCCGGGAGGCCATCTCCCGGGCCACCACCTTGGTGAGGCCGACGATCCCCGCCTTGGAGGCCACGTAGTTGGCCTGGCCGGGGTTCCCCATGAGCCCCACCACCGAGGCGAGGTTCACGATCCTCCCGAAGCGCTGGGCGGCCATGGCCTTCACGGCGAGCTGGGTGAGGTGGAAGGCGCCGGTGAGGTTCACCGCCAGGACCAGCTCCCAGTCCTCGGGCTTCATCCGCATCAGCAGGGCGTCCCTCGTGATGCCGGCGTTGTTGACCAGGAGTTCGATACGGCCGGCCTTTTGAAGGATTTCCCGGACGGCGGCCTCGCAGGAGGCCCGGTCGGCGACGTTGAGGGCCAGGGCCTCGGCCTTCAGCCCCTTCTCCTGGAGGCCCTGCACCGAACGCTCCAGGGCCTCCCGGTTCAGGTCGCCGGCGAAGACCCAGGCCCCCTCCGAGGCCAGCAGTTCGGCGATGCGGAAACCGATGCCCTGGGCGGCTCCGGTGACCAGCGCGACGCGGTTCACGAATCGGGGCATGCTTTTCCTCCTTTCATCCCTCTTCCCCCCGACGAACTCCCGAAGGGTCAGGAGAGGGCGGCGAGGGTCTTTTCCAGACTCGCCCCGTCCTCCACGTTGAGGAGGACCCACTCTCGGCTGACCCTCTTGGCAAGGCCCGTGAGCACGGTGCCGGGGCCCACCTCCACCACCGTGTCCACCCCTTCGGCCTTGAGAAACTCCAGCGTCTCCCGCCACCTCACGGGGGCGTCCACCTGGCGGACGAGGCGCTCCCGCGCCTCCTCCCCGGTGAAGACCGGCCTCGCGTCCACGTTGGCCACCACCGGCCACCGGGGGTCGCCGAAGGGAAGCCCCCAAAGGACCGGCTCCAGCCGCTCCCTCGCCGGTTTCATGAGGGGGGAGTGGAAGGGGGCCGAGACGGGGAGCAGGACGGCCTTGCGGCAGCCGAGACCCCGGGCGATCTGAACCGCACGCTCCACCGCCGCGGCCTTCCCGGCGATGACCACCTGGCCGGGGGCGTTGTCGTTGGCGGGGACCACCTCCCCCGCGGGGGAGGCCTCCCGGCACGCCCGGAGAACGTCCTCGGTCTCCATCCCCATGAGGGCGGCCATGGCCCCCTCCCCCACCGGCACCGCCTCCTGCATGAAGAGGCCCCGCCGGCGGACCGTTCTCAGGGCGTCGGCGAAGGCCAGCGTCCCCGCGGCCACGTGGGCGCTGTACTCCCCCAGGGAGTGGCCCGCCAGGTAGGCGGGGGAGAGGTCCGGCCGGGCGGCGGCGAGAACGCGAAAGGCGGCGGTGGAGACGGTGAGGACCGCCGGCTGGGTGTTGGCCGTGAGGTTGAGGCTCTCCGCCGGGCCTTCCCAGAGGAGGCGGCGGAAGTCCTCGCCCAGGACCGCGTCGGCCTCTTCGAAGACCCGGAGGGCCTCCGGAAAGCGTTCGGCGAGATCCTTGCCCATGCCCACGGCCTGGGAGGCCTGTCCGGGAAACACCAGCGCGATCTTCATGAACCACTCCCTGAGGGCTCATCCCGAAGGGGAAGAGGATGAAGAAAAATCATACCAGATGGCCGCATGGCGAAAAACCCCCGCCGGGGGCGGCGGGGGTTTCGCCAAACCGCCGCGGGGGCGGCCCGCCGACTACCAGCGGACCAGCGCCGAGCCCCAGGTGAGGCCCGCGCCGAAGGCGGCGAAGAGGAGGACGTCGCCCCTGGAAACCCGCCCGCTCCGGACCAGTTCGTCCAGGGCGATGGGGATGGAGGCGGCGGAGGTGTTCCCGACGCGGTCGATGTTCAGGTAAAGGGTCTCGGGGGGCCACCCCAGCCGGCTGGCCACGGCGTCGATGATCCGGGTGTTGGCCTGGTGCGGGACGAACCACCGCACGTCCTTCGGGGTGAGCCCCGCCCGCTCGATGGCCTCCCGGCACACCGACTCCAGCGACCGCACGGCGATCTTGAAGGTCTCGTTCCCCTTCATCTTGATGGTGTGCAGGTTGGCGTCGATCATGGCGTGGCTGACGGGGATGCGGGAGCCTCCCCCCGGCAGGGTGATGAAGTCCGCCATGGTCCCGTCGGCGTGGATGGCGGTGGACAGAAGCCCCCGCTCCCCCTCCTCGGCGGAGAGAACCACCGCCCCCGCGCCGTCGCCGAAGAGGACGCAGGTGGACCGGTCCTGCCAATCCAGGAACTTGGAGAGGATCTCCCCTCCGATGACCAGCGCCTTCTTCCCGTACCCCGTGCGAAGCAGGGCGTCGGCCGCCTGGAGGGCGTAGAGGAAGCCCGAGCAGCCGGCGGCCAGGTCGAAGGCCGCCGCCCGGGAGGCCCCGAGCGCCGCCTGGACGAAGCAGGCGGTGGAGGGGATGGGCTGGTCGGGGGTGACGGTGGCCACCAGGATGAGGTCCAGGTCGGAGGCCGAAAGCCCCGCCATGGAGAGGGCCTGGCGGCCTGCCTCGGCGGCGAAGAGGGAGAGGTACTCGTTCTCGTTGGCGATCCTGCGTTCCCGGATTCCCGTCCTCGTGGTGATCCACTCGTCGGTGGTGTCCACCATCTTCTCGAGGTCGGCGTTGGTGAGGGTTTTCTGGGGAAGGGCGTGGCCCGTCCCCTCAATTCGCGAGAGCGTTCTTGCCATTGCCGGTTTCCTTCACGCGGGCGTGAATCTGCGCGCCGATGCGGTCGTTGAGGCCGGCCTCGCAGAAGTCCCGCGCCAGCCTCAGGGCGTTGGTGATGGCCCGGGGCTGGGAACGGCCATGGCAGATGATGGTCACGGCCTTCACTCCCAGCAGGAGGGCCCCGCCGTACTCGGCGTAGTCCATCTTGGATTTGAGCTCTTCGAAGACCCCCCGGGAGAGCAGGTACCCCAGGCGGGCCGCCAGGCTGCGCCGGAAACCCGCCTTGAGGGTGTGGCCGATGTATTCGTAGACCGATTCGCCGGTCTTCAAGACGACGTTGCCGGTGAAGCCGTCGGTGACGATGACGTCGGCCTCCCCGCGGAAGAGCCCGTGGCCCTCCACGTTGCCGATGAAGCGGAGACCCGACTGCTGCAGAAGGCGGAAGGCCTCCTTGGTGAGGTCGTTCCCCTTGATCTCCTCCTCCCCGATGGAGAGGATCCCCACGGCCGGCTCCGCCGCCCCGGTCATCTGGCTGTAGTAGATGGCCCCCATCACGGCGAACTGCAACAGGTGGGAGGGACGGCAGTCGCTGTTGGCCCCCACGTCCAGAAGGAGGGAGACTCCCTTGGCGTGGGGGATCCAGGTGGCCAAAGCCGGGCGCTCCACCTCCTCGATGCCGCCGATGACCAGCTTGGCCGTGGCCATGACGGCGCCGGTGTTTCCGGCGGAGACGAGCCCCTGGGCCTCCCCGTCCTTCACCAAGTCGGCGGCGATCCGCAGGGAACTGCGGCGCTTCTTCCGCACGGCGGTGAGGGGCGGGTCCTCCATGGTGATCACCTCGTCGGCGTGGACCACGGGGATCTCCCCGCCGCCGACCTTGAGGTGCTCCAGCTCCTTGCGGAGGCGGGGTTCGTCCCCCACGAGGAGGACGGGCACGCCGAAGCGGCGGTAGGCCTCCACCGCCCCCACGACCTCCGGGAGGGGGGCCCGGTCGCCCCCCATCGCGTCCAGCGCGATGCGGGCGGTCATCTCGTCCTCAGGCCTCTTCGACGTTCAACACGCGCTTCCCGTCGTAGGTCCCGCACGCCTTGCAGACGGTGTGCGGCAGCTTGGGCTCGTGGCACTGGGGGCACTCGACGGTCTTGGGGAGAGCGAGGGCGTCGCCGGTGCGGCGCTTGTCGCGGCGAGTCCGGGAGTGGCGGCGTCTCGGGTTGGGCATGGCGGTCTCCTATTGAAGGGAAGAGAGGCGGGAAAGGCCGTCCCACCGAGGGTCCCCCTCGGGGGGGCACCCGCAGGGTCCCTCGTTGAGGTCCTTCCCGCAACGGGGGCAGAGTCCGGGGCAGTTTTCCCGGCAGAGGACCTTCTCGGGGATCTCGAGAAAAATCTGCTGTTGGACGAGGGCGGCGAAGGACACCCGGTCATCGTCGTAGTAGACCACGTCCGGTTCGTCGGGCCCTTCGGCGCCCAGGCGGACCTTTTCGTCCGCCGCGGCGGGGCGGTACTCCAGGTCGAAGGAGGACTCCCCCGAGAGAACCACGGGCCTCAGGCAACGGGAGCAGGGCAGGGTGCCGTGGAAGGGGAAGGCCCCCTTCAGCCGGTGGCCCCGGGTGCCGGGGGCCACCGAGAGGCGGAGGTCCAGGGCGTCCAGGTCCAGGGTGTAGTGGTAGCCGACCTCCACCGAGAGGGCGGGGACGTGGACCACCATCTCCACGGGCTCCAAAATGTCGGACAGGCGGAAGAAGTCCACGGCACCCCTCTCGTAAGGCTTTCAGAATAGCACAGTTAGGCCTTCCCGTCAAGGTCCGGAGCGCCTCCGGGCTCCGCGCCGCGGTCCGCGGGATCGCCGGGCCCTTGGCGAAAGGGGTCCGATACCGCTATCCTGCCCTCTGGAGGTCCCATGGTCGTCCGGGAGGAAGCCTTTCCCTTCGCCGCACCGCTGGCCGTGGCGGGAGCCGCCGCCGCAGTGGCCGGGTTCTTCGGAGCCGCGGCCGCCCTCGGCGCCGCCGCGGCCGCCGTCTGCGCCTTCTTCCGCGACCCCGAGCGCACCCCGCCGCCGGACCCCCTCCTTCTCCTCTCCCCCGCCGACGGCCGCCTCCTGCCCCTCCACCGGGAGGGAGGGAAGGTTCGGATCAGCGTCTTCATGTCGGTCTTCAACGTGCACGTGAACCGCGTCCCCTACGGAGGCGTGGTGAGGGAGGTGCGGTACAACCCCGGGCGTTTCCTGGCCGCCTGGAGCGACAAGGCTTCCCTGGACAACGAACAGGTCCGGGTGGTCCTGGACACCGACCGGGGGCCTCTCGCGGTGGTGCAGATCGCCGGCCTCATCGCCCGCCGGGTGGTCTGCTGGGCCTTCCCCGGGCGGGCCTTCGGGCGGGGGGAGCGCCTGGGCCTCATCCGCTTCGGCTCCCGGGTGGACCTCTACCTCCCGGAGGAGGAGGTGGAGCTCCTCGCCTCCCCCGGGGAGCGGGTGCGGGCGGGGGTCACCCCCCTGGCCCGCTGGAGGCCGCGGTGAGCCCCCGGGCCATCCGGCGCCTGGTGGGCGCCCCCCGGCGCATCCCCTTTCGGCGGGGGGTGGCCATCCTCCCCAGCCTCTTCACCGTGGCCAACATGTTCTGCGGCTACTCGGCCATCATCCTGGCCTTCAAGCGTTCTTTCGAGTGGGCGGTGACCTTCGTGGTCATCGCCGGGATCCTCGACAGCCTCGACGGGCGCATCGCCCGCATGACGGGAACCACCAGCGACTTCGGGAAGGAACTGGACTCCCTGTCGGACTTCCTCTCCTTCGGCCTCGCCCCCGCCCTGGTCCTCTACCACTGGGGCCTCAAGGACCTGGGACGGACGGGCTGGCTCTTCGCCTTCCTGCTGCCCGTGGCGGGGGCCATGCGCCTGGCCCGCTTCAACGTGCAGTCCGGCAAGGTGGACAAGCGCTTCTTCGTGGGCCTCCCCATCCCCGCCGCCGCCGCCGCCGCCGTCCTCCCCCTGTACTTCCTCCCGCAGGGGCTCCCCCGGCCCTTCAAGTGGCTGGCCCTCTCCTACGTCGTTCTCCTCTCCTTTCTCATGGTGAGCACCTTCCGCTACCGTTCCTTCAAGGACCTGGACCTCCGCGAGCGCCGCTCCCCCAAGGTGATCTTCCTGGTGGCGCTGGTCCTCGTCCTGGTGGCCCTCCACCCGCCGGCGGTCCTCCTGGCCGTGGCGGTCAGTTACGCCCTTTCCGGCCCCCTCTCCTTTCTTTTCGAGAAGGCGGGTCTCCTCCGAAAGAAGGAGGAGGAGCCGGAGCCGAACGGGGCCGAAGGGGAGGAGGAGCCGTGAGCGCCCCCTCCCGCATCGCCCTCGTCGGGGCGGGGAGCCTGCTGGCCCGGGAGGTCTACCAGGGCCTCCTGGAACGGGGCCTTTCCCGGGAGGACCTCCTCGCCTTCGGGGACCGGCCCGGTGGCTGGGAAGTGGCCGTGGCGGAGGAGGAGGCGGACCTCTTTCTCCCCCTCACCGGGGAGTACCTGGAAGGCTGCACCACGGTCTTCCTCTGCACCGGGGAACCCGCGGCCCGGGAGGCGGTGACGGCCTGGGCCGAGGCGTCGGGGGCGGCCCTCTACGATCTCGCCACCCCTCCCGGCGAGGGGGACTTCCTCTTCGACCCCTTCTCGGGCCTCCTGCCCCCGGAGGCGCGCCAACGGCCCCTCCGCTTTCCCGAGCCCGAAAGCCTCTACCTGGGCCTTCTGCTGAGGTCCATCCCGGAGGGGGTCCTGGGCCCCGTCCAGGTTCACCTCCTTTCCTCGGCGTCCCGGAGGGGAGAGGGCGCGGTGCGCGAACTGATGCGGCAGAGCACCGCCCTGCTTTCTTTTCAGGAAACCGGCGTTCCCGCTTCGGGCCGGCGCCTCGCCTTCGCCCTGCACCCCGACGAGGGCGGGACGGAGCGGGAGGGCTTCGGCCGGGAGGTCTGCCGGGTGGCGGGGCGTTCCCTCCCCCTCTCCTGGGCCCGGATCGAGACGCCGGTCTTCCACGGGGCCTCCCTTTCGGCCCTCCTCTCCGTGGGGGACGCCCTGGAGGCGGAACAGTCCCTCCGCGCGGGCGCCCAGGGAATCTTCCGGGTGCTGTCCGGTTCGTCCTGGGAGGAGCTTTCGGACGGGCAAGTTCCCGAAACCCCCCTCATGGGCCTGAGGCTTCTCTCCGACGAGACCCTCTGGCTCTGGGTGGGTCTGGACCCGCTGAAGTCGGGAAAGGCGTGGATGGCGCTGAAGGCCTTCGAGGCCCAAGGCCGATCCGGATCCCTGTGAAGCGCGGCCGGCGACGGCCGCCCGCGATGCCTCGAGGAGGAACTCCATGTTGAAGCTCGAACCCCGCAAGGTCTGGGAACACTTCGAGAACCTCTGCGCCATCCCCCGCCCGTCGGGCCACGAAAAGGCCGCCGGCGACTACGTCGTCTCCGTCGCCGAGGCCCACGGCCTTTCCTGGGAGCGGGACCGGGTGGGGAACGTCGTCGTCCGGGTCCCCGCCACCCGCGGGAAGGAAACGTCCCCCACCGTAGTCCTCCAGGGCCACACCGACATGGTCTGCGAGAAGAACCGCGACGTGAAGCACGACTTCCTGAAGGACCCCATCCGGCCGCGGGTGGTGGGGGAGGTGGTGAAGGCCACCGGCACCACCCTCGGCGCCGACAACGGCATCGGGGTGGCCATGGCCCTGGCGGTCCTGGACGAGCCCAAGGCCGTCCACGGCCCCCTGGAGCTTCTCTTCACCATCGACGAGGAGACGGGCCTCAACGGCGCCAACAACCTGGAGCCCGGCTTCGTGAAGGGGCGGATCCTCCTCAACCTCGACACGGAGGAGGACGGCCAGCTCTACGTCGGCTGCGCCGGCGGCAAGGACACGGAGATGGTCCTCCCCGTGAAGCGCGCCGCCGAAAGGGACCCCCGCCCCGTCCGGACGCTGGTGGTGAAGGGCCTCCGCGGCGGCCACTCCGGCGGGGACATCCACGAGGGGCGGGGCAACGCCAACCGGATCCTGGCCCGGGCCCTTTCGGCGCTGGAGGCGGGAGGGGTCTCCTTCGCCCTCGTCTCGGTGAGCGGGGGGTCCAAGCGCAACGCCATTCCCCGCGAGGCCTTCGCCGTCCTCCACCTCGACGCCGCCGCCGCCCGGAAGGCCGCCCCCCTGCTCTCGACCTTCGAGAAGACCGTCCGGTCCGAGCTCAAGGGGGTGGACGAAGGAGTCGCCCTCGCCCTGGAGAAGGGCAAGGCCCCCTGGCCCCCCTTCACCGCCGCGGCCCAGAAGAAGGTCCTTCACTTCCTGGGGGCCGTCCCCCACGGTCTCGTCTCCTACAGCCGCGAAATCCACGGCCTGGTGGAGACCTCCACCAACTTCGCCATCGTGGAGACCGCTAAAAAGACCCTCTCGGTCTTCACCTCCCAGCGCTCCTCGGTGGAATCCCAGCGGGACTGGGCCGCCTGGTGGGTGGCCAACGTGGGGCGCCTCGCCGGGGCGAGGGTGAGGCACTCCTTCGGCTACCCGGGCTGGCAGCCCAACCTGGACTCCAAGGTCTTGGCCCAAGCCAAGAAGACCTACCGGCGGCTCTTCAAGAAGGACCCTCAGGTGAAGGCCATCCACGCCGGCCTCGAGTGCGGCATCATCGGCAGCAAGTACCCGGGGATGGACATGGTCTCCCTGGGCCCCACCATCCGCAACGCCCACTCCCCCGACGAAGAGGTCCACGTCGCCTCCGTGGGGAGCACCTACCGGTTTCTTTTGGAGCTGCTGAAGGACCTCTCCTGAGGCTCGGGAGAGGCGTCACTGGCGCAGGTGGGCCCACTCCGTCTCGATCCTCTCGAGAAGGGCCCCCTGATCCCTCCCCAGGCGCGGGAGCCAGTAGGCGTAGAAGATCTGGTACTCGGGGTCGCTCATCTTCCGGTGGAAGGCCAGGAACTCCCCGTAGGCCCCCTGGGCGTCCCCTTGTTTCTGGAGGACGAGGGCCAGGTACAGGTGGGCGTCCTTCATGGAGAAGGGGGTCCCGCCGAGGCCGTAGCCCCCTCTGGCGGCCCGCTCCAGGGCCTCCCGGAGGTGGCCCTCCGCCGCGCCGTAGTTCCCGGCGTCGTACTCCAGGCGGCCCAGGAGATACTCGGCCACCTTGGCGCCGTCCACCCCCCTTTCCCGGCGGATGGTCTCGGCCAGGCCGCGCCCCTCGTCGAAGCGGCGAAGGAGCCTCAGCATGGTGAAGGCGCCGATCTGGGCGTAGAGGGGCTTCTCGAGGCGCCCCTCGGCCTTCCGGTAGGCCTCCAGCGCCCCTTCGTAGTCCCCCGCTTCCCACAGGGCCCGGCCCAGGCCCAGCAGCGGCGCCGCCTCCCCCGGCTTCAGCGCCAGGGCCCGCTCGTAGTAGAAGCGCCTCGCGGCGGGCAGGGAGGCCACCGACGGGGGGAGGGGCTCGCAGCAGAAGGCCCCCTTCCTCAGGATCTCCAGGGACTTCTCGTCGCTGACCCGCTCCGCGCAGGTCATCTCCCGCCGGTACCGCCCCTCCATGGAGAAGGGAAAGCGGCAGCAGGAGAGCGCCGCCGCGCACAAGACCGCCGCAAACCCCGCCCGAAGGGCCACTCCCATTCCGGCCTCCCGGGGCCAGGATACCCTCTCCTCCCCGCCTGGGGGAAGAGAAGGCACCCGGGCGGTCGAAGGCTCTACCGGCCCGGAGGCCACCCTTCAGGGCACCGGGGTCTTCGAGGGAGGCGCGGGCGTGGCGGCCGGCGCTTCGG
>JBBILR010000016.1:0-46939 GCA_037444825.1 Acidobacteriota bacterium | reverse complement strand
TTGGCGCAGACCCGGGCGGAGACCGAGGCGAGTTTGCCGTTCTTCCTCTGGCCCGTGAGGGGGACCTCCACGTAGCATTTTTCCCGCGAGGGCTCCTTGGCGAAGGCGGCCGTGGCGGCCGGGAGCGGGGAGGGAAACACCGCCGATCTCGGAATCTCCACTTCCAGGTACGGCCCCACGAAGTGGTACTCCGTCCCCCCGTCGGGGCTGGGGAGGGCCGGGCTTGAGGGGTTCACCGGCCACTCCCTCCCACCCTGCCTTTCCGTCCGCTTCAACGGGCAGCCGAACCCTTCGAAACTCGCGGAGGCCGCGTCGGGTTGTCGGGGTTCGAGAGCTCCGACAGGGGGAGGGTGGAGGGGTGGTCCAGTGGGCTTTCAACATCCACGCGCCTCCAGATGACCGCGACCTTTGCCGCGTGGCTCGTCTGTTCCACCATCCTCCCGTCCACCGCGGCGGTGGTGGTGACGGTGACGGGGCCCGTGGCCGCCCCCGGCGGAACGAGGACCGAGATGCGGGTGCCCCTGTCGGGGACGACGGCGACGGGAACGGAACCGAACCGGACGGTGACCTGCGGATCCCCGGCCAGGAAGTGGCGGCCTTCGCAGACGAGCAGGTCCCCCACGGCGACCCGGTCGGGGATCCCCTGGGTCAGTTCAGGGGGGGGCTGGGCGGACACGGCGCTCAGAAGGGTCCAAAGCCCCGGCGCCCAGGCAACCGAAAGGTTTCTGGAAGAAGCCACCTTCGACTCCTTCTCCATGTCGTTACCCGGATACGGCGGGCTGGACCTTCCGTCAAGGCGGGCGGGTTCCTAGGGCCCTTCGCGGCACGGGCCTCTGCGACCCTTTCCGGCGCCGTGGTACACTCGTTGGCCGGAGGGCGACGGGGTGCCGAAGGGCGGCGTGGTCATCATCGGGGCGGGCCTGGCGGGGGCGGCCACGGCGTGGTGGCTCCGCCGGTTCGGCGTCGAGAACCTCGTGGTCCTGGAACGGGAGCCCATCCCGGGGGGCCACGCCTCGGGCAAGAACGCCGGTATCGCCCGCCAGGCGGTCCTCCAGCCCGCCACGAGCCTCCTGGCGGCCCGCGGGACGGCCTTTCTGCGAAACCCGCCCCCGGGCTTCTGCGACGGCCCCCTCCTTTCGGCGACGGGGGGCTATCTCCTCGCCGCGGAGGAAAACGACCGCCGCCTGGAGGCCTTGAGGAAGAACGCCCTGGCCGTCGGCGTCTACACCTACCCGGCCCCGAGGGCGGAGGTGGTGGGCCGCGTCCCCTTCCTCGACGGGGCCCCCTTCCGGTCGGCCCTGGCCTGCCCCAGCGACGGGCTGGTGGACATCCACCTCCTGCTGAGTTCCTTTCTGAAGGGGGTCCCCCTGCGCACCGGAGCCCGCGTGGCCGGCTTCGAGGCGAAGGAAGGCCGGATCGCGGCGGTCCTCGCCGGGGAGGAGGTCTTCCATGCCTCGGCGGTGGTGAACGCCGCGGGCCCCTGGGCCGGCGAGGTGGCGGCCCTGGCCGGCGCTGCCCCCTTCCCCGTGGAGCCGAAAAGGCGGCACCTCGTCCACACGGGGCCCCTCCCGGGGCTCTCCCCGGCCATGCCCTACGCCTGGTGCCTGGACCCGGAGGTCTACTTCCGCCCGGAGAGCGGCGGGCTCCTTCTCTCCCCCTGCGACCAGGACCCCCATCCTCCGGGTGTTCCCCCCGCGGACCCCGACGCCCCCCTGTGGCTGGCGGCAAAACTCAAAGAGGCGGCCCCGAGGATGGGCGGGCTCCCGGTGGCCCGCACCTGGGCGGCGCTGAGGACCTTCAGCCCAGACGGGGGCTTCGTCCTGGGCCGGGACCCGAAGGTCCGGAACTTCTTCTGGGCGGCCTGCCTGGGGGGCCACGGCATGACCACCTCCGCCGCCGTGGGGGAGATGGCGGCCAGCCTGGTGCTGGGAAGGACGCCCCCCCTCGACCCCTCGCCCTACGACCCGTCCCGCTTCGGGTGAGCCGGGGCCTTGGGTCGGATGAAGATCCGGCAGCGATCGGCGCCGCGGCCCCGGGCGGCCTCGATCTCGGTCTCCCAGGCGGTGCCGGGAAGGATCGCCTCCAGCCAGGTCTCCCACAGCCCCTCGCAGGCGATGCAGGGGGTGTCGGGCTTGAGGCCGGCCTTGGCGGCCCCGTCCTGGGGGCGGCAACGGCTGACCGTGACCTCGGCGCCGCCGCCCTCCACCTTCCACTCCCCGTCCATGCCGTCCCCCAGGAAGAGGCGGCTGTAGGCGGTGAGCATCTCCGCGGCCTCCTCGACGCTCTGGGCCGGCCCGCGGCCCAGGGCCCTCAGGAACTCGCGGACTTCGATTCGGGCAAAGCTCCGGCGAACCCTCGCGTTGAGCTCCACGGCCTTTTCGAGGCCGCAGGCCCCGGCGGTCTTGAGGAACCACTGGCCGTCCCAGGCCAGCATGAGCCTTCCCAGCATCTCCAGGGCCTTCTCCGGTGCGGGCCGGAAGCTCTCTTTCCCGGGTCGTACATCCATGGTTTCCCCCTCACTGCACGTGCACGGCCAGAACCTGCGACCGCCCGGCGGCGCCCGAAAAGGCGGGCCCGCGGACGGCCACGAAGATCCACCCCCCTCCGAGCAGGCCCGACCCGTCCGCCACGCCGGCGATCCCCCACTCCCCGGCCTCCTCCGGAGCCCCGGCGGCCGCGGGGTTGACCTCCAGGAGCCTCGCCAGGTCCCCGCTCCGCGGGTCGAAGCGCCAGAGGCTCGCCTCCCGCCCCGGAAGCGGGAAGGCGGGTGCTTCCCCGAGCAGGAGGCTCCCGTCCGGCAGGGGGGCGAGGCAGGAGAGGCCGGCGGGCCCCTCGGTGCCGGCGAGGAGGACCTCCATCGTCCCCCCCCGGGAGGGGTCGGAGGGATCGTCGAAGGCGAGGCGGAAGAGGCGGCCGTTGTGGTCGAGGTACCTTCCCGAAGGCCCCCGGCGGTCGTCCCCCGCGGTCAGCAGGTAGAGCCCCCCTCCCGCGGCCCCCTCGAGGACGGCGGCTCGGGGGGAGGAGAAGGCGGTGCCGGGAAAGGAGTCGGGGCTCTCCACCCCGCCGGGAGGAGTCTGAAGGGGAAGCCACCGAAAGCGCGTCCGCTTTCCCTTGGCCCGGAGGGCCGATTCGGTGTTCTCGTCCTCCATTTGGAGGACGAAGAGCCTTCCCGCGGGGGGTGGGCCCTCGTCGGCGAGCGAGGCCCCTTTCGACGGGACGAAGAGAAAGACCCTCCCCCCCGCCCCGGCGAGGTCCCCGCCCAGGGAGAGAAGGGCCGGGGAGCCGGGGTTGCCGCCGAGGAGGACGCAGCCCTCCCGGGGCCACCGGCCCAGGTCGGGCAGGGAAAGGGCCTCCCCCTTCGCCAAGCGGAAGACCCGCCCTCCCCGGCGCTCGCCGAAGAGCAGGGCCTCCCCGTCGGGTGAGGCCGCCGCGGGTGCACAGACGCCGTCCAGGGCGCCGCTTTCCCCGCCCCTCTTTGCTCCGACCCGCTTGAGGAGGTCCCGGCCGGAGCGGGGGTAGAGGGTGAGCCCTTGGGCGTCCCGGTGGACCCCCAGGCGCCACTCGGAGAGGAAGGCCCCCTTCGCCCCGTGGCTGCGGGGCGCCCCATCCGAAGCCCTCCGGTCGTGGGCCAGGAGGAGCCGGACCTCCTCCTTCCCCCCGGGGAGGACCCGAAGGCCGGAGAGCGAGCCCTCGAAGGCGTACCGGGAGGCCCGGTCACCGGGGGTGAGGACCGTCTCCACGGCGTCCACCCGGAGGGAGACGGGCGTCACCCACGGCTTCTCCTCCACCGCGGCCGCCACGGCGGCGGCGAGCGCCCCGGCGGCCACCATCCCCCAGCCCAGCGCCGCGGCCCCCCTTCCCCTTCCGGCACACCCCGGCTTTTCTGCCACGTCAGCCTCCTTCCGAGGGGGCATGATACTCCCGAAGGGGCCTTCCCGTGGTACTCTGGCGCCCATGGGCCGCATCCGCCTCCTTCCCGACCCCCTCGTGAACCAGATCGCCGCCGGAGAGGTGGTGGAGAGACCCGCCTCCGTCGTCAAGGAGCTGGTGGAGAACGCCCTGGACGCCGGGGCCGGGCGGATTCTCGTGGAGGTGGACGACGGGGGGAGGACGCGCATCCTCGTGGAGGACAACGGGGTGGGGATGGACCCCGACGACCTCCTCCTGGCCCTGGAACGACACGCCACCAGCAAGCTGGAGAAGGAGGGGGACCTCTTCGCCATCGCCACCCTGGGGTTCCGCGGCGAGGCTCTTCCCTCCATCGCCGCCGTCAGCCGCTTCACGCTGGAGAGCCGGCCCCGGGAGGCGCCCTCGGGCCACCGCGTTCGCGTGGAAGGCGGGCGCTTTCGGGAACACGAACCCGCGGCCCTCCCCCCCGGCACCCGGGCGGAGGCGCGGAACCTCTTCTTCAACGTGCCCGCCCGCCGGAAGTTCCTCAAGGCCCCCGCCACCGAGCTGAGCCACGTGGCCGTCCTTCTGGAACACTACGCCCTGGCCCGCCCCGACGTGGCCTTCCGCCTCAGGGCCGACGGGAGGGACCTGCTGAACCTGCCCCCCGCCTCCAGCCGGGAGGAGCGCTTCTTCGACCTCTTCCCCGACCTGCCCCGGGAGGACTTCCGGCCCCTCCGCCTGGACGCGGGCGACCTCCAGATCCGGGGCCTCGCCGGAAGGCCCGAGCGCAACCTGGCCAGCGGCCGCTACCAGTTCACGCTCATCAACGGCCGCTTCACGCGGGACCGCCTCGTCCAGCACGCCGTGGGGGAGGCCTACGCCGACACCCTGCCCCGGGGCCGGTTCCCCCTCTACCTGCTGGTGTTGACCCTCCCCTTCCACAAGGTGGACGTGAACGTGCACCCCACCAAGCGGGAGGTGCGCTTCGCCGAGGGCCAGACCGTCCACGGCGCCGTGGCGGCGGCCTTCCGGAGGGCCCTGTTCCCGGGCCGGGAGGAGAAGGGAACGCCGGCCGGAGCGGGAGAAGGGCCACCCTCCCCCCGGTTCGTCTCCGAACCCCCCCCCGCCTCCTGGCAAGCCTCTCCCGCGGTTCTCCCCGGACTGGCCCCGCTTGATTCCGGAAAGGTTCCGCCGCCGGGGCCCCTTCGGGTCCTCTGTCAGTGGCGGGGCTCCTTCGCCATCTGCGACGGGCCCCAGGGGCTCTCCATCGTGGACCAGCACGTGGCCCACGAACGACTGCGCTTCGAGCAGTTCCGGAGCTTTCTGGACAGCCCGGGGCCCCGCCAGGGCTTTCTCTCCCCCCACACCTTCACCCTGCCCCGCGACCTGAGGCACCGCGCGGAGGAGATGGCGCAGCTGGCCTCCGCCCAGGGCTTCGAGGCGGAGGCGTGGGGCGAGGGGGTGGTGGCCGTCCGCTCGGCGCCGGCCTTTCTGGGCCCCGGGGAGGCCGAGGAGATCCTCCAGGACCTCTTCGTCTCCGCCGGCGAGGCCCTCAAGACCCCCCGGGACCGCTGGAAGGAGGTTCTGGTCCTCCGTTCGTGCCGGGGGTCGGTGATGGTCAACGAGCCCATGGCCCTCGAAAAGCTCCAGTACCTGCTGGACAGTCTCTTCGCCCTGGGGTGCCCCTTGACCTGCCCCCACGGGCGGCCTATCGTCTTTACCCTCCCGACCGCCGAGATCCTCGGCCGGTTCGGGCGGAAGTGACCGGACCCCCGACCCCGGAGGAACCATGGCCCGAATGTCCCTTGCCCTTTCCGGCCCCTGCCTGCTGGGCGCCCTCTTCATCCTCTCCGCCTGTTCCCAGAACGAGGCCCCCTGGAAGGGCCCCGCCCCCGAGGCCCCCCGGCAGGCCCGCGAGGCGCGCCCCGTCACCAAGGAGGAGGCCATGACCCCCGAAGCGCCCCCCCCGCCGCCGCCCGCTTCCCCGGCCTCCGAGGCGGCCGGCTACCAGGGGACGGTGGTCCTCCCCGACGCGCTGAAGGCCCGCTTCGTCCCCGGCTCCACCCTCTTCGTGGTGGCCCGTTCCCTGGGGGGGGACGGCCGGCCGGTGGCGGCCCGGAAGATCGTTCCCTCGGGCTTCCCGGTGGAATTCTCCCTCACTCAGGCCGACTCCATGATGGGAGACCCCCTCCCGGCGGAGGCGGACCTCCTCGTCCGGCTGGACCGCGACGGGGACATCTCCACCCGGGACGAGGGGGACCTCTCCGCCGGGCCGGTGCGGGCCCGGGCCGGCTCCTCGTCGGTCCTCACGCTGGGGGCCCCCTGAGATGGCCGAAGGAACGTACGAAGAATTCGCCCGCCTCGTGGCCCTCATGGCGCGCCTGCGCTCCCCCGGCGGCTGCCCCTGGGACCGGGCCCAGAGCCGGGACGACCTCAAGCCCTACCTGGTGGAGGAGACCTACGAGGTCCTGGACGCCATCGATTCCAGGGACCCGGCCAAGCTGCGGGAGGAGCTGGGGGACTTGCTCCTCCAGGTGGTCTTTCACGCCCGCATCGCCGAGGAGGAGGGCGCCTTCACCATCGAGGACGTGGCCCGGGCCATCAACGAGAAGCTCGTCCGGCGCCACCCCCACGTCTTCGGCGACGCGGAGGCAAGCACCCCCGGGGAGGTCCTCCAGAACTGGGAGGCCATCAAAATGGAGGAAAAGCGGGAGAACGGCCGGGAGGACCCCAGCGCGCTGGACGGCGTCCCGCGAGCCCTCCCCGCCCTCCTGAAGGCCTACCGCCTCGGCCAGAAGGCCGCCCGCGTGGGCTTCGACTGGGAGGAGCGGCGGCAGGTGGAGGCCAAGGTGGAGGAGGAGTGGCGGGAGCTGAGGGAGGCCGTGGCCCAGGGGAAGAAGGAGGAGGTCCGCGAGGAGATGGGGGACTTTCTCTTCGCCCTCACCAACCTCTGCCGCTTCCTGGAGGTGGACCCCGAAGACGCGCTGCAGGGGGCCAACGCCAAGTTCATCCGGCGCTTCCGGGCGCTGGAGCGGACGGCGAAAGAGGAAGGGAGGGAGATCCACGGCATGACGCTTCAGGAAATGGACGCCCTGTGGGAGCGCGTGAAGGCCGCCGAGCGCGGCGGCCCTCTCCTGCCCTTCGAAGGCCGGCCATGAAGTACTTCATCAAGACCTGGGGCTGCCAGATGAACGTGCTGGACAGCGACAAAATGGCCGGCATCCTGGAGGCCCAGGGCTATTCCCCCGCCGGCCGGGAGGAGGAGGCGGACCTCATCCTCCTCAACACCTGCTCCGTCCGGGAGGGCCCCGAGAACAAGGTCTTCACGGAGCTGGGGCGGCTCCGCGCCCTCAAGGAGCGCCGGGGGGCCATCCTGGGCCTCACCGGCTGCGTGGCCCAGCAGGAGAAGGCCGAGGTCTTCCGGAGGGCCCCCTGGGTGGACCTGGTGGTGGGCCCCCGCGGGGTGCCCCACCTCGCCGAACTGGTCCGGCAGGCCCGGATGCAGGGGAGGGCCCTGGACACGGAGTTCCACGCCGATTCGGTCCTCTTCGACGCCGGCCTCATCGCCCGGTCGAGCCCCACCAAGGCCTACGTCACCGTCATGGAGGGGTGCAACAAGAAGTGCGCTTTCTGCATCGTCCCCTCCACGCGGGGGTCGGAGGTCTACCGGCCCCTCGCCTCCATCCTCGAGGAGGTGCGGCAGGCGGTGGACCGGGGCTACGCCGAGGTGGAGCTGTTGGGCCAGAACGTCAACTGCTGGAAGGAAGGCCGGAGCCTCCGCTTCCCCGACCTTTTGGCGGCCGTGAGCGACCTCCCCGGCGTCCGGAGGCTCCGCTTCACCACCAGCCACCCCCGCCATTTCCCCCTGGCGGCGGCGGACCTCATGGCGGAGCGGACCAACCTCTGCCCCTACCTCCACCTGCCGGTTCAGGCCGGTTCCGACCGGATCCTCAAAGCCATGCGAAGGCAGTACGACCGGGCCTTCTACCTGGACCTGCTGTCGGAAATCCGGAAGCGGGTCCCGGAGGTCGCCCTCTCCAGCGACGTGATCGTGGGCTTTCCCGGGGAGACGGAGGAGGATTTCCAACAGACCCTCGACCTGGTGCAGCGGGCGCGGTACGACACCCTCTATTCCTTCGTCTTCTCCCCCCGGCCCGGGACGCCGGCGGCCCGGCTGGCCCCCGTCCCCCGCGCGGCGGCCAAGGAGCGCCACCAGCGGCTCCTGGACCTCCAGCTCGCCATCCAGACCGAGCGCTTCGCCGCCTTCGTGGGGAAGCGGGTGGAGGTCCTCGTGGAGGGGGAGAGCAAGAAGGGGGGCCAGCACACCGGAAGGGCCCCGGACAACAAGGTGGTGAACTTCACCGCCCCGCGCCCGGTGGCCGTGGGGGATTTCGTGGAAGTGGAGGTCACCCGCTCCAACGTCAACAGCCTTCTGGGCCGCGCCGTCTCCTGAGAGGCCTCAGGAGGAGCGATTCCCGGCCTTTTCGCCGCCCCGGCGGAGGGCCAGGGCCGTTCCACCGAGGACCACGGCGCTTCCCATTAGGGCCTCCGCCCCGTACCGCTCCCCCATGAAGGCCCAGCCCAGGAGCACCGCCACCAGCGTGTTGAAGAGGGGCATGGTCTGGAGCCGCGTAACTTCCATCACCCTCAACAGGCGGTACCAGAGGACGAAGGCCAGCGACGTCCCCACCAGGGCCAGGTAGAGGAGGGAAAACGAGGCCTCGAAGGTGAGGTCCATCCGAAAGGGGTTCCCTTCGAAGAGGGCCCCCAGCAGGAGCAGGGGAACCGTGCCCAGCGCCATCTGCCAGAAGGTGAGGGCCACGGGGTCCAGCCCTCCCCCGCTCCGTTTGACCCAGACCGCCGTCACGGCCGACACCGCCGCCGCCCCAAGGACCGCCCCGCTCCCCCAGAGGGCCATCTCCCCGCCCAGCCGGATTTGCTCCCGAAAGAGAAGAAAGACCCCCAAGAGGGCCAGGAGAACCCCCACCCCTTTTCGGGGGCGAAAGGGCTCGGAGGGGAGGAGGAAGTGGGCGAAGACCTGCCCGAAGAGGGGGTAGGTGCAGAAGAGAACGGCGGTGAGGCCCGAGGAGATGTGCTTCTCGGCGAAACAGACGAGGCCGTAGCTCGCCGTGAAGGAGAGGAGCCCCGTGGCGGCGAGGAGGCGCCATTCGGAAAGCCCCCTCGGCAGGGGCGTTTTCCGGACGGCCAGGAAGAGCCCCAACGGAAGGAGGGCGATGACGAAACGGATCCCCGCGAAGGTCAACGGGGGCAGCGACTCCACGCCCACCTTGATGAAGAGCCAGGTGGAGCCCCAGACCACCGCCAGCACCGCCCACGCCGCCGACGCCGCGCCGCGCCCCATGGTCCCTCCCCCCTCCATCCTAGCCGAAAAAAAAGGGGCCCGAAGGCCCCTTCTTGCGTGCGGTTGAACGTTCGATCAGCCGTTGACCACGCGGACGCGCTCGGCCTGGGGGCCCTTCTGGCCCTGAACGACCTCGCACTGGACCCTCTGGCCCTCGGCAAGGGTCTTGAAGCCCTGGCCTTCGATGGCGGAGAAGTGCACGAAGGCGTCCCCGCCGGTTTCCAGCGTGATGAATCCATAGCCCTTCTTCTCGTTGAACCACTTCACTGTTCCGTTGACCACTGCAAACTCCTGTTTCTTTTCCGTCACCTGATCAACAAACCATTTGTTGATGAGGGATCGGGGAAAGGGTAGCATGAAAAGGCCGGCCTGTCAAGGGGGCCTCGAGAACGGGCGCCGGCGGGCGGTTCGCGGGGAAGCCGTGTGGCGTTTTTTTCGGAAAAGAAGGCGGGAGCGGATCCTCGCCCGGCCCTTCCCGGAGGAGCACCGCCGGGAACTGCTTCAGCGGTGCGCCCTGTTGAGGGCCCTTCCCCCCTCGCTCTGGAAGCGTCTCGAGGACGACCTCAGGATCTTCGACGCCGAGCGGACTTGGGAGCCCTGCGGGGGGCTCCGGCTCCGGGACGAGATGCGCCGCCTCGTCGCCGCCCAGGCCTGCGTCCTCACCCTCGGTAGGTCCGTGGACGCCTACGACCACGTGCGGTCCATCCTCCTCTACCCCTCGAAGTACGCCGCCCCGGAGGCCTACGAGGACGAGTGGGGGGTGGTCACCGAGGACGTGGACGAGCGGGAGGGGGAGGCGTGGGAGCGGGGCATCGTGGTCCTCTCCTGGTCCGAGGTCGCGGCGGACGCCAAGCGGTGCGACGGCCGGAACCTGGTCCTCCACGAGTTCGCCCACCAGCTCGATCTCCTGGACTTCGTGGCCTCCGCGGGCTTCCTGTCGAGGGAGCGGGAGCGCTTCCTCTCCTGGCGCCAAGGCTTCCTCGAAGCCTTCGACGCCTTCGCCGAGGCGGTGGACCAGGGGCGGAAGGTCCGCGTTCTGGACCCCTACGGCGCCGAGGACGAGGCGGAGTTCTTCGCCGTGGCCACCGAGGCCTTCTTCGAGCGCCCCCTGGAGCTCCAGCGCCACCACGGGGACCTCTACGGAATCCTCGCCGAGTACTTCGCCCTGGACCCCGCCTCCTGGAACTGGGCGGCGCCCCCTCCCCCGGAGGAACCCCGCCCGGACTCCCGGCCTCGCCGGCGCCGGAAACCGAAAAGGAAGGTCTGAACCCGCCACCTCCCTCGTTGCGGCCGGGTTCCCTCGCGCGGCCCCCGCGGAAAAAAGGACCCGCGGCCCCGAAGGGCCGCGGGCGCGGGCACTTCTCCCGGACCGGCCGGCGCGCTCAGGCGCGGGCGGCCTTGGCCTGGGCGCAGAGGGCCGAGAAGGCGGCGGGGTCGTTCATCGCCATGTCGGCGAGGACCTTGCGGTCGAGGCCGATCCCGGCCTTCTTCAGGGCGTCCATGAAAACGCTGTAGGTGAGGCCGTTCTGGCGGCACCCGGCGTTGATGCGGACGATCCAGAGGCGGCGGTAGTCGATCTTCTTGACCTTGCGCCCCACGAAGGCGAAGGCCAAGGACCGCTCCACCTGCTCCTTCATGGAGCGGTAGAGGCGGCTTTTGGCGCCGTAGTACCCCTGGGACAGTTTCTCGAGTTTCTTGCGGCGCTGCACCTTGTGGTGGCCGCGTCGGACTCTGGCCATCTTCCGCTCCTTACACGAGCAAGAGGCGCTTCACCTTGCGCTCGTCGGCCTTGTGGACGAGGGCCGGCGACGCCAGGCGGTTCTTGCGCTTGCGGTCCTTGGAGGTCAGGATGTGCCGGTGGTAGGCCCTGGACCTCTTCACTTTTCCGTTGGCCGTCACCGTGAACCGCTTGGCGGCGGCGCTGTGGCTCTTCATCTTCGGCATGGCGCGCGTTCCTCCGGTCACTTCTTGGCGGGCATGAGGAGCATGACCATGGTCCTCGCTTCCATCATGGGCGCCCGCTCGATCTTTCCCTTGGCCACCACGTCCGTCGCCATCCGCTGCAGGAGTTTCTGGGCCATCTCCGGGTGGACGATCTCCCGGCCCCGGAAGCGGACGGTGACCTTCACCTTGTTGCCCTCCTCGAGGAAGCTCTCCACCTGGCGCCGCTTGACCTGGTAGTCGTGCTCCTCGATCTTTGGGCGGAGCTTGATCTCCTTGATGACGACCTGCTTCTGTTTCTTCTTGGCCTCGGCGGCCTTCTTCTTCTCGTCGTAGAGGTACTTTCCGTAGTCGATGATCCGGCACACCGGCGGCTGGGCGAGGGGGGCCACCTCCACGAGGTCCAGCCCCCGCTCCTCGGCGATCACCAGGGCCTGCTCGGGGCTCATGATCCCCAGCTGGTTTCCCTCCTCGTCGATGACCCGGATCTCGCGCACCCGGATCTGGCGGTTCAGCCGCGGTCCTTTGCTGACGGGTTCTCGAATAGCGTCCTCCTCACACCGGGTCCAGGCTTCTCGCCCTCACCCTCTCGAGGGCCTCCTCGAGGAAGGCCTCCACGGCCACCGCGCCCCGGTCCCCCCCGGAACGGGTCCTCACGGCCACCGTTCCCTGGGCCACCTCCCGGTCCCCCGCCACCAGCATGTAGGGGACCTTCTGGAGCTGGGCCTCCCGGATCTTGTACCCCGTCTTCTCGGGCCGGGAGTCCACCGAAACCCGGAGCCCCGCCTCCCTCAGGCGGGCGGCCACGCCTTCACAGTATGCCACATGTCGGTCGGCGATGGGAAGCAGGCGGACCTGCTCCGGCGCCAGCCAGAGGGGGAAGGCCCCCTTGAAGTGCTCGATGAGGACGCCCAGAAAGCGCTCCACCGACCCGAGGATGGCCCGGTGGATCATCACCGGCCGCTCGGGGGCGTTCCGGGGGCCGGTGAAGGCCAGGTCGAAGCGCTCCGGTAGGTTGAAGTCCAGCTGGATGGTGGCGAGCTGCCACTCCCTCCCGATGGCGTCCTTCACCACGTAGTCGATCTTGGGGCCGTAGAAGGCCCCGTCCCCGGGGTTCACCGTGTAGGGCTGGCCCCCCGCGTCCAGGATCCGCTGGAGGGCCGACTCGGCCTTCTGCCAGATCTCGTCGGAGCCCACGGAGTCCTTGGGCCTCGTGGAGAAGTACACGTGGGGGTCGGTGAAGCCGAAGATGCGGTAGACCTTGCGGACGAGCTCGAAGAGGGAGGCGATCTCCCCCTCGATCTGGTCGGCCCGGCAGAAGATGTGGGCGTCGTCCTGGGCGAAGGAGCGGACGCGGGTGAGCCCCTGGGTAACGCCGCTCCGCTCGTAGCGGTGGAGGCGGCCGAAGTCGGCGATGCGGAGCGGAAGGTCCCGGTAGGAGTGGCTCTCGCTGGCGAAGAGGAGGCAGTGGCCGGGGCAGTTCATGGGCTTGAGGCCGAACTCCCGCCCGTCGATCTCCGAAAGGAACATGTTCTCCCGGTAGTGGTCGTAGTGGCCCGACCGCTTCCAGAGGTCCACGTCGAAGACCTGCGGGGTCACCACCTCGAGGTAGCCGTACTCCCGGTAGAACTCCCGCATGAGCTCCAGAAGGGCGTTGTAGAGGACCGTCCCCTTGGGGGTGAAGAAGGGGGAGGCGGGGGCCCAGGGGTGGAGGAGGAAGAGCCCCAGCTCCTTCCCCAGCTTGCGGTGGTCCCGCTCCTTGGCCTCCTCGAGGCGTTTGAGGTGCTCCTCCAGCTCCTTCCGGGTGAAAAAGGCGGTGGCGTAGATCCGCTGGAGCATCTTGTTGTGCTCGTCGCCCTTCCAGTAGGCGCCCGCCACGGAGAGGAGCTTGAAGGTGCCCGGCCGGATCTTTCCGGTGGAGGGCACGTGGGGTCCCCGGCAGAAGTCGTTGAAGGTCCCCTGGCGGTAGATGGAGACCGGCTCGTTCTGGCCCCGCTCGTAGGCCAGTTCCGCCTTGTACGGCTCCCCTTCGGCCTCGAAGAGGGCCCGGGCCTTCTCCCAGGGGAGCTCCTCCCGGCGGATGGGGACGTCCCGGCGGATGATCTCCTCCATGCGGGCCTCGATGGCGGAGAGGTCCTCGGGGGTGAAGGGGCGGTCCAGGTCGAAGTCGTAGTAGAAGCCGTCCTCGATGACGGGTCCGATGGCGATCTTCGCCTCGGGAAAGAGCTCCTTCACGGCGTTGGCCAGAAGGTGGGCGCAGCTGTGGCGGTAGACCTCCAGGGCCTCGGGGTTCCGGTCCGTCAGCAGTTCCAGGCGGCAGTCCCCGGGCAGGGGCACGGTGACGTCCACCAGCCGCCCGCCGCACCGTGCCGCCAGGGAGGCCGCCGCCAGGCGGGGGGAAACGGAGGCGGCCACGTCGAGGGCCGTGCTTCCCTGGGGGAAGGCCTTCACCGAACCGTCGGGCAGGGTCACCTGAATCTCGGCCACGGAATTTCCTCTGGCGCCGGTGCGCCCTTTCCGGGGCCCGGGGCCCCAGCGCGGCCCGACTCTTGTGACCCCGAATCCCGTGGGGTGGTAGGCGCGAGCGGGATCGAACCGCTGACCTCTACCGTGTCAAGGTAGCGCTCTTCCATCTGAGCTACGCGCCTGCACGGGACGGAGAGTCTAGCATCCAAGGCGCCTCCTGTCAACGCGGGGAAGGGCCGGGCGGGATCCCCCCAAGGCCCGCAAACCCGCTCCCTTCCGCTTTCCGCCTTCCCACTTCCGCCTTCCGCCTTCCTCCATTTCTCCCTCCTGTGGTAAGGTACCCGCGCCCGGCGGACGGGCCGACGAGGTGAAGCCGTGGAACGCCCTTCAGACTCCCCCCCCGAAAAGCGCCGCCCCAAGGCCGTGGTCCTCCTTTCCGGCGGGCTGGACTCCACCCTGGCCGCCAAGCTCCTGCAGGAGCAGGGGGTGGAGGTCCTCGGCGTCCACTTCTCCACCGGTTTCTGCCTCAGCGACCACAAGCGGGCCACCGCCTCCCCCGACGAGGACCCGCGCAGGCTCCGGAACGAGGCCTTGAGGGCCGGCGCGGACCTGGAGGTCCCCGTCCGCATCGTGGACATCTCCAAGGAGTACCTGGAGATCGTCTTCAACCCCAAGCACGGCTACGGGGCCAACGTGAACCCCTGCATCGACTGCCGGGCCTTCATGCTGAAGAAGGCCCGGGAGATCATGGAGGAGGTGGGCGCCGACTTCGTGGCCACCGGGGAGGTCCTGGGCCAGCGGCCCATGAGCCAGCGGCGGGACCCCATGCGGATCATCGAACGGGAGTCGGGCCTCGAAGACCGGCTGTTGAGGCCCCTTTCGGCCAAGCTGCTCCCCCCCACCCGGCCCGAGCGGGAGGGGCTGGTGGACCGGGAGCGGCTCTTGGGCCTGAAGGGCCGTAGCCGCAGGGCGCAGATGGACCTCATCGAGGCGAGGGGGATCACCGATTACCCCAGCCCGGCGGGGGGCTGCTGCTACCTCACCGACGAAAACTACGCCCGTAGGTTCCGAGACAAGATGGCCCACGAGCCCCAGGGCCGGATGGGGTGGGAGGACGTGACCCTCCTCAAGGCCGGACGCCACTTCCGAATCGGCCCGCGCCTCAAGCTCGTCGTGGGCAGGCGGGCGGAGGAGAACGCCTTTCTCGAACGGTTCGCGGAAGGCCGGGTTCGCTTCGAGGCGAAGGGGGTCCCGGGTCCCGTGGGGCTCTCTGACGAATCTCTTCCCTCCCCCGAGGAGGAGCGCCTGATGGCCGCCATCGTGGCCCGTTACTCCGACGGAAGGAACCTCCCCCTCGTCGCGGTGGAGGCGGCGGGGGGGGGAGCCCCCCCGAGGACCTACGAGGTGGAACCGCTGTGGGACGAAAGTCGCCTCGGCCCTATGAGGCTCTGACCGCCCCCCGCCGGGGCGGGCTCATACCGTAAGGAGCGCATCCGCCATGGGTGGATTGGATCTTTCGCCGGTGGGCCTGCTGACCCTCCTCTTGAACCTCCTCTTCATCCTCTTCTCCCTGTCGGTCCACGAGAGCGCCCACGCCTGGATGGCCGACCGGCTGGGGGACCCCACGGGGCGGATGCTGGGCCGCATCACCCTGAACCCCCTTCCCCACATCGACCCCCTGGGCACCCTGCTGCTTCCGGCGGTCCTTTCCCTCTTGGGGGCCCCCGTCTTCGGCTGGGCCAAGCCGGTCCCCATGGTCCCCCGCCACTTTCGCAAACCCCGGAGGGACGAGGCCCTGGTGGGGGCCGCCGGCCCCCTCAGCAACCTCGCGCTGGCCCTCCTCTCGACGCTCCTTCTGGGCGGGCTTCTCCTCCTGTGGGGAAAGGCCCGCTTCTGGGCGGACTTCCAGACGCCCTACTCCGCGTCCTGGTGGCTTTCCCAACTCGGCGTCCTCAACGTAGTGCTGGCCGGGTTCAACCTCATCCCCATCCCCCCTCTGGACGGCTCCTGGATCCTCTCCGCCCTCCTGCCCCGCGGCGGGCACCTTCTTTACGAGCGCCTCCGGGCGGTGGGCCCCATCCTCTTGCTCCTTCTCTTCTTCACCCCGCTCTCGGCCCTCTTGAGGCCCGTCTACCTCGCCCTGTACCTGGCCTTCCTTCGCCTGCCGCTGGAGGTTCTTTCGGTCTTCGCGGGCCCCTAGGCGGTTCCGTTGGCCCGCGGTCCCCTCTGGGCTAGAATCCTTCCGGGAGGAACGATGGAGGAGCCGAGGTGGGTGGAACCGGGAGCGGAGGGTCGCCACGGCCCCCTCCGGTGCCTGCTCGTCCATGCCGCCATCTGGGGGGGGGTTCTCCTGTTCGGGCCCATCGCCATCGTCCTTTCCCCCTTCACCCGGGGGGAGATCGTCCTCTGGCTGGGCCGGGTCTGGACCTGGGCCATCTTCAAGGCCGCCGGGGCCCGGCTTGAAGTGGAAGGGATGGAACACTTCCGGCCGGGGATTCCCTACGTCCTCGTTCCCAACCACGCGAGCAACTTCGACATCTACGGCCTCATCCTGGCCATCCGGGGGCGGCGGTACCGCTTCCTGGCCAAGAAGGAGGTCCTCTATCTCCCCATCTTCGGCTGGGCCCTGTGGGCCGGCGGCTTCCCCTTCGTGGACCGGGGGAACAACCCCAAGGCGCGCAGGACGCTGAAGCGGCTGGCGGAACGGATGAGGCGGACGGGGCTCTGCCTCATCACCTTCCCCGAGGGGACCCGCAACAAGACCGACGCGGTCCTGTTGCCCTTCAAGAAGGGGCCCTTCGTCCTCGCCATCGACCTGGGCGCCCCCCTCCTGCCCGTCTCCATCCACGGCGCGAGGGCCATCCAGTCGCGGCGGGCCTTCTGGTTCCGCCCGGGGACGGTGCGCATCGTCTTCCACCCCCCCATCCCCACCGAGGGGCTCACCTACGATCACCGGGACCGGCTCAAGGAGGAGACCCGGCGGATCCTCCTCGAGGCCCTGGCCGAAACCGAGGGGGCCCCCGCCCGGCGGGAGGAGGGGCGGCCGTGATCGCCTACCTGGACCCCGCCTTCGGCATGGCCGGCGACATGACCGTGGCCGCCCTGGTGGACGCCGGGGCCGACGGCCGGGCGGTGAACGACGCCCTGCGCTCCATCCCCGCGCCGGGCGGTCGGCTCGCCTTCCATTTCCGCACCGTCCACCGGGCGGGGCTCCGGGCCACCCTCGCCGAGCCTCGCCTCCCCGAGGAGGACCACCCCCGGCACCTGCCGGAGATCCTCCGCCTCGTGGAGGGTTCCTCTCTCGGCCCCCCCGCCAAGGACCGGGCCCTCCAGGTCTTCGCCGCCCTCGCCGAGGCCGAGGCCAAGGTCCACGGCGTCTCGCCCGAGGAGGTCCACTTCCACGAGGTGGGCGCCCTGGACGCCCTGTGCGACGTCGTGGGAGCCCTGGCCGCCTGGCAGGACCTGGGGATGCCGGAGGTGGTTTCGGGGCCGTTGAACCTCGGCTCGGGGTTCACCACCATGGCCCACGGGACCTTCCCCGTGCCCCCGCCGGCGGTGGTGGAGCTGACCCGCGGACTCCCGGTCTTCTCCTTCGGTCCGCCGCTGGAGAGGACCACCCCCACGGGGGCCGCCCTGGCCCGGGTCCTCGCCTCCCGCTTCGGTCCCTTGCCGGCGGGAACGCTGAAGAAAGCCGGGGTGGGAGCGGGAAGCCACGACACGCCGGGGGTCCCCAACGTCCTCCGGGTCCTCCTCCTGGCGGAGGGTCCCCAGGAGGGTCTGGTCTCCGTCCTCCAGGCCCAGATCGACGACATGACCCCCGAGCTCCTCGCCGGGGCGGTGGAGCACCTCCGCTCCGACGGGGCCCTCGACGTCACCCTCACGGCGGTGCAGGGCAAGAAGGGGCGGGGCGGGTGGCTCCTCACCCTCCTGTGCCCCCCTTCGGAGGAGGAGCGCCTGGCCCGAAGGATCCTCGAAACCACCACCACCACCGGCCTCCGGATGAGCCGGTGGGAGCGGCGGGAGTCCCCCCGGGAGGTGGTGGCGGTGGAGACCCCCTGGGGGGTCATTCGCTGCAAGCGGGTCACCCTGCCCTCGGGCCGCACCCGCCTCCACCCCGAGTGGGAGGACGTGGAGGCCGCCGCCCGGAAGGCCGGCTGCCCGGCCCTGGAGGTGGCCGAGGGGCTCTCCAGGCTCCTGCCGTGAAATTCCGCCCCTCCCCCGAAACCTTCCGCGTGGAGGAAATCCCCCTCTTCGAACCGGCGGGCCACGGCTCCCACGCCTACCTCCTCGTGCGCCGGGCCCTCATGGGGACCCCCCACCTCCTGGGCCTGCTCCGGCGGGGGCTCCGCGTTCCCGAGGAGGAGATCGGGTGCGCCGGGATGAAGGACCGGGACGCGGTGGCCGTCCAGACCTTCTCCGTCCCCGCCCATCTCGCCTCCAGGGCGGAGGCCCTCCTCGCCGAAGCGGGGGCGGAGGTGCTGGAGGTGCGCCTGCACCCCCACAAGCTGAGGACCGGAAAGCTCCGAGGCAACCGCTTCGAGGTGAAGATCCTGCTGGAAGGGTCGGAGGAGGCCCCTCGGCTGGCCGAGGCCGCCGCCCGCGTCGAGCGGGAGGGCTTCGCCAACGCCTTCGGCCCCCAGCGCTTCGCCGACCGCTCGGGGCTGGAAGAGGGGCGCCGCCTCTTTCTGGGCCTGTGCCCCCAGGGACCCTTCCGGAGGGCCCGCTTCCTCGTCTCCGTGTACCAAGCCCTCCTCTTCAACGAGTGGCTGGAGCTCCGCAGAGAGCGGGGATTCTGGCCCGGTCCCGTGGCCGGGGACGTGATGAAGCGCCACGACTCCGGGGGGGAGTTCGTCGCCGAAACGGTGGACGGAGAGATCCTTTCGAGGGTGCAGAGGCTGGAGGTTTCGCCGGCGGGCCCCCTCTTCGGCCGAAAGATGACCCGGGCGGCCTCCGAGGCCGCCGCCCTGGAGGAAGAGGTCCTCCGCCGCCACGGCCTCTCCCCCGGTTCCCTCGCCCAGGTCCGCGTGCCCGGGGCCCGAAGGCCCCTGCGCCTCCCCGTGGGATCCCTCCGAGTGTCGGTGGAGGGGGACCACGCCCGGCTGGCCTTCACCCTGCCCCCGGGGGCCTACGCCTCGGTCCTCCTGGCCGAACTGGGGGTCCGCCTCCTGCCCCCCTGATCCCCAGCCCGCCTCCCGCGGACCTCGGGCGGTGCCGCCTTTTCGGGGGAATGGCGCCGGCCGTAGAATGGTTGGGCACCCTTCGGAGGCTCGAGATGGCGGAAATCGAAACCACCCCCACCCTCATCGCCGGCGTGTACGAGCGGACGGCCTTCGCCCTGGCCGTGGTCCGGAAGCGGCTGGGCCGGCCGCTCACCCTGGCCGAGAAGATCCTCTACGGACACCTCGACCGGCCCGAGCAGGCGGAGCTTCAGGCCGGTTCGAGCTACCTGGCCCTCAGGCCCGACCGCGTGGCCATGCAGGACGCCACCGCGCAGATGGCCCTTCTCCAGTTCATGCAGTCGGGCCGCCCCCGGGTGGCCGTCCCCACGACGGTCCACTGCGACCACCTCATCCGGGCCGAGAGGGGCGCCGGGCCGGACCTGAGCGCCGCCCTCTCGGAAAACCGGGAGGTCTACGACTTCCTCTCCTCCGCCTGCCGGAAGTACGGCATCGGCTTCTGGGAGCCGGGGGCGGGCATCATCCACCAGGTGGTCCTGGAGCACTACGCCTTCCCCGGCGGCCTCATGATCGGCACCGACAGCCACACGCCCAACGCGGGGGGCTTGGGGATGTTCGCCTCCGGCGTGGGGGGAGCCGACGCCGTGGACGTCATGGCGGGCTTCCCGTGGGAGGTCCTGCACCCGAAGATCCTCGGCGTCCGCCTCCTGGGGGCGCCCTCCGGGTGGACCAGCCCCAAGGACGTGATCCTCCAGCTCCTGGGCATTCTCACCGTCCAGGGGGGGACCAACCGGGTCATCGAGTACTTCGGCCCCGGATGCCGGTCCCTCTCCGCCACGGGGAAGGCCACCATCACCAACATGGGCGCCGAGTTGGGGGCCACCACCAGCCTCTTCCCCTTCGACGAGCGGATGGAAGCCTACCTTCGGGCCACCGGCCGCGCCGAGGCGGCCGAGCTGGCCCTGAAGAACCACGCCCTTCTCGCCGCCGACCCCGAGGTGGAGGCGGAGCCGGAGCGCTTCTTCGAGAAGGTCGTCACCCTCGACCTCTCCACCCTGGAGCCCCACGTCACCGGCCCCCACTCCCCGGACCTTTGCCGGACGGTCTCCGAGCTCAAGGAGGCGGTGGCGAAGGAAGGCTACCCGGACCGGATCCGGGCGGCCCTGGTGGGCTCGTGCACCAACTCCTCCTACGAGGACATGGGCCGCGCCGCCGAGGTGGCCTCCTTCGCCGCGTCGCGGGGGCTCAAGGCCCGGGTTCCCCTCCTGGTGACCCCGGGATCGGAGCAGGTGCGGGCCACCATCGAGCGGGACGGGCAGATGGCCGCCCTCTCCTCCATCGGCGCGGAGGTCCTCGCCAACGCCTGCGGCCCCTGCATCGGCCAGTGGAAGCGGAGCGACGTCGCCCCGGGCGAGACCAACTCCATCGTCTCTTCCTTCAACCGAAACTTCCCGCGGAGGAACGACGGCAACGCCGCCACCCTGTCCTTTCTGACGAGTCCGGAGCTGGTCATCGCCTACGCCCTGGCGGGGCGCCTCACCTTCGACCCCCGCACCGACACGCTGGAAGGCACGAACGGGGAGGCGGTCCTCCTTCCGCCCCCCGGGCCCGCCCCCGACCTGCCGCCTTCCGGCTTCGTGCAGGACCTCCGCGGGTACGTCCCCCCCGCGGAGGACCCCGGATCGGTGGAGGTGAAGATCGCCCCGGAGAGCGAGCGCCTCCAGCGCCTCGAGCCCTTCGCCCCCTGGGACGGGAAGGATTTCCTGGAACTGCCCGTCCTGCTCAAGGCCAAGGGAAAGTGCACCACCGACCACATCTCCCCCGCCGGCCCCTGGCTGCGCTTCCGCGGCCACCTGGACCGCATCAGCGACAACCTCTTTTCGGGCGCGGTCAACGCCTTCACCGGCGAGGCCGGCAAGGGGACCCACCTCGTCACCGGGCAGCGGGGGCTCCCCCTGGCCGCCATCGCCCGCGACTACAAGGCCCGCGGCATCCGGTGGGTGGCGGTGGGCGACGGCAACTACGGGGAGGGCTCCAGCCGGGAGCACGCCGCCATGTCCCCCCGCCACCTGGGCGCCGCCGCCGTCATCGCCCGCTCCTTCGCCCGGATCCACGAGAGCAACCTCAAGAAACAGGGGATCCTCCCCCTCACCTTCGCCAACCCCGCCGACTACGACAAGGTGGAGGAGACCGACCGGGTGAGCCTCCTGGACCTCGCCAGGCTGGCACCCGGACGGGCCGTCCGGGCCGTCCTGCACCACGCCGACGGGACGGGGGAGGAGATCCTCCTGAACCACACGCTGAACGAGGAGCAGATCGGCTGGTTCCGGGCGGGAAGCGCCCTCAACACGCTGAGGAAGTGACGAAGACCGGGGGGGCGCGGGGGCCTCGTTTCCGGGCTCCTACCCCCCCTGGACCCCGGTCCCCGCCCTCCCCCCGATTCCCAGCGCCCGAGCCAGCAGTTCCAGGGGGTGCACCACCGGGATGCCTTTCAGGTGCGCCTCGTCCTGGATCTTGCAGGAGCCGCAGGGGGTGACCACGGCCTGCGGCGCCGCCGCCGCGATCCGCCCGTAGAGGCGGGAGGCCACCGCCTCGGCCACGCCGGCGTGGCGGCGCTCCACCCCGTGGGAGCCGGCCAGCCCGCAACACTCTTCGGTGACGTCGAGGACCGAAAGGCCGGGGATCCTTCGGAGAAGGGACACCTCCTCCCCCGCCGTCCCCAGCACCGCCCCGTGGCAGGGGGTCTGGTAGACCACGGCCAGCGGGACGGGCCGCAGGGAAACCGGGATGCGTCCCAGAAGATCCCGAAGGAAGCCGAAGAGGCCGCGGGAGGCCCGGGCCAGGGCCTCCGCTTCGGGGCCGGGGAAGTGGCGTCCCGCCTCCCGGGTGAGGGCCAGGAGACACGAGGGGGCCGAGGCCACCACCGTGAAGCCCCTCTCCACCCACGGCAAGAACTGTCTCCGGTTGAAGGCCACGTCCTCGGCGGCCTGGTGGACAAGACCCCGGGCGAACTTGGAGACCCCGCAGCAAGCCTGGGGCGGCACCACCACCTCCACGCCCAGCGCCAGAAGCACCTCCACGGCCAGGACCGCCTCACCGCCCGGGTTGAAGGTGTTGCCGAAGCAGCCGTAGAAGTACGCCGCCTTCCCGTTGCCGTTCAAGGCGGGGCGGAAGTGGTGGAGGCGGGAGGGGTCGAAGGCCGTCTCCTCCGCCGCCAAGGGGGCGGGAAGGTCCGGCCGCAAGCCGGCCAGCGCGGGGGCCAGAAGGCGCCCGGGGGGAGAAGCCTGGAGGCGGCCCAGCAGGCGGGCGCCCTCGGGGCCGAGACGGTACGGCAGGGTGGGCACGGAGGCCAGCAGGCGGTCCCGGAGGCGCTCCCCGGGCGGCGTGAAGGCCTCGCGGAAGGCCCCCGCCAGGGGGGCCACGTCCACCCCCGTGGGGCAGTGGAGGGCGCAGAGGGAGCAGCCGAGGCACGACTCGAAGACCGCCCGCACGCTTCTCTTTCGGGCCTCCTTCACCGAGAGGTCGCCGGCGAGGAGGGCCTGGAGGAGGTGGGCCCTCCCCCGGCTGGCCAGGAGGTCCTCGGAGGTCGCCCGGGCCGTGGGGCAGAAGTCCCGGCAGGTCCCGCAGCCGTGGCACCGCTCCGCCTCCTCCACCCACGAAGGGAGGGCGAGCCTACCCGGGAGGGGGACCGCCCGGTAGCCGGGGTGGAAGCGGAACCCCTTCTCCATGGGTTCGGCCTCCTCGGGGGCCAGGATGCCGGGGTTCAGCAGATCCTCCGGGTCCAGGGCCCGCTTTACCGCGCGGAAGAGAGCGGTGAGGGGGCCGTAGACGACGGGGAGGAAGGGGGTGCGGAGGCGGCCGTCGCCGTGCTCCCCCGAAAGGGTCCCCCCGAGGGAAGCGAGGAGTTCCGCCGTCTCCCGGGCGATGCGGGGGACCTCCCGGAAGTGGCGGGGGTCCCTGAGGTCCATGAAGGGGTTGACGTGGAAGTTCCCGTCCCCGGCGTGGCCGAAGATCACCCCCTGGATGCCCCGTCCCCCCAGGATCCGCCGCACGCCCTGCAGGTAGGCGGGAATGGCCTCCGGCGGCACCGCCCCGTCTTCGATGAAGCGGACGGATTTGAGCTTCCCGCGGCCCCGGTTGAGGAGGGGGCTGGCGGCCTTCCGGAAGGCCCAGATGGCGGCCCTTTCCCGGGGGGAGGCCGCCTTCCGCGCGGAAAGGAGGCCGGCTCCCGAAACGGCGCGAAGGACCGCCTCCATGGCCTCCGCCGCCTCCTCGGACTCCCCGTCGGTCTCCACGAGGAGGAGGCACCTCGCTTCCTCCCCCACGGGGAGCGGAAAGGCCCCCCAACCCTTGCGGATGATGTCGAGGAAGGTCTCGTCGAGGATCTCCAGGGCCGACGGCCCCACGGGCAGGATCTCGAGGACCGCCTCCCCCGCCGCCTCCACCGACGGAAACTCCAGGAGGCACAGCTCCTGGGCCCTGGGCAGGGGAGAGAGGGCCACCGTCGCCTCCAAGAACACCGCCAGGGTCCCCTCCGAACCCACGAAGAGCGGCAGGAGGTCCACCCGGCCGGGGGGGCCGAGGCAATCCTTGAGGTTGTACCCGGAGGTGTTGGAGCGGCTCCGGGGCCAGCGGGCCAGAATCTCCGCCCGGTGTTCCTCGAGGAGGGAGGCCGCGGCGCGCAGGGCCGGGTGGGGATACTCCTGCGGCGCCCGGGGCCCCCGGGAGAGCTCCAGGCGGGTGCCGTCGGCCAGAAGAAGGCCCAGGGAGAGGGTGTGGGCGGCGGTGGGGCCGTACTTCACCGACCGGGCCCCCTTGGAGTTGTTGGCCAGCATCCCCCCCAAGGTGCAGAAGTCCTGGCTGGAGGGGTCCGGCGCGAAGCGGAGACCCAGGGGCCTCAGGGCGCGGTTGAGTTCCGAGAGGACGAGGCCCGGTTGGACCCGGGCGGTTCTTCCCCCCTCGTCCACGTGAAGCAGGCGGTTCTGGAAGCGGGAGGCGTCGGCGACGAGCCCCTCGCCCACCGTCTGGCCCGCCAGTCCCGAGCCCCCTCCCCGGAGGGTGAGGCCCACCCCCATTTCCCGGGCCCGGTCCAGGGCCCAGCGGTAGTCGGCCTCGCCCCGGGGAAAGAGAACCCCCGCGGGCCTCCGGAGGTAGAGGCAGGCGGCCCGGCTGTAGACCGCCCGGTGGAGGTCGTCGGTATGGAAGAAGCCCTCAGGGGGCTGGGGAACTTTCATCGCCATCTCCGGTCTCACCCTTTCGGCGGCCCGGGCGGACCGGGTCCACCGTACCACAGGAGGCCGACGCCGTGTCCCGACGACCGAAGCCGGCGAGGAACCGGACCTGGGGCAATTCCCCCAGGATTTCGGGCGGACCCCCGCCTCTTGCCAAACGCTCGGGAATATGGTTTATTGACCAACTTGGGCAGGCCGCGGCAAGCGGCACCCGGTCGGTCGGGCGGCTTTCGGCGATTCGGACCCCCGCGGACACCCCGTTGAGAAGGACGGCAGCCCGTTCAGTCCGAGTCCCCTGGAAGGCCGAGGGGTCGTACATGGCGCAACTCCCTTCCGAGGGAACCCTCCTGGAGGCCAATGCGATGCGTTTGGGCCAATGGAAAGGACGAGGCTGGGCGAGAAGGGCGGCGGTGCTGGGGCTCATCGTCACGGTGGCCGCCTCGGCCGTGGGCTGCTCTTCCCTGAAGGAGCACCTCTTCATGAAGGACGCCGCCAAGGCCTACAAGGCCGGAAAGTACGAGGAGGCCGCCAAGAACTTCCAGGCCGCGCTGAGGATCAACCCGCGGCGGGAGGTCAACTGGAAGTACCTGGCCTTCTCCTACTGGAGCCTCGTGGAGCCCGGCTCCAAGGCCCCCAAGGACGAGATGTACACCGACAAGGCCCTGGAAGCCTTCCAGAAGTACCTCAGCCTGGTGGGCCGGGACGACACCATCCAGGACTACATCATCAACCTCTACATCAACCAGAACCGCCTGGAGCAGGGGATCAAGTTCTACGAGGGCGAGCTGAGGAAGGACCCCAAGGACGGTCGCGTCATCCAGACGCTGGCGGCCATGTACGCCAAGATGGGGAACTTCGAGAAATCGCTGGAGTACTACCAGAAGAAGGCCGAGCTCACCCCCAACGACGTCAACGGGTGGCTGATGATCGGCGCCCTGTGCTGGGACAAGTCCTACCGGAAGGACGCCCCCGACGAACAGCGGAAGACCATCGTAGAGACGGGGATGGGCGCCCTGAACCGGGCCCTGGCCATCGACCCGCTGAACTTCAACGGCCACCTGTTCAAGAACCTGTTGTACCGGCAGAAGGCCGACCTGGCGAAGAACGCGGCGGAGAACGAGAAGGACCGCCGTCTGAAGAAGGAACTGCTGGCCCAGGCCGACGAGTTCATCAAGATGGCCGACCAGGAGAAGGATACGGCGCTGGCCATCCGGAAGGGCACCTACAAGCCCGGGACGCCCCCTCCGCCGTCTTCCACCACACCGGCCGCCAACTGACGAGGTGCCGCATGTTCGAGGAATCCCTGGTCGAAACCAAGAAACCCAAGCCGTCGAAGGTGAAGGTGTACTCCTTCCCCGTGGCGGTCCTCTTCCACGTCCTCCTCATCACGGGCCTCGTTCTCTACAGCATCTACGCCGAGGACGTCCTCCAGCCCCCCCCCATCGTCGTCTCCTTCTTCTCCTCGGCGCCCCCTCCGCCCCCCCCGCCTCCCCCTCCGGCCCCGCCGAAGGTTGCGGCGCCAAAGGTGCAGGCCCCTCCGCCCATGGACCCCAACAAGCTGGTGGCCCCCACCGTGGTCCCCGACAAACTCCCCCCGCCGACCCCCGCCACCTCCGGCGGCGGTGAGGGCGGCGTGGAAGGCGGCGTCGAGGGCGGCGTGGAGGGCGGCGTCCTGGGCGGCGTCCTGGGCGGCGGCCCCCTGGGCCAGCAGGAGAAGAAGATCCTGCCCATGGGCTCCATCCGGCAGCCCAAGCTGATTCGGCAGATCAACCCCACCTACCCGCCGGCGGCGCAGGCCATGGGTCTTTCGGGCCGGGTGGTCCTGGAGATCATCATCAACGAGAACGGGGACGTGGAAAACGCCCGCGTCCTCCAGTCCAACAACCCCATCTTCAACGAGGCCGCCCTGCAGGCGGTGCGCAAGTGGAAGTATTCTCCCCCGACGACCGAGGCCGGTCAGCGGGTGTCGGTGTTCTGGATCGTGACGATCAACTTCTCGGCGAGCAGGTAGGGTTGCGGTTGGCGTTCGTCAGAAAGGAGTCCGCGCAATGAGTTTCAATATCATCGACCTCTGGCATGAAATGGGATGGCTGGCCAAGGGCGTGGCGTTCCTGCTGGTGGCCATGAACCTGTTGTCCATCTGGGTCTTCATCGACAGGTTCATCCTCTTCCGGTCGGCCAAGAAGCAGTCGCTGCAGTTCATCACGAAGGTGGGTGGCCTTCTGAAGCAGAACAAGATTGACGAGTGCATCGACCTCGCCAAGAAGTTCAAGAACAGCCACCTCGCCAAGGTCTTCTCCGCGGCCCTTCTGGAGTTCAAGGCCGAGACGGCCTCCAGCGTGGACTACAACGTCATCGAGGCCTCCAAGCGCGCCATCGAGCGGGCCACCGTGAAGACCGCCTCCGAAATGAAGCGCGGCTTCGGCACCCTCGCCACCGTCGGCGCCACCGCCCCCTTCGTGGGCCTCTTCGGCACCGTCGTGGGCATCATCAACGCCTTCCGCGGTATGGCCCTCACCGGCTCCGGCGGCATCGGCGCGGTGGCCGGCGGTATCGCCGAGGCCCTCATCACGACGGCCTTCGGCCTCTTCGTGGCCGTGCCCGCGGTGTGGTTCTACAACTACTTCACCGACAAGGCCGACCTCATCTCCATCGAGATGAGCAACGCCGCCTCCGAGCTGGTGGACCACTTCGTGAAGATCACGGGCATCGAGGAGAAGTAACCCTCCCGGGAGGATGCCATGAGCATGAACGTGGGCGGCAAGGGGGAGATGAACGCCAACATCAACATCACGCCCTTCGCGGACGTGTGTCTGGTGCTGCTCATCATCTTCATGGTGGTCACCCCCCTGCTGCAGAAAGGCGTCCCCGTCAACCTTCCCACCGCCCGGAACCCCGAGCCCCAGCCGGAGAAGGAGAGCAACATCAACATCTCTCTCCAGCAGGACGGCAAGCTCTACTACGGCTCCAAGTGGATCCCCGGCGACGTCCTGAGGGAGAACCTTCAGGAAGACTACGCCCGCAACCCCGGCCGCGAGGTGTACATCAAGGCCGACCGGAGGGTGGAGTTCTCCTACGTGAAGGACGTCCTCAAGGTGGTCCAGTCGGTGGGCTTCAAGGGCGTGGGACTCGTGGCCCAGCACGTGGACGAAAAGGGCAACCCGGTCACCGGCAATGCGGCGGGGGCCATCGCCAGCGGAACCAAGTAGGAGGAACCGGCCATGGCTATGAACGTCGGCAAGCGCAGCGGCGCGATGGCGGACATCAACGTCACGCCCCTGGTCGACATCCTCCTGGTGTTGATCATCATCTTCATGGTGATCACCCCCATCCTCCAAAAGGGCTTCACCAGCCAGGTTCCGCCCAAGGCTCCGCCCTCGTCCAACCCCGGTCAGAGCAACGTGATCGTGCTGGCCATCGACGCGGGCAACAACCTCTCCATCAACCGCCAGCCGGTGAGCTTCCAGGAGCTCCCCGAGCGGCTCAGCGCCATCTACGCCACCCGGGCCGACAAGATCCTCTTCGTGGACGTGGACGACAAGGCCACCTACGAGACGGTGGTGAAGGCGCTGGACGTGGCCCGGGGGCCGGGGAAGGTGGAGACCATCGGCTTCGTTTTGAACTGACCCCCCGCTGGCCTGGACTGAATCATATTGTTGCATCTCAAGCCGAAGCCGCCCCGCGGGGCGGCTTCGGCTTTTTCCTTCGACCTTGATTCTGAGGCATTTCCGCGAGCCCCCCGAAGGGACTCCCCGGGGGGGTCTCGCTACCGCCCCGAATGGGCCCCTTCCCCATCGTGAGGTGCCCCACCCCTGGAGCTTCCTTTTTCGGCTCTGGACGGCGGCCTTTCCCTGTGGCATCCTTTCCGTAAGCGGCTGGGCCGCCGGTCGGTTCCGGGGGGCAACGAATCCGTAGGCGCGAGGTTTTCAAGAACCTGACCCGTTCGGGAGGAGGAAGCGCATGAACGAACTGTGGTTTCTCATGGCACTCACTCTAGGGATGAGCGTCCTGGGCCTGCTCACGGCCTTTTGGCTGGCCCGCTGGGTTCTCGGCAAGGACACGGGCTCCCCGGAGATGCGGAAGATCTCCGACGCCATCAAGGAGGGCGCCGAGGCCTTCCTTCGCCGGCAGAACTCCACCATCATCCTGCTGGCGGGCCTCTTCGCCGTGGCCCTCTTCATCGGCTACGGCTTCGTCCGCAACCACCGGGACTTCGACCCCGTTCCCAGTTCCCTCCAGCTGGCCTTCTGGATCACCCTCTCCTTCGTTTTCGGCGCCCTCTGCTCCGTGGTGGCCGGGTACGTGGGGATGTGGGTCTCCATCCGCTCCAACATCCGCACGGCCTCCGCGGCCCTCAGGAGCCTCAACGACGCCCTGCGCATCGCCCTTCGGGGCGGCGCCGTTTCGGGCCTGCTCGTGGTGGCCATGAGCCTTCTGGGCGTCGCCGGCCTCTACGCCCTCATCAACGCCACCGGCGTCGTGGAGCCCACGAAGATCCCGCTGCTCATCGTCGGCTACGGCTTCGGCGCTTCCTTCGTGGCCCTCTTCGCCCAGCTGGGCGGCGGAATCTACACCAAGGCCGCCGACGTGGGCGCCGACCTCGTGGGCAAGGTGGAGGCGGGTATCCCCGAGGACGACCCCAGGAACCCCGCCGTCGTCGCCGACCTCGTGGGCGACAACGTGGGGGACTGCGCCGGCCGCGGCGCCGACCTCTTCGAGTCCACCGCCGCCGAGAACATCGGGGCCATGATCCTGGGCGCCAGCCTGGCCGCCGCCGCCGACAAGGCGGGGATGGCCTTCTCCGCCGGGGTGGTGGGCGTCATGATGTTCCCCCTCGTGGCCCGGGCCCTGGGGATCATCGCCTCCATCATCGGCATCCTGTCCGTGAAGATGGACAAGGAAGAGAAAATGGACCCCATGGACGCCCTGAACCGCGGCTACTACGTGGCCGTGGTCCTGGCCATGATCCTCTTCGGCGTGGCCTCCAAGTGGCTCCTCCACAGCCCGCAGGCCCCCAACGCCTGGTGGCATTTCTTCCTCTGCGGCATCCTGGGCGTGCTCACCTCGGTGGCCTTCGTCTACATCACCCAGTACTACACCGAGTACAAGTACCGGCCCGTCCAGTCCATCGCCGAGGCCTCCAAGACCGGCCCCGCCACCAACATCATCGCCGGCATCGGCGTGGGCTTCGAGTGCACCTGGATGCCCACGATCGTCATGGGCGCCGCCCTTCTGGCCTCCTACTACCTGGGGTATAGCACCGGCCTGCCCCACGCCGGCCTCTTCGGGACCGCCGTGGCCACCATGGGGATGCTGGCCACCGCCGCCTACATCCTCGCCATGGACACCTTCGGGCCCATCACCGACAACGCCGGCGGCATCGTGGAGATGTCGGAACAGCCTGAGGAGATCCGCAAGAAGACCGACCGCCTCGACGCCGTGGGCAACACCACCAAGGCCCTCACCAAGGGGTACGCCATCGGCTCCGCCGGCCTGGCGGCCTTCCTCCTCTTCCAGGCGTACATGGACGAGGTGATCCAGTACGCGGGCCTCGGCCACGACTTCGTCTTCAAGGTGGACCTGGGCAAGCCCGTGGTCTTCGTCGGCGCCATGCTCGGCGCCATGCTGGTCTTCCTCTTCTCCGCCCTGGCCATCCGGGCCGTGGGCGCGGCGGCCCAGTCCATCATCGAGGAGGTCCGCCGCCAGTACGCCAAGCTGCCCCGGGTGAACGACATCATCCAGTTCCCCAAGGACTTCAAGCCAGACTACGGCTCCTGCGTGGACATCGTCACCAAGGCCGCCCTCCGCAAGATGGTGGCCCCCGGCCTTCTCGTGGTCCTCATGCCCATCGCCGTGGGCTTGGTCTTCCGCTTCGCCTTCGCCTCCGAGGCCGACAAGCTGATCTCCGCCGAGGCGGTGGCGGCCCTGCTCATGGTGGGGACCATCGTGGGTATCATCACCGCCCTGCTTTTGAACAACGGCGGCGGCGCGTGGGACAACGCCAAGAAGTACATCGAGTCGGGCGCCCACGGCGGCAAGTACCTTATCGGTCCCGACGGCTCCAAGTCCAAGAACCCCACCCACGCCGCGGCGGTGGTGGGCGACACCGTCGGAGACCCCTTCAAGGACACCGCCGGCCCCTCCCTGCACGTCCTCATCAAGCTGCTCTCCACCATCACGCTGGTGCTGGCGCCCCTCTTCATCTGAGCGCCGAGGCGCGTGGGACAACGAGAGGCGGGGCTCCGGCCCCGCCTCTTCGCTTTCTTCCCGGGCCGGGGGTCAGTCTTCCAGCAGTTCCAGGGAGCGGAGGTGCACCGGCTCCTCCCTCCGGAGGGCACGGTGGAGGTCGAGGACGCCATCCAGGGGTCCGCTACAGCTCCCTTCCCCGCGCAGCTCGTAGTCGTGGACGGGGGCGTAGAGTTCGGCCCCGCGGGCTTTGGGGTCGATTCGCTCCTCCAAGGGGGCCGCCCACTCCACGCGGACCCCCTCCGGAGGATGGAAAAGGAGGGTCTTGACCCGCTCCCCCACCTCCCGGGAGAAGAGGCGCAACGAGAAGGAAAAGGCGGCCCCTCGGACGGGCCGGCGGGCGACGAGGCGCAGGGGGTGCTCTCCTTCCCGGGAGGCTTCCACCGCCTCCTCGAGGGGGGCCTGGAGGTCGAGGGGCGCGATGAGGTGGAGCCGTTCCCGCCCGGGGTGGAGCAGTTCCTCGAGCCTCTCCCGGAAGCCGCTGCAGTCGAAACCTTCCGCCTCGGCGTCCAGCACCGTCCCTGCGGCCCCCCGGGCCCGGAGGAAGCCCCGGAGAAAGCCCAGGTCCCAGCCCTTCGGGCCTTCCACCACCATCTCGACGTAGCCTCCGGCCATGGCTTCCTCCCTAAAAGAAGAGAATCCCCGTGAGGGCGAAGAGCGGGATCAGGATGGGAAGCGCCCACTGGAAGAGATAGCCGAAGAAGGAAGGCATGTCCACTCCCGCCTCCTCGGCGATGGACCGGACCATGAAGTTGGGGGCGTTGCCGATGTAGGTGTTGGCCCCCATGAAGACGGCCCCCGCCGCCAGCGCCTCCAGGTAGACGGGGTTCTCCGACACCAGGCGGGCCACGGAGGCCGCCTCGGGGAGGCCGGGGTAGAAGCGCCCCAGCTGCATGTTGAAGAAGGTGAGGTACGTGGGGGCGTTGTCCAGGAAGGAGGAGAGGGAGCCGGCGGCCCAGAAGTACTGCCACGGCTCCTTCACGGAACGGACCAGGAAGGCGAGGTGACCCTGCTCCCCCGCCTTGAGGATGGCCAGCGCCGGGATGATGGTGGCGAAGATCCCCGCGAAGAGGACGGCCACCTCCCGGATGGGCTCCCAGGTGAAGCCGTTCTCCTCCCTCAGCCCCTTCGGGGTGAGGGCGAGGGAGAGCCCCCCCATGGCGAGGATCAGCGCGTCGCGCGCCAGGTTCTGGACCTCCAGGGGGACCCCGAAGAGGGTCAAAGAGCCCGCCTTCCAGAAGCCCGAAAGCAGGACGGCGCCCAGGATCCCCCCGAGAAAGACGAAGTTCCGGAGGCCCTCCACCCGGAGAGGGGTCCGTTCCCCGTCCCCCCCCCGCCGCACCTCGGGACTTTCCCTCGCGAAGGCCCGCCGGTCCAGAAGGAAAAAGATCCCCAGCAGCGTCCCCGCCGTGAAGGCGGTCACGGGCAGGAGCCGGAAGGTCCAAAAGAAGGGCACGCCGTGGAGGAAACCCAGGAAGAGGGGCGGATCCCCAAGGGGCGTGAGGGAGCCGCCGATGTTGGCCACCAGGAAAATGAAAAAGACCACGACGTGGGCCTTGCGGCGGCGGTGGCGGTTGGCCCTCAACAGGGGGCGGATGAGGAGCATGGCCGCCCCCGTCGTGCCCGTCCAGGAGGCCACCGCCGTCCCCGCCGCCAGGAGGGCGGTGTTGACGCCGGGGGTCCCCACGAGGCTTCCCCTCAGGAGGAGCCCCCCGGAGACGGTGAAGAGCCCCCACAGCAGGATGATGAAAGGAACGTAGTCCAGCAGGGCGATGTGGAGGATCTCGTGGGCCGCCCGGCCGCCGAAGGCGAGAAGGAACGGGACGGCGAAGACGAGGCCCCACGCCAGGGAGACCTTGGGGTAGTGGCGGTGCCAGAAGTGGGGGGCCAGAAGGGGGAAGAGGGCGATGGAGAGAAGAATGCCCGCGAAGGGGAGGGCGCTCCACAGGGGCAGGACCTCCCCGATGGGGCGAATCCCGGGGGTGCCGGGGCCTTCCCCTCCGGAGGCCCGAAGGGCCAGGGGCAGGAGCAGGAGGGCGATGCCCAGGAAGCAGCGGGAGAGGGGCCAACGGCGGCGGTCAGGGGTCATCCCGTCTCTCCCCACCCCTCGAGAACCGGGGGCCGGAACGGACAACCACGCGGCAAGAGGGCCCTGAGGCCCTCCCGGCACCAGTATACCCCGCTTTACCCCGGTCCCCCTACCTTTTTTCGGCCCGGCCTGCGGCGTGGAGAGCCGGGCGGGGCAGGCCCGGCCTTCTACAGGAGAATCTTCCTCCCCTCCCCCTCCCGGCGGGTCCACTTCAGGTCGTCCAGGTATTCGAGGAGAGGCATGGCGTACTTTCGGGTGACCCCCAGGATCTCCTTGAACTCCGGGACGCCGAGGAGGTCCCGGCCCCCGGCCCGGCGCTCCGCCAGGGCCTCCTTCAGGCGTTCGAGGGTGCGGGGCAGGAGGAAGAAGTCGCCGCCGAAGCGGACCAGGCGCCTTTCGGAAACGAGGAGGGGAAGGACCTTCCGGACCTCGGGCCCGAAAAGCTCCTCCAGCTCCTTCCCGGTGCGCACCGGGCTCTCGGGGGCGGCCAGCGTCGCGAGGACGCCTTCCCAGGCGGATTTCTGCGCCGGGGAGAGGGAAACCTTCCGGCCGGCGGGGCGGAGCCCCTCACCCTCCACCTCCACCTTGCCCGAGGCGACGAGGGCCTCCACCAGCGCCAGCGCCCTCCCCTCCCCCAGGACCTTGAGCCACCGCCCCGACGCCTCCCGCCGGGGGACGAGGGCCAGGGGGGCCTCGGCGTGGCGCGCCTCCACGAAGGCCAGGGCCCGCCGGATCCACGCCTCCGCCTCGGAAGGGTGCAGCCACCACGCGCCCGAAGCCCACCGGGCGGGGCCGGGCTCCCCGGGCCGGAGGGGGACCTCCTCCCCCTGCCGAAGGCCCAGCCGGGACCGGACCTCCGCAGGGGAGACCCCCAGCGGGCCCGCCTCCAGAAGAAGCGCCTCCAAAAGCCGCCCCCCTCCAAGGGCTTCGAGGATCCCCCTCTCCCTTTCCCGCCGCCACCGGGCCTTCCGGGCCGAAGGGAGCAGAACCTCCCCGCCGGCCACGGTTCGTTGGGGGGAGGGCAGGCGGAAGATGAAGCGGTCCCCGGGCCAGGCCGCCGCCTCTTCCAGGAGCCGAAGCTGGGCCACCGCCTCGCCCCCGGGCTCCAGGGCCGGCAGCCCCGCCAGGTGGACGTGGGCCTCCACCTCCTGGGTGTGGATGTGGAGGGTCCCCACGGTGCCGGTGCGCAGGGGTTTCCGGGCGGAGGGCAGGAGCTGGAAGCGCACGTGGAGGAGCCGCGTGGGCCAGACGGTCCCCGGCTCCGCCAGGAGGTGCCCCCGGCGGAGCGATTCGTGGGCCAGGTCGGGGACGTTGACGGCCGACCGCTGGCCCGCCCGAACCGATTCCACCGGCCTTCCGAAGACCTGCAGGCCCCGCACCCGGCTCCTTCCCGCCCTGGGGTGGACCTCCACCTCCGCCCCCAGGGCCAGGCTCCCGTCGATGCAGGTCCCCGTGACCACCGTCCCGAAGCCCTTCACCGGGAAGACCCGGTCCACGGGGAGGCGGAAGGGCCGCCCGGCGGGGGCCTCCGGGCAGGCGGCGGCGGCGTCGAAGAGGGCCCGCTCCAGCTCCTCCAGCCCCTCCCCCGTCACGGCGCTCACCGGAACGACGGGGAGGGACGAAAAGCCGTGGACCTCCAGAAACTCCGAGAGCTCCAGGAGGGCCAGCTCGCGGGTTTCGGCGTCCACGAGGTCCACCTTGGTGAGGGCCACCACGCCCCTCCGGACGCCTAGCAGGGACAGGATCTCCGCGTGCTCCACCGTCTGCGGCATCACCGATTCGTCGGCCGCCACCACGAGGAGGCAGAGGTCGATCCCCGTGGCCCCGGCCAGCATGTTCTTGATGAAGCGCTCGTGGCCCGGCAGGTCCACGAAGTGGAGGGTCCCCCGCTCCCGCGAGAGGGTGGCGAAGCCGATGTCCAGCGTGATGCCCCGGCGCTTCTCCTCCTCCCACCGGTCGGCGTCCATGCCGGTGAGGGCCTTCACGAGAAGCGTCTTCCCGTGGTCGATGTGCCCGGCGGTCCCCACCACCACGTCCCGCATGGCCCCCTACCCTTCCCCCATCCGACGGAAGAGGTGGAGGGCCGTGTCGCCGTAGCGGTAGGACCGCCCCGCCTCGAAGGCCGGCGGGACCTCCGGCGGCCTCCCCGACGCCGCCTCCACCACCAGGAGGCCGGCCTCCTCCCAGCAGGGGGACTGCGCCAGGTCCACCAGCAACCCCGGCCACCGGGGGTCGGCGTACGGGGGGTCGAAAAAGGCGACGCCGAACCGCCACCCTTCCTCGGCCAGGAGCGACAGGGCCTGGGCCGCCGGCATCCGGAGCAGGCGGCACCGGTCCTCGAGGCCCGTGCGCGCGGCGTTCTCCCGAAGGACCCGGAAGGTCCCGGCGCTCCGCTCCACGAGGACGGCCCGGCGGGCTCCCCGGCTGAGGGCCTCCAGGCCCACGGCCCCCGTCCCCGCGAAAAGGTCGAGAAAGTCTTTCCCCTCCACGCGGTCCCCGAGGATGTCGAAGAGGGCCTCCCGAACCTTCTCGGAGGTGGGCCTCGTGGACAGTCCCCGGGGAGAGAGGAGGCGCCTTCCCTTGAAGGCGCCGCCGACGATCCGCACGTTGACGCGCCTCCCTTCCGGCCGGTATTATAGAGAAAATCGCCCCACTTCGGGCGGCCTTTCGGCAAGGAGCGCGCCATGGCCAGCGTGAACAAGGTGATCCTCATCGGCAACCTGGGCCGGGACCCCGAGCTCCGTTACACCCCCTCGGGCACCGCCGTGGCCAACTTCACCGTGGCCACCAACGAAACGTGGAAGGACAAGGACGGCACCAAGCAGGAGCACACCGAGTGGCACCGGGTGGTGGCCTGGGGCAAGCTGGCGGAGATCGCCGGCGAGTACCTGAGGAAGGGCCGCCAGGTGTACATCGAGGGAAGCATCCGGAGCCGGACTTACAAGGACAAGGACGGCAACGAGAGGACCGCCGTGGAGATCCGGGCCGACAACATGGTGATGCTGGGCCGCCAGGAGGGCGGGCCCTCCGAAGCCAAGGCCGCCTCCGAGGCCGCCCCCCCGGAGTACACCCCCGACGACGACATCCCCTTCTGAGCCCCCATCGGGGGAGCGGCTTCCCATGGCGGAAGTGGAGGTGCTCGACGCCGGCGGCGACGCCAACCGGGCCTACGTGGTCCTCCTACGGGCCGAGGGGCGCGCCTTCTGCGTGGACCCCTCCCACGCCGCCCCTGACGTGGAGCGGGTCTGCCGGGAGGCCGGCTGCGCCCTCACCGACGTCCTGTTGACCCACGCCCACCGCGACCACTGGGCCTCCCTTCCCCGGCTCATCGAGGTCTTCTCGCCCCGGATCTTCGTCCACCCCGCGGAGAACTTCCCGCCGAAGGGGGCCCGCCTCCTGACCGCCGAGGGCCCCCTCCCCGGCCTTCCCGCCGTGGAGGCCCTCTTCACCCCCGGCCACTCCCCTGGGGGCGTCTGCTACCGTTTTCAGGACCGCCTCTTCACCGGCGACACCCTCTTCGTGGACTGGGTGGGCCGGTGGGACCTTCCCGGCGGCTCCGGGGAGGCCCTCTTCCGGAGCCTCGCCAGGCTCCGGAGGCTGGACCCCTCCCTCCGCATCCACCCGGGCCACCACTACGGAGCGGCGGAAAGCCGGACGCTGGGGGAGGAACTTCGGGAAAACCGGTTTTTCCGGGAGGAAGACCTCGGCGCCTTTCTCGCCCTCCTCCCGGAAATCACCGGCTAAGTCGGGGCTCCGTCCCGCTCGGGGCCGGAAGGGGCCGGATGGCGTAGTGGGCCGGGTGGGGGACCTCCCGGGCCACGAGGCTCACCCCCTCGGGGAGCGCGTACCGGTCGGCGTTCTCCTGGAGAAAGCGGACCACTTCGGGGGCGGCTTCCACCACCGCCCGCCGGGGGGCGTGGCGGCCCTGCAGGCTCTCCGTGATGGACTGGGCCACCCGCCAGGGGGCGGCCACCCGGCCGCGGCCCTCGCAGCAGGGGCAGACGGCGGTCATGACCCGCTCCAGGTTCCGGTGGCTCCGCTTCCGCGTCATCTCCACGAGGCCGAACTCGGAGATGCTGAGGATCCTCGACTTGGCCCGGTCCCGCTCCAGGGTCTGCCGGAGCTTGGCGAAGAGGGCCTCGCGGTGGGCCTTCTTCCCCATGTCGATGAAGTCGATGACCAGGATGCCCCCCAGCCCCCTCAGCCGGATCTGGCGGACGATCTCCTCCACCGCCTCCATGTTGATGGCGAAGGCCGTTTCCTCCAGCGACTTCTTGCCGGTGAAGCGGCCGGAGTTGACGTCGATGGCCACCAGCGCCTCGGTGGACTGGATGACGATGCACCCGCCGGAGCGGAGCCAGACCCTCGGGCGCAGGGCCTTTTCCAGCTCCTCCGGGATCCGGTGGCGGGAGAAGAGGGAGCCGTCCCGGTCGGGCCAGAGGCGGACCTTCTCCGGGGAGCGGCCCATGGCCGAAAGCGCGTCGGCGGCCTTCCGGGCCACCTCCTCGTCGTCGGTGACCACCGTCCCGTCGGCCCTCAGGAGCACCTCCCGGATGAGGCGGGTGACGAGGTCGGCCTCCTGGTGGACGCAGGCCGGCGGCTTCGAGGTCTGGCTGCGAAGGCGCACCAGGCTCCACAGGTCCACGAGGGCCTGCATCTCCTGCAGGAGGTCCTCCTCCTCCACCCCCTCCGCCGCGGTGCGGACGATGAAGCCCCCGGGGACCTTCCCCCGGGAGTGGCGCATGAGCTCCTTGAGGCGGCTCCTCTCCGGCCCGGCGATCCTCCGCGAGACGCCGAAGTGCTCCACGTAGGGGAGGTAGACCACGTAGGAGCCGGGGAGGGAGATCTGGGTGGTGAGCCGGGCCCCCTTGGAGCCCATGGGTTCCTTCGTGACCTGGACGAGGATGGGGCCGCCTTCCTGGAGGTCGGCGATGGAGGGGTTCCGGAAACGCCCGTCGCCCTTGGGGATGGAGGCGAACTCCAGGAGGGGGCCCATGTCCCCCTCGAAGAGGAAGCCGTCCCGGTCCAGGCCGATGTCCACGAAAGCGCTCTCCATGCCGGGCAGGATGCGGCTCACCCGTCCGACGTAGAGGTTGCCGACGAGGCCGTCGAGGTGGCGGGGCTCCTGCTGGAACTCCACCAGGAGCCCGTCCTCCAGGACCGCCACCTGGGTCTGCCAGGGATCGCGCGTGACGAGGAGTTCGACCTTCATGGAGCCGTTCGGGCGGCCTCCTTTCCGGAGGGCCATTGTACCCCCGCCGGAAAGCCAAAGGCGAAAGGCGGAGGATCCTTGCTTTCCAAAATAATCTTCCCATGTCCCGCCTTTCCCCCGAAGCGGAGCGGAGGGGGAAAGGCAGGCCGCAGGATTGGGCCTTGGGCGCGAAGGACGAGGCGGCCGAACCGGAGGCGTACTTGAGGTACGTTGAGGATTCGGACGCCGAAGTCCGACAAAGCCCAAGGTCCGGGACTTGCGGCCTCCAGAAAAGAGAGTGGGAGGCGGGCAGGAAAGGAACAAGAAAGCGGGACGGGGCGCCCGAAGGGCGCCGGGAGGCCATGGTCCGGAGCGCGGACGCGCTGGTGCGGACGCGGCCGGTCCAGGCCTCCCCCGCCGCGACAGCGGCGAAGCCCCCGTCCCGCAGGGTTCTCCAGGAGGGTCATGGAATCTTTTTTAGACAGGCATGGCGGAGGAGGAAAGGCCAGAGGCGGAAAGAAAAACGGGGTGTGCGGGATTAGGCTCTACGGTTCGGGCCGGCTCGAAGGCTCGCCTTCACCCGGCGTTTTGCGTTCCGGGGGAAAATCGAGGCCGGTGCGGACGAGGACGAGCCCCTCCCGGTAATCCTCGGGGCAGAGGGCCTCCACGAGGTCCATGAAGCCCCCCTGGAGGAGGGTCACCTCCAGGCCGTCCTCCCCTTCCTCGAGGGCGAGGACCCGCGCCTTGAGGTCGATCTCCCGGACCTTCCCCTTGGACTCCTTCCGCAGGGGCCACCGCTCCGCCTCCCGGAAGGCGGAAGTCCGCCGGAAAACCTCCGCCCGGCCCTCCTCGGGCAGGGCCGAAAGGCCGATGCGGTAGCGCTGGAGGGTGAGCTCGGAGAGGGCGGGGGCCCCTTGGGGGACCGCCGCCAGCCGCTCGGGAACGAGGCCGCGGGGGAGGGTCCCCCGGAGGCGCGGGAGAAAGAGGGTGGGGTCCAGCGGCCTCGCCACGAAGTCCATCCACTCCCCCCGCCCCTCCACGCCCAGGGGGAGGGGGGCGCAGAGTTCCACCTTGGGCATGGGGTGGAAGCCCTGGGAGAGGCTCACCACGGCCCCCGCCCGGCGCAGGCCCCGCACCAGCGCCTCCGTGAGGTCCAGGTGGCCCAGGAATACGGCGGGGCCCTCTTTCCGGAAACGAAGGCGGTAGCGGACGGCGGCGGCGGGCCCCGGCCGGGGGGAAGGGGGCGGCGCCTCCGGCTCCGGCCGCTGGTACCGCCCCTCCAGGCACCCCTTGGCGAAGAAGCCGCACCCGTGGCAGGCCTCGGGCCCGCAGGTCTCGGTGGGCTCCGCCCGAAGGGCCTTCTCGTACTCTCGCCGGAGGAAGGCCCGCGTCACCCCCACGTCCACCACCTCCCACGGGAAGACCTCCCGGGCCTCCCGGGGCCGGTGGAGGTACTCCTCGGGGTTCAAGCCCGACGAGCGGAAGGCTTCCCTCCAGAGGTCGGGACGGAAGTGCTCGGTCCAGGAGTCGAGCCGGCACCCCAGCCTCGCCGCCGCCTCCAGGACGGGGGCCAGCCGCCGGTCGCCCAGGGAGAAGACCCCCTCGAGAAGGCTCCCCTCCACGTCGTGCCAGCGGTACTGGACCGGGCGACGGAGCCTTTTCTTGAGGATCTCCTGGCGGGCGCGCAGCACCTCCGGCCTCTCCATGGGGAACCACTGGAAGGGGGTGAAGGGCTTGGGGACGAAGGAGGAGGTGGAGACGGTGACCTGGGGGGAGCGGCACCCCGCCTTCCGGGCGGCGGCGGCGGCTTGCTCGGCCAGGCGCGCGATGGCCTCCACGTCCTCGTCGGTCTCGGTGGGAAGCCCCAGCATGAAGTAGAGCTTCAGCACCTTCCAGCCCGCGGAGAAGACCACCTCCACGGCCTTCAGGAGGTCCTCCTCGGAGATCTTCTTGTTCACCACCCTCCGCAGGCGGTCGGTGCCCGCCTCCGGCGCCACGGTGAAGCCCGACTTCCTCCCCGCCGAGAGGGCCTCCACCAGCTCCCGGTCCACGCTGCTCACCCGGAGGCTGGGCATGGCCACCCCCGCTCCCTGCTCCTCCGCGTCCCGGGCGATGGTCCGAACCAGCCGGTCCACCCCGGGGTACTCCCCGGCGTTGAGGGAGAGGAGGGTCACCTCGTTGAAGCCCGTCTCCTTCAAGCCCTGGACCACGGTCCGGCGGACCTCTTCCGGGTCCCGGGGGCGGTCGGGCCGGTAGATGTACCCCGCCTGGCAGAAGCGGCAGCCCACGGCGCAGCCTCGGGCCAGCTCGATGCTGTAGCGGTCGTGGACCACCTCGTGGTGGGGGACGAGGACCCGGTGGGGGAAAGGGTAGGCGTCCAGGTTCTCGACGAGGCGCCGCCGCACGGGAAAGGGGATCCCGGCCTCCCGCGGCCCCGCCACCACCTCCATGCCGCTCCGCTCCTCCCGCCGGGTCTCGTAGAGGGCGGGGACGTACACCCCCTCCACGGAGGCCAGGGCGCGCCAGACTTCGCCCCGGGGCCGCCCCCGGGTCTCCCGCACGGCCTCGCAGATCTCCAGGGCCCCTTCCTCCCCGTCCCCCACGAAGACGGCGTCCAGGAAGGGGGCCAGCGGCTCGGGGTTGACGGCGCAGGGCCCGCCGGCCACCACCACCGGGTGGCCGGGGCCCCGGTCGGCGGCCCGCCAGGGAACGCCGCCGAGGCGCAGCATGTGCAGGATGTTGGTATAGGTGAGCTCGAACTGCAACGTGAAGCCCACGAGATCGAAGGAGTGGAGGGGGCGGCGCGACTCCAGGCCGTAGAGGGGGATCCCGCGGGCCACAAGTTCCGCCTCCATGTCGGGCCACGGCATGAAGACCCGCTCCGCCCAGATATCCTCCCGCTCGTTCAGGCGGGCGTAGAGGATCTTGAGCCCCAGGGTGCTCATGGCGATCTCGTAGGCGTCGGGGAAGCAGAGGGCCACGTGGAGAAGGCCCTCCCGCTCCTCCTTCACCGCTTCGTTCACCTCGCCCCCCGTGTACCGGGTGGGCTTGGCCACGCGCCTCAAAAAGGAGAGATCCATGACGTCTCCGCCGCCGCGACCCTGTTTCGCGGCCGACTACGATAGCACATTTCCCCCACCCGCCCCGCCGGGGAGCGGAGGGCCCTTCCCGCCGCCCCCCTTCGTGTAGAATGGCCGCGGAGGAGGGCACGGCCATGGCCGACGAGCGCGAAAAAAGACGCACCTACCACAAGGAGACCCGCCTCATCCACGGCGACTTCCACTCCCCCCACTGGGACTACCGGGACCACATCGTCCCCCCCATCTCCGCCTCCGCCGCCTACCGGCTGGAGAGCGCCGAGCGCGGGGCGAAGGGCTTCCAGGCCTTCGCCAACCCCGAGTTCAACCGCCACACCCAGCCCCCCATCTACATTTACGACCGGCTGGACGAGCCGAGCCGCTCCATGCTGGAGGACCACCTGGCGGCGGCGGAGGAGGGCGACTGCGCGGTCTGCTTCGCCACGGGCATGGGGGCCATCACCGCCAGCCTGGGCGTCCTGGCCAAGGCCGGGGACACCATCCTCGCCCACCGTACCCTGTACGGCTGCACCTACTCCCTCATGGCCAACTGGCTGCCCCGCTTCGGCATCCGGGTCCGGTTCGTGGACATGAAGGACACGAAGGCCCTGGAAGGGATGATGACCGACGACGTGGTGGCGGTTTACTTCGAGACCCCCTCCAACCCCATCCTGGAGCTGGTGGACATCGCCGCCGTCCGGCAGGCGGTGGACCGGGTGAACGCCGCGCGGAACCCCAAGAAGCGGCGGATCTACATTGTGGTGGACAACACCTTCGCCACCCCCTTCTGCCAGCGGCCCCTCACGCAGGGGGCCGACGTGGTGGTGGCCTCCCTCACCAAGAACATCGGCGGCTTCGGCACCGACATGGGCGGCGTCTGGGTGGGCCCCAGCCTCCTGGAACCCGACGTTCTGCTCTTCCGAAAGGACTTCGGCGCCCCGCTGGCCCCCAAGGACGCCTGGCCCCCCCTGGTCTACGGCCTGCCGACGCTGGCCTTGCGCTCCCGGCGCCAGATGGAGAGCGCCCTCAAGATCGCAAGGTTCCTCGAGGGCCACCCCGCCGTGGCCAAGGTCCTCTACCCCGGCCTCCCCAGCCACCCCCAGCACCCCCTGGCCCGCAAGCAGATGCTGGACCCCGACGGGAACTTCGCCCCGGGGATCATGATCTACTTCGTGCTGAAGGGGACCCCCGAGGAGGCGCGGGAAAGGGGCCGCCGCATGATGGACCACCTGGCGGACCACGCCCTCTCCGTCACCCTCGCCGTCTCCCTGGGTCAGATCCGCACCCTCATCGAACACCCGGCCTCCATGACCCACGCCCCCCTGCCGGTGGAGGCCCAGGTGGCGGCGGGGATCGACCCCGGCGGCATCCGCATCAGCGTGGGCATCGAGCGCACCGAGGACATCCTGGGCGACCTGGACGACGCCCTCGCCGTCGTGGGCTGAGGGCCTCCCCGCCGGCGGCCCTGTGGCCATCCCCTCCGGTTGTACAATGGGCCCATGGAACGGCTCTACGTGGTGGCGCGGGAAGGAGAGGGGCTGCTCCCCCTGGCGGCGGACGGGGGCCAGGGGTTCCTGGAGGCGGTGAAGGCCGCCGGGGCCCCCGCCGCCGTCCTGCTCCCCCCCCTCTGGGACCACCACGGTCACGTCATTCCCCTGGGACGTTCTTTCGAAGAGGCGGACCTTCGCCGCTGCCCCTCCCCGGAGGCGGCGGTGGAGGAGGTCCGGCGGTCGGCCTCCGCCCTCCCGGAGGAAGCCTGGGTCCAGGGCTTCGGCTGGGACCAGAACCTCTGGGGGGGGCGCTTCCCCCACCGGCGGCTCCTGGACGCGGCGCTCCCCGGCCGGCCGGTCCTCCTCTGGCGCATCGACGGCCACGCCGCGTGGGCGAGCACCGAGGCCCTGCGCCGGGCCGGCCTCCTCGAGGGCGCCTTCAACCCCCCCGGGGGGGAGATCCAGCTGGAACGGGGCCTTCCCACGGGCATCCTCTTGGACGCCGCGGCGGAGGTGGTGCGGGCGGCCGTCCCCGCCCCCTCCCCGGAAGACCTCGAGCGGTGGATTCTCCGGGGACTTGAGGCCCTGGCCGAAAGGGGCCTGAGCGGGGTCACCGACATGGGGTTGGAGCCGGGGGAGGCGGAGGTCTTCCAACGGCTGGAAGCCGAAGGCCGCCTTCCCCTCCCCGTGCGGGGCTACCTTCGGGTCTCCCCCGGCGAGCCCCTGCCCGAGGTCCCCCCCGGCCAGGGGCGGCGCTTCCGCGTGGAGGGCTTCAAGTTCTTCGCCGACGGCGCGCTGGGAAGCCGCGGGGCGGCCCTCCACGAGGACTACGACGACGCCCCGGCGTGCCGCGGCCTCCTCCTTTGGGAGACGGAGGCCTTGAGGGAGCGGCTCCGGGAGACGGCGGCGCGGGGGCTCTCGGCGGCGGTCCACGCCATCGGCGACCGCGCCCTGCGCCAGGTTCTCGACGCCGCCCTCCCCCTGGCCATGGGCCCCTCCCTGCGCGTGGAGCACGTCCAGGTGGCCGGGGAGGGGGAGGTGAAGCTTCTGGCCGCTTCCGGGGCCGTGGCCTCCATCCAGCCCTGCCACCGGCTCTCCGACGAGGCCTGGGCGCCGCTTCGCCTGGGCCGCCGGGCCTCCGGCGCCTACCGGGCGGCCAGCCTGGCCCGGGCGGGGATCCCCCTCCTCTTCGGCACGGACTTTCCCATCGAGGAGCCCGACCCCTTAAGGACCCTCGCCGCGGCGGTTCTTCACCGCGAGGAGGAAACCCTGGACCCCTTCCGGGCGCTGAGGGCCATGGGCCCGCCCCCCGGCGTGGACTCCGGGCGGCCGGTGCTGGTCCTCCTGGACCGCCTTCCTTCCCCCTCCAGCCCCGACTGGGTCGCCCGCGGCCGGATCGCCCCCCTTCCGGAAGGGACGCCGTGAGCCGCCTCGGCGAGGGGGACCTCCGGCGCCTGCGGGAGTACCTGGCCGCCGCCTTCGGTCTGAGGGCCGAGGCCTACCGCGACTCCTTTCTGGAGCGGCGCGTCCAGCCCCGCATCGAAGCCGCCGGGTTTCCTTCGCTGGGGGCCTACCTGGACCACCTGCGGGACCACCCGGCGGAGCGCCGCATCCTCCTCCAGAAGGTCCTGGTCCCCACCACCGAGTTCTTCCGCAACCCGGAGGTCTTTCACCGCCTGAAACCCCTCCTGGCCGAGCGGCGGGAAACCTTCCGCTGGAAAAGCCTCCGCCTGCTCAGCGCCCCCTGCTCCACGGGGGAGGAGGCCTACAGCCTGGCCCTCCTCCTGGAGGTCTCCTCCTGGCCCGGCGTCGTCCTGGCGGCGGACCGCTCCCTCCCGGCCCTGCGGACCCTCCGGGCGGGGCGCTACGCCGCCCGCCTGCTGAAACCGTTGGACAGGGAAGGGCTCTCGCGGTATTTTACCGTGGAGGAAGGCCAGGGCCTGGCGGCGCCGGTCCTTCGGAGGCGGGTGCTTCCGGTGTGCGCCGACCTGTCCCTGGGCGTGCCGGGGAGGGGCTTCCACGTGGCGCTGGTCCGGAACCTCTTCATCTACCTCACGGAGGAGGCCCAGGAAAGGCTCCTTTGCGAGGTGCACCGGGCGCTCCTTCCCGGCGGCCTGCTGGTTCTCGGGCGGGTGGAAGGACTGCCCCGGGGGGCCTCGGCCCTCTTCGGCACCGTGGACCGGGAGCGGAAGATCTTCGAAAGGAAGGCGGGGAGTCGGCCATGAAGCTGAAAATCGGTCTCGCGTTCATCGTCATCGTCTTTCTGCCGCTGGTCTTCGGGATCGTCCTGGACAACCTCACCTCCGTCGGCGAGTGGCAGGCCATGTGGCTCAAGATCTTCGCCGGGATCCTGGTGGCGGCCTTCTCCGCCCTGGTGGTGGCGGAGGTTCTGACCCGGCGGCTCCAGGGTCTGGCGGAGGTGAGCCGCCTCCTGGCCGAGGGGGACCTCTCCCGGGAGGTGCCGGTGTCGGGGCGGGACGAGGTGGGCCTCCTGGCCGAGTCCATCGGCACCATGGTCCGGAACCTGCGGGACATCGTCCGCCAGGTCCAGGCCAGCACGGCCCTCATGTACGACGCCGTCCAGAACCTCACCGTCTCCACCCACGAGGTGACGGCCTCCACCGCCGAGATCGCCGGGAACATCCAGAACATCGCCAAAGGGGCCGAGACCCAGGTGGCCTCCGTGGAGCGGGCGGTGGAGGCCACCCAGCGGGTGGCCGCCGCCGCCGAGGCCATCGCCGGCCGCTCCCGCTCCGCCGAGGAGCGGGCCACCGCCTCCGCCGGCCGGGCCGCCGAGGGGGTTCGCACCTCCGAGGAGGCCGCCCGGGCCATGGGGGGGCTCCTCGTGCACGTGGAGACCTCGGCGTCGGAGGTCCGGACCTTCCAGAAGCACTCCATGGAGATCCAGAGCCTGGTGGAGGGGATCTCCACCCTGAGCCACCAGACCCACATCCTCGCCCTCAACGCCGCCATCGAGGCCGCCCGGGCGGGGGAGGCGGGCCGCGGCTTCGCCGTGGTGGCCGAGGAGGTGCGCCGCCTGGCCGAGAGCACCCGGGAACTGGCCTCCCAGATCGCCCGCCTCTCGGAGGACATCACCGGGAGGACCCAGCAGGTGGTCCACCGGATGGACCAGATGGAGGAGACGGCCAAGGCCGCTAAGGAGAAGACCGGCGCCGTCTCCGAGGCCCTGGCCCACATCCGGGCCGAGGCCGCCGAGACGCGGGAGGCGGTGCGGCAGATCTCCGAGGAGGCGGCGGCCCAGGCCGCCAGCGCCGTCTCCCTGAAGGCGGCGGTGGAGGAGATCCAGGAGGTGGCCACCGAGAACGCCGCCGGCACCGAGGAGGTCTCCGCCGCCACCGAGGAGACCACCGCCAGCATGGAGGAGATCAGCCAGCAGGCCAAAGCCCTCCTCGACGAATCCAACCGCCTCCGTTCCCTGGTGGAGAAATTCAAACTATAATTGGAGGTCGGCCTGAAAACGAGGCCGCCGCGGGGGCGGCGCCGGAGGGAGCGGTGGAGCGGATGGTGGTGGCACCCATCGGGGGCAAGCACGCCGGGTGGCTCACCGGCCACCTGTCGGAGGTGCGGCCCATGCCGCCGCTGACGCCCCTGCCGGAGCCCTACCCCTTCCTCTCCGGAACGGCCTTCCTCGGCGGCCGGGTGGTGACGGTGCTGGACACCTTCCCGCTCCTGGGGGAGGCGGCCGCCGGGGAGTCCTGCCGGCTCCTCCTGCGCCTGGCCCCGCCCCTGGACCACCTGGCCTTCCCCATCCCTTCCATCTTGACGGTGCTGGACTACGAGAAGCTGGACCTGCGGGAGGAAGGCGCCGGCGGCGTCTGGGCCGGCCTCTACCCCTTCGGCCCGTCCTGGGTCCACCTCGTGGACCCCCCCGCCGTGTCGAGGGAGCTGGCCCTCGCCATGGCCCACGTCCTCCATCCGCATCCACCGGGGAGAGAAGATGCCTCATAAGGTCCTGATCGTCGACGACGCGATGTTCATGCGGGCCATGATCCGCGACATCCTGGTGAACTCCGGCCGCTTCGAGGTGGTGGGGGAGGCGGCCAACGGCCAGGAGTGCCTGGAGCTCTACCCCAAGGTCAGGCCCGACCTGGTGACCATGGACATCGTCATGCCGCAGATGGACGGGATCGAGGCCACGCGGGAGCTCCTCAAGTTCGACCCCCAGGCGCGGGTGGTGATGTGCTCCGCCCTGGGCCAGGAGGCCCTGGTCATCGAATCCATCGCCGCCGGGGCCAAGGACTTCATCGTCAAGCCCTTCTCCGCCGAAAAGGTCCTCAAGGTCCTCGACGCCGTCCTGGCCTCCTGAGGGGGGAGCCCGCCGTGGACCTGGACCGCTACCGGGAGCTGTACCTCCGCGAGAGCCGGGAGCACCTCTCCCGCCTCCGGGCGCTCCTCCAGGCCTCGCCGAAGGGGCCGGCCCCCGAAGCGGTGAACGACCTCTTCCGCCACGCCCACTCCCTCAAGGGCATGGCCGCCTCCATGTCCTTCACCGGGTCCTCCGCCCTGGCCCACCGCCTGGAGACCCTCTTCGACCGGTGGCGGAAGGGGGTTCCCGCCTCGCGGGTCGAAGTGGAGGCGGCCCTCTCGGCCAGCGACGTCCTGGAGAGCCTCCTCGACGCCGTGGAGACGACGGGCGGCGAGGAACCGGCCGCCGCCGAGGCCCAAAGGACCGCCTCGGCGCTGGAGGCGCTGGCCGCCGGGGAGGCGCCGCCGTCGCCGCCCCCGCCCCCGCCGAAAGCCCCCGCCGCCGAGGCGCC
>JBBILR010000015.1:0-65304 GCA_037444825.1 Acidobacteriota bacterium | reverse complement strand
CCCCACCTCCGGCACCACCGAAGGGCACCCAGGGAGGTGGGGCGAGAAGGGTGGGGACGCCAGGTGGTTTTCAAGGTGAGGGGTGAAAACCGGCTCTTGCCCGCAAAGGCCGCACCTTGGGAAGCCTCTTCTTCGCAAAGGGCCGATTGGAGAAGGGGATGGGTGGGCCGCGTGGAGGAGCCTCGACACCGCCGAAGCGCTCCCCGCCTTGGAGAGGTTCCCCAAAAAGAAGGCCGAGGAAGGGCGAAGGACGGTGGAGGCGCCGACCGGAATCGAACCGGTGATGAGGGCTTTGCAGGCCCCTGCCTTACCGCTTGGCTACGGCGCCCCAAGGGAAGCCATTATGGCCGCCGACGGCGGCCCTGTCAACGCCTCGGCCCCTTTGACGGGCGCCCTTTCATCGCCTACACTCGGCCCCGGGGCCGGTCCCCGAGGCCCCAGGGGGGTCCGCACCGTGGGCGCGCGTCGCAATCTCGGCTTTTCCTTCCGAAGGCTCCTTCCCCTTTTCCTCGCCCTCCTCTCCGCGCTTTCGGCCTGCGCGCCGGAGAAGCCCCCGGTCTCCGTGCCGGCGGCCACCCGCGAGGTGCCGCCGAGGGTGGGGCTGGCCCTGGGAGGAGGGGCGGCCCGGGGCTTCGCGGAGATCGGGGTCCTGAGGGTCCTGGAGCAGGAAAAGATTCCCGTCCACCTCGTGGCGGGAACCTCCGTGGGGAGCCTGGTGGGGGCGCTCTACGCCGATTCGGGGCGGGTGCTGGACGCCGAACTCCTCGCCCTGCAGGTTCAGGAGGAAGACCTCTTCGACTACCGCGCTTTGGCCCTCTTCTCCGGGGGCCTGGTCAAGGGGGAGAAACTGGAGGCCTTTCTCCTGAAGAACCTCCGCCACGCCACCCTGGAGACCCTCCCGGTTCCCCTCTACCCCGTGGCGGTGGACCTCCAGCAGGGAAAGGCGGTGGTCTTCGAGCGGGGCTCCATCGCCCAGGCGGTCCACGCCTCCTGCGCCATCCCCGGCGTCTTCGTTCCGGTCCAGTTCGGGGGCAGGACGTACGTGGACGGGGGCGTGCTGGACCCCGTCCCCGCCGACGTGGCCCGGCAGAAGGGGGCCGACGTGGTCATCGGGGTGGCCATTCCCGCCGGCCTTCCCCAGGGAACGCCGAAAAATCCGGTGGAGGTGGCCTTCCACGCCGCCATGATCCAGAACGCCGAGATGGGGCGCCTCAAGGCCTCCGAGGCGGACGTCCTCATCGAGCCGGACGTCCGCGGGGTGGCCTTCGACGACTTCAGCCAGAAGAAGCGCCTCATCGAGGCCGGGGAGGAGGCGGCCCGGAGGGCCCTTCCCGCCATCCGGGAGGCCATAGCCAAGAAGACGCGGCACGTCCCGGTGGAGGCGGCGCCGTGAAAACGACTTCCGCTATCGTTGCGGGGCTCCTCGCCCTGGGACTTTCCTGTGCCTCCGTTCGGCGGGAACCGGGCCTCGACCCACGCGCGGTTCGGCGGGTGGAGGCCTTTTCCCTTTCCGTCCGCACCGACGACCCCGCCCTGGAACCGTTTCTGGGCCAGCGGGCCCGGGAGCTCTTTTCCCCCTTCCTGCCCCCGGGCGGGGGGCCGGGACGCCTGGTGCTCCGGCTGTCGGTGCGGGAGCCCCGGCCCGCGGCCGCCCTCTCTCTGGGGGTCTCTTCCTCCGGCACTCCCGCGTCGGGGCCCATTTCCCCGGCGCCTCCCGCCTTCCTCCCCGGGGGCGAGGAGCCGCGCCGCCGCACCTGGGTGGACGCCGACCTCCTGGTTCGGGTGGAGGACGAATCGGGGAGGGCCCTCTACGCGGCCGCCGTGTCGGTGCGGGGCCGCCGCCACCTGGTGGAAAGCCCCCGCCGGGCGGCGGAGGTCTGCCTCCGGCGCGCGGCCCGGGACCTCCAGGCCTTCCTCGCCTCGGCGGACCCCCCCGCGGTTCCCTGACGGCGCGGGGGGAGGAAGCCCATGCGAATCCTCCTGGTCCTGGCCCACCCCGACCCCTCCTCCTTCAACCACGCCGTGGCAAAGGCCCTCTCGGAAGGTCTGAAGGACGCGGGCCACGAGGTGGACCTGCTGGATCTGCACGCCGAGGGGTTCCGGCCCGAGATGACGGCCGGGGACCTCCGGGTGGCGGAGGGGGGAACGCCGGACCCGGCGGTGCGCGCTCACCAGGAGCGGGTGCGCGCCGCCTCGGGCCTCGCCTTCGTCTTCCCGGTGTACTGGTTCGGGCCGCCGGCGCTGATGAAGGGCTTCATCGACCGGGTCCTCTTCCAGGACTTCGCCTTTCGGTTCCTCCCCGGGGGGCGGGTGGAGGGTCTTCTCCGCCACGGAAAGGCCCTGGTCCTCTGCACCGCCGGGGCTTCCTCCCTCCTCTACCGCACCTTCGGCTTCCACCGGCCCATGAAGCGGGTGCTGGTGGACTGGACCCTGAAGATGTGCGGCGTGAAGACCGTCAAACTGGAGATCTTCCACGGCCTCACGGAGGCTTCCGAGGAGAGGCGGCGGGGTTTTCTCCGGAGGGCCCGGGAGCTGGGCCGGACCTTTTTCGGTTCCGGGGCTTGAACCGGCTTCATCGGCGTTCCTCCGGCCGGGGCCGGGGGATGAAAAACTCGCCGTTCCGGTCGGTCCACCCGAGGATCCGGCCGGTCTTCCCGTCCCGCACGAAGCAGCGGGCCCATCCGAAGTGGGAGGCGGCGGCCGCCGCGGTGGACCGCCGGGCCGGGGGGAGGAGGGCCTCCCACGCCTCCGGGGAGACCACGATCTCCTCCCGTGCCTCGTCGGTCCGGAGGACGAGGCCGGAGCGGCGGGCCTCGTTCCAAAGGGCCTCCACCCGCGCGGCCTCCCGTTCCCGTTGGGCTTTCCTGTCGGCGCCCTCTCCCCGGAGGCGGGGGAAGAGGAACACCCAGAGGAGGGCGGCGGCGGCGGCCAGAAGAAGGGCGCCCACGGCGGCGAGAACGATCTCCCCGCGCCGGGAAAGGTCGAAGCGGGAGAGCTTCCGCCCTCGCGGCGGTCTTCGTTTTCCCTTTCCCGGGCGGGCCACCGTTCACTCCCCGATGATCTTGACCAGAACCCGTTTGGGCCTCCGCCCGTCGAACTCGCCGTAGAAGATCTGCTCCCAGGGGCCGAAGTCCAGCTCGCCGCCGGTGACGGCCACCACCACCTCACGGCCCATGACCTGGCGCTTGAGGTGGGCGTCCCCGTTGTCCTCCCCCGTGCGGTTGTGCAGGTAGCGGGAGACCGGGGCGTGGGGGGCCAACTCTTCCAGCCATCGCTCGTAGTCCTCCAGAAGCCCCGGCTCGTCGTCGTTGATGAAGACGCTGGCGGTGATGTGCATGGCGTTGACGAGGCACAGCCCTTCCCGGATTCCGCTCCGGCGGAGGATCCTTAGGACCTCCTCGGTGATGTTCACGAAGGCCCGGCGGCTTTTCGTCTCCAGCGTGAGGGTCTCGCGGTGAGACTTCATGGCTTCCTCCCCCCAAGAAGGGTAGCACCCCGCGGCGGGGATGGGGATCTCCAGGCCCCCATCCCCCGCTTGACCGGTCCCGAAGGGGCGGCCAGAATGGCCCCGAGGGGAGGCCATGACGCCCGCACGGGTTTTCACCGACGCCGAGGTCGTGGAGGCGGTCCTGAAGGGGGACCGGGAGGCCTTCGGCCACCTGGTGGAGCGGTACCAGAAGGGCCTCGTCACCTACATCTTTCACATGGTGCACAACTACGAGGAGGCCCTGGAGCTGAGCCAGGAGGTTTTCGTGAAGGCCTACGAGAGCCTGGGGAAGTACGACGGGCAGTACAAGTTCTCCACCTGGCTCTACAAGATCGCCGGAAACCACGCCATCGACCACCTCCGGCGGCAGAAGATGGCCACCACCTCCATCCAGGAGCGGGAGGAGAACCCCGACCTTCCGGACCTGGCCCTGGAGAGCGCAACCTTGAACCCCCAGGAGGCGTACCAGAACAAGATGCTGCTGGTGGAGGTTCAGAAGGCCCTTTCGGGCCTCCCCCCCTCCTACCGGCAGCTCATTCTCCTCAGACACTTCGCCTTCCGGTCCTACGAGGAGATGGCGAAGATCACCGGGATGCCCATCGGGACGGTGAAGAACCGGATCTTCCGGGCGAGGCAGATCCTGATGGAACGGCTCAAGGACTTCCGCTGAGCGGAGAAGGACGCGCCATGAAAGACCCCAAGCCCTCCCCCCGCTGCATCCGGATCCTTTCCCTCCTTCCCCGGTTCATCGAGAACGACTTCTCCCCCGGGGAGTCGGAGGAGATCCGAAAACACCTCGACGCCTGTCCCTCCTGCCGGGAGGAGTACGCTTCCATGGCCCGTCTCCTGGAGACCCTCGACGCCCTTCCCGTCTTAGGGGTCCCCGCCACCTTCAAGGACGCCGTCATGCGACACATCCCCGGTCCCGAAGGGGGGAAGAAGCGTTGAGCGCCGAAGGCCCGGTGAAGGAGGCCGCCCGAAACCGCCAGGCCTTTTTCCTGTACGAGATCCTGGAGCGCTTCGAGGCGGGCATCGTCCTTTTGGGCCCGGAAGTGAAGTCCATCCGGGCGGGGAAGATCCAGCTCAAGGACGCCTACGCCACCGTGGAGAAAGGGGAGGCCTGGCTCCACCAGTGCCACATCGCCCCCTACGCCCACCACACCCACGAGGCCCTCACCCCCGTGGACCCCCTCCGCCGGCGCAAGCTCCTCCTCCACCGAAAGGAGCTGGACAAGCTCCGGGGACGGGTGGAGGAGAAGGGGCTCACCTTGGTCCCCATCCGGGTGTACTTCAAGAAGGGGAAGGTGAAGGTGGAGCTGGGGCTGGGCAAGGGGAAGAAGGTCTACGACAAGCGGGAGGCGCTGAAGGCGAAGGACCTGGACCGCGAGCAGGAACGCTCCCTGCGCGAGCGGTCGTGAGGAGGCGGCCCTGTCCCCCGTCCTGCCCGACCCCTTTCCCGTCCCCTCGGGCCGAAAGGTCCGGGGCCAGGCGGAGGTCCCCCCCTCCAAGTCCGTGGCCCATCGGGCGCTGTTTCTGGCGGCCCTGGCCCGGGGAACCTCCCGGGTGGGCCCCCTGCCCGATTCCCAGGACGTGGAGGCCACGCGAAAGGTACTGGAAACCCTGGGCATCCCCCTCGAGGAGGAAGGGGGGGGCTGGGTCCGGATCCGGGGACGGGGGGGACCCTTTGCGGCGGTTCCGGAGACGCTGCTCTGCGGGGCGTCGGGAACGACGCTGCGCCTGGCGGCGGCGCTGGCCGGGGCGGGGGAGGGGACCTTCCGGCTGGACGGGGAGGAGCAGCTCCGGCGCCGTCCCCTCCACGACCTCCAGCCCCCCCTCGAGTCGCTGGGGGCCGCCGTCCGCTTCCTCTCCGAGGAGGGCCACGCCCCTGTGGAGATCCAGGGGAGGCGTTGGCGGGGGGGCGAGGTGGAGGTTCCCGGAGAGACGAGTAGCCAGTTCCTTTCGGGGATCCTGTTGGGGGCGCCGCTGGCGGAGGGACCCCTGGCGGTGACGGCGCGTAGGCTGGTCTCGGCCCCCTACGCCGAGCTGACGGCGGCCCTCATGGAGCGCTTCGGCGTGGCCGTGGAACGAAAGGGCGGTTCTTTTTTCGTCCGGCCGGGCGTCTACCGGCCCGCCGCCGTGGAGGTGGAGCCCGACGCCTCGGCGGCGGCCTTCCTCTTCGCCGCCGCCGCGGTCACCGGCGGGGAGGTGACGGTCTCCGGCGTGGGCCCCGGCCTCCTCCAGGGCGACGCCCGCTTTCCCCGGTTCCTGGGGGCCATGGGGGTCTCGGTGGGGACGGGGAAGGAGGGCACCACCGTCCGGGGTTACCCCCGCCGGGGCCTGGAGGCGGAGGTGGGGGAGGTGCCGGACCTGGTGCCTCCCCTGGTGGCGGTGGCCCTCCGGGCCCCCGAGCCCTCGCTCCTTCGGGGGGTAGCCCACCTCCGGCACAAGGAGAGCGACCGCCTGGAGGTCCTCTCCCAGGGGGTGGGGGCGCTGGGGGGGCGGCTGGAGGCCTCGGGAAACGACCTGCGCGTCCACCCCCTCCGGCCGAGCCGCGGGGCCACCCTCGATCCCCGCGGCGACCACCGCATGGCCATGGCCTTCGCCGTCACGGGCCTGTGGGTTCCCGGCCTCCTCGTGCGGGAGCCTTCCTGCGTGGCCAAGTCCTTTCCAAGCTTCTTCGAGACGCTCCTCTCCCTGCTCGACTGAAGGCGGGGCTTGCCAGGGGCCCGACCGTCGCATTACATTCGCCCCAGCATCGCTTGCGGAACGAGGGGGACGGAAACCGCCTCCTACGGGGCCGTCCCCGGAGGAGAGGGCATGGACGCCTCGGCGCGTGCCGCCCTGCAGGTTTGGTCCATCGCGGTCCAGGCGGGGGTGGCCGCCCTCCTGGCGGGCTTCTTCTCCGCCATGGCGCGCTCGGTGAAGTTGGCGGAGGTCCGGCTTTGGGCGGCCGCGTGGTCCTTTGACGCCGCCGCCCTCTTCGCCGTTCTCTTGTCCATCCAGCCCGGCGTCTCCGGATGGCCGGCCAGAATCCTGCTGGCCCTCTACGCCGCCGCCAAGACCGCCTTCGCCCTCTTCCTGGTGGCCGGCGCCCGCCACCACGTGGAGCGCGGCTACCGAACGGACCTGCGGCCGGGCTCGCTGGCGTTCCTCCTCCTGCTTTGGAGCGTGGCCCTGGCCTTCCTCCCCCCCACCACCGCCCTGGTTCAGATGGCCGAGTACCTGGTGGTGGCGGGCCTCTTTCTGGTGGGAGGGGGGTGGGTTCTCCGGCGCCCCCACACCCGCCGTTCCCGCTGGCTGGGGTACGCCCTTTGGCTTCAGGCCCTGCTCTTCCTGCACTACGTGCCCTTTCTCGTTCCCTTGGTCTGGGGGGGATCCATCGTGGACCCCGGCCACCTGGCCGTTGGCTCCTTCTTCGACGCGGGAGCGGAACTGGTGGTGGCCCTGGCCAGCCTGGCGGCGCTGGAAAGCCGGGCCACCTTGCGCCTCCGCCAGCTCAACGAAGAGCTTCTGGATTCCCGCGAACGCCTGAGGCGGCTGGTGGACGAGGACCCGCTCACCGGCCTCTTCAACCGCCGGCGCCTGAGACCGCTCTTGGGGGAGATGGGGGAGCGGGGCGCCTCCCTCGTCTTCCTGGACGTGGACGACTTCAAGAGGATCAACGACTGCAAGGGCCACCTGGTGGGAGACCTCTGCCTCAAACGAGTGGCCCGGACGCTCCGGGAGTCCTTCCGCGCGGAGGACGGCCTCTTCCGGTACGGCGGGGACGAGTTCCTGGTGGTCTGCCCCGCTCTGCCGCCGGAGCAGGCGGAGACCCGCATGGAAGAAGTCCAAAAGGCGCTGAGCCGCCCGTCCGAAGAGGCCCCCGTTTGCTCCCTTTCCGTGGGGGTGGCCTACCTGCCGCCGGGCGGAGAACCGGAGCGGTTCCTGGAGGAGGCGGACCGGAGGATGTACGCCTCCCGAAACCAACGGCCGCGGTAATCCCCGCCGGAGCCCGTGGTAGAATGGCCCCTCGGAGGAGCGATGATCGGCGCCGTCAAGGGCACCCAGGACCTCGTCTTTCCCGAAACGGCCCGCTGGGAGAGGGTGGAGCGCGCCGCCCGGCGGACCTTCGCCCTCTACGGCTACACCGAGATCCGCACCCCCATCCTGGAGCCCACGGAGCTCTTCGTCCGGGGCATCGGGGGCGAGACGGACATCGTCGCCAAGGAGATGTACACCTTCCCCGACCGAAAGGGGCGCTCCCTGACGCTGAGGCCCGAAAACACCGCCGGCGTGGCCCGGGCGGTGGTGGAGCACCGCCTCCACGACTCTCCCCTTCACCGGCGCCTCTACTACATCGGCCCGCAGTTTCGGTACGAGCGGCCCCAGAAGGGGCGATACCGCCAGTTCCACCAGATCGGTGTGGAGGTCCTGGGGGACCCCGGTCCCGGAGCCGACGCCGAGGCCATCGCCATGCTGGCGGCCTTTCTCGGCGAGGTGGGGGTCCTGGGGGTGGAGGTCCAGGTGAACTCCGTGGGGTGCCCCCGCTGCCGGCCGGTCTACGTGGAGGCGTTGAAGGACCGGCTCGGCCCCCAGGCGGGGCTCCTCTGCGGCGACTGCCGAAGGAGGCTGGAAACCAACCCGCTGAGGACCCTGGACTGCAAGGTCCCCTCCTGCCAGCCGGTTCTGGAGACGGCCCCCCGCTTTCTCGACGTCCTCTGCGAAGAGTGCGCCCGCCACCACGAGGAGGTGGAGGCGCTCCTTTTCCGGCTGGGGGTCCCCTTCCGGCGCCGGCACCGGCTGGTTCGGGGCCTGGACTACTACCGCCGCACGGTGTTCGAGGTCACCAGTTCGGCGCTGGGGGCCCAGGACGCCCTGCTGGGCGGCGGGCGCTACGACGGCCTTTTGGAACAGATCGGGGGGCCGGCCCTCCCCGGTTTCGGCTGGGCCCTGGGCATGGAGCGCCTGCTCTTGGCCGTCCCTCCCGACCCGGGGGGGCGCCTCCCCTGGACCTACGTGGCCTGGTGGGGGGAGGGGACCCACGGGGCGGCCCTGGAGCTGGCCCAGCTTCTCCGGAAGAACGGGGCGGTGGCCGTCTTGGAACACTGCCCCCGCTCCTTCAAGTCCGCCCTCAAGCGCGCCGACCGCATGAACGTCCGTTGGGTGGTCCTGTTGGGGGAAGAGGAGCGCGCGGCGGGGGTGTTCACCCTCAAGGATCTCCACACGGGGGACCAGGAGGCCCTCTCCCGGGAAGCCCTCCTCTCCCGTCTCGCCCAGGAGGAAAGGCCGTGAGCCTGCCCCAGCGAACCCACTATGCCGGATCCCTCCGCAAATCCCACGTCGGGGCCGACGTCACCCTCCTGGGGTGGGTCCGCCGGCGGCGGGACCTGGGCAGCCTGGTCTTCGTGGACATCCGGGACCGGGAGGGCATCGCCCAGGTGGTCTTCTCGGAGGAGCTCAACCCCGACGCCTTCGCCGCCGCCAAGGGACTGCGCCCCGAGTGGGTGGTGGCCGTCTCGGGGACGGTGCGCCTCCGGGGCGAGAAGGACGTGAACCCCCACATGGCCACGGGGGCGGTGGAGGTGGCCGCCCGGGAGGTCATGGTCCTCGCCGAGGCGGAGACCCCCCCCTTCCCCGTGGAGGACGAGGCCCTGGTGAGCGAGGAGATGCGCCTCCAGTACCGCTACCTGGACCTCCGGCGCCCCTTCCAGAACGCCCGCCTCCAGGCCCGCCACCGCTTCGCCCAGCGAGTGAGGAACCACCTCTCGGAGCGGGGCTTTCTGGAGATCGAAACCCCCTTTCTCACCAAGTCCACGCCCGAGGGGGCGCGGGACTTCCTGGTCCCTTCCCGGCTCCGCCCCGGCTCCTTCTACGCCTTGCCGCAGTCCCCCCAGCTCTTCAAGCAGCTCTGCATGGTGGCCGGGTTCGACCGTTACTTCCAGGTGGTGCGGTGTTTTCGGGACGAGGACCTCCGGGCCGACCGCCAGCTGGAGTTCACCCAGATCGACGTGGAGATGTCCTTCGCCGAGGAAGGGACGGTCATGGAGGTGGCGGAGGGGCTGGTCCTCGCCCTCTTCGAGGAGGCGGGGTGGAAGGCGCCCCTGTCGGTCCCGCGGCTCCCCTGGGCCGAGGCCATGGAGCGCTTCGGTTCCGACAAGCCCGACACCCGCTTCGGCTTGGAGCTGAAGACCGTCTCGTCCCTGGCCGCCGCCTCCTCCTTCGGGGTCTTCCGGTCGGTCCTGGAGGCGGGGGGGGCGGTTCGGGGGCTGGGGGTGCCGGGTGCCGGGGCTCCCACCCGGAAGGTCCAGGAGGAGTGGAACGCCCTGGTCCGCCCCTACGGGGGGAAGGGCGTGGTGGCCCTCTGGCGGCGCGGCGGGGTGGTGGAGGGGCCCGCCGCCAAACACCTCGGGGAGGCGGGGCCGGCCCTCCTGGACGCCGTGGGGGCGGGGGAGGGGGACCTGGGCCTCTTCGTGGCGGCGCCGTACGAGACGGCCTGCGCGTGCCTCTCTGCCCTGCGCCTCCACCTGGGGAAGGCCCTCGGCCTCATCCCCGAAGGCCGGCACGACCTTCTGTGGGTCCACCGCTTTCCCATGTTCGAGTGGAGCGAGGAAGAGCGCCGGTTCGTCGCCCGGCACCACCCCTTCACCATGCCGCGTCCGGAGCACTGGGATTTTCTGGAAAGCGACCCGCGGAAGGTGGAGGCCCTGGCCTACGACCTCGTCCTCGACGGGAACGAAATCGGGGGCGGCTCCATCCGGATCCACCGGGCGGACCTTCAGAAGCGGGTTTTCTCGGTCCTGGGTCTGAGCCCGGAGGAGGCCCAGGAAAAGTTCGGCTTTCTCCTGGAAGCCTTCCGGTACGGGACGCCCCCCCACGGCGGCATCGCCTTCGGCTTCGACCGGCTGGTCATGTTGCTGTTGGGCTGCGAGTCCATCCGGGACGTCATCGCCTTCCCCAAGACCACCTCGGGGCTCTGCCTCCTCACCGGGTCCCCGGGGCCGGTGGAGGAGGCCCAGCTCGACGAACTGGGCCTTGCGCGGAAGGGCGGGAAAAAGGGGGGAACGCCCCCCGGGGAGTGAGGCCATGGACGAAAAGCCGCTCCACCGCGTGACCTTGGGCGTCTCGGCGGGGATCAGCCTGTACAAGGCCTGCGACCTCGTGCGGCGCCTCAAGGAGCGGAACTGCGAGGTCCAGGTGGTGATGACCGCCCACGCCACCCGCATGGTGGCGCCGGTGACCTTCCAGGCCCTCTCGGGGCGGCCGGTGATCACCGACCTGTTCGAAGGGGCCGGGGACCCCACCATCGCCCACATCGAACTGGCCCGCTGGGAGGAGCTGCTCCTGGTGGCTCCGGCCACGGCCAACCTCCTGGGCAAGATGGCGAGGGGCATCGCCGACGACTTTCTCACCACCCACTACCTGGCCAACCGGGGGACGCCGGTTCTTTTGGCCCCCGCCATGAACGGCGCCATGTGGCGGCACCCCGCCGTCCAGGAGAACCTGCGGATCCTGGAGCAGCGGGGGCACCAGATCCTGGCCCCCGCCCGGGGCAGCCTGGCGTGCGGGGACGTGGACGAGGGGCGGCTCCCCGAGCCCCCCGTCCTGGCCGACGCCGCCGTGGGGCTCCTCGAGAGACGGGGCGACCTGGAGGGGCGGAAGGTCCTGGTCACCGCCGGCCCCACCCGGGAGGCGCTGGACCCGGTGCGGTTCCTCTCCAACCGCTCCTCGGGGCGGATGGGGTACGCCCTGGCCCGGGAGGCGGCCCTCCGCGGGGCGCAGGTGACCCTCGTCTCCGGCCCCGTGGCCCTGGACCCCCCCTTCGGCGTCCGCGTGGAGCGGGTGGTGACGGCGGCGGAGATGGCGGAGGCGGTGGAGCGCCACTTTCCGGAGGCGGACATCCTCCTCATGGCCGCCGCCGTGGCCGACTACCGGGCCGAGAAGGTCCTTCCCGAAAAGCACAAGAAGGGAAAGGCCGGGTGGACCCTCCGCCTGGCGCCCACCCCCGACATCCTGGGAAGCCTCGGGAAGCGAAAAAAGAAGGGCCAGTTCCTCTGCGGCTTCGCCGCCGAGACGGGAAACCTCAAGGCCAACGCCCTGAAGAAGCTGAAGGAAAAGCGGCTGGACCTCATCGCCGCCAACGACGTCTCCCGGGAAGGGCTGGGCTTCGACAGCGACCGCAACGCCCTCCTCCTCCTCTTCGCCGGCGGGCGGGAGGAGCGGGTCCGGGAGGGGACCAAGGCCGAGTGCGCCCGGGCGCTGTTGGACGCCGTCGTCGAAGAGCTCCGTGGACGCTGAGACCTTCCGCCGGCAACTGGCCCTCCGGCTGGCCTACCTCAAGGAACAGGGGCTGGGCTGGGGCCTGGCCCCGGCGCCCCTCTCCTCCTCCGTCCCCAAGCCCCCGGCGAGGACCCGGGCGGAGGCCCCGGCCACGGGCCAGGGGGGGGACGGCGGGCTCGCCCGGATCCGGGAGGAGATGGGGGAGTGCCGACGGTGCCGGCTGGCGGAGGGGCGGAGCCAGATCGTCTTCGGCACGGGGAACCCCCGGGCCAGGGTCCTCTTCGTGGGGGAGGGGCCGGGGGCCGACGAGGACCGCGTCGGGGAACCCTTCGTGGGCCGGGCCGGCCAGCTCCTCACCGACATCATCCAAAAGGGGATGGGGCTGAAGCGTTCCGACGTCTACATCGCCAACGTGGTGAAGTGCCGCCCGCCGGAGAACCGCAAGCCGCTGCCCGACGAGATGGCCGCCTGCCTACCCTTTCTGGAGGCCCAGATCGCCGCGGTCTCGCCGGAGGTGATCGTGGCCCTGGGCGCCACGGCGCTGGAAGCCCTCCTCGGCCGGCAGGCGCCCATCACCCGGGTGCGGGGGCGGTGGGTGGATTGGCGGGGGGTTCCCCTCATGCCCACCTTCCACCCCTCCTACCTGCTGAGAAACCCCGCCGCCAAGCGGGAGGTCTGGCAGGACATCCAAGCGGTCATGGCGCGGTTGGGTCTGGAACCTCCCGCGCGAAAGGGCTGAAGGGAAGGAAAATACGAAAGCGGCGGGGAGGTTCCCCGCCGCCGAACCCCTCACCGAGGGGCCGATACCCGGGAGGCCGGCACCGCCGGTGCCTCCGGAAGGGCCCCGGAACCTTGAAAAGGAGGGGTGTTCTTGACGGCCACCGGGACGTTCGGGGTGCCCTGGCCGTGGAGGGAAATGGGCACCCGCTTGGATTCGAGGGGGAGCGACCGCCGGACGTAGGGAATGGTTTTCGGCATCCGTCACCTCAACCGTGCCGGGAGAATATAAGGCCCGCAAGGGACCCTGTCAAGGAAAATAACCTATTTATAATCATATATTTACAAAATAGACCCGAACAACGGGGTTGTGGAAAACCAAAAGTTTTCCACCGTTCCCCCTCCCGGCGGCCCGGGGGCGCCGGGAGGGGGCTTCGGCGATCAGATGTCGAAGTAGAGGGAGAACTCGTAGGGGTGGGGCCGCAGGGCCACCTCCTCCACCTCCCGGTGGCGCTTGTAGGCGATCCACGTCTCGAGGAAGTCCTCGCTGAAGACGTCCCCTTTGAGGAGAAAATCGTGGTCCTTTTCGAGGCAGGAGAGGGCCTCCTCCAGGGATCCGGGCATGGTGGGGATCTCCTTCAGCTCCTCGGGGGGAAGGCCGTAGAGGTCCTTGTCCAGCGGGGGGCCCGGGTCGATGCGGTTCAGGATGCCGTCGAGGCCCGCCATGAGCTGGGCCGCCAGGGCCAGGTAGGGGTTGCAGGAGGGGTCCGGGGGGCGGAACTCCAGCCGCTTGGCCTTGGGGCTCTCGGTGTAGAGGGGGATCCGGATGGCCGCCGACCGGTTCCGCCGGGAATAGGCCAGGTTCACCGGCGCCTCGAAGCCCGGGACCAGTCTCTTGTAGGAGTTGGTGGTGGGGGCGATGAGGGCGGCCAGCGCCCGGGCGTGCTTGAGAAGGCCGCCGATGTAATGGAGGGCGAGCGGAGAGAGGCCGGCGTACCCGTTTCCAGGGAAGAGGGGCTTTCCCTCCTTCCAGAGGCTCTGGTGGGTGTGCATGCCCGAGCCGTTGTCGCCGAAAAGGGGCTTGGGCATGAAGGTGGCCGTCTTGCCGTACCTGAGGGCGGTGTTCTTCACGACGTATTTGAACTTCATCAGGTTGTCGGCGGTGCGGGTCAAGGTGTCGAAGCGGATGTCGATCTCCGACTGACCCGCCGTGGCCACCTCGTGGTGGTGGGCCTCCACGGTGAGCCCCACTTCCTGCATGAGCCGCACCATCTCCGCCCGGAGGTCGCTCAGGGAGTCGGTGGGGGGCACGGGGAAGTAGCCCTCCTTGTAGCGGGGCTTGTAGCCCAGGTTGGGCTTCTCCTCCCGTCCGGAGTTCCACCGCCCCTCCGCCGAGTCGAGGAAGTAGTACCCGCAGTGGGCCTGCTGGTCGAACCGGATGTCGTCGAAGACGAAGAACTCGGCCTCGCACCCGAAGTACGCCGTGTCGGCGATGCCGGTGGACACCAGGTAGTTCTGGGCCCGCCGGGCGATGTTCCGGGGGTCGCGGCCGTAGCGCTCTCGGGTCACCGGGTCGAGCACGTCGCAGATGAGGGTGAGGGTGGGCTGGGCGAAGAAGGGGTCCAGAAAGGCGCTGGCCGGATCGGGGACGACGATCATGTCGCTCTCGTGGATCGAGCGCCAGCCGCGGATGGAGGAGCCGTCGAAGCCCACCCCTTCCGTGAAGGCGTCCTCCGAAAAGCTCTCCGCCGGTACGGTGAAGTGTTGCCAGAGACCGGGGAGGTCCATGAACCGAAGGTCCACCATCCGAACCCCCTTTACGTGGATCAACTCCATTACACCCTTCGCGTCCATCCGTCCGAGCCTCCTTTCTTCCCAGGGGGAAAAACAAAAAGCAAATATAGGGAACGAAGCCCACCCCGTCAATGGCCGCCGTTTGGCAGGGAGGCGGGGGGGCGGTACAATCCGCAGGGTCCCCCGGGGGGAGCCCTGCGGCGAGGAAGGACATGGAAGACCGGCTGACCCCCGCCATGCGGCAGTGGCGGCGGGTGAAGGACCAGCACCCCGACAAGCTCGTCCTCTTTCGCATGGGCGACTTCTACGAGCTCTTCGGGGAGGACGCCCGGACCGCCGCCGAAGTCCTGGAGATCGCCCTCACCACCCGGGAAAAGAACCGGGCCGACCCCATGCCCATGGCGGGGATCCCTTACCACGCCCTGGAGAGCTACCTGGGGCGCCTCATCCGGGCGGGCTTCCGGGTGGTCCTCTGCGACCAGGTGGAGGACCCGGCCACGGCCAAGGGGTTGGTGCGCCGGGAGGTGACCCGGGTGGTGACCCCCGGCACCGTGCTGGAGGAGGGGGTGGTGGAGCCCCGGGAGCCCGTTCTCCTGGCCGCCTGGTGTCCCGGCGAGGAGGGGACGGGGGCGGCGTGGGCCGACCTCTCCGCCGGCGAGGCGGTGGTGTGGTTCTCCGCTCCCTCGGAGGCCGTGGACCGGCTCCGGGCGCTGGCGCCGGCCGAGGTCCTCTTCCCGGAGGGCCGGGAGGCTCCCCCCCTTTCGGCCTCCCTCACCCCCCTGCCCCCGGAGGCCTTCTTTCCCCGTCAGGTGTCGGAGGCCCTGGCGCGCCGCTTCGGCCTGCCGGCGGGCCTCCCGGGCATCCCTCCCCGGACGGAGGCCCTAGGAGCCCTCCACGCCCTGCTCGAGTATCTGGAGGGGAAAGGGGGGCGGATCTTGAGGCCTCCCCGGGCCGAAACGAGCGGCACCTTCGTGGCCCTCGACGAGGCCACCCGCCGGAACCTCGAGCTGGTGGCCAACTCGGAGAACGGCGGCCCCCGGGGGACGCTCCTCCACTGCCTCGACGGAACGCTGACCCCCATGGGAGCCCGGCTGTTGAGGGACTGGATCCTCACCCCCTGCGCCCGGCTGGAGGAGATCGAGGCCCGCCAGCGGACGGTGGCCGGCTGGCTCGCCCGGCCGGACCGGCTCCGGGAACTGAGGAGCCTCCTGAAGGGCTTCCCCGACCTGGGGCGGATCGTGGCACGCCTGGGGGCCGGCATCGCCACGCCGAGGGACCTGGGCCAGGTGCGGGAGGCCCTGGAACGCCTGCCCTCCCTGGCGGAGGTCCTCGAGGGCGCCGGGGAGGAGGCCGGCCCCCTCCGGGCGGAGCCGCTGGCGGCGTGGCGGGAGCGTCTCCGGAGGGGCCTGGAGGAGAGCCTTCCCCCCCACACCCGGGAAGGGGGGATCTTCGCCCGGGGCTACCACCCCCCGCTGGACACCCTGAGGGATTTGGCGGAAAACGCCCACGCCGCCGTGGCGGAGGTGGAGCGCCGGGAGCGGGAGCGCACGGGGATCGGGAGCCTCAAGGTCCGCTACAACAAGGTCTTCGGCTACTTCCTGGAGGTGAGCCGGGCCAACCTGGCCAGGGTCCCCCCCGACTACGAGCGGCGGCAGACGCTGGTGGGGGCGGAGCGCTTCGTCACCCCCGAGCTGAGGGAGCTGGAGGGCCGGATTCTCTCCGCCCGGGCCGACCGGGTGGAGCTGGAGGCGCGGCTGTGGGAGGAACTCCTGAAGGACCTGGAGCCGGTGCTCCCCCTCCTCCAAGAGGTCTCGGCGCACGTAGCCCGAACGGATCTCCTGGGGGGCTTCGCCTTCCTGGCCCGGGAGCGGGGGTACACCCGCCCCGAGGTGGTCCCGGAGCCGGTCCTGGAATTGGAAGAGAGCCGCCACCCCGTTCTGGAACTCGATCCGCGCCACGCCCCCTTCATCCCCAACGGAGTCCGCCTGGACACCGCGGAGAACCAGGTCATCCTGCTGACGGGACCCAACATGGGGGGGAAGTCCACCTACATCCGCCAGGCGGCCCTCCTCACGCTCATGGCCCACGCGGGGTCCTTCGTCCCGGCCCAGCGGGCGCGGGTGGGCCTCGTGGACCGGATCTTCTGCCGGGTGGGGGCCGGGGACAGCCTCCTCCGCGGCCTCTCCACCTTCATGGTGGAGATGACGGAGACGGCGGCGATCCTGCGGAACGCCACCTCACGCTCCCTGGTGGTTTTGGACGAGGTGGGGCGCGGAACCAGCACCTACGACGGCCTGGCCATCGCCTGGGCGGTGGTGGAGGCGCTGGCGGCCTCGGCGGGCGGGGTGGGGTGCCGGACCCTCTTCGCCACCCACTACCACGAACTCACCGAACTGGGAAAGACCCTCCCGGGGGTCCAGAACCTCACCATGGCGGTGAAGGAGCACGAGGGGCGGGTCCTCTTCCTCCGAACGGTGGCCGAAGGGGCCGCCGACCGTTCCTACGGCATCCACGTGGCCGAGCTGGCGGGGGTCCCCCCGGAGGTGGTGGCGCGCGCCCGGGAGGTCCTGGCCCGGCTGGAAACGCGGCGGGAGTCCGTCGCCCTGGAGGGGAGGGCTTCCTTCCGCCCCCGGCAGGCCGGCCTCTTCGCCGCCGAAGAACCCCCGGAGGTCCAAAGCGTCCTGGACGACCTTCGCCGCCTGGACCCCGCCCGGCTCACCCCCCTGGAGGCCCTCCTCCTGCTCGACCGCCTCCGGCGCCGCCTCCTGAAAGGCCCCGCCGAAGGCTGACCCCCCGTACGCTTCTCCTCTGAAAGCTGTTTTCAACTCGTTGTTAATTCTGATGTTATCTTATATATGAGCCTTGCTTTAGCAAGTTACTTGACAACATTACGATATGGCATTATATTATCCCCGGAACCCCCGGAAAGGGGGGTCGAGAACGCGAAAGAAAGGAGGAACGAGCGATGTCCCTGGTTCGTTGGAGCCCCTATCGCGAGCTGATGACCATGCACGAGCAGATCAACCGCCTCTTCGACGAAGCCTTCGGCCGGGGCGCCTCCGGCGAGGTGGAGTACGGCGCGTGGGCCCCCGCCGTGGACCTCCGCGAGGAGGACAAGCAGTACGTCATCGAGGCCGACCTGCCCGGGGTGAAGAAAGACGACATCGAGATCCAGCTGGAAAACAACGTCCTCACCATCCGCGGCGAGCGCCGCTTCGAGAGGGAGACCCAGAAGAACAACTACCACCGGATCGAGAGGGCCTACGGGCGCTTCCTGCGCTCCTTCACCCTCCCCAGCCGGGTGGAGGCCGCCAAGATCAGCGCCACCCACAAGGACGGCATCCTGGAGATCGTCATCCCCAAGGCCGAAGAGTCTCTGCCCAAGAAGATCGAGGTCCGCGGATAACTTCTTTCTGCCTCATCCCCTTTCCCAACCCCTCCTTTCGGGGGACCTCCCGGTCCCCCATTCTTGTTCGAAGGAGGGGGCGGGGGCGTGGTACGCTGAAACCATGCCCTCCAAAGTCCTCCTGTGGTCTCCCTCGTTCGTGGCGGTGGACAAGGCTTCGGGGGTGAGCCTCCAGACCCCCCCCAGCCGTCCCGGCGAAGGCCTTCGCCGCCTGCTTCTCTCGCTGGAAACCCCGGAAAGGGCCTTGCTGGAGGGGGAGCCGGACCTCCGCCTCGTCCACCGGCTGGACGCCGGGACCTCCGGCCTCGTCCTGTTGGCCCGCGGCGGGGAGGCCCACCGGCGCCTCTCGGCCCTCTTCGCCGAAGGAAGGGTCCACCGGGAGTACCTGGGGATCGTCTGGGGGCCGTGGCCCGAAGAGCGGCGGGAGGTGGACCTTCCCCTGGGACCGGACGCGGGCGACCGGCGAAGGATGCGGCCGGCTCCCGGAGGAAAGCCGGCCCGCACCGAGGTGGAACTCCTGGCGGCCAACCCCGGGGCCTCCCTCCTGCGCTTTCGCCCCCGGACGGGGAGGACCCACCAGATCCGCGTCCACGCGGCCGCCTCGGGCCATCCCCTGTGCGGAGACGACCTCTACGGGACCTTGAGGGACGTTCCACGGGGAGTTTCGCGAGCGCTCGTTCGGGAGCTCCCTCAGCGGCCCCTCCTTCACGCCCACCGCCTCCTCCTTCCCGAGACGGAAGGGGAAGGAGCACTGACCCTCGAGGCGCCTCTCCCGGAGGACTTCCGGAACGCCCTCGCGCGGCTGGGCCTCCCGCCGGTCTAGGCTCCCCGCTTTCTTTTCGCCCGCTGTGGTATCCTTCCCCCTTCGCGGAGGCATGGGGCCATGGGCCAAAAGTTCCCCCTTTCGGTGGCCGAGAAGCAGAAGATCCTCCACGTCGGCGCGGCCTCCCCGGAGCTTCGCCGCACCTGGGGCGAGCGGTACGAGCAGGCGGGCTTTCTCCACGACGCCCTGGAGTTCTACGAGGCGGCCTCGGACCGCGACGCCCTTCGCAGGCTCGCCGAAAAGGCGGTGGAGGGGGCGGACCTCCTCCTGCTCCAGAACGTCCACCGGGCGCTGGGGGAAGCGCTCTCCCCCGACCTCCTCCTCCGGCTGGAAGCCCGGGCCCGGGAACTGGGAAAGACGGCCGACGCCGAGCGGGCCGCCTTCCTGCGGGTGCCGGCGGAAAACCCCAAACCGAGGTGAGCGTCCCATGATCGAAGTGAAGGACCTCGTTCGCCGCTTTGGAGAGGCGGAGGCCGTGAGCCACGTCTCCTTCCAGGTGGAGCGGGGGGACATCGTGGGGTTCCTGGGGCCCAACGGCGCCGGGAAAACCACCACCCTCCGCATGATCACCGGCTTCCTGCCCCCCACCTCCGGGGAGGTGGTGGTGGAGGGGAAATCCTCCGCCAGCCAGGGGAAGGAGGTGCGGCGGCTCATCGGGTACCTCCCCGAAAACAACCCCCTCCACGAGGACCTCCGGGTCCGGGAGTACCTCGACTTCCGCGCCGAACTCAAAGGGCTCCCCCGGAAGCGCCGCCGGGGACGGGTGGACGAGGTGCTCGAAGCCACCGGCGCCACGGAGGTGGCGGGGAAACTCATCGGCGCGTGCTCCAAGGGCTTCCGCCAGCGGGTGGGCCTGGCCGACGCGCTGTTGGCCGACCCCCCGTTCCTCATCCTGGACGAGCCCACGGTGGGCCTCGACCCCGTCCAGATCGTCCAGACGCGGGAACTGATCCGCGTCCTCGGGCGGGACCGCACGGTCCTCCTCTCCACCCACATCCTCCCGGAGGTGGAGGCCATCTGCACCCGGGCCTTGATCCTGTACCGGGGCAGGCTCCTCTACGACGGGTCGGTGGAGGGCCTGCGGCGGGGTCTGGGGCGCGGAGGGCTCCTGGTGCGTTTGGCGGCCCCCGCCTCCGGGGCCGAGACGGCGCTCTCCGGGGTGGCGGGGGTTCTCGGCCTCCGGAAGGCGGCGGAGACCCCCGGGGAGGTCCTCTGGGAGGTGGAAACGGAAAAGGAAACCGACGTCCGCGGGGCCCTCTTCACCGCCTGCGCCCAGGCCGGCCTGGTTCTCCTGGAGATGGCGCCCCGGCAGGTTTCCCTGGAGGAGGCCTTCCTGGCCCTGACCACCGCCGAGAACCTGGAGGAGGCGCCGCGATGACCGCCGTGCTCGCCCTGGCCAAGAAGGAGCTCCGGGGGTACTTTTTCTCCCCGGTGGCCTACGCCGTCTTCACCGCCTTCCTGCTCCTCAACGGCTTCCTCTTCTCCCTCATCCTCACGGCCCTCAGCCAGCCGGGGGCGGCGGCGGCCAGCCCCATGGCCCTCTTTTTCGGGGGCACGATCTTCTTCTGGATCTTCCTCATCGTGACGGTGCCGGTGATCACCATGCGGCTGGGGGCGGAAGAGTTCAAGACCGGCACGCTGGAGACCCTCCTCACGGCGCCCGTCACCGACCTGGAGGTGGTTCTCGGGAAGTACCTGGGGGCCGTGGGCCTCTTCGCGGCCCTCTGGCTTCCCACCCTTCTCTACGCCTGGGCCCTCTCCCGGTACGCCCGGGTGGACTGGGGCCCCGTGGCCACCGGCTACCTGGGGGTGCTGGCGGTGGGCCTCTTCTTCGTGGCGGCGGGGCTCTTCACCTCCTTCCTCTCCCGGAACCAGATGGTGGCGGCGGTGCTCGCCTTCGCCCTGCTCCTCCTCCTGCTCCTCCTCTCCCTGGTCTCCTACCTCGTGACGGACCCCCTGTGGAGGGAGGTTTTCGGCTACCTCGACCTCTACGCCGCCATGCAGAACTTCTCCAAAGGCCTCGTGGACACGAGGTCCCTGGCCTACTGCCTCAGCGGGGCGGCCTTCTTCCTGGTCCTCGCCCAGAAGGCCCTGGAAACCCGCCGGTGGAGGTGAGCCCATGAAGAAGCGGCTTCTGGAGCAGACCAACTGGGGCGTCTTCCTCCTCCTCCTCGTTCTCCTCTTCGGCCTCGTCAACTACCTGGCCCTGCGCCACTACGCCCGGTGGGACCTCACCCGGAACCGGGTCCACAGCCTCTCCGAGCAGACCTTGAAGGTCCTGGGCGGCCTCCGGGAGGAGGTCAAGGTGACGGTCTTTCTCTCCCCGGGGGACGAACTCTACGACCGGGTGACGACCCTCCTGGAGGCGTACCGCCAGAAGAGCCCCCGGATTCGCGTGGAGACGGTGGACCCCGACCGCGACCGGGCCCGGGCTCAGGCCCTGGCCCAGCAGTACAAGGTCCAGGTCGCCAACGTCGTGGTCTTCGAGGCGGGGGGCCACGTCCGCCACGTGGAAAAGGACCAGATGGTGGAGTACGACTTCTCGGGCCTTTCCCTGGGAACCCCCGCCAAAGTGAAGGCCTTCAAGGCCGAGGGTGCCTTCACCAACGCCCTCCTGGAGGTCGTGGAACCCCGGAAGCCGGTGGTTCTCTTCACCTCCGGCCACGGGGAGCGCTCCACGGGGGGCAAGGGCGAGGGCGTCGGCGTCCTCCGGAGCCGCTTGTCGGGGGAGGGGGCCACCGTTCGGGACTGGGTGGGCCTCGGGCAGGCCGCCGTCCCCGAGGAGGCCTCCGCCGTGGTGGTGGCCGGCCCCCAGAGCCCCTTCTCCCCCGAGGAGGTCCGGATCCTGGAGGCCTACCTCGAGAAAGGGGGACGCCTTCTTCTCCTTTTGGACCCCGTCCTCGCCGGCCGCCCCCCGGCCTTCGAGCCCACCGGCTTCGAAGACCTCCTGAGGCGGTGGGGTGTGACCCTGAGGGACGACGTGGTGCTGGACCCCCCGGCGGCCGTCCCCCAGCTGGGCCCCCAGACCTTCTTCGCTTCCCGCTTCGGGGACCACCCCGTGGTCCGCGACCTGGCCCAGAACGAGTTCCTGGTCCTCCTGGCCCTTTGCCGCTCCCTGGAACTGGGCGCCCCCCGCGAGGAGGGGTACACGGCGGTGCCCCTCCTCCAGACTTCCCCCTCCGCCTGGGGGGTCCGGGACCTGGCGGCGCTGGCCAGGGGGGTGGCCAAGGGACCCGGTGACGCGGCGGGGACCCAGGTCCTTGCCGCCGCCGTCTTCCCCGGCGAGAAAGCCAAAGGAAAGGCGCGGCTCGTCGTCGTGGGGGATTCGGATTTCGCCTCCGACGCTTTTCTGGGGCAGGGCTTCGGCAACCAGCTCTTCGCGCTCAACGCCCTCCACTGGCTCCTGGAGCAGGAAAGCCGCATCGCCATCCCGCCGAGGGAAGCGGTGGAGACGCACCTGGACCTCACCACCACCCAGGCCAACGTCCTCTTCGTTCTCTTCACCCTCCTCCTGCCCCTGCTGGCCGCCGGGACCGGCATCTACGTCTTTCTCCAGCGGAGGCGGTGAGCCGTGCGGCGCTCCACCTGGATCCTCCTGGCCGTCGTGGTCCTCCTCTTCGCCTTCGTGTTCCTCTGGGAGCGCAAGGCCCCTTCCACCGCCGAGCGGGAGGCGCACCGGGAAGACCTGCTCCCGGCCGTGAAAACCGGCGACCTCGTTCGCCTGGAGCGCCGGGGCTTCGACCCCGTCCTCCTGGTGCGGCAGGGACCCCCCGAAGGCCGGGAAGGGGAGGAGGACGCCAAGACCGCCTGGAGAATGGAAAGCCCCCTGAGGGACGCCGCCGACCGGTACGGGGTGGAGGGCTTCGCCGACCGTCTGGCCACCGCCCGGGTCCTGAGGGCCGTCTCCAAAGCGGCCCCCGCCGCCGGCCTCGGTCTGGACCCGCCCCGGGCCGTCTGGACGCTGGAGCTGCGGAAGGGGGGGCGGCGGACGGTGGAGGTGGGCGGCGAAGCGCCCTTGCAGGAGGGAATCTACCTCCGGGCGGGTGGGCGCGTCGTCCTCGTGCCCAAGGACCTGGAAAGCCTGCTCCTCCGCCCCGCCTCCGACTTCCGCCTCAAGGACCTCCTCACCTTCGGAACGGCGGACATCGCCGGGGTGACGGTGGAGCGGAACGGCGGCTCCCGGCTGGCTTTCGTCCGCCACGGGGAAGGGTGGGACGTGACGGCGCCCTTTCAAGACTGGGCCTCCACCGACAAGGTCCTCGCCCTCTTGGACGACCTCACCCTCTGTCCCGTGGCGGCCTTTCCGCAGGTGGCGGAAGGGGAGACCGGTCTCGCCTCCCCCCAGACGCGGGTGGTGGTCCGGCCCCGCTCGGGGAGCCCCGTCACCATCGCCTTGGGCGGGCCGGCACCGGGGGGCGACCCCGCGGAGAAGCGGGTCTACGCCGCCTCCTCCGAGCGTCCCGGCCTGCTGGTGGTCTCCTCCCGCTCCCTGGCCTCCCTGGAGGGGGAGGCCGAGGGCTTCCGCTCCCTGGAGGTCTTCCGAAGGTCGGTCTACGACGCCGACGAAATCGAGGTGCAAGGCCCCCGCGCCCTCCGCTTGAGGCGCGATCCGAAACAGGGCTGGCTCGCCGAGGGCGCAACCGTCGGGGAGGACGACGCGGTGGTGCTGGTGGGCCATTTCGCCTCCCTCCGGGGGACGGCGGTTCTCGCGGCGCCGCCCCCGCCGGTCCACCCCTGGGTCCTCACGGTGAAAGGCGGGGGCTTCGAAGAGAGGACCACCGTCTGGCGGGCCCACGACGGACGCGTCCTGGCCCGGCCCGTGGGCCGCCCGGTGGCCCTGGTCCTGGACGGGGAGGGCTGGAAGGCCGCCGAGGCGCTCCTCCAGGGACGCCGGGGTTCCTCCCCTCCGAAGGGCGAAGCGCCGTGAAGATCCTCCTCCGCCCCGTGCGGCGGGGAGACCCGCCGCCGGCCTGGGTCTTCGTGGGGGTCGGCCTTCTCCTCCTGGCGGCGGGGGTGGTTTTGGCGTCGGAGGTTCTGCCCCAAAGGCTGAGACCCGTCTGCGGCTTTCACGCGGTGACGGGGAAGCCGTGTCCCACCTGCGGCACGACGCGGAGCCTCATGGCCCTCTTCCGCGGGAGGTTCCTGGAGGCCCTCCGGGACAATCCCCTGACGGCGCTGGTCTTCGGGCTCCTCGCCCTCTGGGTGGCCGCCGGGGCCGTCTCCCGCCTCGCCGGGCGGAACCTCTTCGTGGAGCCCACCCCGCGGGAGGAGAAGGTCCTCTGGATGTTGCTTCTTCTTGCCTTCCTCCTGAACTGGGCGTACCTGTGGATGGCGGGCCTCTGAGAGCCGGCCGTGTACAATGGGGACCATGACGGTGAAGACCGAGCGAAGCGCACTTCCTCCCTGGCAAGGAATTCGGGTCCTGGTGATGGGGGACCTCATCCTGGACCGCTTCGTCACCGGGGAGGTCCACCGGATCTCCCCGGAGGCGCCCATCCCCATTGTGGAGGTGGTGGAGGAACGTTCCTCCCCGGGCGGGGCCGCCAACGTCGCCACCAACGTCCGGGCGCTGGGGGGCGAGGCGGCGGTGATCGGCGTGGTGGGCGAGGATGGAGACGGAGAGGAACTCCGGCGGCTCCTGGCGGAGAACGGCGTGGAGGTTTCGGGCCTCGTTCACGACCGCGGCCGCGTCACCACCGTGAAGACCCGCGTGGTGGCCCACCGCCAGCAGGTGGTGCGGGTGGACCGGGAGGTCCGGCGGGAGGTGGGGCCGGAGATCCGGGGGCGCCTCCTCGCGCTGTTGCGGGATCTCCTGCCGGGGTGCGGGGCCTTCGTCCTCTCCGACTACGCCAAGGGCCTCGTCTCCCCTTCCCTTCTGGAGGAGGTGGCCCGCCTGGCGGCGGAGACGGGGGTGCCCTACCTGGTGGACCCCAAGCCGGTCCACTTTCCCTACCCCGGGGCCACGGTGGTGACGCCCAACCGGGAGGAAGCGGCGGGGTTTTTCGGCAAACCCTTTACCTTGGAAGAGGTTCCGGCGGTGGCGGAGGATCTCCTTCGCCGCACCGACTGGCGGGCGGTCCTCCTCACGTTGGGGGCCCACGGCATGGCCCTGCTGGAACGGGGCGGGGCGCTGGACCTCATCCCCGCCCGGGTCCGGGAGGTCTTCGACGTCACGGGCGCCGGGGACACCGTGGTGGCGGCCCTGGCCCTGGGGCTCTCGGCGGGAATCCCTCTGGCGCGGGCGGCCCGCGTCGCCAACGCCGCCGCCGGCGTCGTGGTGGGAAAGGTGGGCACCGCCGTCTGCACGCCTCAGGAACTCCTCCTGGCCCTGGAGGGGGAGGCTCCGTGAGGGGAAGCGCGGCCCCGGTGCCCGACCCCGTGCGCCGGAAGGGGGAGGAGGTGGCCCGGATGTTCGGGGCCATCGCCCCCACCTACGACCTCCTGAACCACCTCCTGTCGCTGAACGTGGACCGCCTCTGGCGGTACCGGGCGGTGCGCGCCCTGGATCCCCGGCCCGGCGAGGTGGTGGTGGACCTTTGCACCGGAACGGGAGACCTGGCCCTGGCCCTCGGACGCCGGGGCGCCCGGGTGGTGGGGGTGGATTTCAGCCGCCCCATGCTGGAGCGGGCGCTTCGAAAGGACGGCCGGAGGGGCCTCCGCTTCGTTCTGGGGGACGCCCTCCGCCTTCCTCTCCAAGACGGCTCCGCCGACGGGGTCACCGTGGCCTTCGGCGTGCGGAACTTCGAGGACCTGCCGACGGGCCTTCGGGAAATGGCCCGGGTCCTGAAGCCCGGCGGGCGTCTGGTGGTCCTGGAGTTCTCCCATCCGAGGCCGGGGTTTTTCGGGGCCCTCTACCGTCTCTATTTCCAGCGGGTCCTGCCCGCCGTGGGCCGCCTCGTCAGCGGGGTGAGCGGGCCCTACGGGTACCTCCCCGCCACCGTGGACCTCTTCCCCGACCCCCCGGCTTTCGCCGAACTCCTACGGCGGGCGGGATTTCGGGACGTGGTCCAGAAGGCGCTCACCGGGGGGATCGCCACCCTCCACGCGGCCCGGAGGGGGGGCGAGCCGTGAGACCGGCGGGAAGGATCCTGGGGGTGGACTACGGGAAACGGCGGATCGGCCTGGCCGTCTCCGACGAGACCGCCACCCTGGCCCGTCCCCTGGCGACGGCGGAGGTCGCGGGACGGAGGTCCGCCGCGGAGGTCGTGGCGGAGGCGGCGAGGCGGGAGGGGGCCCGGGCGGTGGTCCTGGGGGACCCCCGCCACATGGACGGCCGGGAGAGCCCCCTGGGGGAGGAGGTGCGGCGCCTGGCCCGGCGCATCGAGGCCCTCCTCCCCGGGGTTCCCGTGGTGCTCTGGGACGAGCGCCTCACCAGCCACGAAGCGGAGGCGATCCTCAAGGAGCGCCAGGAGCGCCTCCGGGGCCGCAAGGGCCGGCTGGACCAGCTGGCGGCGGCGGTCCTTCTCCAGTCCTACCTGGACGCGGGGTGCCCCTGATGGCCCTCCTCCGGCGCGCCGGCCTCCTCTCCCTCCTCGCCTCGGCGCTGGCGGCGGCGGGGGGCGGCTTCCTGGCCTGGGACTGGCACACCCCCTACGGGGCCCCCGGGGAGGTGCGGGTGACCATTCCCCGCGGCATGCACGCCGGCGAGGTGGCGGAGACGCTCCACCGGGCCGGGCGGATCCGCTTCCTCCCCTCCTTCAAGATCGCCTTCGTCCTGTACGGCAAGCCGCGCCGCATCCGCTCCGGCACCTACCGCTTCGAAAGGCCCATGAGCCCGCTGGAGATCCTCGCGAAGCTCAACCGGGGGGACGTGGAGCTGGCCCGGGTGACCATCCCGGAGGGACTCTGCCTGGACCAGACGGCGGAGCTCCTGGCCGAAGCCGGCATGGGGCGGAAGGAAGCCTTCCGGGCGGCCTTTCGGGACCCCTCTCCGCTGGAGGGGCTGGATCCGCAGGCGGAGGACCTGGAGGGCTACCTCTTCCCGGAAACCTACCGCTTCGACCCCGGCTTGTCGGAGAAGGCGGTGGCGGACACGCTGGTCAAATCCTTCCGGTCCTTCTGGGCCCGGAGGGGGACGGCCTCCGGCAGGCCGGTGAGGGAGGTGGTCACCCTCGCCTCCCTGGTGGAGAAGGAAACGGCGGCGCCGGAGGAGCGGCCGGTGGTGGCCGGGGTCTTTCAGAACCGCCTGCGGCTGGGTATGCCGCTCCAGACCGACCCTTCGGTCCTCTACGCCCTCAGACGGGCGGGCTTGAACCGGACCCTCCTGCTCCGGGAGGACTGGGCCTTCGAGAGCCCCTACAACACCTACCGCCACCCCGGCCTCCCCCCCGGCCCCATCTGCAGCCCCGGCCGGGCCTCCCTGGAGGCGGCCCTGGAGCCCCGGCAGACGCCCTACCTGTACTTCGTGAGCCGGAACGACGGGACCCACGCCTTTTCCAGGACCCTCGAGGAGCACAACACCTGGGTGGCCCGCACCCGGAAGGGGAGAAACGGCGGCGGGGGGAGGCGCTAGTGGGAACCCGGCTGGTGCTGGTCCGCAGCCGCTCGCCGGGGAACGTGGGGTCGGTGGCCCGGATCGCCAAGAACTTCGGCCTGGGGCCGCTGGTGCTGGTGGACCCGCGCCTCCACCGGAGCGGCGACGCGCCGGGGGCGCCTCCGTACTTCGAAACGGAAGCCCGGCGCATGGCCTGGCGGGCCGCCGACGTGCTGGACCGGGCCGTGACCGTCCCCACCCTGGCCGAGGCGGTGGCCCCCTGCACGCTGGTTCTCGCCACGGCCCCCCACGCCGCCCGCCGGCTGGAGAACCTCGAACCGGAAGAGGCGGCCCGCCGTCTGGCCCAGCGGGGGGACGAGGAGACGGCCCTCGTCTTCGGCTCCGAATCCTCGGGCCTCACCGCCGAGGAGACGGCCTCCTGTTCCGGCGTGGTGGTCATCCCCACCCACCCGGCCTACCGCGATCTGAACGTGGCGCAGAGCGCCGCGGTCCTGGCCTACCTTCTCTTCCGGGCACGGGACCGCGAAGGGAGTTCCCCGCGGGAGGGAGAGGAGGCCACCCACGGGGACCTCGAGGACCTGACGGCCCGCCTGCTTCGGACGGCGCGAAGGGCCGGATTCCTGAAACGGGGGGACGAGCCGGTGGCCCGGGAGCTGAGGGCCATGGTCCACCGGCTGGGTTTCCGGCGGAGGGACACGGAGGTTCTTCGGAGCCTGCTTCGGCGCCTGGAGGCCCGGCTTCCCCCCTGACGGCGCCTCAGCGGTGCCAGGGGAGGCCTTCGTAGAAGACGGGCCGGGGTTCCTGGAGTTCCTGGAGCAACTCGTCCCGGAAGCGGGGGGCGAAGGTGTCCCACTTCAGGCAGGTTTCGCAGAAGTCCCGCCACTCCGGGGCCTTGGCGCCGCAGCCGGAGCAGGTGTAGTTCAGCTCGAAGGGGTTGAGGATGCGGATGACCTCGCGGTAGTGGCCGCACGCCCCCCCCGCGTCGCCTTTCCGCTCCCGGATCCGGCCCAGGTAGTACTCCAGCAGGCCCGACTGGCCGACGTGGCCGCGAATTTCCCGGAAGAGGGCCTCGGCCCGGTCGTAGGCCTCCAGCCGGTAGTAGAAGCGCCCCAGGAGGAACTTGGGCAGGACCTTGCGGTCGGAGGATTCGATGAGCTGGCGGTACCGGGCGATGGCGCCCTCCGGGTCCCCCTTGTCCAGAAAGAGCTGCTCCATGGCCAGCACGCAGGGGGGGGAGGCGTTTCGCCGGTAGCCGTCCAGGTACACCTCCACGGCCTCCCCCTCCCGCCCTTCCAGGAGGAGCGCCTCGGCCAGCTTGAGATAGGCCGGCTGGAAGTGGGGGTATTTGGCCCGCACCTTCTCGAACTGTTGGGCGGCCTCCCGGTTTCGTTCCTGGGCGAGCAGGTCCACCCCGATCTGGTAGAGGAGCCCCGGGGTATAGGGGGCGTCCTCCGCCCGCTCCTCCTCCCGGACGCGGGCGGCGGTGATGAGCCGCTGAACCTCCAGGGCGGAGGTCCAGTTGGCCTCCCGGATGTAGAGGGTTCTCAGCATCCGGAGGGCCTTGAGGGCGCGGCGGGGCTGAAGGTCCAGGATGGCGCTCAGGTGGCGCTTGGCCTCTTCGTGGTCCTGGAGGAGGATGGCGTCCTCCGCCAGGGCGTACAGCGTGGGCACGTCGTTGGGCCTTCGCTCCAGCGCCTGGCGGTGGTAGGCGAGGGCCTCCTGGAGCCTCCCCGCCTGCCGGAGGGCGTTGCCCAGCTGGAGGAGGGAAGGCAGGTAGCCGGGGGAGGCCTCCAGGGAGCGTTGGAAGTGGGCGATGGCCTCCAGCGGCCGGCTCCCCAGCGAGGCGTCCAGGCCCTTGAGGTAGGCCTCCTCCGCGGCACGCTCGCTCTGTTGTTCGAGGCTGCGGAACCAGCGCCGGACCATCTCCACCGTCCCGGAGACGACCAGCCAAAGGAAAAAGGCCAGGAAGCCCAGAAGGAGCGTGAGGGCCAGGACCCAGCCGGTGGGGACCCGCAGGCCGAAGAGGTCGAAGGGGGAGGCCAGCAGGGGGCCGTTGAGGGACACGAGCCCCAGCAGGAAGATGAGCATCAGGATCAGAAAGGCCGTGACGACGGCCGTCTTCAGGCGCATGGCCCGCTCTTCATTCGATGAGGCCGCGGTCCTGGAGGTCCTGGCAGGCCAAACAGTGCCGGGCCCAGGGAACGGCCTCCAGCCGTTTCCGCTGGATCGGTTCCCCGCAGTTCTTGCACTCCCCGAAGGTGCCTGCACGGATTTCCCGGAGGGCCTCGTCGATGAGCCGCATGGTCCGCCGGTCGGAGTCGGAGAGGGAGTACCAGAATTCCTTGTTGTAGTTGGCGGAGGCCTCGTCGGCCGAATCCAGCGCCCCGTCGGCGCCGGCGTCGCCGCTTCGCTGGAGCTTGTCCTGGTAAGCGGCCTGGAGCTCCCGCCTCTTTTCCTGGAGCAGTTTCTCAAAGTGCTTCAGGGTCTTCTTGTCCATGGACCACTCCTCGTCTCCTATTTCGCGTAGGGCCTGCCCGTGGAGGCGGCGAAGGCGCGGTAGATCTGTTCCGTCAGCAGAAGCACGGCCATTTCGTGGGGAAGGGTCAGGGCGGAGAGGGAGAGGACCTTGTGGGAACCTTCCCGGACTTCCCGGGAGAGCCCGTGGGCGCCCCCCACGAGGAAGACCACCCGGCGCCCCGAGTCCTTCAGGGCGGAGAGAAACCGGCCGAAGGCCGAGCTGTCCAGGGGCTCGCCGGCCGGGTCGAGGGCCACCCGGTAGGCCTCCCTCGGGGCCCGCTGGAGGAGCCGCTCCCCCTCCTCCCTCCGGACGCGGTCGGGCTCCTTCCGAGAGGAAGCGGCCACCGGCTCCAGCCGGAGGCGCCACTCGCCCCCCACCATGGCGGCGTAGCGGGAGGCGGCGGCCCCCAGGTTCCGGTCGGCGAAACGGCCCACGTGAACCACTCGAATCTCCCACATCTCCAAACCTGGCGATTCTACCTCAGGGGGAACCGCGTCTCAAATGGGCCCAGAGGGCCTTCCGGCTGATGCCCAGCCAGCGGGCCGCACGGGTGCGGTTCCCCCCCACCCGGGCCAGCACGAAGCGGATGTAGGCGTCCTTCAGCTCCTCCAGCGTCAGGCGGCGCTCCAGGGCCCGCACCGGCGCCGGCTCCTCCATCCAGAAGGAGGCGGGCAGGTCCTCGGGGGTGAGGACCTCCCGGTCCAGGAGGGCGAGGGCCTCCATGCGCTGGGCCAGCTCCCGGAGGTTCCCCGGCCAGGGGTGGGCGGCGAGGGCCTGCAGCAGTTCCGGCGAGAGGGCGGGGACGGGGCGGCGGGCCCTGCCGCAGGCCTGGCGCAGAAAGTGACGGCACAGGAGGGGGATGTCCCCGGCGCGGTCCGCCAGGGCCGGCAGGTCGATGCGGAGCAGGTCCAGCCGGAAAAGAAGGTCCTGCCGGAGCTGGCCCCGGGCGGCGATCGATTCGGGGGGTTCGGAAAAGGCGGCCAGGACCAGGGCCCGGAGGGAGAGGGAACGGCCCCCTCCCAGCCGCGTGAAGGGCCGGCCTTCGAGGACACGCAGCAGGGAAGCCTGCTGGCCGGGGCTCAACAGCTCCAGGCCCGAGAGGCACACCGTGCCCCCCCCCACCCTCTCGAAGAGGCCGGGCCGGGGGGCCACCCCCGTGGCCGCCCCCCTTTCCACGCCGAAGAGCTCCGCTTCGAAGAGGTCGGCCGGGACGGAGGCGGCGTGCCACTCCTCGAAGGGGCCCGGCGCGGAGGGCCGGCACCGGTGGATGAGCCGGGCCACCGCGCTCTTGCCGCTGCCGCTGGGGCCGACGAGGAGAACGGGGCCCCGGGAGCGGGCGGCCCGCCGGGCCAGGTCCAGGGCGGTTCGGAAGGCCGGGTCCCGGCCCACGAGCCGCCGGGATTCGGTCATGGGGCGACCCGGGGCGCGTCCATCCAGATGCGCTCCAGGTCGTAGAGCGAGCGCTTCTCGGCGAGGAAGATGTGGACGATGAAGAACCCGTAGTCCATCAGCACCCACTGGGCGGCGGAAAGGCCCTCCACGTGGTGGGGGCGAAGGCCCGCCTGCTCGCGGAGGGCCTCCTCCAGGTCCCGGGCCAGGGCCTGCACCTGCCGGGTGTTGGTGCCGTGGCACAGGACGAAGTAATCGGTCATGGAGGTGAGGGCCCTCAGGTCCAGCACCACGGCGTCTTCGGCCTTGCCGTCTTCGAGCACCGAGACGGCCTTGGAAAGGATGGCCTTGTCCTCTGGCGTCACGCAATCCTCCTAACGTGCGGGGCCTCTCGCCGCCTGGTAGAGACCGTGGCGCCGGATGTAGGCCTCCACCTCCGCCGGGACCCACCCGGAAAGCCCGAGGCCTTCGCGGAACCTCTTGCGGGCCTCGGTGCTGCTCACGTCCAGCGGCATGGTCCGGCAGAGGCGGACGTTGGGCAACAGGTCGGCCCCCAGGAGAAGGTACGGGGAGGCGCCGGGGCGAGGAACCACCAGCAGGTGGCAGCGCCGCACGATTTCTTCGTGGTCCTTCCACCTCGGAAGGCTCTCGAAGGCGTCGGCGCCGAGAATCAGGTGCAGCTCCGCTCTCCGGTAGCGGGTGGCCAGTTCTTTCAGCGTGTCCACGGTGTACGAAGTCCCCCCCCGCCTCAGTTCGCAGTCTTCCAGGAGCCACCGCGACCGTCCCCAGAGGGCCAGGGCCACCATGGCCGCCCGGTGGTAGGGGGAGGCCTGGGGCGGATCCTTCTTGAGAGGTTGGCGGGCGCAGGGGACGAACAGAACCGCGTCCAGGCCGGCGGTCCGCTCCGCCGCCCGGGCGGCCCGGAGGTGGCCGAGGTGGGGAGGGTCGAAGGTGCCGCCCAGGATGCCGATCCTCACGGCTCCTCCTCCTCGTGGAGGGTCCTCCAGGCGCGGGCGAGGACGGCCTCGAGACCCCGGTGGGCCGCGGCGGAGATGCGGTGGTAGGGAATACCCCGCTCCTCGGCGTAGGCCAGCAGGGCCTTTTCCGCCTCGGGGTCGAAGGGCAGGTCGGCCTTGGTGCCCACCAGGACCATGGGCTTCTCGGAGAGCCCGGCTCCGTAGGCGCGGAGTTCCTCCTCCACGGTCCGCACCCGCTCCAGGGGGGGAGAGACGGGGTCCGAGAGGTCCACGAGGTGGAGGAGGACGCGGGTCCGCTCCACGTGCTTCAGGAACTGGTCCCCCAGCCCCAAACCCCGGTGGGCCCCCTCGATGAGACCGGGGATGTCGGCGACGACGAAGGAGCGGTGGCGGCTCCACTCCACCACGCCCAGCACCGGCCGAAGGGTGGTGAAGGGGTAGGGCGCCACCTTGGGCCGGGCGTTGGAAACGGCGGCCAGGAAGGTGGACTTTCCGGCGTTGGGCAGGCCCACCAGCCCCACGTCGGCCAGAAGCTTGAGCTCCAGCCGGAGCCAGCGGGACTCCCCGGGTTCCCCAGGCTCGAATTCCCGGGGGGCTTGGTGGGTGGGGCTCTTGAAGCGGGCGTTCCCCTTGCCGCCCTTCCCCCCCCGGGCCGCGATGAAGCGCTGGCCCTTTTCCACGAGGTCGCACAGGAGGGCGCCGTCCTCCTCGGCGTACACGGCGGTCCCTGGAGGGACGGCCAGGACCAGGTCCGCACCCCGCCGGCCCGTCTTGAGGGCGCCCTGTCCGGGACGCCCCTTCTCGGCCTGGAATTTCCGCTTGTACCGGTATGCGAGTAGGGTTCGGACCTGCGGGCGGGCCACCAGAATCACGTGGCCGCCCCGGCCGCCGTCCCCCCCGTCAGGTCCCCCCCGGGGAACGTACTTCTCCCGGCGGAAGCTCACGCATCCCGACCCGCCGCGGCCCGCTTCGACGAAGATCCGGACGGAGTCGAGAAACATTCCCCGCCGTTAGGGCTTCAGGACGTCGACGTACAGCCCGAGGCGACCGCGGTGGCGGAAGGAGACCACGCCGTCCGCCAGGGCGTAGAGGGTGTCGTCGCTCCCGCGGCCCACCTGGATGCCGGGCTTGTACGGGGTGCCCCGCTGGCGGACCAGAATGGTCCCCGCCTTCACGAGCTGGCCCCCGAAGCGCTTGAGCCCCAAGCGCTGGGCGTGGCTGTCCCTTCCGTTCCGGGAACTTCCCTGGCCTTTCTTGTGCGCCATGGCCGATTCTCCCTCAGTCCCGGGCGATGCCGAGGATCTCGATCTGGGTGTAGGGCTGGCGGTGGCCGTAGAGCTTCTTGTACTGCTTCCGGCGCTTCTTGTGGAAGACCAGGATCTTCCGGTGCTTGCCCTCGCCCACCACCTTGGCCTTGACGGTGAAGGCCGAGGCCGCGTTGGCGGAGAAGACGCTCTCCCCGTCCACCACCAACAGGGGGCGGAAGGAGAGCTCCTCGCCGGACTGGGCCTCCAGCCGCTCGACGTTCAAAAGGTCTCCGGCGGTTACCCGGTGCTGCTTCCCGCCACTTGCAATGATCGCGTACATCCGCACCTCCGGATCGACGGAATGGATATGGTACCCCTAACTCCCTGTCCTGTCAACCGCTTGACCGGACGACGTCCGCTCGGGGGACATTTGACAGGGAGCCCCCCCCTCGGTAGACTCCGCACTGGAGGTCTCGCCCATGGTGGTCGTCTGCCCCTCCTGCCAGAAGCGCTTCCGGCTGGAAGAGAAGCACTTCCAGGGCAGGCCCCGCTTCCGCTTCCAGTGCCCCTCCTGCGGGCAGGCCATCGAGGCGGTGCGGGAGACGGGCGTTCCCCCCCCGGGGGCGGCCGAGGCCCCTCCGCCCTCCCCTCCGTCCACCCAAAAGCTGAGACGGGTGGAGGGGACGTGGAGCGAGAGCCAGGTCCCCGACGCGGAACTGCTGGCCCTCCCCGAGGGCAAGCGGATCTCCCTGGCGGTGATCCAGGGGCCCGACACCGGCCGGATCTTCCCCGTCACACGGCCGGTCTTCGTCATCGGCCGGCAGCCCCCCGCCGACGCGGTCCTCTCCGACGGGGAGGTCTCCCGAAGCCACGCCCAGGTGGAGTTTCGGGGGACCTCCGTGACGCTGCGCGACCTGAAGAGCACCAACGGAACCTACGTGAACGAGCAGAGGATCGTGGCGGCCCCCATCGAGAACCAGACGGAGTTCCGCGTGGGCGCCACCACCCTCCTGCTCATCGTCACCGACGACCTCGTCTGACTCCCATGCGCGAAAAGGTCCTCGTCGCCCTCTCCGGGGGGGTGGACTCCTCGGTGGCCGCCCTCCGCCTGGTGGAGGAGGGCTTCTCGGTGGAGGGGGTGACGCTGCGGCTCTACGACTCCTGCGGCCGCCCCGCCAAGCAGGCCTGCTGCGGGCTGGAGGACGCCGCCGACGCCCGGGAGGTCTGCCGCCTCCTCTCCATCCCCCACCGCCTTTTGGAGCACCAGGAGGCCTTCCGGCGCCTGGTGATCGAACCCTTCGCCTCCGCCTACGCCGCCGGAAGAACCCCCAACCCCTGCATCCTCTGCAACGAGCGGGTGAAGTTCGGCACCCTGTACGCCTACGCCCGGGACCACGGATTTTCCTACGTGGCCACCGGCCACCACGCCCGGCTGGTTCCGGGGGAGGGGCCGCCGGCCCTCTGCCGGGGGCGGGACCGGGAGAAGGACCAGTCCTACGTCCTCTTCCCGCTGGACGGGGAGAGGCGCCGGCGAACCCTCTTTCCGGTGGGCGACCTGCTGAAGGAGGAGGTCCGCGAACGGGCCCGCGGGGCGGGGCTTCCCACGGCGGAGAAGCGGGAGAGCCAGGACGTCTGCTTCGTGGGAAGGGAGGGGTACGCGCGGTTCGTGGAGGGAGTGCTGGGGCGGGAGGCCCCCGCCCCCGGTCCGGTGCGCCACGTGGACGGGCGGCTCCTGGGGAGCCACCGCGGCGTTCACCACTTCACGGTGGGTCAGCGGCGGGGGTTGCGAATCCCCGGAGGGGAGCCCCTCTACGTGCTCTCCCTGGACCCCGCTCGGTCGGAGGTGGTGGTGGGGCCGCGGGCCGCGCTGGGGGTCCGGCGCTTTCGGGTGGAGGGGTGGGTGGACCACCGGGAGTGGGGCGCCGAGGAGGAGGCGTGGGTCCAGGTCCGCTACCGGCAGGCGCCGCGGCGGGCCCGCCTCTCCCGAAGGGGGAGCGCCGTGGTGGTAGAATGGGAGGCCGGCCCCGCCCCGGTGACCCCCGGACAGGCCGCCGTGGCCTACCAGGGGGAAAGGGTGCTCGGGGGCGGCTGGATCGCCGGGAGCGAACCATGAACCCGTTGCAGGGAAGCGCCCAGATCGCCCACGTGCTGGCCATGGGCTTCGCCCTCCTGTACGGCGGTTTCCGGGAGAAGGTCCTGTGGGTCCTGGCCGTCCTCTCGGCGGCGGCGGCCCTGCTTCTGGAGACGGCGGACCTGGGCCGGGCCTGGATGACCACCGGGATTCCGCCGGCGGTGAACCTCCCCGAGATCCTCCGGATGGCCGCCTGGGCGCTCCTCCTTCTCTACTTTCTGCTCTACCCCCTGCTGAGAAGCCGCATCCTGGCGTTCTTCCTGATGCCCCTCTCCTCTCTCTGCGCCATCCTGGGCGGCGTCCTGCCCGCCCCCCCCGCCGAACCGAAACCTTTCTACACGACGGCGTGGTTCGCGGTGCACATCCTGCTCTTCGTCTTCGGCATCGCCTTCTTCTTCCTGTCGTTCCTCTACGCCACGATCTTCATCATGCAGGACCACAGCCTGCGCCACCGGCGGGCCCCTTCGCCCCTCCCCCTCCCTTCCCTGGAGGAGGCGGACCGTTGGAGTTCCCGTCTCCTTCTCGTCGGTTACCCCCTCTTCACGCTGGGGATCCTCTCCTCCGCCCTCTACGGCGCCCTCCACCGGGCCGGCCCTTCCTACCGGCCGGGGTTCCTGGAGGCGGCCAGCCTGCTCTCCTGGGTGGTCCTGGGCCTGGCCATCTACGGATGGGTCACGGCCCGCTTCCGCCCCCGGCGGCGGTCCTACCTGGTGGTGGCGGGGGCCGCCTTCACCCTTCTGACCTTGCTGGGGATCGTGTGGCACTGAACGACCTGATCCTTCTCGGCCTCAACCACACCCGCGCCTCGGTGGAGGTGCGGGAGTGCCTGGCTTTTTCGGACGAGGAAAAGGGGCCCTTTCTTCGGAGCCTGCTGGAGAGGGGCCTGGCCCAGGGGGCCGTCCTGGTGTCCACCTGCAACCGCGTGGAACTCTACGCCGACGTGGAGGCGGGGTGCGAAGAAGGCGCCCTCCTCGGCTTTCTGAAGGGGTGGCGCCACCCCGCCGTCTCCTTCCCCGACGGCCTCTTCTACGTCAAACGAAACCGGGAGGCCGTGCAACACCTCTTCCGCGTGGCGTCGGGTCTGGACTCCATGATCCTCGGCGAACCGCAGATCCTGGGCCAGGTGAAGGAGGCCTACTTTCTGGCCCGGGAGGAGGGGGCCGCCTCCGCGTCCCTCAACCTGCTCTTCCAGAAGGCTTTCCACGTGGCCAAACAGGTCCGGACCGAGACGGGCATCGGCCAGCGCCCCGTCACCGTCTCCTACGCCGCCTTCAACCTGGCCCGGGGGATCTTCGAGGACCTTCCGGCCAAGCGGATCCTTCTCCTGGGGGCCGGCGAAATGAGCCGGATCGTGGCCACCCACTTCGTGGAGCACGGCGTGCGGCAGGTGAAGGTGGCCAACCGGACCCTCGCCCGGGCGGAGGAGTTCGCGCGCACCTTCGGTGCCGACGTGGTCCCCTGGGAGGACTTCCCCAAGGCCCTCATCCACAGCGACATCGTCATTTCTTCCACGGGGGCCCCCCGGCCCATCCTCCTCCGCCCCATGGTGGAGACGGTGATGAAGCTGAGGCGGTGGCAGAGCCTCTTTCTCATCGACATCGCCGTCCCCAGGGACGTGGACCCGGAGGTGGGGAGGCTGGACGGGGTGTACCTGTACAACATCGACGCCCTCCAGGAGGTGGCCGACGAAGGCCTCGCCGAGCGAAAGAGCCGGGCCGCCCAGGCCGAGGCCATGATCGCCTCCGAGCTGGACCTCTACGCCCGCTTCCTCGAACACCGCCAGCTCTCCGAGGTCATTCAGGGGCTCATGGCCCACGCCGCCCGCATCCAGGAGGCGGAGGTGGAGGAGGCGGTCCGGCGGCTGGGCCCCCTCACCTCCAAACAGCGCGACATCGTGCGAAACGCCGTGCGCCGGACGGTCCACAAGCTCCTGCACGCCCCCGTCACCGAAATCAAGCGGATGGTCCTGGAGGAGGACGCCGCCCAGGCGCTGGAGGTCTTCCGGCGCCTCTTTCCCCTGGACCCCCCCCGAGGGGGGGAGGAGGGCGCCGATGGCTGAGCGGACGCTCCGGCTGGCCACCCGGGGAAGCGCCCTGGCCCTGTGGCAGGCCCGGTACGTTCAGCGGCGGCTCGAAGAGGCCCACCCCGGCCTCCGCGTGGAGATCCTCGTGGTCAAGACCTCGGGGGACCGGATCCAAGACCGCCCCCTCCTGGAGGTGGGCGGAAAGGGCCTCTTCGTCAAGGAGATCCAGGCGGCCCTCCTGGCTCAGGAAGCGGACCTGGCCATCCACAGCCTCAAGGACTACCCCGCCCAGAATCCGAAAGCCCTCTGCCTGGCCTGCGTTCCCGCCCGGGAAGACCCGCGGGACGCGCTGGTCCTTCCCCTGGGGGAGGGACCCGAGGCCCTGCCCGAGGACGCCCTCATCGGCACCGGAAGCCTGCGGAGGGCCCACCAGGTCCGGCGCCTCTTCCCCTCCTGGCGCCTCCAAGGCATCCGGGGCAACGTGGAGACGCGCCTGAGGAAGGTGGACGGGGGCGAGATCCACGGCGCCGTCCTGGCCTGCGCGGGGCTCAAGCGGCTGGGCTACGGGGACCGGATCACCCGGCCCTTCTCCGTGGACGAGGTGGTCCCCGCCGTGGGCCAGGGGGCCCTGGCGGTGGAGGCCCGGCGGGGGGACCGGGAGGTCCTCTCCCTCGTGGAGCCCCTGGAGGACGCCAGGGCCCGCCTCTGCGTGGAGGCGGAGCGGTGGTTCCTGCGCGGCCTGGGCGGCTCCTGCACCACGCCCCTGGGGATCCACGCCACTCTCGACCGTGATTGGCTCGTGCTCCGCGGCTTCCTGGCCACCGTGGCGGGGGACCGGTGGATCGCGGACCGGGTGGAGGGTTCCGCCGACGAGGCCCCCCGTCTGGCCGACCGTCTTCTGCGGGCGTTCGACAGGCGGGGCGCCCGGGCGCTCCTTTCGGGAGGCTGACGTGAAGGGCCTTCTGGGGCGCAGGGTGCTGCTCACCCGCCCCCGGGGGCAGGGGGAGCGGCTGGCCCGGGCGGTGGAGGCGGAGGGGGGCCACGTCCTCTGGATTCCCGTCCTCGAAATCGTCCCCCTTTCCCCCGGCGAGGAGGAGAGGAAAGTCCTGGCCTCCCTCTCCTCCTACGACTGGTGCGCCTTCACCAGCGAGAACGCCGTCCGCGCCTTCCTGGACTGGGTGGAGGGGGCCGGCGTCCGGTGGCCCCTGCGCCTTCGGGTGGCCGCCGTGGGCCCGGCCACCGCCAGGGCCCTCCAGGCCCGGGGACGCCCTGCGGATCTCCTCCCGGAGACCCAGACGGGGCAAGCCCTGGCGCACCTCCTCACGGCGCGGCACCGCCCCGGCCGCATCCTGATCCCCGGGGGGAATCTGGCCCAGAAGGACCTCCCGGAGCGGCTCGAGGCCGCCGGGTGGGAGGTCACCCGCCTGGTCTGCTACGAGAACCGGCCTGTTTCCCTCACGGCCGCCGACCTCTACGCCATCGAGCAGGGCCTGGACGCCGCCGTCTTCGCCTCCCCCTCCGCGGTGAAGGCCCTCTGGGACCAGGCGCCCGAATCGGTGCGGAACGTCCTTCGGGCCGCCGCCTGTGTGCCCATGGGCCCCTCCACCGCCGAGGCCCTCCGGGCCGCGGGCCTCGAGGTGGCCGTCCTCCCCGCCTCCTCCACCGTGGAGGGGCTCCTCGCCGCTCTGGAAGAGGTCCTGGCGGGACGGCCCCGCTGAGGACCCACCCGCTCCGGCGCGGCCCCCGAGGCGGGACGGGGCGGCGGGGGTAGAATGAACCTTTCAGGGAGAACGCCATGGCGGAGACGCTGTACCTCGTGGACGGGTCGTCCATCCTCTTCCGGGCCTTCTACGCCGTGCGGGACCTCTCCACCCGGGACGGCCGCCCCACCAACGCCATCTTCGGAACCCTCAAGATGGCGGAGAAGATCCTCCGGGACCTCGAGCCCTCCCACATCGCCTTCGTCTTCGACACCGCCGCCCCCACCTTCCGCCACGAGGCCTTCGCCTCCTACAAGGCCAACCGTCCCGAGATGGACCCCCGGATGGCCGGCCAGATCGAACCCGCCAAGGAGATCCTGCGGGCCATGGGCCTTCCGGTGCTGGAGCGGGAGGGCTTTGAAGCCGACGACCTCATCGGCACCCTCTGCGCCCGGGCCCTGGCCGAGGGGATGGAGGTTGTGGTGGTCACCGCCGACAAGGACCTCTTCCAGCTGGTCCGGCCGGGGGTCCGCATCCTCCACACGAAGAAGGAGGACACCCTCCTCGACGAGCGGGGGGTGGAGGAGGTCTTCGGCGTGCCGCCCCGCCGGGTGGTGGACGTCCTGGCCCTCTGGGGGGACCCCACCGACAACATCCCCGGCGTCCCGGGCATTGGGGAGAAGGGGGCCAAGGAGCTGGTGCGCCGGTTCGGCGACCTGGAGTCGGTGCTGAGCCACGCCGGCGAGGTGGAGCGGAAGGCCTACCGGGAGGGCCTCCTCCACCACGCCGAGGCGGCGCGCTTTTCCAAGGAACTGGCCACGGTGAAGTGCGACGTCCCCCTGGACGTGGGGCCGCGGGACCTGAAGCGGCGCCCCCCCGACGAGGAAGCCCTCCAGGAGCTCTTCCGCACGTGGGAGTTCACCTCCCTCCTGAAGGTCGCGCCTCCCCCGGCCGCCCGTTTGCGGCGGACGGAGGCACCGCCCCTCGACGGGGAGGGGCTGCGGGCCCTGAAAGCGGCCTCGGCGGCCGGCATCGTCCTCGAGGGGGACCGCCTCTTTCTTTCCGACGGGGAGCGGGCCTGGAGCCTGGCCGCCCGCGCCCTCTCCCCCTCCGACTTCGGGAGCCTCCGCCTCTCGGCCCACGGCCTCAAGGGCCTCCTGAAGGTCTTGGACCCCTTCGCCTTCCGCCCGGCCGCAGGAAGCCTGGACCTGGAGGTGGCGGGGTACCTCCTGGACCCCTCGGCCCGGGTTCCCTCCCCGGCGGAGCTGGGGGAGCGCTTCCTCTCGCTCCGGCCGGAGGAGGGGGACCCGGCCGGCGAGGCCCTCCTCCTCGCCCGCCTGGCCCCCCCCGTCCGGGGGGAGCTCCGGCGGCTCGGGATGGAAGACCTCTACGACGGCCTGGAGGGGCCGCTGGTCCCCCTCCTGGCGCGGATGGAGGCGGCGGGGATGGCGGTGGACCTTTCGGTGCTGGAAGGCCTGGGGAAGGAGATGGCGGAAGCCCTTTCCCGCTTGGAGCGGGAGATCCACCGGCTGGCGGGGGTGGAGTTCAACGTGGCCAGCCCCCGCCAGGTGGGGGAGGTCCTCTTCGACAAGCTGGGCCTTCCGGTGCAGAAGCGCACGGCCAAGACCAAGTCCTACTCCACCGACAACGAGGTTCTGGAAACCCTGAGGCCCGCCCACCCGGTGGTCCCCCTCCTCCTGGAGCACCGCCTCCTCTCCAAACTGAAGGGAACGTACGTGGAGGCCCTCCCCGCCGCCGTGAACGAAAAGACGGGCCGGATCCACGCCGTCTTCCACCAGACCGTCGCCGCCACGGGGCGCCTCTCCTCCTCCGACCCCAACCTCCAGAACATCCCCGCCCGGGGCGAGTGGGGGCCGCGGATCCGAAGCGCCTTCGTGGCGGGGCCGGGGGGCCTCTTCGCCGGCGCCGACTACAGCCAGATCGAACTGAGGGTCCTGGCGCACCTGTCGGGGGACGAGGCCCTCCTTCGGATCTTTCAGCGGGGGGAGGACATCCACACCGCCACCGCCTCGGAGGTCTTCGGCGTGGCCCCCCCCTTCGTCACCCCGGATATGCGCCGCCAGGCCAAGGCGGTGAACTTCGGCATCCTCTACGGCATGGGGCCCTTCGGACTGGCCCGGGAACTGGGCGTCTCCCAGAAGGAGGCCAAGGCCTTCATCGAACGGTATTTCACGCGCTTCCCCAAGGTGAGGCGCTACGTGGAGGAGGTCACCGAGGAGGTTCTCCGGCGGGAGGAGGTCTCCACCCTCCTGGGGCGCCGCCGCCTCTTCCCCGGCATCGCGAGGGCCGCCAAACCCCTCCAGCAGGCCCTCCTCCGCCAGGCCGTGAACACCACCGTCCAGGGGAGCGCCGCCGACCTCATCAAGAAGGCCATGGTGGAGGTGGAGCCGCGCCTTCCCCCCGGCACCCGCTTAGTCCTCCAGGTCCACGACGAACTGATCGTGGAGGCCCCCGAAGGGGACGCGGAGGCGGCGGCCAAGGTGCTGAAGGAGTCCATGGAGAGGGCGCTGTCCTTGCGCGTTCCCCTGCTGGCGGGGACCGCCGTGGGCAAGCGGTGGAGCGACCTCAAGTAGGAACCCCGGGCGGCCCGGAAAACCCCGCAGGGCAGGGGAGGGCCGCCGGTTCCCCCGCTGGCCTCACTCCATGGCCAGGCGTTCCCGGACCTCGCGGGGGATGTCCTTCTGGCCTTGCAGGCGGGCCTTGATCCACTCCGCCGCCTCCGGGGAGAAGGTCACCGAGTGGAGGCGGTGGCGCTCGAAGGAGGCGGTGGCGCAGGGGGCCACCTTCCGCACGATCTCCAGGATGACCCGGGCGTACTCCCGGATCTCCCACTGGGCGTGGGGATGGAGCCTCAGTTCCAGAAAATGGAAGAGGTTGTTGAGGTCCATCTGCCAGTACCACTCCGTGTAGAGGGAGAGGGGAAGGCCGATGCGGGCCACCTCCCGGGCGAGGTTCTTCTTCAGGAAGGCCTCGTAGCGGGCGTAGGCCTCCTTCTGCCCCGCCCGGAGGCCCTCCACCACCGCCTCCGCCTCCTCCCGGGAGAGGGCGGCCTCCGACCGGCCCTGCTTGTTCACCTCCGACTGGGTGCGAAGGCTCTCGGCGGTGGGAAGGTAGAACTCGTCCTTCATCACCGAGTACCGCCCGGAGATTTCGTTGAGGCGGGCGGTGCGGTGGCGAACCCACTGGCGGGCCACGAAAATGGGGAGCTTCACGTGGAAGGTGAGCACCACCTGCTCGAAGGGCGACGTGTGGCGGTGGCGCATGAGGTAGTCGATGAGGGCCGCGTCCTCCCGAACGCTCTTGGTGCCCGCCCCGTAGGAGACCCGCGCCGCCTGGACGATCCGGGAGTCCCCTCCCAGGTAGTCCACCAGCCGGACGAAGCCTTTGTCGAGAACGGGGAAGGCCTGGTCGAGGATGGCCTCGGCCTCGGGAACCACGGTGTGGGCCATGGGAAGCCTCCAGAGGCCCCCAGCATACCCGCCGGTCCGGGAAGGGTCAACGACGGGGCGGCCGCTCCGGCCTTACGGCGAAGCCCGGAGCAGCGCTTCGGCGAAGCGGGCGAAGAAGGGGTGGTCCGGGAAGAGGCTGGCGAAGAGCCGGGGAGCCAGGGCCAGGGTCTGCTCCGGCGGAAGGCAGTAGGCCATGGTGGAGAAGCGGCTCCGGAAGGCGGCCACCTCCCCTGCCACCTCCTTTCCCCGGACCACGACGTCGGCGAAGAGGCGGGCCAGCTCGGCGAAGTCCCCCTCCTTCATGCCGAAGCGGGTCATCTCCTGGACCCCGGTGCGCAGGCCCGAGGGGTGGTAGAAGGTCTCGTCGTCGGGGAGGGCCTGGAAGTTGACGACGATGTTGTTCTTCTCCAGCCGGTGGGCGATCTCCTTCCCGTCCCCGAAGGGCGAAACCCGGACCACCACCTGGTGGGTGTGCGTGAAGCCCTCGGCCTCCCCCCCTTCCACGGGGATCCCTTCCTTCCAGAGGGCCGCGGCGAAGGCGCGGGCGTTCCGCAGCACCTGGCCCTGGTAGGCCTCCCGGTGGGCGTTCATCTCCAGGGTGGCCGCCAGCATGGCGAGCTGGGTGCCCAGGTGGTGGTTGCTGGTGGAGCCCGGGAAGGCCCGGCCCTGGATCTCCGTCCAGAGTCTGCGCAGGGGGCTCTCCTTGGGGAAGTTGCCCGCCACGATCCCCCGCTGGGGGCCGAAGAAGGTCTTGTGGGTGGAGCCGGTGACCACGTCGGCCCCCTCCCGGAGGGGATCCTGGAAGAGGGGCCCCAACAGGCCCAGCACGTGGGCGCCGTCGAACATCACCACCGGGCGGTAGCCCGGCAGCGCGGCCAGGTGGGCCTTCAGGGCCGACACCGGTTCGGGGTGGAGGAAGAGGCTCTTGCCGAAGACCACGAGGGGCGGCCGGTGTTTCTCCACCAGGGCCAGCATCCGCTCCACGTCGATCTTGTACGGGTTGCCCGCTTCCAGGGGGAAGTTCACCACCTCGCCGTCCACGAAGTTGAAGAGGGCGCCGAAGGGCTGGGCCGAGAGGTGGCCGCCGGCGTTGAGGCCGTTGTTCAGGACGGTGGGCAGGCGCCCCGAGGCCGTCAGGGGCGGAAAGCCCTCGGGCCTGCCGGCCAGGAACTTCACCACCGCCTTGAAGACGATCTCGTTGGCCATCTGGCCCGACACCGGCCGGGTCTCCACCTCCTGCCCGCCGATGTAGGCGCCGAACTCCGCCTTCAGCCGCTGTTCCACCCCGTGGATGAAGTCCGTCCCCTGGTAGTAGTACACCTGGTCGCCCTTGAGGGCCCCCGTCCCCGCCAGGGATTCCAGCTCCTTCTTGAGGGCGGTCTTGTGCTCGGCGTACCGGCCCGAGGGGTCTGAGATTTCGCAGAGCTTCACGAGGAGCGAGGGGGTGTTTTCCGAAGGGATCAGGTTCACGCAGCGACGCTGGCGCCACAGGTTGTTGGCGACGGTCTCCTCCACGAGTTCTTGCAGTTTTCGGGTCAAGCCGTCCATGGCATCCTCCCGGAGGCCCCATTCTACCCCCTCTTCGGCGCGGGGGGCCCCCGCGGTCCCGGCGTGCCGTCCGGCCTGGGGGAAACGACCGGTGGGCAAACGGGGGGGGTCGTCCTACAATGCCCGAGGAGAGAGGGGAACCATGGCGCGGACGAAGATCGTGTGCACGCTGGGGCCGGCCACCGACGGGGAGAAGGCCGTGGAGGCCATGGCGCGGTGGGGCATGGACGTGGCCCGGCTCAACTTTTCCCACGGAACGGAGGAGGACCACGCCCGGCGGTTCGCCCGGGTCCGCAAAGTCGGCCGGAAAATCGGCCGGCCGCTGGCGGTCCTCCAGGACCTGCAGGGCCCCAAGATCCGCCTGGGGACCTTCCGGGAGCCGGTGGTCCACCTCCGGGAGGGCGCCCCCTTCGTCCTCACCACGGCCCCCTTCGAGGGAACCGCCGAGAAGGCCCACGTCACCTACGGCCGCCTGCCCCGGGAGGTCCGGAAGGGGGACCGGGTCTTCCTGGCCGACGGAACGGTGGAGCTCCGGGTGGAGGGGGTCCGGGGGAACGAGGTCCACGCGCAGGTGGCCCGGGGCGGCCCCCTCCGGTCCCACCAGGGGATCAACCTGCCCGGCGTGGCCCTCGGTACGCCCTCCCTCACCGCCAAGGACCGCAAGGACCTCCTCTTCGGCCTCCGCCTGGGGGTGGACCTGGTGGCCCTCTCCTTCGTGCGGAAGCCCGCCGACCTGCGTCCCCTCAAGGCCCTCCTCGCCAAGGCCCCCCACCCGCCGTGGGTGGTGGCCAAGATCGAGAAGCCCGAGGCGCTGGACCACCTGGACCGGATCCTCTCCGAGGTCCACGGCGTCATGGTGGCCCGGGGGGACCTGGGGGTGGAGCTGGGGTTCGAGAAGGTCCCCCACGCCCAAAAGACGATCATCGCCGAGGCCAACCGCCGGGGGAAGTTCGTCATCACCGCCACCCAAATGCTGGAGTCCATGGTGGACCACCCCACCCCCACCCGGGCGGAGGTCTCGGACGTGGCCAACGCCATCTTCGACGGCACCGACGCCGTCATGCTCTCCGGCGAGTCGGCGGTGGGGAAGTACCCGGTGGAGGCCGTGGCCTTCCTCCACCGGATCGCCGAGGAGGCGGAAAAGAGCCCCTTCTACCACCCCGAGCGGCCGCCCTTCACGGGCGTGGCCGACTTCCACTACGCCGCCAGCCACGCCGCCGCCAGCGCGGCGAGGGACCTGGGGGCGGCGGCGGTCCTCTCCATCACGCCCACGGGGCGGATGCCCCGGCTCCTCTCCAAGTTCCACATGGCCTGCCCGGTGATCGCCTGTTCCTCCAGCGAGGAGGTTCTGAGGAGGCTTTCGGTGGTGTGGGGGGTGGTGCCTCTCCGGGTGGCCCCGGCCTTCGACGCCGAGAAGGCCGTCACGGGGGCCCTGGAGGCGGCCAGCGGGGCGGGCCTCATCCACCCCGGCCAAAACGTCCTCATCACCCTCTCCATGCTGGCGGGGGAGTCGGAGATCACCAACGTGGTCAAGCTGCACCGGGTCTAGGCCTCACGGACCCCCGGTATTCACGGTCTTGCGTTCGCCCTCCGGGCGCAGAAGGGACTTCAGGTAGCGCCGGCGGCTCCGGAGGTGTCCCCGCCCCTCCAGGCCGAAGAAGAGGAGCCCGGCCACCAACAGGGGAAGGAGGTAGTAGACCCCGCGGAAGAGGAGGAGGCCGCCCAGGACCGGCGCCGGGTCCGCCCCCCCGGGCAGCAGGAAGAGGACCGCCGTGTCCAGCACCCCGATCCCCGCGGGGATCTGCAGAAGCCAGACGCCCAGGGCGGCGGGGACGTAGACGCCGAGCACGGTGAGGAAGTCGAGGTTCGGGGAGGGGGGCAGCAGGAAGTAGAGGGTGGCCGAGGCCAGGCTCCAGTCCAGGCCGGAGACGCAAAGCCCCGCGAGGATCCACCGGCGCCGGGGGAGGAGGACCTTCCAGCGGGCCGCATCGGGGAGAAACCTCCGCAGGAAGCCGGAGGCCATGGCGAGCCCCCAGAGGGCGAGGAGCGCCATGCCCAGGTACCGGCCGTCGAGGCCCGTCTGCTGGAGGAGTCCGCTGGGGGGCAGAAGCAGGAGGACCGACCCGGCCATGGCCAGGCTTCCCGTCCAGTAGGCCAGCGCGCTCCCCGCCACGGCCTTGAGAACCTCCGCCGCGGAGAGGCCCCAAAGGGCGTAGATCCGCAGGCGGAACGGGGTTCCGGTCAGCAGGGGGTACCCGGCGTTCATGCCGAAGGCGGAGCCGATGAAGGCGGCGGCGGCGATCTTCCGGTAGGGTAGGGCGATGCCGAGGGTCCGGCAGGCCACAAAGTCGTACCCGGTGATGGCCAGGTGGCCCAGGGCGGCGCAGAGCACCGCCAGGACCATCGAGGAGAGGGGAAGGGTTCTCAGCGCGGCGAAGACCGTCTTCGGCTCCAGGCGGATCCACTGGTAGGCGAAGACCCACGCCGCACCCCCCACGAAGGCGGCCATGAGGGCCGAGCGCAGGAGGTGGCGCGTCCGCTCCCCCACCGCTCAGGACTCCTGGCCCACGCGGGCTTCGGGGACGTGGCTCATGGCCCACTCCGCCAAGGCGGCGATGGTGAGGCTGGGGTTGACGCCGAGGTTGGCGCCGATGACCGAGCCGTCGCAGACGTACAGGTTCTCGTAGCCGAAGACCCGGCACCGGCTGTCCACCACGCCGTCCTCCGGCCCGCGCCCCATGGCGCACCCGCCCAGGATGTGGGCGGTGGTGGGCACGTTGAGCAGGACCTCGTTGAGGGCGCTCTGGGGCCGGGCGTCCAGCTTGGCGGCGACGCGCCGCGCCGCCTCGTTGGCCAGGGGAATGTACGCCGGGACGGGCGGCTGGTCCTTGGGGGTCTCGGAGGTCACCGAGCGGCGGAAGGGCCAGAACCAGCGCCGCTTCAGCAGAAGGCGCATCCGGTTGTCCACCGTCTGCATGACGAGGAGGATGACCGTGCGCCGGGCCCGCCCGAAGGGCCAGAGGGTGAGCAGGAGGTCCCCGGGACGCCGGACGCAGTTCCAGATCCATCGGAGGGGCCTGGTGATCCGTGTACCCCCGTCGGTGAGGGGCGTCCCTAAAAGGCACATGACGTCGGACCCCCGGGGGTAGCGGACGGGCTCGAAGCGGGTGACGTCGTCGAGGAAGACGTGGGAGGTGATGGCCACCCCCTCGCAGAGGTCCGGCCCCTTCCGCCGCCCGGTGATGCCGAGGAGGGCCTCGCTGTTGGTCCGGGCGTACTCCCCCGTCTGGGGGGAGAGGCGGGGAAGGCCCCCCCGCCGCTTGGATTCGAGCAGGAGGGGTACGGTGCCCAGGACCCCCGCCGCCAGCACCACCCCCCGCGCTTCGAGGACCCCCTTGCCCCGAAAGAGGGGCCGGGTGGCCTTCTCCGTGTGGAGGCGGTAGCCCCCCTCCGGGAGGGCCTCCAGGAGGGTCACCCGGGTTTCGGGGAGGATCCGGGCGCCCTTCCGCTCCGCCAGGTGGAGGTAGTTCTTGTCCAGCGTGTTCTTGGCGCCCACCCGGCACCCCACCATGCAGCCGGCGCAGAAGGTGCACCCCTTGCGGGGAGGCCCCTCCCCGCCGAAGTAGGGGTCGGGGACCTCCCGGTCGGGCTCCCCGAAGAAGACCGCCACCTCCGTGGGGTGGAAGGTCGCCTCCCGCCCCATCTCCCGGGCCACGGCGAGGAGGGCCTCGTCGGCCCGGGTGAGGCGGGGGTTCACCGTGACCCCCAGCATGGCCTTCACGGTCTCGAAATGGGGTTTCAGGACCCGGCCCCAGTCTTCGAGGTCCCGCCATTTCGGGTCCTGGAAGGCCTCGTCGGCGGGGCGCATGAGCACGTTGGCGTAGACGAGGCTCCCCCCGCCCACCCCCGCCCCGTGAAGGACCAGGGAGTCCCCCAGGAGGGTGAGCTGCTGGATCCCCGTGCAGAGGAGTTTCGGAAACCAGAAGAAGTCCCGGACCTTCCAGTTGGTCCTCGGAAAGTCCTCGGGGCGCCACCTCCGCCCCTGTTCCACGACGAGGACCCGGTAGCCCTTCTCCGCCAGGCGGAGGGCCGCCACCGAGCCGCCGAAGCCGGACCCGACGACGACGAAATCCCACGTGGCTTCCACGGCAACACCCCCCGCCGACTCTACCACGGCGCCGGGCGACCGGGGCCGTCAGCGCCGTTCGAAAACGCGGTGCGCCTCCCCCAGTTCCCGGGCGGAGGGGGTCAGGATCGTCTTCGGGTGGATGGGGATCTTGCGGTTGTCCCGGAGGGCCTCCCGGACGTCCTGCTCGCTGACGAAGTCCCTCGGGGCCTCCGGCGCCGGCGGCGGGGCCTTCCCGCCGCCCCGGGGCCCCAGCCGCTCGGCGAGGAACTTCCGGGCGGCGGCCTCCAGGCCGTCCTCCACCTTCACCAGGGGCGGCAGGGGCACGGGGCGGCCCTCCTCCAGGGGACGGCTCTCGTAGGCCACCCGCTTCCGGTCGATGAGGTGCAGGGGGGTGATGTTGTCGCTGGTGATGTTGTTGCCCAGGGCCCCGCACCCCAGCGTCATGGCCGGGGGGAGGTTGGTGGTGTACCCGATGGCGCCGTGGGTGCCGGGCGAGTTGACGATGATGCGGAAGACCGGTTTCTTGAGGGCGAACTGGCGGATGACCTCCGGGTCCTGGGTGTGGAGGCAGAGGGTGTGGCCCAGGCCCCCGTACTTCAGCACCTCGATGCACCTCAGGCACCCCGCCTCCCACCCGTCGGCCTCGAAGTAGGAGAGGACCGGGGAGAGCTTCTCCAGCGTCAGGGGGTGCTCCCGCCCCACCCCCTCCTCGGGGACCAGGAGGACCTTGACGGAGGGGGGAACCTCGAAGCCGGCCATCCGGGCGATGGCCTGGGGGGACTTCCCCACCACCTTGGGGTTGAGGCGCCCCTCCTTGTCCACCATGAGGGCTTCGAGAAGGGCCTTTTCCCGGTCGTTCACGAAGTACCCCCCGGCGGCCCGGAACTCCTCCCGGGCCTTCTCCGCCAAGGGAAGGTCCACGATCACCGACTGCTCGCTGGCGCAGATGGTGCCCCAGTCGAAGGACTTCCCGGCCACCACGTCCCGGACGGCCTTCCTCAGCACCGCCGTGCGCTCGATGAAGGCGGGGACGTTTCCGGGGCCCACCCCGTAGGCGGGCTTTCCCGAGGAGTACGCCGCCAGCACGAGGCCCATCCCCCCCGTGGCCAGGATCACGTTGACCCCGGGATGGCGCAGGAGGGCCTGGGTCTGCTCGATGGAGGGGTCGGGCAGGAGGCCGACGACGCCCCGGGGGGCCCCGGCGGCCACGGCGGCGTCGTGGAGGGTCTCGGCCACGGCGCGGATGCAGTGCTTGGCGGAGGGGTGGGGGGAGAGGACGATGCCGTTCCGGGCCTTCAAGGCCAGAAGAATCTTGTAGATGGCCGTGGAGGTGGGGTTGGTGGAGGGGATCACCGCCGCCACCACGCCCATGGGCGAGGCCACCTCGTAGAGGCCCCGGCCGGGGTCGGCGGAGAGGAAGCCCACCGTCCGCATGGGCCGGATGTACCGGTAGACCTCCTCGGCGGCGAACCGGTTCTTCACCGTCTTGTCGGCGATGGTTCCGTAGCCGGTCTCCTCGTGGGCCAGCCGGGCCCACTTCTCCAGCAGGGGCAGGCAGGCGGCGTGGACGGCGTCCACCACCTTGTCCACCTGCTCCTGGGAGAAGTCGGCGAAGAGCGCCTGGGCCCTCCGGACGGCCCCCACCGCCAGGTCCACGTCGTTCTGGGCCATGAGAGCCCCCTATCGCCTCAGGGTTTCCGGCGGGCCTGGCCGCGGGCCGGGAGCGGCCCGGCCTCCCCGGCCGGGGGCTGGGGCAGGATCGATTCCACCTGGCCGTACGGCATGGGGATGACGTGGACGGAGACGATCTCCCCCACCCGGCGGGCGGCGGCCGCGCCGGCGTCCACGGCGGCTTTCACGGCGCCCACGTCCCCGCGGACCATCACCGTGACGTACCCGCTGCCCACGTACTCCTTGCCCACGAGCAGAACCCGCGCGGCCTTCACCATGGCGTCGGCGGCCTCCACCGCCGCCACGAAGCCCCGCGTCTCGATCATGCCCAGCGCCTCCAGAGGAATCATGCCCCGCTCCCCGAAAGGTTTTACAATAGATGCGGAGGCGAGACCTGTCAACGCGCGGGGATGGTTACCAGAAGTAACGTTTTTTTGCTGTCTTCAGGGGAGACGGGAATGGAACCTTTCCAGGAAGGGGAAGCACTCGTTGGCGCGGAGATTGCTAAAAAGACCGCGGAGGTGCCGATGGCCTCGAAGAACGCGCGGCCGCCGAAGGGGGAGAGGGGCTTCTCCCTCATCGAGGTCTTGGTGGTGGTGGCGATCATGGGCATGGTGGCCGTGATCCTCACCGTGGCCACCAGCAAGGCGCTGAAGCGCCAGCGGCTGGAGACCGCCGCGCAGGAGTTCAAGGGCTTCGTGGACCGGGCCTACATCCTCACCGCCCAGCAGGGCCGGGGGGTCTTCACGGAAATCGGGCCGGTCCAGGCCAACGGCTCGCGCATCGTGAGGCTGGTGGAGGACACCAACGAGAACGGGGCCATGGAGACCACCGACCGGGAACTGGAGCGGATGACCCTCACCTCCGACATCGTCCTTTCCAACTCGACGGCGGCCGCCACCGCCTGGCCCGCCGGCGGGGGGGGCACCCTCGTCCTGCTGTGCGACACCCTGGGCCGGGCCGTGAACCCCGGCACCGGCCAGCCGAGGACGGCGGTGGCCCGCGTGACGCTCACGCACCTCGAGATGACCGGTTCGGGGACGCTCCGCCCGGTCTTGACCTTCACCGTCGACGTGACGCCGCTCTGGCGGCCCACCGTGACCAAGGAGAGGGGCTGAGATGGAAACCACGGAAGTCCGCACTCCGCAGGGAGAACGGGGGACGAGCCTCATCGAGGTCCTCATCGCCCTCCTCATCCTCTTTTTCTTGATGATCGGCGTTTTGCAGATGTTCGCCATGGCCTACCTGGTGAACCTCGGCTCCGCCGCCCGGACGGAGATGACCTACAAGTGCCAGCAGGTCTGCGAAAACGTCCGCTACCTCCGGTTCCTGCAGGGGGAGGGGGTGACCCCCCCTCTGGCCACAGGGATCACCTTCGCCGCGGGGACCTACAACCTGCCGTACAGCTCGAGCGAGCTCACCGGCTCCTTCTGGGGACCCGCCGCCGCCAACGTGGTGGAGGTCCCCGACGGCCCCTTCCGCCTCGCCGTCACCTTCACCGACGGGGATTCGGCGGGGGAGCCGGGGATGTGGATCGTCACGGCGGAAGCCACGCCGGTCCTCTCCGCGGGGGTCCGGCGGTACCGGGGCGCGGGCATCGCCAACAAGAGGGTGGACTATGTGGCGCACATTCCGAAGTAAGGCCGAGGCGGGCTTCACCCTCGTGGAGGCCACCGTCTCCATGTTCCTCCTGGTGGTGGTCCTCGTCCTGTCGCTGACCTTCCTCTTTTCCATGAGGACCTTCTCCCAGCGGCAGGAGCTCTTCGCCAGCCCGCGCCAGACGGCCCGGAGGGCCGTGGACTACGTGGGCTACTACGTCCGCGGGGCCACCGACATGAACTTCCGCGGCGGAAACCCCAACGCCATCGTGACCTACTACCAGCGGAACGGTGTCAACGTCCAGGCGAGCTACAACAACGTCACGAACGCCGCCCTGGCGGACCTCGGGACGGACATCATCACGCTGGCCGTGCCCAACCAAGGTTCGCTGAACATCCCCATCGTCCGCTGGACGGGCAGCGACCTCAACGCCGCCAACGCGTGGATCGGCTACGCCGAGGGGTGTCCCCCCCCTTACGGCCCCCTGACCGGCGGCAGCGACACCATCAACGACCAGATGTTCAAGGAGGCCACCGGCTACGACCCCGCCACGGGGAAGAGCGCCATCCTGACGGTGGTGGACGAACGCGGAAACTGGGTCTACTACCAGATCACCAACTACCAGCAGGTCGACTGCGCCAACAGCGACGGCGAGATCATCCACGTCGTCGCGAACCCGGGTCAGTCGGACGGCATCAACCCGCCGGGAGGCCCGGGTGGCACTTTGGATCCTCCGGTGAACATCATGGGCGCGGTTCGTTACACCTGCTTCCGCGTGAAGAGCTTCCAGCTCCAGCAGCGCTGGGGTCTCTTCGACCCCGCCGCCCCCGACGCGGGCTTCGTCCCCCTCCTCGACAACGTGGAGGACCTGCAGGTGGCCTACATCTACAACGACGGGACGATCCTCAACAACGCCGTGCCGCCCCAGGCGGGACCCAACGGGACGCCGACGGCCACCGACGTCACGAACGTGGTGGGGATCCGCCTCACCGTCACCGCCCGTTCCGACCGGCTTCCCGTCACCCTCACCCACCGGAACCGCTTCGGCCGCCCCGCCGCCGAGGACCACGCGGCGGGCGGGCTCGACGACCGTTACCACTACCGCCTCACCACGACGCTCATGGTCCGGAATCGGACGCTGGGGAACTAGCCATGCGAAAGGCCGAGAAGGGAAGCGCCCTCATCACCATCGTCCTGGTGGTCTTCGTCCTCACCATGGTGGGGATCGCCGGGGTCCTGTACATGACGGTGGAGGACCGGATCTCCTCCAACGACAAGCTGGTCCAGGCGGGCCTCTACGCGGCCGACGCCGGCCTGAGGCGGGCCGAGCGGGTGGTCTTCGACGCCGTCCTCAACGACCCCAACGCCTTGAACACCATGCTCACGAGGACCACCTCCATCCCGAGCCTCACCCCTCCGGGAGGAGGCTACGCGGGGATCCCGCTTTTGGACCCCGCCACCGCCGCCGAGTTGCACGAGGTTCTCGTCCCCCAGCCGGCGGGGGTGGTGGACCAGGTCCGGTACTCCCTGTACCTCCGCAACAACCAGGACGACACCACCCATTCCGCCACGACGGACGGGGACCAGAAGGTCAACATCCTCGCGGTGGGGCAGGTGGTGGACCCCTCGGGGCGGGTCCTCGCCGAAAAGATCCTCGAAGAGCAGATGTTCCTCGGCGGGGCCGGGGGCATTGGGGGACCGCAGTACCTCGGGAACCAGGCGGGGACCTCCTCCGCCGGCCTCAAGAAGGACTGACCCAAGGAGCGATGCCATGCGTACGAGAATCCGTCTCACCCGTTTGTGGGCCCTCGGGGTCCTGCTTCTCCTGGGGGCGGCGCCACCCTCGCTTTCCCTCCGGGCCGCCGAAGGCTACGACCCCATGCTCCAGATCACCCACCAGTTCGCCCGGCCCAACGTCTACCTGGTGGTGGACGTGAGCGGCTCCATGGCTTGGGACCTCCGGGGAAACGGCGTGGGGGTGGACGCCACGGGGACCGTCCCCACCGCGGCCTGGTCCAAAAGAGGAGGCAGTTGCAGTAGGGGCAAATGTAAAGTTTGGACCTACACCTTGACCGTCACCCAGAGGTGGCCCAGCCGCATGGCCACGCTGAAGAACGCGCTGGGGAACAGCGTGACCATCGTCACCCCGTGGAAGGAGCCGGGCGTCTGGCTCACCGACACCTCCTACGGGTACATCACCAACTCCGGCTGGAACGGCACCATCACCGGCCCCACGGTCTCCCATACGGCTTCCACCCATACTTTCAAGTGGACCGTCACCTTCAGGTCTTACCAGGGCGACCCCGGCCCTCCCTTCGACATCGCGGCCTTCCCGAACCTGCCCGGCGCCTCGGGCGGGGTGAGCCAGCCCCCCATGGACCTCATCGGCAAGAGTGCCGACGTGGTCAACTGGGGCCTCATCACCTTCTCCGGATCCAGCTGCAACACCCACACCCTGCAGGTGCCCATCGACTCCAACGACACGGGGGTGGTGACGGGAATCGAGAACAAGATGAAACTCCAGAGCGCCGGGGGCCTCGGCGCCAGCGGCTCCACCCCCACACGGGGGGCCTTGACCTACGCCAAGGCCCAGCTCCAGGCCACCTTCAACGGGGACCCGAAGTACAACTGCGGACGTACCTACGCCGCCATCCTCGTGACCGACGGCCTCTCCAACTACTGCAACCCCTCCAACAAGAACTGGATCGACCCCTGCGGGAGCCCCCCCTACGCCTGCGACGCCGGCTCCTCCGGCTACGACTGCGACGAGCGCAACGGCAGGGACCGGAACTACACCGCCTTCCCGGCGGGGATCGCGGAGCAGATCTGGAACCTCGACCTCTCCAGAAACGGCAGCACCCCCATCAAGGTGCGGACGTGGGTCATCGGCGTCTCCGACGCGGTAAGCCGGTGCGAGCTCAATTTCAACGCCTACATGGGGCGCACCGACGCCGACAGCCCCAACGGAGACGCGGGCTTCGACACCGCCAACGACCCCTACCTCCCCACCGCCACCGGCGACGAGAGCCACTACACCATCAACAGCACCCACACCAACTACGCCTACTTCGCCAACTCCTCGGCGGCGCTGCGCAACGCCTTCGCCTCCATCGTGGCGGCCGTGGCCACCGGGGACTACACCACCTCGGCCCCCGTGGCCTCCTCCACCGTCAGCACCGGCAACGTGGCCATGCTGGCCTCCGCCGAGTTCCCCACGTGGAAGGGCCACCTCTACTGCTTCGACATCAACAACGTCTCCACCCCGAAGTGGGACGCGGGGGAGGTTCTCAAGACCACCTCCGCCTCCACCCGAAAGCTCTACACGTGGGACGCCTCCAACAACCTCGTGGAGATCAAGGCCAGCAACCTTTCCACGCTGAAGACCATCGCCTCGCAGTTCAGCCCGACCTTCGACCCGGGTCGGCTCACCAACGCGGTGGTGGACTTCATGCGGGGCGGCAACGGCAGCGGCGCCGACCGCACCTGGAAGCTCGGCCCCATCATCAACTCCACCCCGGCCATCGTGCAGGCGCCGGAGGAGTACAAGAAGGCCAGCGTCAACGACCACACCGCCTTCGAGAGCGACTACAAGGACCGGACCCCCCTCGTCTGGATCGGCTCCAACGACGGCTTCCTCCACGCCTTCCGGGTGGACGACGGCCAGGAGGTCATCGCCCTCCTGCCCCCCAACCTCCTCGCCGACCAGGCGGACCTCTTTGAGACCTACGCGGCCGACCCCGTGAACAACCCCGTGGGGCAGCCCAAGATGCCCGCCGATCAGCTCTACACGCTGGCGAACCACCCGAGGTACGCCGACGTCTACTTCGGCAGCCCCATCAACGGGTGGCGGACGGTCCTCTTCCTCACCGAGGGCCCCGGGGGGGACCTGGTGGCGGCGCTGGACGTCACCGACCCCGTCTCCACCGACGCCCACTACGTACCCCTCACGGTCCTCTGGACCAAGACCGGCTCCTACCCCGCATCCCTCCAGGTTTCGGGGCTCAAGGAGTCCTGGAGCGTGCCGGCCATCGGCTACACCGGCGTGGCCACGGCAAAGGGGCTCCTGGGCTCCGGGCGGAACCCCGCCTCCACCGCCTCCTCCCAGGTGGCGCCGTCGGTCCTTCTCTTCGATCCCGCCACCGGCACCTTCACCCCCAAGGCCTTGAGCAACAGCGGGGTCGCCCCCTACGTCGGAAACCAGACCTACGCCGCCTCCACGATCTTCAGCACCACCGCCGAGGCGTACTACCCCGACAGCCTCGTGGACCTGGCGCTCCAGGCGGACCTCAACGGGCGGATCTGGTTCCTGCCCTCCTCCTCGTACACCCCCGTGGTGGGCATCGACGCCACGGCCAAGGCCGGCCAGATGCAGCCCCTCTACTACCCCGCCGCCGTCAGCGGGTACTACCAGGGCTCCCAGGGGTACGACCTCTACGCCTTCGGGAGCGGCTCCTTCTACGAGAAGTCGGAGACGATCACCGGGCCCAACGTCGGAAAGAGCGGCTACTTCGTCCCCTCCCTCTACCTCGTCGCCAAGGAGATGAACGCCTCCGCCGCCACGTCGAGCCAGATCGTCCGGATCCCTATCCAGGACCTGTACAAACCCGGGAGCACCACCGAGAAGATCGGCCGCCGGGCCCAGCTCACCGCGCCGCCCATGCTCTTCGTCCCCGTGCAGAGCGACGTGAAACCGCTGGCCCTCTTCCTCGTCTACGACCCCGACACCGCGGACTGCGCCGGCACGTCGTACATCGTCAAGGTGGAGTTCGAGGTCAGCGGCGGGGTGCCCGCCAACGTCACGCCGACGACCTACGAGGCCGGGTCGGGGGCCGGCTCCGGCTTCGCCATCGCCGGGAACCGCGTCATCGTCGCCCGCTCCGGGGTGGGCCAAGGGAAACGGGCCACCATCGAAACCGTCCCTGGGGTCAACCCCAGCCAGGGACTGTCCAACCCCGAACCCTCCTGGTGGCGGGAACTGAAGTAACGGTCCTCCTGACACTTTCAAAGAGACGGGAGGGGCTCCGGCCCCTCCCGTTTCTGCGAAGAGACGGGAATGGGAAGGCGGAGAGGGGTGGTCCGGCGCGGCGTCACCCCCTCCTCGGCCGTCGGGGGCCGAAGGACCGTGGGATGGAGGCGGGGGATTCGCCCCGCGACCTTCGGGAATCCCGCGGGTACCCCCAAAGGGGAAGGCATTTCCCCCAGGAGACCGCTTCGTTCCGGTTCCCGCCGATTCCCCCCCTTGACTTGCCGTAGGCTGGCTCCCGTTAGAGTGGCGGGGGGCGGCCCCGGAAGGAAGGTGTTCCATGGGAAACCGGTTTTCGTTCTGGGTAGTCGTGGCGGCGCTTTTGGAGGCCGCCTCTCTCTTTGGGCAGACTCCTTCGCCGGTGGTTTCCGAGGTGCGGCGTCTGGAGGAGGAACTTCGGGCCTCCCAAGAGGCCCTGGCGGCGGAGCAGAAGCGGGTCGCCGAGCTGGAGGGGCGCCTTCGGGCGCTGGAGGCGCGCCTGGCTCTGACAGAAGGGGCCGAAGATTCGGCGGTTCTGGTCGCCTCTAAGGCCCCTGGAAGCACCGTCCGCGCCTCTTGGAACGACGGAACCACGACCCTGACCTTCCCGCGGGCCGAAGTGCGCCTTACGAACCGTCTCCAATTTCGCTGGACCGACAGCCGCCACGGGGATCGGGAGACCACCGACGGCGGGGCCTTTCGGATCCGCCGCTTCAAGACGCAGCTCCAGGGGTGGGCCTACACGCCCGACCTCACCTTCCTCCTGCAGGTGGACTGGGCCAACGCCAACACCTCCCTGGGGATCCTCGACGACGCCGCGGTGAACTACGACTTCACCCACGGGAAGGGCCTCTTCCAGATCCGGGCCGGCCAGTTCAAGAGCCCCTTCGGGCGGCAGAGCCTGGCCTCCACCCGGACGGATATGTTCGTCGACCGCTCCTTCGTCACCTACGAATTCTGCTCCGTCCGCGACGTGGGGGTTCAGCTCTACGGAAAGGCGGGCCCCGCCTCCCGGCCCGACCTCCTCGAGTACGCCGCCGGCCTCTTCAACGGCGAAGGGAGAAGCAAGTACGACAATCCGGACGGCAAGTACCAGAGGAACCTACGGGTGGTTCTGAGCCCCTGGGGATCGGCGGGGACCGACGAGGCGGGCCTTCATGAGGCGCCCGAATTCAGGCTCTCCCTCGGGGCGGGGTACGAGGAGAACGACCACCGGGTGGGCCGGAAGGGCCTTCCACCGTCGGGGCGGCGGTACGAGACCCGGGCCTACGACCTCCTCGCCCGGTGGCGGCGCGTCGCCGCCTACGGCGAGTACTTTGATCGGACCCTGTGGGACGCGAAGTCGGAGCCGGTGAGGTCGGACGGCCTCAACGCGCAGGTGGGGCTCCTCCTGCTACCGGACCGGTGGGAGGTCTTCGCCGGACGGTGGACCCTGGACCCGGCGAAGGACCTTCCCGGGGACCGCCGGGTGGAGTGGGGACTGGGGACGAACCTCTACTTCGCCGGCTTCTCGAGCAAGCTCCAGGCCGACTGGCGCAGGATCCGCGACGAGAAGAGGGACACCCGGGACACGGAGTTTCGCCTCCAGTACCAGATCGTCTTTTAAGGGAAGGTTCTCCCGAAGATGGAACGGGGGCGCCTGGGGCGCCCCCTCGGTGGGGAGAAAGGGAAGAGAGGCGCTCAAAACTTGACCTGCAGGGTCACCTGGGCCCGCTTCTCGTTGGGGATTTTCGGGTCCCGGTGGTCCAGGATTTCGTAGTCGCACAGCAGGTAATTGCCCTTGAAAAACTGGTAGGCGACCCCCAGGATGGTCCTCTTCTGGAGGTCGCTCTGGGGGTCTTCCTTGTCCCCGTCGAAGCGGTCGTAGCGGCCGATGACGCTCCAGTCGGCCTTTTCGGAGAAGCGGACCTCGGCGAAGTAGGAGTAGCCCTTCATCTTGCGGGCGTCCCCCGCTTTCCAGTCCGGGCCGTCGCCGGTGTACACCGCGTCGCCCTTGGCGTTGCCCTTGCCGTTGTAAACCTGGGCGGTGAGGACGACGTACTGGTGCTCGTAACTCACCATGAAGGCGTTCACGTCGTAGTCGGGAAGCGTCTTGGGCGGTTCGGGCTCGGAGACGTTCCCCTTGCCGCGGACGAAGAAGTAGCTGGCCTGCAGGCCGGGCGCCGCCTGAGGCAGGGGGCGGACGGTCAAGCGCCCTTCGAACACCTTGTTGTGGTTTTTCTCGGAGGCGTGGTAGCCGCCGCCGTTGAAAACGCCCAGCTGCCAGGAGCCGTACTTCCCGGCGTAGTGGTCGTTGACCTCTTTCTTGAAGGCCTCGTCCAGCTCCGGTCCGAAGTTGGCTCCCGCCATGACGCCGAAGTCGGCGGAGTTGAAGAGGCCGTTGCGCTCCAGGAACATGGTGTCCTGCATGCGGTACCGGTTGATGGACTCCTCGAAGTCCAGCCAGGGCATGTGGGTGAGGCCCACCTCCACGTAGGGCTTCCCGAAGAAGGCGTTGCCCTTGCCGCTGAACTTGGCGTAGAGGTACTTCATCCGGACCTTGACGTCGCCGGTGGAGTCCTGCGTCACGTCGGGGGTGAACCGGGCGGAGAGGTAGGGGGTGATCTTCTTTTCCACGTTGAGGTAGCCGCGCTTGACGGTGAACTTGCTGTAGGCCTTGGTCTCGTCGGCGATACCGGCGTACTGGTTGCCGTTCTGGTAGGAGAGATACCAGAGGCCTCCGATCTTCAGGTCCTTGAGGGCCGAGGGGACCTGAGGGGCGGTTTTCTTGATCTTGGCTTCCAGCCCACCCTCGATGGACTCCTGGATTTCCGTCTCCCGGTTGGCCTGGCGGCGAACGTACTCCTCCTGCACCGACCTCGCCTGCTCCTCGGTGATGACCTTGTTTTCCACCAGGATCTTGAGGAGGGGATCCATTTCCTGGGCTCTCAGGCTTGCCGCCGCGAGAAGCCCCACCGCGCAAACCAGCGTTTTCACAAACGTCCTCATGGTTCCTCCTTTCCGAATGTCCCCCGAAGCGCTTCCCCGGAGGGGTCCGGCCCCCAGCGAGGGAGCAGGATGGAAGGGCGTCGTTTCCGGTCTTTCTCGTCCCCTTTTCGGGAACGCAACGTTCTTCGGGTGGTACACTCCCCCTGAAACGCCAGGAGGATGCCATGGTCTCGAAAGCGTGGAAAGCCGTGCCCGCGGTTCTCTGGACCCTCTTCCTGGGGGCACAGGCCTCGCCGGTTCCCCATCAACCGCTCCTGGAAAAGGCGCGGGAGGCCTTCGCCCACCGGAGTTCCACCGCCCAGGCCCGGGCGGCGGTCCGGCTCTTCGCCGAGGCGGCGGCGGCCGATGGGACCTCCTACGAGGCCCGGTGGGAGGGTGCCCGGGCCTGTTACTACCTGGGAACCTGGGCCGAACCGGACCTGGGGGAGAAGGAGAAACTGGCCCTCTTCCAGGACGGGATCGAGCGGGCGAAGGCCGCCGTGGCGCTCAGGCCCGACGGGGCCGAAGGGCACTTCTGGCTCGGCGTTCTGTACGGCGTCTACGGCGAAACCAAGGGAATCTTCAAATCCCTTTCGCTGGTCCCGGAGATCCAGCGGGAAATGGACGCCTGCCTGCGTCTGGATCGGTCGGTGGAAGGGTACGGCCCCGACCGGCTTCTGGGGCGCCTGTACTTCAAGCTCCCGGGGTTCAAGGGGGGCGACAACCGCAAGTCCATCGCCCACCTGAAGGCGGCGGTGGAGGGGGAGCCCCGCCACCCCCTGAGCCGCCTGTACCTCGCCGAGACCCTCAAGGCCGAGGGGGAGAAGGACGAGGCCCGCGCCCAACTCCGGGCGTTGCTTCAGATGCAGCCGGACCCCCGTTGGGCCGCCGAGTACCCCGCCATCCGCGCCCAGGCGGAGGTTCTCCTCCGCAAGCTGGGGGGCTGAGGACTCAAGGGGCTCCCGCCGCGTCGCGGCCGGCCCGGGCCACGGAGCGATAGACCACCGCCACCAGCGCGGCGAGGGCGGCCACCCCCGGCCACCCCCCCAGCGGGGGCTCGGGGAAGAGGGCCAGGAAGTCCCCCTCGAGGGCGGGAAAGATCCCCGCCAGGGTGATGGGCACCGCCAGGAGGATCCCCATGAGGGCCTCGCCGGTGATGAGCCCCGAGGCGAGGAGAAGGCCCTTCTTTTCCGCGGCGGCCCGGGCCTTGTCCATCCCTTCCGGGGAGACCCCCCGCCCCTTCAGCGACTCCACGCTCCGGGAGACGAGGTGGGCGACGAGCCCCCCCAGAAAGATGGTGGTGGACAGCCGGAACGGCAGGTAGATCCCCACGGCCACCGCCAGCACCGGGGTGCGGAAGGCGCTTCCCCGGGCCTTGAGGTAGAGGTCCAGGCAGATGACCGCCACCGCCACCAGGGCCCCCAGAGCCACCATGGTCCAAGGGAGCCCTCCCATGAAGACCCCCTTGGAAACCGAGGCCATGAGGGTGGCCTGCGGGGCGGCCAGCGGATGGGGGTGGGCGGCCATCCACGCCGCGTCGGCGTTCATGGGGACCCCCACGCCGTACTTGAGGTCCAGGAGGTGCAGGACCGGTGCGATGACGAAGGCCGAAGCGAGGACTCCCGCGATGAGCATGAACTCCTGCTTCCAGGGGGTGGAGCCCACGATGAAGCCCGCCTTCAGGTCCTGCAGGTTGTCTCCGGAGATGGAGGCGGCGCAGCAGACCACCGCCCCGATGAGGATGGCGGCGGCGGGCCCCGAAGGGTTCCCCCGGCCCAGGAACAGCAGGAGGACCAGCGACGCGAAGAGGATGGTGGAGATGGTCACGCCGGAGATGGGGTTGTTGGAGGAGCCGACGAGCCCCGCCATGTACCCCGCCACGGCGGCGAAGAGGAACCCCGCCACCAGCATGATGACGGCCATCACCAGGCTGACGAGGGTGCTCCGGACCACCAGGCGGTAGACGAAAAAGAGGGGGACCACGGAGAGGGCGGAGAAGACCAGAACCCACATCATGGGGATGTCCCGGTCGGTTCGCTCCACCGCCCTCCCCGCCTTCTCCTCCCGAAACGCGCGAAGGCCGCTTTTCACCCCCGTGAGCAGCTGGGAGCGCATCTGGATCAGCGCCCAGAAACCGCCCACGCACATGGCTCCCACGCCCAGGAAGCGGATCTGCTCTTTCCAGAGAAGGGTGGCCGCCTCCACCGTCGTGGCGGCCTCGGGTAGCCCGTGAAGGAAGGAATAGAGGGGGATGGCGATCCACCAGGAGAGCGCGCCTCCCAGGAAGACCAGCACGGCGATGCGGAGGCCCACGATGAAGCCCACCCCCAGCAGGGCGGCGGAAAGATCCATCCCCAAATAGGCCGCGGAATGGCCCGCCCGGCCGCCCAGCTCCAGCGCCGAGGCCCACAGCTTCAGCCCGGCGTCCTGGCAGAACTTGAGAAGGCCTCCGGTGAGGCCCGCCGCCACGATGGCCCCCAGGTTGCCCTTCTCTCCGCCCTGGCCCGCCTTGAGAACCTCCCCTGTGGCGATGCCCTCCGGGAACTTGATCTCGTGCCGGGCCTCCACCACCAGCGCCCGCCGCAGGGGGACGGAGAAGAGGACCCCGATGGTGCCGCCGAGGGCGCAGATGGCCACCGTCTGCACGTAGTCGTACCGGGGCCAGAACCCCAGAATGACCAGGCCGGGGATGGTGAAGACCGCCGCGGCGGCCACCGCCTCGCCGGCGGAGGCGGCCGTCTGGACGATGTTGTTCTCGAGAATATTGGAGCGGCGGAAGAAGGAGAAGAGGGTCATGGAGATGACGGCGGCCGGAATGGAGGCGGAGACGGTCATGCCGGCGAAGAGGCCGAGGTAGGCGTTGGCCGCGGCCAGCACCACCGCCAGGACCACCCCCAGGATCAGGGCCTTCACCGTGATCTCGGGGAGGCTTTGGGAGGAGGGGACCACGGGCTCGAAGGGGTCGTCGGGACGAGTCTGGGTGGCCACGCTTCACCCCCTCTTCCAGAACTGCCACCAGGGGCGGCGCTTTTCCTTGGGAAGGAGCGGCTCCTTGGGGAGGTCCTTCTTCTCCCGCCGGGAAGCGGCCTTGTCCAGCGAACGGAGTCCCTTCTCGGCGTCCCCGGCGAGATGCGTGCCGGGAACCGTCTCCACGACGCGCTTGTAGTACAGGGCCGCTTCGGAGGCCTGGCCGTCCGCCGCCAGCGCCCGCCCCAGGCGGTAGTAGACCAGGGGCAGATTCCAGTAGGAGGGGTACTTCTCCACCACCCCCCGGTACCGGGCCACCGCCCCCTTGGGGTGGCCGTTCTTCAAGTAAAAGTCCCCCACCTTGATCTCGTGGGCCGCCAGCAGGTTGTCGATGACGGTGAGTTTTTCCCGAGCCTGGTCCACGTAGGAACTCTTGGGGTAGTTGTCCACCAGGGCCTGGAAGGCGTCCCGGGCGCTGTGGGCGGAGGACATGTCCCGGTCGGGGGTCTCCACCGACTCCAGGTAGGCCGTGCCGATGCGGAACTGGCAGTAGGGCGCCTCGGGGTGGGTGGGGTGAAAGGCCAGGAAGGCCTGGTAGCGGGAAATGGCCTCGGCGTAGGACTCCAGGGTGTGCTCGGCCATGTAGGCGTCGGCGGTGGCGATCTCCGCCTTCTCCTTGTACTCCCCCGCGTCCTCCCGGAGGATGATCTGGTCGAAGTACCGGCGCGCCGAGGCGGGGCGGTTCTTCTGGAGGGCGTGCTGGCCCTTTTCGTACAGGACGGCGACGGGGACCAGTTCGCGGGGGGCCTTCTCCTTGGGACGGCGGTGGTGGCAGCCCCCGAAGAGCAGGACGGCACCCAGGGCGACGACGGCCAGCAGGTTACGGCTGTTCACGGCCACCTCCTATGAGGTCCAGCAGTTCCCGGGGCAGGCGGCGGGGCCGTCCGTCCAGCCCCGTGGCCACGTGCTCGGTCCGGCCCCGGCAAAGGAGGGTCCCTTCGCCGGCCCTCCTCAGTTCGTAGACGAAGGCGAAGCGGAGGGGGCTCGCCTCTTCGAGGCGGGCCTCCACCACCACTTCGTCGTCGTAGCGGGCGGGGGAGAGGTATTCGGCCTCCGCCCGGAGCACCGGCATGCGGAACCCCTTCTCCTCCAGCAGGCGGTAGGGAATCCCCCGCGCCCGCAGGAACTCGGTCCTTCCCACCTCCAGCCAGGCGAAGTAGGCGGCGTGGTGGACCACCCCCATCTGGTCGGTCTCCGCGTAGCGGGCCCGGAGGAGGGTCCTATGGGTGCGCAACGAGGGCCTCCCGAAGCTCCCGGGCCGCGCGCCGGGCGTCGGCGGCGCCGAAGACGGCCGACCCCGCCACGAACCAGTCGGCCCCGGCCTCCAGCAAGGCCGGAAGGGTCTCCAGGGACACCCCCCCGTCCACCTCGATGGCGAACGAGAGCCCCCTGGCTTCCCGCAGGGCCTTGAGGGTCCGGATCTTGTCGAGGGCCAGCGGAAGGAAGCGCTGGCCGCCGAAGCCCGGGTTGACGCTCATGACGAGGACGAAGTCCACCTCCGACAGGATCACCGCGAGGGACTCCACCGGGGTGGCGGGGTTGAGGGCCACCCCCGGCGCCATTCCCGCCTCCCGGATGGTCTGCAACGTCCGGTGGAGGTGGGGGCAGGCCTCCTGGTGGACGGAGACCAGGTCCGCGCCCGCCGCGGCGAAGTCGGCGAGAAGACGCTCGGGGGCCTCGATCATCAGGTGGCAGTCCAGGGGAAGCGAGGTGGCCTTCCGCAGGGCGGCGACCACCGGCGGGCCGATGGTGAGGTTGGGGACGAAGCGGCCGTCCATGACGTCCACGTGCAGGAGCCCCGCTTCGCTCTCCACGGCGGCGATGGAGGCGCCGAGGGCGGCGAAGTCGGCGGAAAGAAGGCTAGGGGCGAGGAGGCGCCCCGGAGGCGGGGTCTTCATGGGCGCTCCACCACCAACTGGACGGTATCCCGGCGGGAGAGGGGATACCCCGGCCTGGGTTCCTGTCCCACCACGCGGCCTTCGGAGGGGCCCTTGCCGGGGGTGGTCCCCACGGAGACCAGGATTCCGTACTCGTTGAGAAGGGTGGAGGCCTGGCCGGGGGCGAGGCCCCTCAGGTCCGGCGCCACGAAGAGGGGCGCCTCCCCCCCCAGGCAGACGAGGAGGTCGGCCCCCGAGTCCCGGGGCACCCGGGCTCCGGCCGGCGGGAACTGGGCCAGGACGGTGGAAGGGGGAGCCTCTCCGGGCAGGTAGGAAACCGAACCGGTCCGGAGGCCCGCCTGCTGGGCTTGGAGCTGGGCGGTTTCAAGCCGAAGCCCCACCAAGGGCGGGGCTTCCACCAGGTCCACCCCCCGGCTCACCACCACGGACAGGGTCATCCCCTTCCGCACGGAGGTGCCCGGCGGGGGCGACTGGTCCACCACCCGGCCCTTTTCGAGGCGGGTGTCGAACCGTTCGTCCTTCACCAGGAAGGAGAGGCCGGCCCGCTGGGCCTCCCAGGCGGCCTGCTCCGCGGTGAGGCCCTTCACCGCGGGGACCAGGGTTCCGGGACGCAGGAAGGAGAGGCGCAGGAGAACCATGAACCCCCCCGCCAGCCCGGCGCCGAAGAGAGCCGCATACAGGAGCCACCTGAGGAGCCGCAAGAGGACCTCCAGACGGGGCGAGTGTACCACGAGAAGAGGCGGAAGGCGGGCCACCCGGGACTCCCCCCGGAGGGCACCTTTCCGGGGCTCCTTCGAAGCAAGACCCGGCCGTTCCCCGAAGGGCGTGCTTGCGAAGCTGGGTCTTCGAAGGGCCTTCCCGCCCACCCGGGACTCCCCCCGGAGGGCACCTTTCCGGGGCTCCTTCGAAGCAAGACCCGGCCGTTCCCCGAAGGGCGTGCTTGCGAAGCTGGGTCTTCGAAGGGCCTTCCCGCCCACCCGGGACTCCCCCCGGAGGGCACCTTTCCGGGGCTCCTTCGAAGCAAGACC
>JBBILR010000014.1:0-65378 GCA_037444825.1 Acidobacteriota bacterium | reverse complement strand
CCACCGCCCCGTCTCCGGCTGGCTGTACCCCAAAAGGTGACCGAGGGCGTCATACTCGAAGACCCGGCTCTGGACCTTCCCGCTCCCGCTGAGGGTCACCCCCGTCAGCTTCCCCAGGCCGTCGTAGGCGTAGGTGGCTGCCGCGCCCGTCGGCGGGAGCACCGACAGAAGGGCCCCAAAGGCGTCCTTGTCGAAGCGGGTCGTCGCCGAGAGGAGGTTCCCGTTCAGCACGGGGACCCGGTTCAAGTCGTAGTCCTTCCTCCACGAGGTCAGCCCGTCGTACTGGAAGTCCGTCCGCGCCCCGTCGGCCTTGAAGACCCGCACCGTCCGGTTGAAGGGGTCCGGCGTCCCGGACAGGGTGGGCAGGGCGGAGGCCACGACGGAGTCGAAGGTCCCGAAGGGCTTGTTCGTGGCCGAAACCGGCACCGCCACCGTGAAGTTCACCCCCCCGTTCAACGTGGCCGTGTAGGACTGGGCGGACTTCGATCCCCACCGGTAGGGTTCCGACGTGAAGAAGACCCGGCCCATGGGGTCGTACAGCGTCAGGCGCTGAATCCAGTAGTTGTCCGGCCCCACCCGGTCGGTCTTCCACAGCCGGCCCAGGTCGTCGAAGGTGTAGACCGCGTACGTCTCGATGGCCGGGAGCATCGTGGGCGGCACGGAATACGCGCTCGGCGTGAGGCTGGGCACGTAGCCGAGGCCTCCTTTATAGTACTGGATCTTCTGATGGGTCCGCCACGCCAGACCGCCGTACAGCCGCGTGTCATCGGGGTACACGATCCGCTCCGCCGCCTCGGGGCTCGGGTGGCTGATCACCGTCACCCGGCCCAGCGCGTCGTAGGTGAAGGCGGTGGTGAAGCCGTTGGCGTCCGTGTGGCTCGCGATCCGGCTCGTCGCCGGATCAATGACCCGGGTGAATTCGGAGTAGGTCACCCCGCTCCATTGCATGGACCGGACCATGGCGTAGTTCCAGGCGAAGGAGGCCGTCCGGGCCAGCCCGCCGTTGACCGCCGAGTAGGTCACGGACTGGATGTTGCCGTAGCCCACGGGGCTCGGGGAGGCCGTATAGGAGAGGCTCGTGGCGGGGTCGGCGGGCGAGGAGACCGGAGCGCTCAGGTCCAGGGTGGAGTAGGAGAAGCTGAACGCCGTCTGGATGGCGGCATGGCGGATCTCCTGGCTCACCAGACCTGTCGCGGGGGTGTAGGCGCGCGAGACGGCGGCGAACTGGCCTTCCAGGGCCAAGACCCCCGTGGGAGGCGGAGGGTCGTCCACGGGCAAGGCCATGATCTGGGCGGCCAGCGGCCCGGTAAAGGTGGCTCCCCCGGAATAGCGCCTCGTAAGCCGGTCCAACTGGTATAGGGTGCTCGTCAGCTCCTTCTTCAAGTCGTACTGGCTGGCCGTGACCTGGGTATAGGCGGCATTGGTCCCGCTTTCCTGCGAAACGAGGTAGTGGCCGAAGCCGTCCCATCCGGTGTTGACCGTGACCTTGGACCATTTCTCCGTCGTCGAGGACAGCAAGAACTCTCTCTCTTCGGTTCTCCACGACCGGAGGTTGCCCTTGGGCACAGGGGCGGGGCCCTGGGGGCCATCGTACCAGCAGCGGTGGGCGTCTCCCAGCTCTTGACCCGCTCCGTCCACGCGGTCCCCGGATTCGTAGTAGGTGTTCTTCTGCCAGATCCGGCCCATCTGGTGGTTGTTTGGATTGAACGCCGGCCAAGGAGGGGTCGCTGGCGGGCGCCGGAGCCGGGCCAGTTCCCGCCCAGGGGAGAGTTCGGCCCCCTCGGAAAAGTCCGACGCCGTGAAAAAGTACACCTCCTCGGCCCCCTGGGGGTCCTTCACGGAAACCGGGACCGACCGCGTAGTGCGGCCGAGGAAAAACCCCGGTTGAAAGGAGCGGTCGTAGGTCCACGTCAAGGCATATTCGGAACCGTTTCCCGAGGTGAAGCTCACGGAACGCACCCGGAGGGTGTGGCTCTTGACCGCGTCGGTGTAAACGGTCGTAGGCTCGGCCTGGTTCGGGTTGGCCGGGAAGTACGTGATGGTATAAGGGACTCGCTCGTAGGTGTACTGGGAAACGGCCCCCGTCGGGTATCCGACCTGCTTGAGGTAGACGCCTTCCGTTCCCGGGTCCTGGCCATAGGAGTAGGTAATCTCCGGCCCCACCACCCCGTTCGGACCGGAGGTGCTCACCCTTACCAGAGCCGGCACATAGACGCCGACGCCCACGTGGGTTTCGTACTGCGGAAACCGCTGAGGCGATGGGGAATACGTATAGGTTTCCGTCAGCCCCGCCCCCGTGAGGGTGGAGATCACCCCCTGGGGATTGTATCCGAAGGTGATGACCCGGCCGAAGTGGTCCGTGATGGTTTTGATGGAGCCGGGATAGGGGTGCGCTCCCTCCACCGGATAGTAGCTCACGGTGATGGCATTTCCGCATCTGTCCACAATCCTCCGCACCCACCAGCCGTTGGTCCGGTTGTTGGTGAGGCCGCTGACATAGGTGGTGCCGTCCTCGTTGGAGTACACCGGGCCGGGAGCCGGCGGCACGTAGAGCCCCCCCGCGCCGCCGGCGATGCGGGTGGAGCCGTCGGGAAAGTAAAGGGTCCACTCGTTGCTGGCCGTGGAGTACTTCGCCCGGATGAAGCTCAGGTCGTTGGTGACGTACCAGGCGCTCCCGTTCGGTTTGGTGTTCGCTCCGGCGTACCCTTCGAGCGTAGAGTCGAGGTACAGCCGGTGCTCGGCGCCGCTCTCGTCCTGGTAGTAGTACTGGCTCCTGGACACGTACCCCGTGGCGTTCATGCGGGAAGCGTTGGCCACCCGCAGAAGCACGCGCCCGTAGCTGATCTTCCACCCGCCGCCCATGGGTCCGCAGGCAATGGCGTCGTCGGTCTGGTTGCACGCGGTCAGGAACAGGGCGTCCGGGTTCTTCGTGTTGAAGACCCGCACGGGGCGCAGCGTACCCCCCATGTTCTGGGGGAGCCCCACGGCGGAGGCGTGGGTCACGGTGAGTCCGCCGTTGGCGAGGTTGACGCTCTCCCCGTTGCCGAAATTCTGGTAGGCCGACTCGGCCTTGAAGCCTGGCATCTCCTGGACCACGGCCATGAACTCCTGGGCACGGACCGAAGCGGCCGCCGACAGGATCACCCCCGTCACCCACACCACCATCCGCCGCGCCCAACGGCGGCGCGCGCTTGCCGAGACTTGCATGGATCGCCTCCTCAAATCAACAAACCCTAACCCCAAACTTTATGCGGCACTTTGGGCACCGCACGCGGCAATGATCGGACGGGCCAAATAGGGCATGATTTTTTTCAGTGTCAAGGCCTGGCGGGCAAACCATGGGGGAGGGGCCCGAAGGGTTGAGCCCAAACGACGGGGGCGGGCCGTGGGGCCCGCCCCTTTGGGGTTGCGGCGGTGGGGTAGGGTCGTCTTACCGCCCGGCCTGGTAGCAGGAGAGGGCGGCCATGTTGACGATTTCCCGGACGTCGGAGTTGTAGGAAACGACGTTGATGGGGTGCTTGAGGCCGAAGAGCAGGGGGCCGATGACCTCGCGGCGTTCCCCGAGGTAGCCCACCAGCTTGTAGGCGATGTTGCCGCTCTGAAGGTCGGGGCAGATGAGGACGTTGGCGTCGCCCTGGATCTTGCTGTGGGGGAAGTTGTCCCGGGCGAACTCGGGGAGGACCGCCACGTCGCCGTGCATCTCCCCGTCCACCACCAGCTCGGGGTGCTCGGCGTGAAGGATGGCCACCGCCTCGCGGACCTTGCGGGCCTTGGGGTGGTCGTTGTCGCCGAAGTTGGAGAAGGCCAGCATGGCGATGCGGGGCTCCAGGTTGAAGTGCCGCGCCAGCACCGACGCCTGGACGGCGATCTCGGCCAGCTCCCGGGCGTCGGGGTCGATGTTGACGGTGGTGTCGGCGAAGATGAAAACCTTCCCCCCCACGAGGACGAGGTGCATGCCCACGGCCCTGCGGACCCCTTCCTTGAGCTCGGCCAGGGGAAGGACCACGCGGATGGTGTCCACGTAGGAGCGCTCGATGCCGGCCACCATGCCGTCGGCCTTGCCGGTCCTGAGCATCATGAGGGCGTGGTAGAGGGCCTTCTTCACCACCGTCTCCGCCTTCTTGGGGGTGAAGCCCTTGCGGGCCCGCAGTTCGTAGAGGCCCTTGGCGAAGGCGGGGTTGTCGGGGGAGGTCTCGGGGTCCACCACGGTGACGGCCTGGAGGTCCAGCCCCACCTTCCTGGCGGCGGCCTCGATGGTTTCCCGCTTGCCGAGGAGGATGGGGTGGGCGAGGCCTTCCTCCACGAGGACGCGGCCGGCTTCGATGATCTTGGGGTTCTCCCCTTCGGGGAAGACCACCCGTTTTTTCTCCCGGCGGGCGGTGGTGCGGATGGTGCGCATGACCTCCTGGCTCTTGCTGGTCATGGCTTCCAGGCGCGCTCGGTAGCCGTCCCAGTCGGTGATGGGCTGCTGGGCCACGCCGGTCTCGCAGGCGGCCTTGGCCACGGCGGAGGCCTCCCACACGAGGACCCGCGGGTCGAAGGGCTTGGGGATGATGTAGTCGGGCCCGAACTCGAAGCGCTGGCCGCCGTACGCGGCGCAGACCCCTTCGGGCACCGGCTCCTTGGCGAGGGCCGCCAGGGCGCGGGCGGCCGCCACCTTCATCTCTTCGTTGATGGCGGTGGCGCGGACGTCCAAGGCGCCGCGGAAGATGAAGGGGAAACCGAGGACGTTGTTCACCTGGTTGGGGTAGTCCGAGCGGCCCGTGGCCATGATGATGTCCGGCCGGGCGGCCTTGGCGTCGGGGTAGGTGATTTCGGGGTCGGGGTTGGCCATGGCGAAGACGATGGGGTTCTTGGCCATGGAACGCACCATGTCCTGCGTGACGAGGCCCTTGACGGAGCACCCGAGGAAGACGTCGGCCCCCTTCATGGCCTCGGCCAGCGTGCGGAGGGGCGTGTCCTGGGCGAAGTACTCCTTGTAGGGGTTCATCCCCTCCTTGCGGCCCTTGAAGACCACCCCCTTGGTGTCCACGAGGAGGAAGTTTTCCCGGGGCACGCCCAGCAGTTCGTAGAACTTGGCGCAGGCGATGGCGGCGGCGCCGGCCCCGGAGACCACCACGCGCACGTCCTTGATGTTCTTGCCCGCGATTTCCAAGGCGTTGAGGAGGGCCGCCCCGGAGATGATGGCCGTGCCGTGCTGGTCGTCGTGGAAGACGGGGATCTTCATCGTCTTCTTGAGGGTCTCCTCGATGTAGAAGCACTCGGGGGCCTTGATGTCCTCCAGGTTGATCCCCCCGAAGGTGGGCTCCAGCAGCTGGGCCACCTTGATGACCTCGTCGGGGTCGTGGGTGTTCACCTCGATGTCGAAGACGTCCACGTGGGCGAAGCGCTTGAAGAGGACTCCCTTCCCTTCCATGACGGGCTTCCCCGCCAGGGCGCCGATGTCGCCCAGGCCCAGCACCGCCGTGCCGTTGGAGAGGACGGCCACGAGGTTGCCCTTGTTGGTGTACTTGTAAGCGTCCTCGGGGTTCTTCTCGATGGCGAGGCAGGGAACCGCCACGCCGGGCGTGTAGGCGAGGGAGAGGTCCCGGGCGGTGAGGCAGGGCTTGGTGGGCACCACCTCGGTCTTGCCGGGACGTCCTACGGAATGGTAGTCGAGCGCGTCCTGTTCCCGAATGGCCATGGTCTCCTCCTGGAATGGGCGGGGCCCGTTTGGCGCGGGCGGCCTCACCTGCGTCCCCCCGCCCGGGAGGCGGGTGGGCCGCGGTCCTTGCCTGGTGGGGAGGAAGGGGGGACTCTCCCTGGGGAGGCTCCTTCTCCCTCCTTTGCTCCGGAGGCGGATTCTACCACGGCGGGGGCGATTTGGCCGATGGAGCCCCGCTCCGCGGCGGGCCCTGGGGGAAGTCCCCCTAAAACTCGTTCCGCTGGAGGGCGTAGAGGAAGGAGGCGGCCTTCTCGTTGCGGAGGGCGGCCACCTCCTCCCAGCGCCGGGCCAGTTCGGACGAAAAGCCCTCGGCGTCTTCCGGCAGGGGTCGGCCCTCCCCGGCCAGGATCTCCACGAGGGCGGCCTCTTCCAGGAGCCCGGCCAGGGCCTGCTTGGCGGCCCCCTCCGGGGCCTCCCTCAAGACGGAAAGGAGCGCCGAAAAGAGCGCCTCGGTTCGGTCGTCGGTGGGGTCGTACACGGTGCCTCCTCAGAGAAGGTCCTCGGCGGGGCGCCCCACGGCCGCCTCCAGCCGCTCCTTCAGGGAGGCGGCGGGGCCCAGGGCCTCGTCCACCACGATCTTTTCCACGCGGAGGAAGGGCAGGAAGGAGGTGGAGGGCCCCAGCGTGCCGGAGAGGCCCGCGGCCCGCTCCCGCACCCAGTCGTCGAAGGCGTTGAGCTCGATGCCGCGGATCCAGAAGCCCGCCGCCTCGAGGCGGAGGAGCATCCCCCAGACCTTCTCCCGGGGGTCTCTCAGGTAGGCCACCACGAAGGAGCCGGGACCCCAGGAAGGGCCGGCACCGCCACCTGGGGAACCCGCCTCCCGAGAAGGGGCCGGGGCTTTATGCGCGCGGGTCATCGTCCCTCCCCTTCCGTCAGCTCGAGAAGGACCCCCGCGGCGCTCTTGGGGTGGACGAAGGCCACCTTGCGGCCCCCCGCCCCGGTGCGGGGCCGCTCGTCCAGGAGGGCGTACCCTTTCTCCTTCAGGCGGAGAAGGGCCGCCTCCAGGTCCGGGACCTCCAGGCAGAGGTGGTGGAGGCCCGGACCGCGCCTCGCCAGGAACCTCCCCACGGGCCCCTCGGGGTCGGTGCTCTCCAAAAGCTCGATGCGGCTATCCCCCACGGCGAAGAAGGCCACCTTCACCTTCTGCTCCGGGACCTCCTCCTCCCCGCCGCAGAGGAGCCCCAGGGCCTCGTAGAAGGCGCGCCCCGCCTCCAGCGACGCCACGGCCACGCCGATGTGGTCGAGCTTCACGGTCTTTCCTCCCATCGGATCCGGCGGAGGATCTCCTCCACCGACGAGTAGGGGTCGGCCTTCCGCTCCACGAAGGCTTCCAGGAGGCGTTCCTCCCGTTCCCCGTCCAGCCAGCGTTCTCGGATCTCCCCCAGCAGGCGCTCCGAGAGGAGTTCCCAGAACCGCTGGCGGTACTTCAGCCTCAGGCGGCCGTTCCCCCGGCTCCCCCGGAGGTGGGCCTCGTGGGCGCGGACCGCCCGCACCACCTCTTCGGTGCCTTCGCCCCGGGAGGCCACGGTCTTCACGATGGGCGGCGTCCAGCTCTGCGCTTCCCCGGCCAGTTGAAGGGCCGCCTTCAGTTCCCGCTCCACCCGCTCCACGCCTTCCCGGTCGGCCTTGTTGATGACGAAGACGTCGGCGATCTCCATGATGCCCGCCTTGATGGCCTGGATGTCGTCGCCGAGGCCCGGCACCAGCAGCACCAGGACCGTGTCGGCCTCCCGCACGATGTCCACCTCGTCCTGCCCCACCCCCACGGTCTCCACGAGGACGACGTCGAAGCCGGCGGCGTCCAGCACCACCAGCGCGTCGGCGGTGGCCCGGGAGAGCCCCCCCATGTGGCCCCGGGTGGCCATGGAGCGGATGAAGACCCCCTCGTCCAGGGCCCTCTCCTGCATCCGGACCCGGTCGCCCAGGATGGCCCCGCCGGAGAAGGCGGAGGAGGGGTCCACGGCGGCCACCGCCACCTGGAGGCCCTCCTCCCGGTAGGCGCCGATGAGGCGGTTGACGAGGGTGGACTTCCCGGCCCCCGGGGGCCCGGTGACCCCCACGACGCGGGCCTTTCCGCCCCTCCGGTAGAGGTCCTTCAGCAGGTCGAGGTACCCCTCCCGGCGGTCCTCCACGACGCTGAGGCCCCGGGCGAGGGCCCGGCGGTCGCCCCGGAGAATGGCTTCGGACAGCGGGTGCATGGCCTCCTCGGCGGGCCCCTCCGGGGCGTCACTCCCGAAAGAGCTGGCGGGCGATGACCAGCCGCTGGACCTCGCTGGTGCCTTCGCCGATGGTGTTGAGCTTGACGTCCCGGTAGTACTTCTCGGCGAGGAAATCCTTGGTGAAGCCGTAGCCGCCCAGGATCTGCACCGCCCGCTCCGCCACCCACACCGAGACCTCCGAGGCGTACATCTTGGCCATGGAGGAGAACTTCGTCACCGTCTTCCCCTGGTCCTTGAGGAAGGCGGCGCGGTAGGTGAGGAGGCGGGCGGCGTCGATGCGCGTGGCCATGTCGGCCAGCGTGAACTGGATGGCCTGGAACTCGGAGATCTTCTTCCCGAAGGCCTCCCGGACCTTGGAGTAGGAGAGGGCCGTCTCGAAGGCCCCCTGGGCCCCGCCCAGGGAGAGGGCGGCGATGGAGATGCGGCCGCCGTCCAGGACCTGGAGGGCGTCCTGAAAGCCCCGGTTCACCTCCCCCAGGCGGTTCTCGTCGGGGACGAAGCAGTCTTCGAGGATCAGCTCGCCGGTGTCGCTGGCGCAGAGGCCCAGCTTCTTCTCCTTCTTGCCCGCCCGGAAGCCGGGGGTGCCCTTCTCCACGACGAAGGCGGTGACGCCGTGGTGGGGGTCGGAGCGGTCCGTGAGGGCCATGACCACCGCCGTGTCGCCCACGGTGGCGTGGGTGCAGAAGGTCTTCGTGCCGTTTAGCACCCAGCCCCCGTCCTTGGGGACCGCCACGGTCTTGAGGCCCGCGGCGTCGGAGCCCGAACCCGGTTCCGTGAGGGCCCAGGCGCCGATCTTCTCCCCCCGGGCCAGCGGGGTGAGGAAGCGCCGCTTCTGCTCCTCCGTCCCGCACAGGTAGATGTGGTTGGAGCAGAGGGAGTTGTGGGCGGCCACCCCGATGCCGACGGAGGGGTCCACGCGGGAGAGCTCCTCCACGACGATGACGTAGTCCACGTAGGACATTTCGGCCCCGCCGTACCTCTCGGGAAAGAGAACCCCCAAAATCCCCATCTCCCCCAGCTCGGCGAAGACCTCCCGGGGGAAGCGGCAGGCCTCGTCCCACTCCCGCACGTGGGGGGCGATCTTCTCCTCGGCGAAGGAACGGATCGTCTCCCGAAGGACCTTCTGCTCCTCAGTGAACTCGAAATCCACGGCCACCTCCCCCCGGTTCCTCGCGGGGCTCTTGCCCTGCGCCGACGCGCCTTTTCCGGCGTTCTATTTAAACACAGCCCCTCCCGCCCGGAAAGGGCCGGGGCGCGGCGGCGCGGGCAGGCCCGCGGCCGCCCCGGACGAGGAGCCTCACCCCCGCTTCCCCAGGAGGGCCTCGTTGTGCTCCCCCAGGCGGGGAACGGAACCCCGGGCGCTTCCGAAGGCCGAAAGGAGGGGGGGCGGGGCCTCCTCCCCCGCGGAGAGGCGGCGGAGGGCCCGGACCTCCGTGAGGTCCCGGACCGGGGAGAGGGGGAGCCCCTCCAGGCGGGCCCGCTCCAGCCACCAGGTGGAGGGCCGGGCGAGGAGCGCCTCGGCCACGGCCTTCCGGGCCTCCTTCCCGGCGGGGCCGGGGTCCAGGGCCGCCCCCCGGTGGCCCTCGACCCCCAGCAGGCGAAGGAGGCCGTCCCAGAACTTGGGCTCCAGGCAGCAGACGGCGACCCGCCGGCCGTCGGAACAGCCGTAGAGGCCGTAGGCCGGCACCGCCCCGGAGAGGAGGGAGCCCCCGAGGCCGCCCCCGCCGGCCCGGGCGTCGGCCAGGGGCCAGGCGAGGAAGGGGTTCAACGCCTCCTCGAGGGGCTGTTCGAGAAAGCGCCCCCGGCCGGTGCGGCCCCGCTCTACAAGGGCGGCCAGGAGGGCCGTGGCCGCCAGCATCCCCCCGGCCACGTCGGAGAAGGGCACCCCGGGCAGTCCGGGGGGAAGGAGGGAGAGGAGCCCGGAGGCGGCGGTGAAGTTGAGGTCGTGGCCGGGGAGGTCTCGGTCGGGGCCTCCCCTCCCGTACCCCGCCAGGGAGAGGTAGACGAGGCGGGGGTTCCCGGCGGAGAGGCGCGCGTAGCCGATCCCCCAGGACTCCGCCGTCCCCGGCCGGAAGGACTCGACGAAGGCGTCGGCGCCCTTGGCGAGCCTGCGGAGGGCGGCGGCGTCCTCCTCCGAGCGCAGGTCCAGCGCCACGGAGCGGACCCCGGCGCAGAAGGCGGCGAAGGCGGCCCCCACGCCGCTCTTCTCGTCCAGAGGGGGAGCGTGGCGGAGGGGGTCCCCCCCGGCCGGGTCCTCCACCTTGACCACCTCGGCGCCCAGATCCAAAAGGACGCGGTCCAGGACGGCGCCGGGCAGCATCCGGCTCGCGTCCACCACCCGGATCCCCGAGAGCGGTCCCGCCATGGCCCCCTCCCTCCCCGCCGAACGCCCCCCGCTCAACGTTCGAGGGGCCGAAAGAGCTTGATGAACCGCATCATCTCCGTGAGGTTGCTCACCCGCACCCGGCCCATGAGGAAGGCCGTCTGAGGGTTCATCTTCCCGGTCTCCACGGCGAGGAAGGTGTCCTCCTTCATCTCCACCACGCAGTCGGGGCTTCCGTGGTGCCCCTCCTCCACCGTGCAGGCGCCGTCGCGGATCCTGACGGTCCACTCGGGCTTCTCCGCCCCCTTGATGCGGTAGTGGAAGACGCTGGACCACCCTTCGGCCTTCTCCGCGAGAAAGCGGCCGGGGAGCGAACGGGCGATGGATTCCACCGTGGGGGGGCCGGCGGGGGCGCCGGGGGCTTCGGTCGGGGACTTGCTCTCTTCCATGGGCTTCTCCTTGGGTGGGGGCGGGGCGGGGGCGGCGGGGGCGGCGGCGAAGCGGTCCACGAGGGTCCGGGCCACGATCTCCCGCATGATCTCCGAAGTTCCGCCGGCCAGGGTGGAGGCCCGGGCGTCGCGGAAGAAGCGGGCGGCGGGGTACTCCTCCATGTAGCCGTAGCCCCCGTGGCACTGGAGGCAGAGGTCGGCCAGCTCCACCAGCAGCTCGGTGGAGACCAGTTTGGCCATGGCGGCCTCGGCCACGGCGGGCCGGCCTTCCATCAGCAGGCGGGCCAGGTGGTAGGTGAGGTGCCGGGCGGCCTCCAGGCGGGCGGCGGCGTCGGCCAGGCGGTGGGTGAGGGCCTGGAAGGCGGTGAGGGGCCTGCCGAAGGCCTTCCGGGCGCCCAAGTGGCGCACCGTGGTCTCCAGGGCCAGGTCGGCGCTCCCCACGGCGATGGCGGCGGCGCAGAGCCGCTCCAGGGCGAAGGCCTCCACGATGAGGCCGAAGCCCCCGTTCTCCGGGCCCACGAGGTTCTCCCGGGGAACCGGGGCCTCCTCGAAGACCAGCTCCGCCGTGTCGGAGGCGTGCCAACCCACCTTTCTCAGCCGCCGGGCCACCTTCACCCCCGGCGTGTCGGCGTCGATGACCAGAAGACTGAGGCCCGAGGCGCCGTCCCCGCCGGTCCTCACGGCCGTCGTGTAGAAATCGCCCTCGGCGCCGTTGGTGATGAAGGTCTTGGAGCCGGTGACGCGGTAGACGTCCCCGTCCCTCACGGCGGCGGTGCGGAGGGCCGCCACGTCGGAGCCGGCGTCGGGCTCCGTCACCGCCAGGGCCCCCACCTTGTCCCCGGCGATGGAGGGCGCCCAGTAGCGGCGCTTCAGCCCCTCCGAGCCGTGGGCGGCGATGTGGGCCGTGGCCATGAACTCCTGCACCGAGACGGAGGCGGCGAAGCCCCCCATGAGGGAGCGGGGCAGCTCCTCCAGGAAGGCCACGGCGAAGAGGAGGTCCCCCCCCTGGCCGCCGTACTCCGGGGGGGCGGTGATCCCCAGAAAGCCCAGCTCCCCCATCCGCCGGAAAATCTCCCGGGGGATCCGCCCCGCGGCCTCCCACGCCTCGGCGTGGGGCGCCACCTCCGCCTCCAGGAACCGGCGGACCGACCGGCGAAAGACTTGGTGCTCCTCGGTGAAAGGCCACGTCATGGAGACTCCCCCGGGCTCAAAGTCCACCCTCCCGCCCCACGTGCCCCAGGTACATCTGGTCCAAAAGGTCGCGGTACCGCGCCTCGATGACCCGCCGCTTGAGCTTGAAGGTGAGGGTCAGGGTGCCGTCCTCGGCGGAGAAGTCCTCCTCCAGCAGGCGGTAGACCTTGACCTGCTCGTACTTGGGAAGGCGCTCGTTCACCGCCCGGACCTCCCGCTCCACGTGGGCCAAAAGGTCCGGGTCGTCCAGGGGCCTTCCGCCCAGGCCCGGCTGGAGTTGATCCAGGGCCGGCCGGTCCAGCGTCAACAGGGCCACCACGTAGGGGCGGCGGTCGCAGTGGACCAGGGCGTTGGAGATCCCCGGCCGGGCCTTGAGGAGGTTCTCCAGCTTGGTGGGGGCGATGTTCTCCCCCGAGGCGGTGATGATGAGCTCCTTCTTGCGGTCGGTGATCTTCAGGAAGCCGTCCTCGTCGAACTCCCCCACGTCCCCCGTCCGGTAGAAGCCGTCCTCGGTGAAGGCCTCCTTCGTGGCCTGGGGGTCGCCAAAGTAGCCGGCGAAGACGTTGGGGCCCTTCACCAGGACCTCGCCGTCGGGGGCGATCTTCACCTCCACCCCGGGGAGGGGCTTGCCCACCGTTCCGAAGCGGTAGGCGAGGGGGGTGTTGAGGGTGGCGGGGGCGGAGGTCTCGGTGGCGCCGTAGCCCTCGCAGACGAGGATACCCGCCGCGTGGAAAAACCGGGCCAGCTCCGCCGAGAGCGGCGCCCCGCCGGACACGAAGTACCGGATCCGCCCCCCCAGCCGGCGGCGGATCTTCCCGAAGACCAGCCGGTCGGCGAGGGCCGCCGACAGCCGAAGTCCGAGGGACAGAGGTTCCCCCCGCTCCAGCGCAAGGCTCTTCCTCGTCCCGACGCGAAGGGCCCACTCCACCAGGCGGCGCTTCCCGGGGGAGACGTCCCGGAGCTGGGACTGCAGCCGGTCGTGGACCTTCTCGAAGAAGCGGGGCACCGCGATGGCGTACTCCGGGGCCACCTCCTGGAAGTCCTCCGCCAGCCGGTCGGGCCCCCGGCTGTAGGCGATGGTCCCGCCGAGGCTCAGGGGGGTGAAGTGGCCCCCCACCCGCTCCAGGGAGTGGGCCAGGGGCAGAAAGCTCAGGTTGAGGTAGTGGAGGTAGGGCTCGGTGACGGCCTTCCGGACGGCCTCCGTCACCCCCACGGCGTTTCCGTGGGTCATGACGGCCCCCTTGGGCCTTCCGGTGGTCCCGCTCGTGTAGACGAGGGACAGCGGCGTCTCGGGCGGGCTCTCCCGGACCGCGGCGATCCGTTCCTCGGCGGCTCGGGGGTCCGAGGCGCCCTCGAAGTCGGCGAGGGAGACCGCGAAGGGCGCCTCCCGGGCCTCCCCTTCCAGCAAGACCGCCCGCTCCAACGCGGGGAGGTTCTGCCGAACCTTCAGGATCTTCTCCAGTTTGGGCCGGTCTTCCACGAAGACCAGGCGGCTCTGCGAATGGGAGAGGATGTAGGCCGCCTCGTCCGCGGTGAGGTCGGCGTAGAGGGGGGTCACCACCGCCCCGGCGAAGAAGGTCCCCAGATCGAGCAGCGCCCACTCGGGGCGGTTCCGGGAGAAGAGGGCCACCCGGTCGCCCGGCTGGATGCCCGCCGCCACGAGGGCCCCGGCGAGGGTCTTCACCCGCCGCTCCACCTCCCCGTAGGTCCAGTGGCGCCACGCGCCGTCCCGGTGGAAGCGCAGGCAGGGACGGTCCGGGTGCTCCCGGAAGCGGTCTTGCATCACCTCCACGAAGTTCCGGTGGCCCATGGCGGCGCTCCTTCCCCGGCGGTCCCTTCCCCCTCAGGCTTCCCCGTAGAACCGCTCCCCCTTCCGGGCCGCTTCCGCGAGAAGGGGGGCGGGCCGAAAGCGGGGCCCCAGCCGCTCGGCGTAGCCTTCCATGCGGCGCACCGCCTCCGCGGCCCCCAGGCTGTCCAGGTACCGGAAGGGCCCTCCCCGGAAGGGGGGGAAGCCGAGGCCCAGGACGGCCCCCACGTCCCCGTCCCTCGGGGAGGAGATGACCCCCTCCTGCAGGCACCAGACGGCCTCGTTCACCATGAGGAGGGCCAGGCGTTCGGCCATTTCCTTCGCCGGCATCTCTTTCCGTTTCGGCCCTCCGAAGAAGGCGTAGACCTCCCGGTTGACGGGCTTCCTGCCCTTTCGTTTGCCGTCGTAGCGGTAGAACCCCCTGCCGTTCTTTCTCCCGTGGTAGCCGGCCTCGAAGAGGATGGGAAGGGCCTGGCTGGAGGAGAGCCCCCGGGAGGCGTAGGCGTCCCCGAACTCCTTGGCCACGTGGGCGCCCACGTCGATGCCCACCTCGTCGAGGAGCGCCACGGGGCCCACGGGGTACCCGAAGTCCTTGAGCGCCCGGTCCACCGCCTCCACCGCCGCCCCCTCCTCCAGGAGGACCATGGCCTCGTTGAGGAAGGGCGACAGGATCCGCGTGGTGTAGAAGCCGGGGCCGTCCTTCACCACGATGCAGGTCTTGCCCTGGGCCACCCCGAAGGCCCGGGCGGTGGCCAGGGCCTCGGGGGAGGTCTTCGGCGTCACCACGATCTCCAGGAGGGGCATCTTGGGGACCGGCGAGAAGTAGTGCATGCCCAGGACCCTTTCGGGGACCCGGGCCCGCTCGGCGATGGAGGCGATGGGGAGGGCCGACGTGTTGGAGGCGAAGACGCACGTCTCCGAGACCACCGCCTCCGTCTCCTCCAGGACCCGGCGCTTGAGGTCCAGGTCCTCGAAGACCGCCTCCACCACGAGGTCCGCCCGCCGAAGGTCCCCGTAGTCCAGGGCGGGGTGGAGGCGGGCAAAGAGCCGGTCGCGTTCGAAGGGGTGAAGCGCCCCCGACTTCGCCTGCTTGGAGAGGCCCTCCCAGACGGTCCTGGCGCATTTCCCGAGGACCCCGTCGGAGACGTCCTTCACCACCACGGGGCAGAGCTTGAGGGAGACGGAGGCGATGCCGGCCCCCATGAAGCCGCCCCCGAGGATGCCGAGGGTCCCCACCTTCCGCCCCTGGGGCCCGGGCAGGGGCTTCTTCAGTTCGATCATGGCCAGGGCCAGGCCCAGGAGCCCCTTGCAGGCCTCGGAGGCGCACAGCTCGCCGAAGAGCGCCTCCTCGCGGCGGAAGCCGGCCCGCAGCCCCTTCTCGTAGCCCTCCCGGACGCACTCCAGGATGGCCGGCGGGGCGGGGTAGAGCCCGCGCGTCTTGGAAAGGACCCCCTTCCGGGCCTGGCGGAAGACGAGGGCGCGCAGCGGCGGGCGCTCCATGAGGCGCTCGAGGAGCTTCCTCCGCCGCCGGCGGGGCTTGAGGGTCCCCTCCGCCAGTTGCCGGGCCGCCAAGGCCGCCGTCTCTTTCAGACCCCCCGGGGAGGTCAGGGCGTCCACCAGCCCCAGGCGCAGGGCCTTGCGGGCCCGCACCCGCTGGCCGGTGAGGAGCAGGGGCAGGGCGGCGGCGAGCCCGATGAGCCGCGGCAGGCGCTGGGTGCCGCCCCCTCCCGGGAGGACGCCCAGGGTCACCTCGGGAAGGGCCAGCGCCGTCGCCGGGTCGTCGGTGGCCAGCCGGTAGTGGCAGGCCAGGGCCAGCTCCACGCCGCCCCCCAGGGCCTGGCCGTGGATGGCGGCCACGAAGGGTTTGGGGCTCTCGGCGATGAGGTCCAGAAGGGCGTGGCCCTCTCGGGAGAGCGATTCCCCCTCCGACGGCTCCTTCATGGCGAAGAAGGACTTGATGTCGGCCCCGGCCAGGAAATCCCGTTTCCCGCTGATCAGCACCGCCGCCTTCACGTGGGGGTCGGTTCGGATCTCCTCCAGGACCCGCCGGAACTCCTCGAAGAGGTCCCGGGAGAGGATGTTGTGGGGCCCGTGGGGGTTGTCCAGGGTGAGGACGGCCACCCCGTCCAGCCGCTTTTCCAATTGGACCGCCTTCATGGCTCCACCCTTTCGAAGACCAGGGCGTTTCCGATGGCCCCGGCGGCGCAGGCGGCCACCAGGCCGTACCGCGCCCCCTCCTCCTCCATGCGCTGGACGCAGGTGGCGATGAGCCGGCCCCCCGTGGCGCCGAAGGGGTGGCCGATGGAGAGGGAGCCCCCCCAGGCGTTGAGGCGTTCCGGGGGCACCTTCCCCACCGCCTGAGGCCGGCCCAGCTTCTCCTTTGCGAAGGCTTCGCTCTCGAGGAGCTTCAGGTTGGCCACCATCTGGGCGGCGAAGGCTTCGTGGATCTCCACCACCCCCACATCCTCCAGCCCGATCCCGGCGGCGTCCAGGGCCCGGGGAACGGCGAAGGCCGGTCCCAGAAGGAGTTCGTCCAAGGGGTCCATGGCCGTGAGGGCCGAGGAGACCAGGCGGGCCCTGGGACGCACCCCCAGCGCGCGGGCCTTCTCCTCGGCCATGAGGAGCACCGCCGAGGCCCCGTCGGTGAGGAAGGAGGAGTTGGCGGCGGTGAGGGTTCCGAAGGTCTTGTCGAAGGCCGGTTTCAGCGAGGCCATCTTCTCCGGCGTACTGTCCCCCCGGATGCCGTTGTCCTCCCGCACGATCCGGAAGGAGCCGGGCACCGTCACGGGGACGATCTGAGCCCCGAGCTTGCCGTCCCGCTGGGCCCTGGCCGCCTTGTGGTGGGAGGCCAGGGCGTAGGCGTCCTGCTCCTCCCGCGTCACCCCCAGGCGCTTGGCCAGACGCTCCCCGTTCTGGCCCATGGTGAGGCCCGTGGAGAAGTCGGCGATGGCGGGGATCTGGGGCCGGAGGTCCCGGATCCGGGTGCCGGCGAACCTCCGGAGCAGGTCCAATGGCCCCCGGGCCTTCTGGGAGGCGATGAGCCTTTTCCGCATGGCCCGGCTCAGGCGAATGGGGGCGTCGGAGAGGGTCTCGGTCCCCCCGGCGACGGCCACGTCCACCTGCCCCGAGGCCACGGCGTGGGCGGCGTTGAGGAAGGCCACGTTCGCCGAGACGCAGGCCACCGTCACCGTAAAGGCCGGGCAGGAGGGGTGGAGACCCGCGGCCAGCCCCGCCTCCCGGGCCACGTTGGAGGTGTCACAGTCTTGGATGACGCACCCCAGGACCAACAAACCCACCTCCCGGGGGTCGAGGCCCGTCCGGTGGAGAAGCCCGGAAAGGGCGGCCCGGGCCAGGTCGTAGGCCGAAAGGTCCGTAAAATCGGTGCCCGACCGCACGAAGGGCGTCCGGCAGCCGTCCACCACCACCACGGGACGCCCGGGAAACCGCCCGCTGGCCATCCTCCCCTCCTTTCCGGTCGTTCGACCCAAACTGGTCAGACCACATGTCAAGCTTAGGCAAAGGGCGGCCGCAAGTCAAGAGGCCCCCGAGGGCCACCCCGCGCCCTCCGGCTCGCTCCTGGGGAATGCCGAAAAAGAGCGTTACCAGAAGGCCTTTCGAAGGCCGAGGCGGTGGCCGGCCTGCGGGAAGGACCACAGCCCTTGCCAAGGCTTCCTCGGAGTATTATGCTCGGAAAGCCTCTGGTCTGACCTGTTGGGAGGACGCCGTGCGCCTGAAGCCCGTGGACCGAAACCCCCGCCTCTCCCAGCGGACGGCCGAACACCTGGCCCGGCTGGTGGCCTCCGGCGCCTTCCGGCCGGGGGAGCGCCTGCCCTCCGAGGCCAAGCTGGCCAGGGAGCTGGGGGTGAGCCGGCCCACCCTCCGGGAGGCGGTGGGGATCCTGGAGGCCAAAGGCATCCTGAAGGTCCGGCCGAGGTCGGGGGTCTACGTGGCGGCGGCGCTGGGGGAGGAGACGGAGAGCGCCCTCCAGGAACTCATCGGCGTGGACCCGGCCAAGATCTGGGAACTCCTGGAGCTCCGGAAGGTCATCGACGCCGAGGGGGCGGCCCTGGCGGCGGAGCGGCGGAGCGAGGCGGACCTCGCCGCCCTGCGGGCCCTCGCCTCCGACGCCCTTTCCCACGACGCCCAGAGCCTCCTGAGGCGGGAGACCGGCGGCAAGGCGTACGTGGCCTTCTTCACCCTCCTGGCCGCCGCCACCCGCAACACCCTCTTCGAACACCTCCGGAAGGCCATCGACCGGCTGGTCCAGAACGCCCTGCCGGCCAGCCGAATCCGGCTCCAGCGCTTTCCCGAGGCGGGGGAGGCCATCCGCGTCCAGCTCCTGGCCATCCTGGAGGCGGTGGAGGCCGGCGCCCCCGCCCGGGCCCGGCGGGCCGTCCGCATCCACCTGGACTACCTGGAAAAGGTGCTTCGCCGGGCCTTTTCCGAGCCCGGCCGGCAAGAAGCCTCCCGGCCGTGAGGGGGGTCTCCGGCGCTCTTCAGAGGATGTAGCGGCTGAGGTCTTGGTCGGCGGCCACGTCCCTCAGACACTCGTCCACGTAGGCCCGGTCCAGGGTCACGCGGGTCCCCGCCAGTTCGGGGGCGTTGAAGGAGACCTCGTCCATCACCCGCTCCAGGACGGTGTGGAGGCGCCGGGCGCCGATGTTCTCCAGCCGCTCGTTGATGGCGTCGGCGTAGGCGGCCATGGCCTCCACCGCGTCGTCGGTGAAGGCCACCTCCACCCCCTCGGTGGCCAAGAGGGCCGTGGCCTGCTTGAGGAGGGCGTTCTCCGGCTCCCTCAGGATGCGCACGAAGTCCTCCTTGCCCAGGGGCTGGAGTTCCACGCGGATGGGGAAGCGGCCCTGGAGTTCCGGCAGGAGGTCGCTGGGCTTGGACATGTGAAAGGCCCCGGCGGCGATGAAGAGGATGTGGTCGGTCCGGACCAGTCCGTGGCGGGTGTTGACGCGGGTCCCCTCCACGATGGGCAGGAGGTCCCGCTGGACCCCCTCCCGGCTCACGTCCGGCCCGTGGCCCTGAGAGCCCTTCCCCGCCACCTTGTCGATCTCGTCCAGGAACACGATGCCGGTCTGCTCCGTCCGCGCCACGGCCTCCCGGGCGATGTCGTCCTTGGAGATGAGCTTGTCCTCCTCCTCCCGGGCGAGGAGCTCCAGGGCTTCGGGGACCTTCACCCTACGGACCTTCCGCCGGCCCCCGGCCAGGCCCGGCAGGAAGTCCTCCAGGTGAATGCCCATCTCCTCCATCCCCGCCGGTGTGAAGACCCGCATGGAGGCGCCCCCCTCGGGGACGTTCACCTCCACGGTCCGGTCGTCGAGCTTTCCGGCGCGGAGCCACTCCCGGAGGCGCTCCCGGCTTCCCAAGAAGGCCGGCGAAGGCGCCTCGGCCCCGCCTTCCCCCCCCGGCGCCCGCTCCCCGGGCCGGGGGGCTACGGGGAGGAGCAGGTCCAACAGGCGCTCTTCCGCCTGGGCCCGGGCCTTGTCCCGAACCGCCGCCACCTTCTCCTCCCGGACGAGGTTGAAGGCGATCTCCACCAGGTCCCGGATCATGGACTCCACGTCCCTCCCCACGTAGCCCACCTCGGTGAACTTGCTGGCTTCGATTTTCAGGAAGGGGGAGGCGGTGAGGCGGGCGAGCCTCCTCGCGATCTCGGTCTTTCCCACCCCCGTGGGGCCGATCATGAGGATGTTCTTCGGGGCCACCTCCTCCCTCAGCTCCTCGGGCAGGGTCTGGCGCCGAACCCGGTTCCGCAGGGCCACGGCCACCGCCCGCTTGGCCTCCCGCTGGCCGATGATGTAGCGGTCCAGCTCCTCCACGATCCGCTTGGGGGTGAGGGGATCCTCCAGCCGGTTGTACAGAGAACCCGGTTCGGTCTTGACCATTCTCGATCCTCCGGGACGGGAGGGAGGTCCTCGGCCCCGCCTCAGCCCAGCTCCTCGATGACGAAGTTCCCGTTGGTGTACACGCAGATCTCCGAGGCGATGCGGAGGCTCTCCTCCACCACCTCGCGGGCGGGGAGGGAGGTGTGGCGGAGGAGGGCCCGGGCGGCGGCCAGGGCGTAGGGCCCCCCGGACCCGATGGCCAGAACCCCGTCGTCGGGGGCGATGAGTTCCCCGCTCCCCGAGAGGAGAAACTGCCTCTCCCCGTCGGCGACGACGAGGAGGGCCTCCAGGCGCCGCAGGAGGCGGTCGGTGCGCCACTCCTTCACCAGCTCCACCGCCGCCCGCTCCAGGTTGCCCCGGTACTCCTCCAGCTTGCCTTCGAAGCGGCCGAAGAGGGCGAAGGCGTCGGCCACGCCGCCGGCGAAGCCGGCCAGGACCTTCCCTTGGTAGAGGGTGCGCACCTTGGAGGCGCGGTGCTTGATGGCCGTCTGGCCCACCGTCACCTGGCCGTCGGCCCCCAGGGCCACCCGGCCGTCCCGCGCCACGCACACCACCGTCGTCGAGCGGAGTTTCTCCACCGGTCACCTCCTCCGTTCACCATACCGCAGGAGAAAGTCCGCGGGTAGTCCTTTTTCCCTTCGGCACTCCGTGGTAGGTTGGCCTTCTCCTTTGGGAAGGAGGTCTCCGATGAAGGTCTGGGAAATCCAAGGCGGATTCGGCCTCGAGAATCTGAAGGCCGCGGAGCGGGACGCGCCGGAGCCGGGGCCGGGGCAGGTGTTGGTCCGGGTGCGGGCGGTCTCCCTCAACTTCCGCGACCTCATGACCGTCCGGGGCTCCTACAACCCCCGCCAGCCCCTCCCCCTCATCCCGTGTTCCGACGGGGCGGGGGAGGCGGCCGCCGTGGGGCCGGGCGTGGAATCGGTCCGCCCCGGCGACCGGGTCATGGGGGCCTTCTGCCAGGGTTGGCTCCAGGGGGAGCCCACGGCCGAAGCCCGGAAGACCACCCTCGGCGGCCCGCTGGACGGGATGCTCGCGGAGTACGCCCTCCTCTCCGAGGCCGGCTGCGTCCCCGTGCCCCCCCACCTCTCCTTCGAGGAGGCCTCCTGCCTCCCCTGCGCCGCCCTCACCGCCTGGAACGCCCTCTTCGAGGGCCCCCGGCCCCTCCGCCCCGGGGAAACGGTCCTCGTCCAGGGCTCCGGGGGCGTTTCCCTCTTCGCCCTCCAGTTCGCCCGCATGGCGGGGGCGGAGGTCCTCGCCACCTCGGGAAGCGCCGCCAAGCGGGAGCGGCTCCTCTCCCTCGGGGCGAAAGCCGCCTTCGACTACGCCGGCAACGCCGATTGGGACCGGGAGGTTCTCAAGGCCACGCAGGGCCGGGGCGTGGACCACGTGGTGGAGGTGGGAGGGGCGGGAACGCTGGAGCGCTCGCTCAAGGCCGTCCGCGTCGGCGGCCAGGTGAGCGTCATCGGCGTCCTCTCGGGCGTCTCCTCGCCGCTGCCCGTCACGTCCATTCTCATGAAGAGCGTCCTGCTCCGCGGCATCTTCGTGGGGAGCCGGGAGATGTTCGACCGCATGAACCGGGCCCTCTCCCTCTCGGGCCTCCGCCCCGTGGTGGACCGGATCTTCCCCTTCGCGGAGGCTCCCGAGGCCTTCCGCCTCATGCAGGGAGGCGGCCACTTCGGCAAGATCGTCGTGGCGGTGGGCTAAGAAGTTGGTGAAGTGAGGAAGTCAGGAAGAAAAAACCGCAAAGGCCGCCGAAGAATGAGGTCCGACCCCGGCATCCCGCAGGCATGGGTCTTCCTTACCTCCTCGCTTCCTCACTTCCCCACTCCCCCCTCCTTGCCAAGCCCCGTGGGACGTGGTAAGTAGGGACCTCGCGAACGCGAGGGGGGAGGCCCGATGAACACGTTGCCCATCCTGGTGGCGGCCCTGTGCGTTCTCGCCCTGGGGTACCGGTACTACAGCGCCTTTCTGGCGGCCCGGGCTCTCGTGCTGGACGATTCCCGGACGACGCCGGCCCACCGGTTCCAGGACGGCCACAACTACCTTCCCATGAACAAGTGGGTCCTCTTCGGCCACCACTTCGCCGCCATCGCGGGGGCGGGGCCCCTGGTGGGGCCGGTGCTGGCGGCCCAGTTCGGGTGGGCGCCGGGCCTCCTGTGGCTCCTTTTGGGTTCGGTGCTGGCGGGGTGCGTCCACGACTTCACCATCCTGGTGGCCTCGGTGCGCCACAACGGGCGGTCCCTCCCGGAGATCGCGCGGGCGGAGATCGGCCCGGTGGCGGCCTTCACGGCGGGGGTGGCCGTCCTCTTCATCGTCGTGGTGGCCCTGGCCGGCCTGGGGCTCGTGGTGGTCAACGCCCTCGCCGCCTCGCCGTGGGGCACCTTCACCATCGCCATGACCATCCCCATCGCCGTCGCCATGGGCCTTTTCATGTTCAAAATCCGCCCCGGTTCGGTCCGGGGCCCCTCCCTGGCCGGGGTGGCGGCTCTGATCGTCTGCGTCGTGTTGGGGCAGTTCGTGGCCCACTCCTCCCTGGCCCGCTTCTTCACCTTCAACACCCACCAGTTGACCGTCCTCTTGGCGCTCTACGGCTTCGCCGCGTCGGTCCTGCCGGTGTGGCTCCTCCTGGCGCCCCGGGACTACCTCTCCTCCTACATGAAGGTGGGGACCATCTTCGCCCTGGTGGCGGGTGTCCTGGTGGTGCACCCGGACCTCCACTTCGAGCCCTTCACCGCCTTCGTCCACGGCGGAGGCCCCATCATCCCCGGGAAGCTCTTCCCCTTCATGTTCGTCACCATCGCCTGCGGCGCCATTTCGGGCTTTCACGCCTTGGTTTCCTCGGGGACCACGCCGAAGATGGTGGACCGCGAGTCCCACGCCCGCTTCATCGGCTACGGGGCCATGCTGATGGAGAGCCTGGTGGGGGTGGTGGCCCTCGTGGCCGCCTGCTCCCTCCACCCCGGCGACTACTACGCCATCAACCTCCCCCCCGAACTCTTCCGGAAGCTGGGAATGGAAACGGTGGACCTCTCCACCCTCAACGTGGAGGTGGGGGAAGACGTCACCGGACGGGCGGGAGGGGCCGTGACGCTGGCCGTGGGGATGGCGCAGATCTTCGGGTCCCTGCCGGGCCTGAGGCCCCTCATGGCCGTCTGGTACCACTTCGCCATCATGTTCGAGGCCCTCTTCATCCTCACCACCATCGACGCCGGCACCCGGGTGGCCCGCTTCCTGCTCCAGGAGTTCCTGGGGAACTACTACAAGCCCATGGGGAACCCCTCCTGGCTTCCGGGGAACGTGGCCACCACCACGGTCATCTGCTTCTCCTGGGGGTATTTCATCTACACCGGGTCGGTGCAGACCATCTGGCCCATGTTCGGCACCGCCAACCAGCTCCTGGCCACGGTGGCCCTGGCCATCGGCACCACCTTTCTCGTGAACATGGGGAAGGCGCGGTACGCGTGGGCCACGGCCCTCCCCATGGTCTTCGTGGCCGTCACCACGCTCACGGCGGGGGCCCTCGGCATCGCCCACATCTACCTTCCGCTGGCCCAGAAGCCGGGGAAGGCCTTCCAGGGCTACCTCCAGGCTTCGCTGACGGCCATCATGATGGTCATGGTGGTCATCATCCTGGCCGACGCCCTCCGCCGGTGCCTGGCCACGCTGAGGGGCGAGCCTCTGCCCCCCAAGGCCTTCGGCCCCGCCGAGGTGCCGGAGGGGGTGCCCCAGCGCTGCTGCTGAGGCGACCCGAAGGCCGGCGGTTTACTCGAGGTACCCTTCGAGGGTGTACAGGACCGCCCGGTCGAAGAAGTTCACCACCTGGCGGTAGAGGTTGAGCCCCTGGTACAGGTTGGCGGTGGAGTCGAAGACCCCCTGCTCCAGGACGTACTGCCAGAGGACGATGCGGGCGATCTGGACGGCCCGCACCACCTGGACCAGGGGAACGCCCTCCCTCTTCCGCCGCCGGCCCGTCTCCCGGAAGTGGTCTTGGAGGACGGGGTGGGAGGGGTCGTCGAGGCAGGTGCCGATCTCCTCGTAGGCGCGCTTCACGTGGTCCATGAGCTCCCGGTCGGACTTGAGGGCGTAGGATTCCATCCCCTGCTCCTTCCGGAGGCGCTCCACGTACTTCTCGGCGATCTTTCCGGCGTGGGCCTCGACGATCAGGATGACGGCGTTGATGTCCATGGCCTTCTCCCCGGTCCCGCGGGGGTCACTTCAGGAGGGCCGCCATCTCCGCCAGGAGGGCTTCTTCGTCGGGAAACACGCCGGTCCGCTTCTTGGAGTGGAGCAGTTTCCCGTCCAGCGCCACTTCGAAGACCCCTCCCGAGGAGCGGATGAGGGCGGCCTTGAGCCCCAGCTCCCGCTCGATCCGCGCGGCCAGACCGGCCGCTCTGGGTTCGTAGTTTCAAACGCCGCAGTATTCGATGGTGACGGACCGCATGGCTCTCCTCTTCGCTCAGACGATGAGGTGGCGTTCCCGGGCTTCCTTTTCGAGCATGTCGCGGAAGTCGGGATGGGCGATCTGGATGAGGGCCTTGGCCCGCTCCTGGAGGTTCTTTCCCCACAGGTTGGCGACGCCGTACTCGGTGACGACGTAGTGGACGTCGGCCCGGGTGGTGACCACGCCGGACCCCTCCTTCAGCTTGGGGACGATGCGGGTCATGGTGTTGTTCTTGGCGGTGGAGGGGAGCGCGATGATGGGCTTGCCCCCCTTGCTGGCCGCCGCCCCCCGGATGAAGTCGAGCTGGCCGCCGAAGCCGCTGTAAATGTACGTCCCGATGGAGTCGGAGCAGACCTGGCCCGTGAGGTCCACCTCCAGGGCGGAGTTGATGGCCACCATGTTGTCGTTCTGGGCGATGACGAAGGGGTTGTTGGTGTGCTCCACGGGGTGCAGTTCGAAGAGGGGGTTGTCGTGGACGAAGTCGTAGAGCTTCCGGGTTCCCAGGATGAAGGTGGCCACCACCTTCCCGGGGTGCAGGGTCTTCCGGTTGCCGGTGATGATCCCCTGCTCCATGGCCCGCACCAGGCCGTCGGAGATCATCTCCGTGTGGATCCCCAGGTCCCGTTTGCCCTCCAAGAGGGCCAGGACGGCGTCGGGGATGCCCCCGATGCCCATCTGGAGCGTCGCGCCGTCGGGGATCATCTCGGCGATGAAGGCGCCGATGCGCCGCTCCACTTCCGTGGCGGGTTTTCCCTGAAGCTCCAGCAGGGGCTGGCTGTGTTCCACGATGTGGGTGGCCCGGGAGACGTGGAGGAACGAATCGCCCAGGACCCGGGGCATCTGCTCGTTGACCTGGACGATGACGGTCTTCGCCGCCTCCACGGCGGCCTTGGTGGTCATGACCTCCACCCCCAGGCTCATGAAGCCGTGGTCGTCGGGGGGGGAGCACTGGATCATGGCCACGTCCACGCGGCTGGCCCCGCTGCGGATGGCCTTGGGGATCATGTGGAGGTGAATGGGGACGTAGGCCGAGCGCCCGTCGTTGACGGAGGCGCGGTCGCCCGGGCCCACGAAGAGGGAGTTGTGGCGGAAGGCCTTCTCCATGCCCGGCTTGCTGAAGGGGTCCTCCCCCATGAGGAGCACATGGGAGAGGGTGACGTCCCTCAGTTCGTCGGCCCGGGCGGCCAGGGCGTGCAGGAGGGCCCAGGGGGCCGCGGCGTTTCCGCTGATCATCACCCAGTCGCCGGACATGACGGCCCGGACGGCCTCCTCCGGCGTGCAGAGTTTCTTCTTGTAGTCGTCCATCCAGGACATGGCTCACTCCCCCCCGAGAAGCCGGGAAAGGTCGGCGGGGTTCTTGGAAATGTAGCGGCTCACCACCTCGCCGTTGAACAGGTAGCACCCGCGCTGGAGGTCCTTCCATTCGGCCACGGCGCGCTTCAGCCCCTTCTGCTGCATGGAGAGGAGGAAGGGGAGGAGGGCGTGGGTCAGGGCGTAGCTGGACGTCCTCGCCACGAAGGAGGGGCAGTTGGGCACGGCGAAGTGGAGGATCCCCTCCCGGACGAAGACGCCCCCCGTTGGCCCCTGCATCCGGGTGGTCTCGACGCACCCCCCCTGGTCGAAGGAGAAGTCCAGGATCACGCTCCCGGGCCGCATGCGCTGGACCATCTCCTTGGTGACCACGATGGGGGCGATCTCGCCGGGGACCAGGACGGCCCCCACCAGCACCTCGGCGAAGGCCACGAACTTCTCCAGGTTTTCCTTGGTGGCGTGGGCGGTGACCACCCGCCCCCCCAGCCGCCGGTCGATCATCTCCAGGGCCTTCTGGGAGATGTCGAGGACGTACACGCTGCACCCCAGCCCTAAAAAAGCCCGGGCGCAGTGAAAGCCCAGGGTGCCGCCGCCGATGACCACCACGTCGGCGGGCGGAATCCCCGGGGCGCCGCCGAGGAGGATGCCCATGCCGCCGGAAGAGGTCTCCAGGAGCCTCCCGGCGATCTGGGGGGCCATCTTCCCGGCGATCTCCGAGGAAATCCGCAGGATGGGCAGGGAACCGTCGTGGTCCTGGATCACCTCGTAGCCGACGGCGGTGAGGCCGCGGCTCTTCATCTTGGCCAGGTAGGCGTCCCCCGCCACCGCCAGGTGGAGGAAACCCAAAACCGCCGTCCCGGGGGCCATGAGTTCCAGGTCGGGAAGGGAGGGCCTGCCGATGCGGACCACCACGTCGGACCGTCCCACCGCCTCCTCGTGGGAGTAGACCACCTGGGCCCCCACTTTCCGATAGGTCTCGTCGCCGAAGCCCGCGGCGGCTCCGGCCCCCGTCTCCACCACCACCTCGGCACCCGCGTCCACGAGTTCGCGGACTCCCGCGGGGGTGAGTCCCACCCGCTTTTCCTCGCAATTGGGCTGGAGACCGCATTCCTTGGGAACACCGAACCTCATGGACCACCCCTTTCCTCCGGGGCTGGAACCCAAGCCCCCGCGCCGCCGGAGCCCCGGCGCCAGCCCCTCCGGCCGCTCTTCCGGTCTCCCCGCCGACGCGTTCCGTTCACCAGGATAGTATACCCCGTTCCGCCCTCCAAGACGGGACGCCGCCCTGTGGCGGCCCCTGGGGAATTTTCCCGGTTCCTCAGGCGAAGCCCAGGGCCATCTTGGCCTCCAGGCTCATCATCTCCGGCGACCAAGGGGGGGACCAGACCAGGTTCACCCGGGCCTTTTCCACGCCGGGGACCTTGAGGAGGGCGTTGTTGGCTTCCAGCAGGAGCTGGTCGGCCACGGGGCAGCCGGGGGAGGTCATGGTCATGTCCAGCTGGACCTCCCCTTCCTTCACCTCCAGGCGGTAGACCAGCCCCAGGCTCACCACGTCGAGGCCCAGCTCCGGGTCCACCACCGCCTCCAGCGCCTTGTAGCAGGCCTGCTCCAAGCTTCCTTCGGGAGCGGCCGTCGTCTCGTCGGGGCCCATCGTTCCACCTCCAGCCCAGGAACCGGCCGCCGGCGCGCTTCATTCCCGGCTTCGCCAACGGGGCCGGCCTTTGTTATCCTGTCACCGGGAGGTTCCCGTGTCCAGGCTCTTCTCCGTGGTCATCGCCGGCCGTCCCAACGTGGGCAAGTCCACGCTCTACAACCGGCTCCTGGGACGCCGAAAGGCCCTGGTCCACGACCAGCCGGGGGTGACCCGGGACCTGAACGTGGCCGTCGCCGAGCGGGACGGCGAGGCCATCCAGCTCGTGGACACCGGGGGCATCTTCGGAGAGCGGGAGGATCGCCTGCTGGCCCTGGTGGAGGAGCAGGTCCAGGTGGCGCTGGAAGGGGGGGACCTGGTTCTCCTCCTGGTGGACGGCAAGGAGGGGCTCAACCCCGTGGACCGGGAGATCGCCCGGCGCCTTCTGCAGGGGGGAAAGCGCGCGGCCCTCGTCGTGAACAAGGTGGACGTGGAGGAGCACCGGTCCCGGGCGGCCGACTTCTACTCCCTGGGACTCGACCCCGTCTTCACCGTCTCCGCCGAACACGGCGGGGGGACGGAGGAGCTGTGGGACTTCCTGGTGGCCAAGGCCCGGGAGGCGGGGGCCTCCACCGAGGCGGAAACGGCCCCGGGGGACGTGATCCGGGTGGCCATCGTGGGCCGCCCCAACGTGGGCAAGTCCTCGCTCCTGAACCGCCTCCTGGGGACCCGCCGGGCCCTGGTCTCGGAGATTCCGGGGACGACGCGGGACCCGGTGGACGCCCACGTCTCCGCCGCGGGCCGGGAGTTCCTCCTCCTGGACACCGCGGGCATTCGGAGGAAAAGCAAGACGGAGCGCGGCGCGGAGATCCTGTCGGTGATTCTGGCCCGGCGAAGCCTGGAGACCTGCCACGTCGCCCTTCTCGTTTTGGACGCCACCGAAAAACCTTCCCACCAGGACGCGCACATCGCGGGGCTTCTGGAGCGGTCCCGGAGGGCCGGCATCGTGGTCCTCAACAAGTGGGACCTCCTGGGGGGCGAGGAGCGGGCCCGGCAGGTGGAGGAGGCCGTCCGGGAGCGCTTCGCCTTCGTTCCCTACCTCCCCCTCCTCCGGGTCTCGGCCAAGACGGGCCGGCACGTGGACCGCCTCCTCCCCGAGGCGGCCCGCGTCTTCGACAACTTCCTAAGGAAGATCCCCACGTCGGCCCTCAACGAGGCGGTGAAGGACCTGGTGGCCCGGGTTTCCCCACCGTCCATCCAGGGGAAGGAACTGAAGATCCGCTACGCCGTCCAGACCGGAGAGGCCCCCCCCATCGTGACCATCTTCACGAACTCGCGGTTCCCCCCCCCCGAGGCCTACTCCCGCTACCTCAAGAACGGGCTGCGGGCCGCCTTCGGCTTCGAGGGCTCACCCCTCCTCGTCAAGTACCGGAAGGAATAGCCGCACGGCCGAACGGTCGGGACAGGCCGCGAGCAGCTCTTCGGTCGAGGCGCGCGACACGGGGTGGCGCCAGGCCGGGTCGGCTTCCTGGAGGGGGATCAGGACGCAGCGCCTTAAGGGAATGGCCGGGTGGGGAAGGGTGAGCCGGGGCGTTTTCCGCACCCACCCCTCCCAGTGCAGGATGTCCACGTCCACCGTCCGGGGCCCTTTGTCCAGTCCCCGGCGCCGCCCCAGGGCCCTCTCCACGTGCTGGGCCAGGGACAGAAGCGACAGGCCGTCCAACGGCCCTCGCACCCGCAGGACCCGGTTGAGGAACCACGGCTGGCGCGGGCGGACCACCGGCTCCGTTTCGTAGACCGCGGACCGGCACAGGACCGTGAGCCCTCCCCACCGGACGAGCAGCCGCTCCGCCTCCACAAGGCGGCGGAAACGCGGTTCCAGGTTGCTGCCGAGAAAGAGAAGCCCCTCTCCCGCCAAGGGGGCCCCGCTCAGAGGTGGACCACCAGGCCGTCGTAGGCGGCCTGGACGTCGTGGAAATGCCGCTGGGCGGCCCGCTCCTTGCGCTGGAGGGCACTGTCCGTGTGGAAGGGGTCGTTGTGGAAGAGGACGAGGCGCTCCACGCCGGCGCTACGGGCGGTCTTCACGCAGTCCCGCCACGTGGAGTGGCCCCACCCCTTCCGCTCCGCCGCCTCCTCCACCGAGTTGTTGGAGTCCATGATCAGGAGGTCCGCCCCGCGGGCCATCTCCACCAGAAGGGCGTCGGCCTTCCCCCCGTCGGGCTCCGTGTCGGTGGCGTAGACCACCGTTTTCCCCTGGACCTCCACCCGGAAGGCCAGGCACTTCTGGGGGTGGTTCACCTCGAAGGGGCGGACCTGGGCGTTCCCCACCTCGAAGGGACCCTCGATCCGGCGGTACTCGATGCGGGCCGCCAGGGCCTCCAGCGGGATGGGAGAGAAGGGGGCCAGCAGCTGTCCGGTGAAGACCTTCTCCACCCCCGCCCTTCCGTAGATCACCATGCGGGTCCTTTTGTCGTAGGCGGGGCGGAAGAAGGGCAGGCCGTGGATGTGGTCCCAGTGGAAGTGGGAGAGGAAGAGGTGGAGGGGCGTCTCCTCCAGGGCGTCGCTCCGGTGGAGGACCTGGCCCAGGGCGATGATCCCCGTGCCGGCGTCGAAGACGACGCGCTCCCCGTGGCCCCAGCGCAGCTCCACGCAGGAGGTGTTGGTCCCGAACCGGACCTTGTCCCCGGAGAAGCAGGGAACGCTTCCCCGGCTACCCCAGAAGTGAACGGTGACCCCTTCCTTCATGGAAGGAGCGTGTCACAGGCGCGGGGGGACGGTCAAGCCCCCGATGTGATCCGCGTCACACTTTCGGCGAGGGCCGCCTCGAAGATCTCCAGGAAGGCCCGGGCCTGGCTCCGGTCGATGACCAGCGGGGGACAGATCCGAACGGTGTTGGGGCCGCAACCGAGGACGAGGAGCCCCCGGCGGTAGCAGGCCACCTCCACCTCGTCCCTCAGCTCGGGGAAGCGCTCCTTGGTCTCCCGGTCCTTCACCAGCTCCACCCCGATCATGAGGCCCTTGCCCCGCACGTCGCCGATGACCGGGAACCTTTCCTGCAGGGCCCGGAGCCCCTCCATCAAGAAAGCGCCCTGGTGAGCGGCGTTGGCCATGAGCCCTTCGTCCAGAAGGCGGATGGTGGCCCGGGCGGCGGCGCAGGAGACGGGGTTTCCCCCGAAGGTGGAGGCGTGGCTCCCCGGAGGCCAGTTCATGATGCGGTCGGAGGCCACGCAGGCCGAGAGCGGCAAGCCCGAGGCGATCCCCTTGGCCAGGCAGGTCACGTCGCCCCGGACCCCGAAGTGTTCGATGGCCAGGAACTTCCCGGTGCGCCCCATGCCGGCCTGGACCTCGTCGTCCACCAGGAGGATGTCGTACCGGTCGCAGATGGCCCGGAGCCCCTGGAGGAACTCCGGCGGGGGCACCACGTAGCCCCCCTCCCCCTGGATGGGCTCCACGAAGATGGCGGCCACCTCCTGGGGGGGGCAGATGGTGCGGAAGACCGTGTCCTCGATGAAGGAGACGCACTCGAAGCGGCACTTTCCGTAGGTCTGGCCGTAGGGGCAGCGGTAGCAGTAGCCGTAGGGGACGTGGGTCACCCCCCCCATGAGGGGGAAGAACCGGTCCTTCTGGGTGGCCTTGCTGGCCGTCAGGCTCAGGGCGCCGGTGGTGCGGCCGTGGAAGGCCCCGAAGAAGGCCAGGAAGCGCTTCCGCTCGGTGTGGTACTTGGCCAGCTTGATGGCGCACTCGATGGCTTCGGCCCCGGAGTTGCCGAAGAAGACGCGGTTGGTGCCGCTCCCGTCCACGTGGCGGGAGACCAGTTCGGCGGCCTCCACCTGGGAGGTGTAGTAAAAGTCGGTCCCGCTGATGTGCATGAGCTTCCCGGCCTGTTCGCGGACGGCGGCCACCACCTCGGGGTGGCAGTGGCCCGTGGCCACCACCGCGATGCCGGCGGCGAAGTCGAGGAAGTAGTTTCCGTCGGGGTCCTTGACGATGGCCCCCCGGGCCTCTTCCGCCACCAGGGGGTAGCCGCGGGTGTAGGAGGTGGAGACGTACTTTTCGTCCCTCTCGATGATCTGTTGGGCCTTGGGTCCGGGCAGGGCGGTCTTCACGCTGGGGAGATGGGGAAAGTCGCTCATGGTGTCCTCTCTTTCGAATGAGGGGCCCCGGCGGGCCGAAGACGGGGGCTCAGAGGCCCCCGGCGATGTCCGTCCGATACGTCTTGCCTTCGAAGCGAATCGTGTCCGCGGCGCGGTAGGCCCTTTGTCGGGCCTCCTCCACCGTGGGCGCCAGGGCCGTCACGTCGAGGACCCTGCCGCCGGCGGTGACCAGCCGGTCCCCCTCCCTCCGGGTCCCGGCGTGGAAGACCTGGACCCCCGGCAACGCCTCCGCCTCCTCGACGCCCTCGATGGGAATCCCCGTCCGGTAGGGGCCGGGGTAACCCCGGGAGGCCAGGACCACCGTCACCGCCGCCTCGGCCTTCCAGCGGAGCTCCACGGAGCGGAGGCCGCCCCGGGCGCAGGCCAGGGCCACGTCCACCAGGTCCGTCTCCAGGCGGGGCAGGACTACCTGGGTCTCGGGGTCCCCGAAGCGGCAGTTGAACTCCAGGAGCTTGGGACCGGAGGCGGTGACCATGAGGCCGGCGTAGAGGACCCCGCGGTACGGAAAGCCCTCGGCGGCGATTCCCCGGAGGGCCGGCTCCACGATGGAGCGGAGGGCCTCCCGCAGCGCCGTTTCCGAGAGAACCGCCGCCGGGCAGTAGGCACCCATGCCGCCGGTGTTGGGGCCACGGTCCCCGTCCTCGGCCCGCTTGTAGTCCCGCGCCGGGGGCATGACGGCGTAGTCTTCCCCGTCGGCGAAGACCAACAGGGAAGCCTCCTCCCCCTCAAGGAACTCCTCGATCAGAAGGCGGTCCCCCGCCTCCCCGAAGTCCCGGCGGACGAGAATGGCCTCCACGGCCCGAAGGGCCTCCGGCCGGTTCCCGCAGAGCAGAACCCCTTTCCCGGCCGCCAGGCCGTCGGCCTTGAGGACCAGCGGGAACGGCCCCTCGTAGGACTCCAGATACCCACAGGCCTCGTCGGCGCGGTGGAAGACCCTCCCCTCGGCGGCGGGGATGGACCACCGCCGGCAGAACTCCTTGGTGAAGACCTTGGAGGCCTCCAGGCGCGCCGCCCCCGACACGGGGCCGAAGCAGGGGATGGAGAGGGAGGCGAGGCGGTCGGCCAGGCCCAGGGCCAGCGGGACCTCGGGGCCCGCCACCACCAGGTCCGCCCGCTCCTCGCGGGCCAGTCGGGCGAGACCCTCCACGTCTTCGCTCTTCACGGGGAAGGTCCGGACGTTACCCGAGGCCCCCCCGTTGCCGGGGGCCCACAGGAGGTCGCGGACGCGGGGGGAGCGGGCAAGGCTTCGGGCCAGGGCGTGTTCCCTTCCTCCGCTTCCCACCAGCAGCACGCGCATGGGATTCCCCTCTAAGGCTTCATTTTAAAGGACAATTGCCCTCCCGGTCAACCCGGCGAGCCCGTCGGGCCCGAAAGGCGGCGCGGGAGAGCCGGTCCGCAGGATTTCGGGACCTTGATCGATCCGCCATTCGCACTTCGTCACTCGTCTTTTCCACTTCCGACTTCCGCCTTCCGAATTCCGCCTCACACCGCCGCCACGCGGTTCCGGCCGCGCTTCTTGGCCACGTACAGGGCTTCGTCGGCGGCCTGGAGGAGGGCCTGGGGGTTGGAATGGGGCCGGGGAAAGGTGGCCACTCCGACGCTGACGGTGACGGCCGAGGGGAGGGCCGACCGCCCGCCCCAGGGCAGGGACTCCACCGCCGCCCGGATCCGCTCGGCCACCGCCACCGCCTCCCCCGAGGCGCATCCGGGCAGGACGGCGCAGAACTCCTCCCCCCCGTACCGGCACAGAAGGTCGATTTCCCTCAGTTCCCTCCGGATGGCCCGGGTCACTTCCTTGAGAACGAGGTCGCCGGCCGGGTGGCCGAAGGTGTCGTTGACGGCCTTGAAGTGGTCCAGGTCGATCATGAGAAGGGAGAGGGGCCTGCCCTCCCGCTGGGAGCGGCTGAGCTCCTTGGGAAACTCGGCGTCGAAGTGGCGGCGGTTGTACAGCTCCGTGAGGCCGTCCCGCGTGGCGTACTTCTCCTGGTAGTCCTTGAGAAGGGCCAGGTGGATGAGCGCCGCGGCCTGGCCGATGAGGCGTCCCGCCGCCTTCCGCCCCTCCTCGGAGAAGGGGGACTCCTCCTTTCCCACCATCCCCACCACGCCGAAGATCTCCCCGCCGGAGGCCAGGGGGTGGAGGTAGGCCACCGAACCGGCCGGGAAGGGCTCCCCCTCGAAGAGGACCGGCATGGCCGTCTCCCGGCTGGCGGGCCCCTCCAAATAGAGGGGCTCCCGCCCCTTCTGGATGACCCAGTAGGTCCAGGTGCTCCGCTCCAGGTAATCGAAGGTCTCGGGCACCTCGAAGCGCTTGGATTCGATGTAGGCCTCCCGGTACACGGCGCTGTACAGAATGGTGTACCCGTAGAGCGCCGGAAGGAGGTCGAAGAGGTGGTCCAGGATCCGCCCCGCCATCTCCCGGGGCTCTCGCTGGCCGAGGAGGTCTTCCAGGGCCCGCGCCAGGCGGTCCGCCTCGTCGCTTCGGGCCTGAAGCAGGTCCAGGTGAGCCGCGGTGGTCTCCCAGGCGTCGAAGAGGTGGGCCCAGCGGCTGGCCAAAGCCGTCTCCGAAGACCGGAAGGGCCTTCCCGCCGGCCGGTGGACCGCCACGAGCCCCCGGGGCTTTCCCCGGTGCACCAGGGGGACGAAGGCCACGGCGACCTGCTCGTTCCGGTCCGGCAGATACCCGAGGGCGGCGGGGTGGACCGATTCGGCGGTCACCTCCTGCCCACCCTCCAGGGCGAGCACCAGAAGGCCCTCCCGCCGGGGCACGAAGGAGGGGGCCTTCATCCCCGGGCTCGCCGCCGCCACCCGCCAGCCCGTCCCTTCGGGAAGGAGGCAGACGGCGCCCTCGGCCTCCACCGCCGTCCGGAGCATGCCCAGGAGCTGGCAGGCCAGGCTCCCCCAGTGGGGCGGGCGGTGGCCGTCCACCAGGCCCCGGGAAGGAAGGGTCGGCTCCGGGGGGGCTTCGGGAGGCGCCGGCCGGCGCGCCCAGCGAAGAAGCCCCACCGCCAACAGGGCGGCCAGGACCCCGCCGCCGAAGGCCAGCGTCACCTGGAGCGGGTCCATCGCCAGATTCCCCAGAAGGCCGCCCCTAGGGCGGCCCCCACCGCGTCGTGCCACCAGTCCACGGGGTCGGGCATGCGGCCCGGAACGAAGCTTTGGTGCACTTCGTCCAGGGCGCCTAGCACCACCGCCAGCGCCAAGGACCCCAGCAGGACCGGGAGCAGGGGGGCGTCCCTACGCCCGCCTTCGAGGGCCCGGGCGAGGAGGAGGCCGAGGAGGGCGTACTCCGGGTAGTGCAGGAGGTTCCCGTCCCAGCCCGCCGGAATGGGGGGGGCGGGCATCCCGGAGAGGAGGTAGATGAGAGCCAGGTAGAGGAGGGGGGGGAGCCAGTACCGGAAGAAGGTCCGGGCGGTCACGGCCCCGTCCAGAACATGAGGAACGCGAAGAGGAGGGACCCCACCACCATCCAGCCCAGGGTCTTGGCGGCGGACCTCAGGAGGGCCCGCGGCTCGCGGTGGTACAGGAAGGCGAAGAAGAGGGCCACCAGGACGGAGTACGCGAGGAGCGAGAGGAAGTGGTCCCGCAGCATCAGTCCTTCCTCCCCACGGCGATGTCGAAGGCGTCCATCATGAGGAGCATGTTCATGAGGCCCGCCGTCACCAGGAAGGTGCTGCCGTAACCGAACATCACGTCGGTGACGGCATCGGGGCCCAGCTTCCCGAGCCCCAGGACCCGCCCGCCCACGTAGAGGAGGCCCAGGCCCGCCTGGCCCACCGCCCCCAGGCGGTAGAGCCAGTTGGGGGCGTCGAAGGGGAAGAGGGCGCCGGAGAGGTGCAGGCCCACGGCGTAGGTGGTCCCCACGATGAGGAAGAAGGCCGCCGCCCGGCCCTTCCGCCCCAGACACAGGTGGGAAAGCCCGGGGAGGAGCAGGGTCGGAAGGGCCAGGGCGTACGCCTTCCACCGCGGGAACGTGGGACGCATCCTACTCTTCTTTCCGAACGACCAATTTCACCTTGGGGGTAACCTCCGGGTGCAGGCGGATGGGGATCTCGTACTCGCCGAGCTTCTTGATGGGCTCGTGGAGGACGATCTTCCGCTTGTCCACGGTGAAGCCCTTGTCCTTCAGCAGGTCCGCCACGTCGGTGGGGGTGACGGAGCCGTAGAGCACGTCCTGGTCCCCCGCCCGCTTGAGGACGGAAAGCTCCAGGGCCTCGAGCTTCTCGGCAAGGGCCTGGGCGTCTTCCTTGGCCTTGAGCTGGCGCGTCTCGTACATCCGGCGCTCCTGCTCCAGAACCTTGACGGCCCCCGGCGTGAACCGCATGGCCATGCCCTTGGGAAGGAGGTAGTTCCGGGCGTACCCGTCCTTCACCGTCACCACCGCGCCCCGCTTGCCGAGGTTTTCCACGTCTTCCTTGAGGATGATCTTCATGGGCCCCTCCTCCGTCAGTCCTGGGTGAAGGGCAGGAGGGCCAGCAGGCGGGCGCGCTTGATGGCCGCCGTGAGCTGGCGCTGGTGGATGGCGCAAGTCCCGGAGATCCGCCGCGGCACGATCTTGGCCCGCTCGCGGAGGTACCCCGAGAGGAGCTTCACGTCCTTGTAGTCGATGAAGGCCACCCCCGTGTCGCAGAACTTGCAGTACTTCTTCCGCTTGAAGAGGTAGTCCTTCTTGTAGAAGCGCTTCTTCTTGGCGCCCTTGGCGTCTTTTCTGGGGTCGCTCATGGCCCGTCCTCACTCCACGTCCTGGTCTTCTTCGGAGAAGGTGTCCCCGAGGTCGACGTCCTCTTCCTCGGCGTGGCGGCGCCGCTTGGCCGTCCGCGCCTTCATCTTGGCCTCCGACCGGAACTCCTCGTCGCGGCGCACCGTCAGGTACCGCATGACGCTCTCGTTGAGCCTCAGGCGCTGCTCCACGCCCGCCACGCAGTCCTCCCGGTCGGAGTCGTACTCGAAGAGCACGTAGTACCCCTCGGTGAACTTCCGAATGGGGTAGGCGAGGGTCCGCTTGCCCCAGCGGTGGATCGCCAGGTTCTGGCCGCCGAAGCGCTCGAGGAGGTCCTTCTCCACCTGGGACACCACGGCCTCCAGGTCTGCCTCCCCGAGGTTCGGCGGCAACACCACCATCGTCTCGTAATGTCTCACGTCTTGTCCTCCTTCTGGCCTGAGCCCCCTCCACACCCGGGAGGAGGAAGAAGGCGTCTTTCAGCGTACCACGAAAGGCCCGGCCCTGTCCACTCTCAGCCCCACTCCTCGCCGCTCTCGGAGGGCTCGCGGCGGTTGTGGCGGTTCATGGCGGAGTTGAAGCCGGCCGCCACGGCGTCGAGGATCGCCCGGGCCGCCCGCTCCGCCGCCTCCTCCAGGACCTGGAAGCGTTCCGGCGGAAGGGGGGTGAGGAGGTAGTCCACCTGCTCCTCCTTGGCGACTCCGGGGTCCTGGATCCCCAGGCGGACCCGGGGGAAGGCGGCGGTCCCCAGGTGCTCCACGATGGACTCCATGCCGTGGTGGCCCCCCGTGCCGCCGGAGGGCCGGAGGCGCACCCGCCCGAAGGGAAGGTCCAGGTCGTCGAAGACCACGACGAGCCGTTCGGGGGGGAGGTCCTCGTCGTGGAGCAGCCGGGCCACGGCCCGCCCGCTGAGGTTCATGAAGGTGAGGGGTTTGACGAGGAGGAATCCGTGTCCCCTCCACCGGCAGGGGCTCACCTCCGCCTCCCCTTTCCGGGAAAAGGAAGGCCCCCGGGCGAGGGCGCGCAATCGGTCGGCCACCAGGAAGCCGGCATTGTGGGGGGAACGGTCGTAGCGGGGCCCGGGGTTCCCGAGCCCCGCCACGAGGAATTCGACGGCCATGGCGCGACGGGGGAAAAGGGGCTACTTGCCTTCCTTTTCCTTCTTCTCCTTGCCCTCTTCCTCTTCCGCCTCGGCCTTCTTGCCCTTGCCGATCACCTCCGGCTCCTGGGCGGCCTCGGCGGTTTCGGCGGCGGGGGCGGCGGTTTCGATGCGCGGGGCCACCACGTTCACCACCGGCTGGTGGAGGTCGGTCCCCACCACCTTGACGCCTTCGGGCAGGGAGAGGTCGGAGACCTTCACGCTGTCCCCCACGCGAAGCGGGGCCAGGTTCACCACGACCTTGTCGGGGATGTCCGCGGGAAGGCACTCCACCTGGACCTCCCGCATGATGACGTCCACCAGCCCCCCCTCGTTCTTCACGCCGTAGGCGGTCCCCTCGAAGACCACCGGAACGCGGACCTTCACCTTCTGGTCCATCATGATGCGGGTGAAGTCCGCGTGGATGAGCTCGTTGGTGACGGGGTTGATCTGGATGTCCTTCACCATGACGTGGCGCTGGGCCTTGGTGCCCTTCAGGGAGAAGAGCAGGATGGAGTTCCGCCCCTTTTCGGACCTCAAGATCTCGATGATCTTCTTGGGGTCCACGCCGATGGGCACCGGCTCCTTCCCTCCCCCGTAGACGATACCGGGGATCAGGCCCTTGGACTTGGCCCACTGGCGGCCCTTCTTGCGCACCTGGGGCCGCGGTTCGACTTCGATTTCGATGAACTTCTGCTCCATCATGGGTCGCTCCTACGGGGTCCGGGGTTCGGTACCCTGGTGAAAGGGCAACGATATCAAAAGATGGCCCTTCTGGCAACCCCTTCCCCCTTGAGTCGCCCCCACCCTCCGCGGTATGCTCCCCCTTCCGGTCCAGGCAGGGCACCCCCCTCCGGGACCCCTCCGGAAGGAGCCGCCATGTCCCGCACCGACCCCCACTCCTTTTTCGACCCCGACCATCCCCTCGTTCGCCGGCTGGAACTGTTCCTGCGCCCCGATTTCCCGTCGAAGACCCTGTCGGGAGAGGTGCTCCTCCACTTCGACGGGGCCTCTTCCGGCCCCCTCGACCTGGACTCCGACGGGCTGCGCATCCTCTCCGCGGCCGCCCAGGACGGCCGGCCCGTCCACCACGCCCTGGGAGACCCCGACCCCATCCTCGGCCGCCGCCTCACCCTGGACCTCCCCCCCGGAACCGAAGCGGTCCGGATCGCCTTCGCCACCTCCCCCGAGGCCACGGGGCTCCAGTGGCTGGAGCCGGCCCAGACGGCGGGGGGAAGCCTCCCCTTCCTCTTCAGCCAGTGCCAGCCCCACCACGCCCGCTCCATCTTCCCCTGCCAAGACAGCCCCCGCGTCCGGGTGACCTACCGGGCCGAAATCACCGTGCCCGAGGGCTTCACGGCGGTGATGGCGGCGGCTCCCCTGGGCGCGCGGAGCGGCCCGGAGGGCAGAACTTTCCTCTTCGAGATGCCCCAGCCCATCCCCACCTACCTCTTCGCCCTGGCCGTGGGCCGGCTGGAGAGCCGGGAAATCGGTCCCCGCTCGCGGATCTGGGCGGAGCCGGAGACGGTGGAGGCGGCCGCCTTCGAGTTCGCGGGCACCGAGTCCATGATCGCCGCCGCCGAGGGAATCTTCGGGCCGTACCCGTGGGACCGTTACGACATGCTGGTTCTGCCGCCCTCGTTCCCGTACGGCGGCATGGAAAACCCGCGGCTGACCTTCCTCACCCCCACCCTTCTGGCCGGGGACCGTTCCCTGGTGGCCGTGGTGGTCCACGAGCTGGCCCACTCCTGGACGGGCAACCTGGTCACCAACGCCACCATGAACGACTTCTGGCTCAACGAGGGCTTCACCGTCTGGGCCGAACGCCGCCTCCTGGAGGTCCTCAAGGGGAAGGAGGCGGCGGCCCTGGCCTGGGCCCTGGGCCAGAGGGCCCTGGACCGGGCCATGGAGCGCTTCGGCCCCGACTCCCCCCTGACGCGGCTCAAGACCGATCTCTGGGGCGTGGACCCCGACGCGGTCTACTCGGAGGTTCCCTACGAAAAGGGGGCCCGCTTCGTCGCCCTGTTGGAGAAAACGGCGGGGCGTGACGTCTTCGACCGCTTCATCCGCGACTATATCGGCCGTTTCCGCTTCACCTCCATCACCACCGAGGAGTTCCTGGCCTTTTTGGAGGAGCGTCTGCCCGGTCTGGCCGGGCAGGTGAGCGCGGAGGCGTGGCTCTACCGCCCGGGCCTTCCGGCCAACGCACCGCGCTTCGAGTCGGCGCGCATGGCCCTCCTGCTCCGAATGGCTTCCGGGTGGGGGCAGGGGGAGCGCCCCCCGGCGGAGGACCTTCGGGCCCTCAACCCCGACGAGACGCTGCTCTTCCTGCAGAACCTCCCGCGTCCGCTCCCCGCCGACTCCCTGAGGGAGCTGGACGGTCTTTTGGGGCTATCCGGCCAGGGGAACTACGAGATTCTGGTGGAGTGGCTCACCATCGCCGCCCAGTCGGACTTCGAAACGGCCTTCCCCAAAATCGAGGAGGTCCTTTCCCGGGTGGGCCGCATGAAGTTCGTCCGCCCCCTCTTCAAGGCCCTCTCCGCCACCGCACGCACCCGGGCCCTCGCCCGCCGGATCTTCGAGGCCAACCGGGCCCGCTACCACACCCTCACCCGGCGCGTCGCCGAGGCGGAGATGGCCGCCTACCCGGAGGGCTGAGGACCGGCCTTACGGCCTGCCTTTCATCCCCCGCCTCGCTTCGGGTGAAGGAGCCGTCGGCCCCCCGCTCGGCGTGTCCCTAGCCGTGACCTGAAAAAACGCCACCGGAGAGAAGAGGCCGCCCCGAAGCCGCCGGGGGGAGGCTTCTAGGACCCCTGTGTCCGATGGGGAAGAGGCTTCGGGGGAGAGAGGGGCGAACTCTCCTGGGCCTCCAGGTGGTAGAGGGAGGTGGGGAGAGGCTCGTGCACCTTTTTCTCCCCCCGGCGGACGATGACCGCCGGCGCGCCCACCACCGTGCAGTCGGGGGGGACGTCCCGGTTGATGACCACCGATTCGGCGCCGATCTTGGCACGATCCCCGATGGTGACGGGGCCCAAAATGGTGGCGTGGGTGCCGATGTAGACGTCGTCCCCCACGGTGGGGTGGCGCTTTCCCTTCTGCTTCCCCGTACCGCCGAGGGTGACGCCGTGGAACATGACGCAGTTCCGGCCGATCTTCACCGTTTCGCCGATGACCACCCCCGCCCCGTGGTCGCAGAAGAAGCCGGGGCCGATCTCCGCGCCGGGGTGGATCTCGAGGCCGGTGAGGAAGCGCATGACCTGGCTGATGAGGCGCGGGAGGAAGGGAACGCCCAGGCGGTAGAGGGGGTGGGAGACGTAGCGGTGGACGACGATGGCGTGGAGGCAGGGGTAGAGGATCCACTCCCCGGGGCCGCAGGCGGGGTCGTTGCGCTGGATGGCCCGAATGTCGTCGAACACGGGCTAACCTCCCGCTCCCCCCAACGGAACGCTTGCGAGGATATTCCTTTCGCCCCCCGAAGGCAACGGCGCCCTTCGGCCTCCGCACGAACGACCGACCCCACGGGAAAAAGGGGGGAGGGTGGTCGGGGCGACTGGATTTGAACCAGCGACCCCTTGGTCCCGAACCAAGTGCGCTACCAGGCTGCGCTACGCCCCGACCCAGGGTGTCTATTCTACACGCCGCTCACGATTTGGCAACCCCCGGCCCCTCCATTCCTTCCGCGGAGGTCTCCCCTTCCCACCACCGGCGGCTGAGAAAGCGGTAGGAGCGCCGGTTCACCACCAGGTGGGCCTCCACCTGGAGGAGGACCTCCAGCTCCTTCAGGCCGTTCTCCCGAAGCGTCCGGCCGGTGTCCACCAGGTCCACGATGGCGTCGGAGAGGCCCAGAAGGGGCGCCACCTCCACCGACGAAGAGAGACGGATCCACCGTCCCCAGAGTCCCCGGGAGCCGAGGAGCCGCGCGGCCGTCCGGGGGTACTTGGTGGCGATGCGGAGCGGCCCCTCCAGATCCTCCAGCGGAACGGGGCCGGCCAGGGAGAGCCGGCAACGGCCGAAGCCCAGGGCCTTGAGGTCGTAGACGTCGGGCTGGTCCTCCTCCAGGATGTCCGAGCCCACCACCCCCAGGTCGGCGGCGCCGTTCTGGACGAATACCGGCACGTCGGGGCCCTTGAGAAGAACGGCCTCCCATCCCTCCCCCAGGGGCAGCGTCAAGGACCGGCTTTCCAACGAAGGGCGGGTGAAACCCCGGCCCTCGAGCCAGCGAAGGCTCGGTTCCAGCAGGCGTCCTTTGGAAAGCGCGATGCGCGGCATGGGGGTCTCCTAGAGGGGGAGCCGAAAGGCGAAGCCCACGGCGCCCAAGGGGTGGCCCAGGTCGGGGTAGAGTCCGTCGTAACGCCCCCCCGCCAAGACGGCCTGCGGGTGGCGTGGGGTGAAAGCCTTGAAGGTGAGGCCGGTGTAGGTGCTCCACCGGCGGACGTCCAGAGGGTCCAGCCGGACGGCCAGGGGGGGAAACTCCCGGGAAAGCTCCTCCCCGAGCCTTCGAAGGGACTCCCAGGCCGGGAGGACCCCCGCCCGGCCCAGGCGGGAAGCCAGGGCGTCCACGGCCTCCGGGCGGCCTCCCACGTGGAGGAGTTCCTTGAGGAGCCGGGACTCCTCCGAGGAGCCGTACCGCCCCTCCAGCGCTTCGACGTTCGAGAGACTCTTCCGGTTCAGCGCCGCGGCGAGGAGCGCGCGCCCCTCTTCGGGCCACGGAAGGCGCGCGAGGAGCGGCCCCGCCACCCCCCAGTGGCCCAGCTCCAGCACGGCGTCTCGGAGCCCCAAAGCGAGAAGCCCGTCGGCCGCCAGGAAAAGGACCTCCCCGTCGCCCGAAGGGTCGGCCGGGGGGGCCACCCGCTCCAGGCCCGCCTGGTGGAGCTCCCACGGCTCCTCCAGGTCCGGCGAGGGCCGCCGCGCCACCGGCCCGGCGTACGACAGCCGGAGGACCCCATCGGCGGGAGGCCTGCGGGACGCCACCATGAGGGCCACGGCCACCGTGAAGTCCGCCCGCAAATGGAGACCCTCCTCCCCGCGGAGGGTGAAGGTCCTTCCTTTCAGCCCGTGGTCCTCCTCGGGAACAGGCCCACGGGGCAGGAGGAGAGGGGGGGCCACCTCCCGGTACCCCCGGCTCTCCCACCGTTCGAGGAGGAGGGTTTCCTGGCGGCGGAGAAGGGCCGCGCGGTCCACCCAGAGACCCGTGGAGAGGGGACCCATGGCGATCACGGCTTCCCCCCCTCCTCCCGGCGGACCAACACCTCCAGGACCTCCTCCAGGGGGACTCCCGAAGCCTCCAGAAGCACGAGGAGGTGGTACAGGAGGTCGGCGGCCTCCTCCCGGAGGCGGTCCTTTCCCTCCGACAGCGCCGCCACCGCCGCCTCCACGGCCTCCTCCCCCACCTTCTGGGCGATGCGGGGCAGCCCGCGGCGGAAGAGGGCGGCCGTCCGGGAGTCCGGCGGCAGTTTCAGGCGCCGCTCCGCCACCGTCCCGGCCAGCCGGTCCAGCACGCCTCCGGGGGCCGGCCCCCAGAGGCGCTCCACGAAGCAGGAAGACGCGCCGGTGTGGCAGGTGGGCCCCTCCGGAAGGACGGAGAGGAGGAGGGCGTCGCCGTCGCAGTCGGCGTAGGCACCCAGGATGGGGTGGAGGTTCCCCGAGGTCTCCCCTTTTTTCCACAGGCGGCGGCGGGAGCGGGAGTAGAGGTGGAGCAGTCCCGTTTCCCGGCAGAGGCGGAGCGCCTCCTCGCTCATGTACCCCACCATGCGGACCTTTCCGGTCCGCCCGTCCTGGACCACCGCCGGCAGCAGCGGATCCTTCCGGAAATTCACCGTCACGGCCTCACCTCGATTCCGTCCGCGCGAAGGCGCTTCTTGAGATCCGGGATCGTCAGCGCCGATCCGTGAAAGAGACCCGCCGCCAGCAGCCCCGTGGCCCCCGCCCGGGCCGCCTGGGCGAAGTGGGAGGCCTCTCCGGCGCCTCCCGAGGCCACCAGGGGCAGGCGTACGGCCCGGGCCAGCCTCCCGTAGAGGTCCGTGTCGAACCCCAGCCCCGTCCCGTCCCGGTCCATGGAGGTGACCAGCAGCTCGCCGGCCCCCCGCGCCTCCGCCTCCCGGGCCCAGGCCTCGGCGTCGAGCCCCGTGGGCCTTCTCCCCGCCTCCACGCACACCTCCCAGCCCGTCTCCCTCCGCCGAACGTCCATGGCCAAAACGACGCACTGGCTCCCGAAGCGGGAGGCCGCCTCGGCGAGGAGAGAGGGCCGTTTCACCGCCGCGGTGTTGACGGCCACCTTGTCGGCCCCGGCGGCCAGGTAGGCCTCGATCTCCCGAAGGCTCCGGACCCCTCCCCCCGCCGTCACCGGCAGGAAGACGCGCCGGGAGACCGCTTCCAACACGGCGGTCAATGGCGACCGCCCTTCCACCGTGGCCCCCACGTCGAGAAAGACCAACTCGTCGGCCCCTTCCGCGTCGTAGCGGGAGGCCAGCTCCACCGCGTCCCCCACCCTGCGGAGGTTTTGAAAGTTCCTTCCTTTCACCACCCCCTCGGGGAGGACGTCCAGACAGGGAATCACCCGCACCATCTCTCCGCCTCCAGAAGGTCTCCCGGCCTCACCTTCCCTTCGTACAGGGCGCGCCCCACCACGGCTCCCCCCACGCCCGGCAGGGCGGCGAGGGCCTCCAGGTCTTCTTTCCCTCGGATCCCCCCCGAGCCGAGGATGCGGAGGCCGGGCCGGGCGAGTGCCCGGTAGAGGCCGAGGTGGGGCCCCGTCCCCTCCCCGTCCCTCGCCACGTCGGTCACCAGAACGGTCTCGAAACCCATGGCCGCCGCGCGGTCCACGGCCTCCGGAAGGGTGAGGCCGCCGTCGGCGGTCCAGCCGTGGACCCGAAGCCTGCCCTCCCGCCCGTCCAGGGCGGCCACGGCGCGGCCCGGGCCGAGAGCCCCAAGGATCGCCTCCGCCTCCCGTGGACGCTCGAAGAGGGCGCTGCCCAGGACGACCCTCGCCGCTCCGGCCTCCGCCACCCGGCGGGCCTCCTCCGTCGAGCGGAGCCCCCCGGCGGCCTGGACCAGCGCTTCCGGCCTTCGGGAAAGGAGTTCCTCCACGAACGCCCCAAGGCAGGGAGGCCCGCCCAGCGCCGCCCCCAGGTCCACCACGTGCATCCTTCGGAGCCCGGCGTCGAGCCACCTCAGGGCCGCCTCCAGGGCGGGACCGTAGTCGGTCCTCCTTCCGGGGTCCCCCTGACGAAGCCGGACGGCGCGGCCCTCCAGAAGGTCCACCGCCGCCCAGACCTCAAAGGTACCCCGGCGTCTGGTGATGGCCTCTTCGTTCACGGCAACCCCTCCTCTTTCCACGCCCTGAGGAACGCAAGGCCGGTGCGCTGGCTCTTCTCCGGGTGGAACTGGACCCCCGTCACGTGCCCCTTCCGCACCACCGCCGGGAAGGCCTCCCCGTACTCCGCGAAGGCCGTCGTGACTCCCTCTTCCGCCGGGGCGCAGACGTAGGAGTGGACGAAGTAGGCCCAGTCCATCCCCGCCTCGGGGGTCCCCGGCGCCGCCCCCTGGATCCGGGCCCAGCCCACGTGGGGCAGGCGGGGGGCGCGGGGTCCGAGCCTCCGGACGAACCCCGGGAGAAGGGCGAGCCCTTCTGCGCCGGGACTTTCCTCGGAGGCTTCGAAAAGAAGCTGCATCCCCAGGCAGATACCCAGGAGAGCCCCCCCGCCGGCCACGTGGCGGCGCAGGAAGTCCATCCACCCCCTCTCCTCGAGCCTCCGCGCGGCGTGGCCGAAGGCGCCCACCCCGGGGAGGATCACGGCCCAGGGGAGCGGCCCCGACGGCGCCCGGCGGACCTCCGCCTCCACCCCCACGGCCTGGAGGGCGTTCCGCAGGGAGCGGAGGTTTCCCGTCTCCGCGTCCACGATCCACACCATCAGAGGACCCCCTTGGTGCTTCGGGCCCCGCCGGGGAACCGTTCCAGGGCCTGCCGGAGGGCCAGGGCGCACGCCTTGAAGGCCGATTCGAGGGCGTGATGGCCGTTTTCGGCCCGCAGGACCTCCAGGTGCAGGGTGAAGCGCCCCGCGAAGGCCAGGGAGCGGAAGAAGTGGGAGGCCATCTCCCCCGGAAAGTCCCCCATTCGTTCGGGGAGGGGCGGGCAGGCGAAGACGCAGTAAGGACGGCGGCACAGGTCCACCACCGCCCGGCTGAGGGCCTCGTCCAGGGGGGCGTAGGCCCATCCGAAGCGCCGAAGGCCTTCCCTCGAACCCAGGGCGCGGTCCATGGCCTCCCCCAAGGCCAGGGCGGCGTCCTCCACCGTGTGGTGGGCGTCCACCTGGAGGTCCCCCTGGACGAGGAGGCTCAGGCCGAACCCGCCGTGCAGGGCCCACGTGGCGAGCATGTGGTCCAGGAACCCGATCCCCGTGGACACCTCCACCGGCCCCGGAACCGGGGCCCACAGGACCTCCACCCTCGTCTCCGCCGTCCGGCGCACGACACGTTCCTTACGGCCCTTCATCGCCATCTCCTTTCGTTCGGAGGCGCCTGAGGATTTCCCGGAGGGAAGGGGCCACCGCGTCGGCCCCCGCCTCCTTGAAGCGCCTCTCCCGCAACGAGCCCCTCGGGGCGATGCCCGCGAAGCGCGCGGCCAGTCCGGTTCGCCTCGCCGCCAGGGCCGCCGCCTGGTCGTCCACCGAGTCCCCCACCACCAGAGGGGCCCTGGACCGGAGCCGCCGGGCCAGCTCCAACACCCCGTCGGGGTTGGGTTTGCGGAAGCGGGGGGCCGAGTCGGCCACCAGGCGCTCCGGCGGGAGCCGCAAACCCAGCCGGGAAAGGCCCAGCCGGGCCTCCCCCGGGTTCCGGCCGGTGAAGACGCCGAAGGGAAGCCCCACGGCCTCCAGTTCCCCGGCCGTCACCAGGGGGACCTCCTCCTCGAAGAGGCCCCGCCCTTCCGTGGGCTCGAGGCCGTAAACCTCCCTCGCCTTCGGGCCGGCGTAGAGGGCGGCGAAGAGGGGGAAGGCCCGGGCCCACAGGGCCTGGTACGCGCCGCTCCCCGTGAAGACCATCACGGCGTCGGGTCCTCCGCCCCGCCTCCTCAAGCGCTCCGCCACCGCCGCCCAGGCTTCGCCCGGCCCCGAGGCGGGACCGAGAAGGGCCAGGGCCACGGCGGCGTCCACGTCGTTGTTGAAGCCCCCCGCCAAGCGCAGAACCTCCTCGTCCCGCAGGCTCCAGCCCTCCCCCAGCGGGGGGTCGGCGAGCCTCCGGGCCGTCTCCAGGACGCAGGCCGAGAAGGAGCGCGACGTATCCAAGAGGACGCCGTCCATGTCCAGGATCAACGCGTCGCAGGAAAGGGGTTTCACGGCCAGACCTCCCGCAGCGCGGAGAGCAGCGCCGCGTTTTCTTCCGCCGATCCCACGGTGAAGCGGAGGCACCCCTCGAGCCCGGGGGAGGAGGAGACGTCCCTCACCAGGACCCCCCGCTCCTTGAGGCGCCGGTAGACCTCCCGGGCTCGGGGACCCAGCTTGACGAGGAGAAAGTTGCCCGCCGACGGAAAGACCCGAAGCCCCGGGATGGCGGCGAGGTTCCGGTGGAGGTCCTCCCGGAGGGCCCGGATCCGAAGGACCCGTTCCCGAAAGAGCCCCTCCTCCCGGAGGGCCGCTCCGCCCAGGGCGGCGGTCAGCGGGCTGACGCCGTAGGGGAGGAGCGCCTTGGCGACCTCCTTCGCCACGGGGGGCGAGGCCAGAAGGTACCCCAGCCGCAGGGCCGCCGCGCCCCACGCCTTGGAGAAGGTCCGGAGCACCGCCAGGTTGTTCGGGCCGCCGCGGAGCAAGGCCGCGGCCCCTTCCCCCTCGGCGAACTCCCCGTAGGCCTCGTCCACGACCACCAGGGCCTCCGTGGCCTCGCAGAGGCGCAGGACCTCCCGGGGGGAGAGGACCGAACCGGTGGGGTTGTTGGGGGAACAGACCAGAACCACCCGGGGCCGCTCCCGCCGCACGGCTTCGAGGAGGGCTTCGGGATCGTACCGGTAGTCCCCGCCGAGGGGCACGCCCACCGCCCGGCCGTGGCAGAGAAGCGCCAGCTGGCGGTAGAGGGAGAAGGTCGGTTCGGGGATCAGCGCCTTCCTCCGGGGCCCCAGGCAGGCTAAAAAGAGGGCCTGCAGGAGTTGGTTGGAGCCGTTGGCCACCAGGACCGACCCCGGCGAGAGGCCGAAGCGGCGGGCCAGGGGGGCGGTGAGGGCGGACTCCCGGTAGGGGGGGTACCGGTGGAAGGGTAGGGAGGCCAGTTGGGCGAGGGTCCGCTCCTTCATTTCCCGCGGCCAATCCCAGGGGGCCTCGTTCTGGTTGATCTTCACCGGGGACGGCGGCTCTTCGAGGTGGTACGCCTGCAGGGCGAGGACGTCCCTTCGAATGGCTCTCATGGCCGCCTCCGGCGCGCCTCGAGGGAGAGCGCGTGGCCGAAGAGACCCTCCATCCGGGCCAGGCCGGCCATCCAGGGGGTCCTCTCCCTCAGGGCCTCCCGGCTGAGCCTCAAGACCGACCGGCTCCTCACGAAGTCCCAGACGGTGACGGGGGAGGAAAAGCGGGCCGTGCCCGACGTGGGAAGGCTGTGGTTGGGGCCGGCCCCGTAGTCCCCCGCCGCCTCGGGGGTGTAGGGCCCCAGAAACACCGCCGCCGCGGTGGGGACCCGGCGGGCCCACCGCCGGGGGTTCCGGGTGAGGACGGAAAGGTGCTCGGGGGCCAGGAAGGAGGCCGCCGCCGCCGCCGTCTCGAGGTCGGCGCACCGCACGAAGGCGCACCGCCGGGAAAGGCTCCTCTCCTGAATCCGCCGCCTCGGCGACCGGGCCAGGAGTTTCTCCACCTCCGCCTCCACCGCCCGGATCTCCTCCGAGGAAACGGTGAGGAGGACGGCGGAGGCCAGGGGATCGTGTTCGGCCTGGGCCAGGAGGTCCGCCGCGACGAAGGAGGCGGGGGCCGACCCGTCCGAGAGGACCACCAGCTCCGTGGGCCCGGCCAGCGCGTCCACCCCCACGTCGCCGAAGACCTGCCGCTTGGCCTCCGTCACCCACGCGTTGCCGGGGCCGAAGATCTTGTCCACGGGCTCCAGCGTTTCGGTCCCGTAGGCCAGGGCCGCCACCGCCGCCGCCCCCCCGACCTTCCAGACCTCCTCGATGCCCAGGAGCCACGAGGCCGCCAGGACGGCGGGGTTCACTTCCCCGGAGGGGCCCCCCGGTGTGGCCACGACGACGCGCTCCACCCCCGCCAGGCGGGCGGGAACGCCGAGCATGATCAGCGTGGAGGGGTAGGCGGCCCGTCCTCCGGGGACGTACAGCCCCACCGAGGAGAGGGGAAAAACCTCCAACCCTGCCGCAAGCCCTTTCCCACGAAGCGTTCGGGGGGCACGGGGCCTCTGCAAGCGGTGAAAGGCCGAGACCCCTTCCAGGGCCCTTCGCAGCGCCCGTTTCTGCGGGGAGGGCAGGGACCCGAAGGCCCTCTCCCTCTCTTCGGGGGCGACGCGCAAGGCCTGCGGCCCCGGGCAAGGCCAGTCGAAGGCCCGCACGAAGCCTACCAACGCCTCGTCCCCGCCTTTTCGGACCGCCTCCAGCGTTCGGGCCACCTCACGGGCCACCGCCCGGGGAACCCGGCTTTGCTTGCGGAGAAAGGCCAGCCTCTCTTCGATCTGCCCGGGATCCCGGAGGAAGATTGTCCTCGCCCGCGGGGGCGTCGCTTCAGGAGCTCGTCGGTCTGGCTTCCCTTCCATGGAAAACTCCCCAAAAAACGAGCGGCCCTCCGTTTCCGGAGGGCCGCGGGTGAAAACCCCTGGACGTTCCGCCTACGCGGTCCGCCGCCCTCCGGCCAGAGAGCCGTGGGTATGATGGAAGCGGCAGGTCTTCGGCGTTCCGGCGGAGGGGCGCATCGTCACCACCTTCTTCGACAAGGGTTCAAGATACACCCTTCTCGCTCCCAAGGCAACCCCCTCACCGGGTGAAGGGGACCGGGGTGGAGGTCCCCCCGTCGTCGTTGTTGGTGACGGTGATCTGGACCGTCGTCCCCTTGGGGCAGGCGGCCTTGAGGTCCGCCCCCTTGGCGACGAGCTTCGTGGCGCTCTTCCAGGTCACCGTTCCCTTGGCCACGCCGTTCACCTTGACCGTGCAGGGGTTGTGGAAGTTCGAGCCGAGCAGGATCAGCCTCCAGGGCCCCGTCTTCTGGCTGACGGAGGAAACCACGGGCGGGGCGGCCGTGACGGTGACGGAGAGGTGGGTGTCCGCGCCGGAGTTGCCGTGGCCGTCCGTGGCCGTGAAGGTCACCGGGAAGGTCCCCGCGGAGGCGTAGGTGTGGCTCGGGTTCTGGAGCGAGGAATGGGCCGAGCCGTCGCCGAAGTTCCAGTCGTAGGTGTAGGGGCCGCCGTCGCCCCCGGAGGCCGTCCCCGTGAAGTTCACCGTGAGCGGCGCCGTGCCCGACGTGGAGGAGGCCGAGGCTGCCGCCGTGACGGGGCCGTACCCCACGGTGAAGTTCACCGGCAGGGTGAGGCCCGGATAGGGGGTGTCGCCGGCGAGAATCAACCAGGCGTGGTGAAGGCCGTTTCCGAGGGAGGCGGCGCTGGCGTTGACGGAGAGGTCCACGTGGCCGCCCGCCGGGACCGTCCCGGAGACGGGCGCCACCGAGAGCCACGGCACGTCGGCGGCGTTGGGGCAGGTCTTCCCGTCGTCGAGAAGCTGCGTGGCGTCGTAGGTCGTATCGGTCGTCGCTCCACCGGCGAGCACCAGCCGGTTTCCGGCGCAGGCGCAGGCCGGGGCCACCACCGGCGTGGGGAGGGCCTCCCCCTGGCTTTGCCAGGAGCCCGAAGGCCAGAGGGAGGGGTCGAGGGTGAGGGTGTCGCCGTAGGGGGCCCAGAGGTTCCCCCCTGCTCCGCCGCCGCCGGAAACGTACAGCAGGTTTCCGTAGAGGGCCGCGCCGGCGCTCATCCTTCCCTGGGGGAGGGCCGGACCCGCCGCGCTCCAGGCGTTGGAAGCGGGGTCGTAGCGCTGGACGGCGGCCACGGCTCCGCCCGCGTTGGAGCCGCCGATGACGTACAGGGAATCCCCCGCCGCCACGGCCGAGCCGTAGGTCACCGCGGCGGGCATGGGGGCCAGGGGGCCGGACCAGGTCCCGGCAACGGGGTCGTAGGACCGGGTCTCGGCGCTGGGGCCGGGGTTTCCGCCGAAGGCGTAGAGTTTCCCGCCGCTGGCCGCCACCATGGGGGTCCTGGCGGCGGGCCAGGTGCTGGTGGTCCAGGAATCGCCGGCGATGGAGTAGATCAGGAAGTAGTTGGTGTGGGCGTCCCCCGTGTAGCCCCCCACCAGGTAGATGTTGCCGTTCAGGTAGGCGGCGGCCATGTTCATGAGGGCCACCGGCATGTCGGCCAGCCTCTGCCAGGCGTCGGCCTGGGTGTCGTACCGCCACGACTCGGCCAGGACCGTACCGGAAGCGTCCGCCCCCCCGAAGAGGTAGAGGTACCGGCCGTCCGGGGAGACGGAGGCGCACCGGTAGCGGGGGCCGGTGGGGATGGCGCTTCCCGCCGACCAGGCGTTGGGGGTCTTCTCCAGGGCGCCCCGGGGGGCCGTCTCGCTCTGGTCCCAGTAGGGGCTGTACTTCAACTTGTAGGGCAGCCGGGGGCTCTGGGAGGGCTTCACCGGGGAGAAGGCGCTTTCCGTCACCTGGAAGTGGACGTCGCGGCCCCCGCCGTTGGTGAGGGTCACCGTGGCCGAGGCGGCGGCGCCGGGCTGGGCCTCGAGGTTCAGCGGCGAGGGGGAAACGGAGAGCTGGCCCGCGGGCAGGTGGAAGTCCTGCTCCACGACGGCCCCGAAGGCCACCGACGGGTTCGCGGAGACGGCTTGGTACGAGGTCCCCTTGGAGGCCTCCATGGCGTCGTTTCCGTCGGAGTAGAGGCAGTAGAAGGCGTCCCCCACCGCAGGGTCGGCGGTGGCGGCGGCCGCGGCGCTCGTCCCGCGGTCCACGTTCTGAACCAAGGCCCCCGGCAGGAAAGCCCCGGTGTTGGCGTCGTAGACGTTCCCCACCACGAGCCCCCCGGAGGAGGGGGCGGCGCAGCCGGTGTTGGCCTCCACGTCGTCGATGTGGATGTCGTTGCCGTACTCGCTCACTCCCAGCAGACCGATGCGGACGTCGGCGAGGTTCCCCGTGATCCCCGTGAGGGGCACCTCGTGGCGCTGCCAGCCGGAAGCGGGGGCGTACCGGGAGACCGGCGACCCCACGTTCTGCCAGGTGGCCCCGCCGTCGGTGGAGACCTGCACCTGAAGGCGGTCGTCGGAGGCGGAGTAGCCGCTCTCGTGGTACATCCAGAAGGTCAGGACCGCGTTGGGGGAGGAGGAGAGGTTGATGCCCGAGGTCCGCACCAGCCGCGTGTCGTTCCCGGTATGGGCGCTCCAGGAGTTGAAGTAGGCGAGGTTGGAGCCGCCGTGGGGGGGTACGCCCGAGGGGTGGACCGTCTGCGTGGAGGTGGCCCAGTTGCCCTCCGTTCCGTTGACATCCACCTGAGTCCACCCGGCGGGGAGGGCGGGAGGCGTCGCCCCCTCGAAGCCCTCGGTGAAGAAGACGGTTCCGTTTCCGGTGCCGTAGCCGGGGGCGGTGCAGGCGTTTCTGTCGGCGTCAAGGGCGAAGTTCCGCACGGTGGGGGCCGTGAGGGGCCCCACGGTGGCCGCCTCGGGGGTGTACCCCGGCACCCACGGCGTGACGGTGAGGGAATAGGACCCGCCGGCGGGCAGGGAGACCTGGTAGGCGCCGGTGAGGGGGTCGGTCCAGAGGGGGCTCGAGGGGTACCCGGCCACGGCCACGGAGGCGTACAGGGGCCAGCCCGTGGCGGCGTCGGTGACCACCCCCGAGAGGGCGTGGAGGGCCAGCGGGGTGAGGGCGAAGTCGCGCGTGGTGGTGGAGGAGCCCGTGACGGCGACGCCGGCGGCGCCGGACGGCGAGAACCCCCACGCGGACACCGTCACGTCGTAGGTGCCCTCCGGCAGGGTCATGGTGTAGCTCCCGTCGGAGGCGGTCACCGCGGGGACGGTGACGGAAGAGGAGGTGGCCGTCACGGTGGCCCCCGCGACGGGGGCGCCGGTGACGCCGTGGGTGACCGTCCCCCGGAGGGTCCCCTGAGGCCCCATGGCGCAGTTGGGGAACTTGAAAGCCCCCACGCGGGTCTGCCAGGAGGAGGTGCCGGTGGTGGCCACGTACTCCTGGGTGTACCAGAAGGTGCAGTCGTCGGTGGGGTCCACGCTCAGCGTGCTGTAGTCGCCCCAGCGGTTGGCGGTGCCGGTCTGGGAGCCGGATCCGGCGATGAGGGTGGCCTCACCCTGGGTCAACTCGTTGGGGGGATCTCCGGCCAGCCTGCCGGCGTACCGGATGGAGGGGTACACGGAGGCCGAGGAAACGCTGTAACCCACGGCCAGGTTCCCCACGTGGTCGGAGGCGGCGCTCCCCATCCACCGGTGCTCGGTGTCGGCGGGGGCGAAGGTCCCCTCCTGGTAGAGGCTCCACGCCCCGCTCAGGCGCCTCAGCTCGAACCACCGGATCCCCGCGCGCCCGGAACCGGCGTCCACGGTGAAGTTCACCACCGCCGACTCGTAGGAGCCGCGGTTGCGGTAGTTGAGGCGGTACATGAGGCGGTCGGCCACGTCGTCGAGGCCCACCCCCGTCCCCGGCTGGGGGATGCAGGAGCGGGTGGAGGGGCAGAGCACGGTGAAGGGGGAGACGTCCAGGACCTGGTTGGGCTGGAAGGAGGCGAGCCCCAGCGTGGAGTTGGCCGGCGTGTCCCAGTCCACGTGGCACTCCCAAATGCGCAGCGCGTCGTGGGCGTAGCCGGGGATCCACGTGTCGTCGTCCACCTCCATAATGAAGTTGGGGGTGCCGGCGGCGGGGGCGTTCCACTTGGACTCGGTGTGGGAGGGGAGCATCCCGCCGAAGCTGAGGTCCACCGCCCCCACGTCGAAGTACTGGAAGGAGGCCGCCGGGTCCCCGGCCAGCATCTTCTGCCGGTCGAAGACCACCACCCCCGCCCCCCCCCAGGCGCTGCCGTTCACGAACTGGTTCACCGTCATGTAGTAGCCGTCGGGCCAGACCCCGAACTTGGGGTAGTCGTTCATCTTGGTGGCGCTGATCTCGAAGCAGTAGAGGTACCACGAGCCCAGCGGGTCGGGGGTGGCGGAGACGGCGATGGCCTGGTAGTACGGGCCGGGGATGATGAACTGGCTCATGAACCACCGGTCGGCCAGGCTGTCGTACAGGACGATGGGGTCACCGTCGTTGGACGAAAAGCAGGGCCCGCCCAGAGCCTGCCAGAGGGTGTTTCCGTCCACGGGGCCGAAGAGGCTGTTGCCGTTCTTGTCCCAGACCTGGAAGGAGAGGTTCACCCACTGCACGTAGTGGTTCGGGCCCACGTCGCCCTCGGTGTCGGGGGGGTAGACGCCGTTGCGGTTGGAAATCCCCTCCCACTGGCGGAGGGGGGCCGGCATGGCGTTCAGGCCCGGCCAGGCCTGGACCAGCGGGTCTTCCTCGGCGGGACGGTGGGAGGCTCCCTCGAACTTCTCACGGGGCAACGACGGGTTTTCGGGGCCGGGCCGGCCCTCCTCCGAGGCCTCCCCCCCGGGGCGGACCACCGGGGGAAGGTCCCGAAGGGGCGGGGAGACCGAAAACCGGACGGCCTGGCCCACCACCGGACGCACCGGGGCCCCCTGGGGCTCCTGCGCCGCGCCCGGAAGGGTCACGGCGAGGAAAACGATCGTCCACAAAGCGCTTTTGCACGTCATGGCGCCTCCCGCCTTTCCGTCCCCCCGAAGACGCGGAAGCCGCCCGGCTCCTCCGGACGGCCCCGACTCCCCGTGAGAACCCGCAAGAGGTCAGTATAGGGTCTTTTCCCAACGAAGTCACGGCTCCCGCCCCCACCCTTACCAACCACCCGCAAAGGCTCTTTGGCAAGGGAAGGGAGACTTCCTCCTTGGAGGACGGAAGGGACCGGATTACAATCGGATTCGAGGAGTCCGCCATGAAGAGACCCCGGCCGTCGCCGCTTCTTTTGGCCCTCTCGCTCCTGCTTCTGCTCCCGGCCTGCGCCCTCGCCCCCGTCCCCATCGGGAAGATCCAGAAAAACCCCGAGCGCTTCGAAAACCGGGCCGTCACCGTCCGGGGCCAGGTCCTCTCCGCCACCAAGCTCCCCTTCCTGGAAGAGGGCTTCTACGTCCTCAAGGACTCCACCGGGGAGATCACCGTGGTGACCCGGGGGGCCCTCCCCGCCGAGGGACGGACGCGGATCGTGCGGGGCCGGGTGCAGACCACCTTCAAGGTTATGGGGAAGGCCCTGGGGGTGGTCATCCGCGAAGGGAACTGAAGCCGTTACCTTTTCCAGGGGCCCGCATCTTTGCCTTTCCCGAAGCCCATCTTCGGGGCGGGAGGTGCCATGATTCGAAAGGACCGGTACGGCCTCTTCACCGACACCGAGAAGCCCTTTGCCGAAGCGTTGGCTTCCCTGCGGCGCTCCCTCGCCGAAAACGGGTTCGGCGTGATGTGGGAGATCGACGTCCAGGCCACGATGAAGGCGAAGCTGGGCGTGGACGTTCCCGAGCAGGTCATCCTGGGGGCCTGCAACCCCCCGGTGGCCCACCAGGCCCTCCTGGCCGAGCCGGCCATCGGCCTCCTCCTCCCTTGCAACTGCACCGTCCGGCGGGAGGGGGACCGCGTGGTCCTGGGGGCCGTCTCCCCCCACGCCCTCCTCGGCCTCACGGAACGGGGCGACCTCGGTCCCTTCGCCGACCAGGTGGCCGCCGCCCTGGAAAAGATCCTCCTTCAGGCCCGGTAGGGGGCAAGACCTTTCCTTCCCCTCCGCCGCTCGGCGCCCCCCTCGCCTTTTCAGCCGGCCGGGCTCCTGCTATGCTGGGGATCGGAGGAGTCTAATGGCGCGGGCCCGGAAAGCGGAGGAGACGCCCCTCGAAGACGAGGCCCCCGTCTCCCCGGTGGGGAAGCCGGGTCCCCTTTCGCGGGGGCGGGAAGTGGCGGCCATCCTCCTCTTCGCGTCGGCCCTTCTCACCCTCCTCTCCCTGATCTCCTTCAACCCCTTCGACCCGGGGCCCTTCTCCTTCGGAACGGTGACGGTGGCCCCCCGGAACTGGGTGGGGATCCTGGGTTCCTACGCCTCCTCCCTGTTGATTCATCTTTTCGGCCTCACCGCCCTCTACGTGCCCCTCTGTCTGGCCAGGCTGGGGGTGATGGTCTTGTCGGGCAGGTCCCTCTTCCGCCCCGACCGGTACCTCCTCTGGCTCTCCCTGATGCTCAGCCAGGGGACCTTCCTCCAGCGTGCCCTGGGGACCCTCCCCTTTCCCTTCCCCTCCGGGGACACCCCCCTGGCCCTGGGCGGCGTGGTGGCCATCGTCCTGGGGGAGCTCATGGAGCGGTCCCTGGGCACGGCGGGGGCGGTGGTGGTGCTCCTGCTCTGGGTGGTCCTCTCCCTGGCCCTCTTCTTCCGGATCTCCCCCATCGGCCTGATCAGGAGGGCCTTCTCCCCCCTGGGCCGAATCTGGGACCGCCTGACGCTCCGCAGGGAGCAGCGGAGGCAGGAGCGGGAGCGGGACGCCCTTCGGGACCAGATCCGCCAGAAGCAGAAGGAGCGGGAAAGGCCCCCCGAGGAAAAGGATGCGGGGCGCGCCGTGAAGATCTCCCAGCGGGCCCCCGCCGCCCCCTCCCTGCCGCTGGAACCGGCCCCCGACGCCGGATTCCGCCTGCCGCCGTCGGACCTCCTGGACCCCCCCCGGCCCCGGCCGCCGGTGGACGAGGAGGAGCTCCGGGAAAAGGCCTCCCGGATCGAGGCCCGCCTCCGGGAGTTCGACATCGCCGGGGACGTGGTGGAGATCCACCCGGGGCCCGTGGTGACCATCTTCGAGTTCAAGCTGGCCCCCGGCGTCAAGTACGCCCGCATGACCGCCCTGGAGGAGGACCTGGCCCTGGCGCTGAAGGCCGACCACGTCCGGGTGGACCGGGTCTCGGGCAAGTCCCACGTGGGGATCGAGGTGCCCAACGAGAAGCGGGAGGTCATCGCCTTCCGGGAGCTTCTGGAGTCGCGGGCCTACGCCGACACGCCGGGCAAGCTCCCCCTGGCCCTCGGCAAGACCGTGGACGGCCTCCCCTTCGTCACCACGCTGGACCGGATGCCGCACCTGTTGGTGGCCGGCACCACCGGCTCCGGCAAGAGCGTGGGCATCAACGCGCTGATCCACAGCATTCTTTTCCGGTCCACCCCCGACGAGGTGAAGTTCATCCTGGTGGACCCCAAGCAGGTGGAGCTCAAGATCTACGAGGGTCTGCCCCACCTGATGGTTCCGGTGGTCACCGACGTGAAGAAGGCCGCCAACGCCCTCAACTGGGCCGTGCGGGAAATGACGGAGCGGTACAAGCTCCTGGCGGGGGCCCGGGTCCGCAGCATCGACCAGTACAACGCCTGGGTCCGGAGCCTGACCCCCCGGTCGGCCCAGGAGGCGGCCTCCGCCCTCAACCGCCCCCTCCCCTACATCGTCATCGTCATCGACGAGCTCTACGACCTCATGGCGGCGGTGGCCAAGGAGGTGGAGACCGCCATCGCCCGACTCTCCGCCATGGCGCGGGCCGTGGGCATCCACCTCATCCTGGCCACCCAGCGGCCCAGCCGGGACGTGATCACCGGCGTCATCAAGAGCAACCTCCCGGCGCGGCTGGCCTTCCAGGTGCGGGAGAAGCTGGAGAGCCGCCTCATCCTCGACCAGAACGGCGCCGAAACGCTGGAGGGGAAGGGGGACATGCTCTTTCTCCCACCCGGTTCCGGCCGCCTCCTCCGCCTCCACGGAGGATTTCTTTCCACCACCGAGACCCAGCGGGTCCTCCAGTACCTCACCCGGCAGGCATCCCCCACCTTCGACACCGAAATCCTCAAGGAGGCCCCAGGGGGCGAAGGCGGCGGCGCCCCGGGAGAGGAGGGCGAGGCGGAGGACCCGCTGTACCGGGACGCGGTGCGCCTCGTCGTCCAGACGGGGGTGGCCTCCGCCAGCAACCTCCAGAGGCGGATGCGCATCGGCTACGCCCGGGCGGCCCGGCTTCTGGACGTGATGGAGAAGCGGGGGCTGGTGGGCCCCGCCGACGGAGCCAAGCCCCGGGAGATCTTCGTCACCCAGGAGGAGGTGGAGTAGCCTTCCGAGGAGGGAGCCATGGAATCCTTCAAGATCCCCAAAGGGAGGGGCACGGTGGTGGTCCTGGTGCCGCCCTTTCCCGTCTCGGTCCGGACGGTTTTCCTGGCGGACCGGGCGGAGGGCCACGGCGGGCCGGAGACCGTCTCGGACCTCCTGGAGCGGCCCGCCCCCTTCTTCCCCGTCCAGGAGGAGGACGGCGAGCCGGTCTTCCTCCGGAAGGACGCCGTGCGGTGGGTGAAGGTGGAGAACCCGAGGGAAACGGAGTGGATCTTCTACCGGGACCGGGAGGCGGCCCCCGCCAAGAAGATCCGGTGCGTCTTCGCCGACGGGGAGCCCCTGGACGGCACCGTCTACGCCATCGCCCCCGTGGGGGAGCGGCGGGTCTCCGACCTCCTCAACCGGCGGGTCCGCTTCCTCCACCTGGAGGCCGAGGGGGACCTGTACCTCGTGAACCTGCGCCACGTGGTGACGGTGCGAATCTTGGAGGAACCCAATGGCCACGCTGGATAAGCTTCTCTCCGCCATGGGCCCGGCCGGCGCCGCCGCCCTCGTCCTTCCGGCGGGGGAGGTCCCCTACTTCGAGACGGCCGCGGGGATGCGGACCGTGGCCAAGCAGGCCCTGCCCCAGGCCACCCTCCTGGCCTTCCTGAAGGAGATGGCCCCCGCGGAGGCCGTCCCGGCCCTGGACGAACTGCGCCCCTGCCGCTTCTCCTACGGGGCCTACGGCGTCACCGTGGACTTCACCGCCTCGGGCCTCCTGGCCCGGATCGTCCCCGCCGTGCCCGAGCCGGCGCGCCATGCCGCCGCACAGGCCGGGGCGCCCCCCGGCGCGGGCCCCCTGGACGCGCTCCTGTACGAGATGGTCCGCCGCGGCGCCTCGGATCTGCACGTCAGCACGGGGGAGCCGCCCTTCCTTCGGGTGGACGGCACCATGGTGCGCCTGGAGGGAAGGCCGGCCCTCACCGCCGAGGAGGTCCGGGGGCTCCTCCTCCCCATCTGCCCGCTGCGCAACCGGGAGGAGTTCGAGGAGACCCGCGACACCGACTTCGCCTACGCCATCGAAGGCCTGGCCCGTTTCCGCGTGAACTTCTTCCAGGACCGCCTGGGGATGGGGGCGGTCTTCCGGCAGATCCCTTCGGAGGTGCCCACGGTGGAGGCTCTGGGGCTTCCCCAGCCGGTGGTGGACCTCTGCTGGCTCTCCAAGGGCCTCGTCCTCGTCACCGGGCCCACGGGGTCGGGGAAGTCCACCACCCTGGCGGCTCTGGTGAACTTCATCAACCACCACCGGACCGACCACATCGTCACCATCGAGGACCCCGTGGAGTTCGTCCATCCCAACCGGAAATGCCTCATCAACCAGCGGGAGGTGGGGGTCCACACGCAGAGCTTCAAGCGGGCCCTGCGGGCGGCCCTCCGGGAGGACCCCGACATCGTCCTCGTGGGGGAGATGCGGGACCTGGAGACCATCGCCATCGCCCTGGAGACCGCCGAGACGGGGCATTTGGTCTTCGGCACCCTCCACACCACCACCGCCCCTTCCACCATCGACCGGATCATCGACCAGTTCCCCGCCGACCGGCAGGCCCAGGTGCGGGTCATGCTCTCCGAGAGCCTCAAGGGCGTCATCGCCCAAACGCTGTGCCGGAAGATCGGGGGCGGGCGCGTCGCCGCCCTGGAGGTCCTCCTGGTCAACCCCTCCATATCCAACCTCATCCGGGAGGGCAAGACCTTCCAGATCCCTTCCCTCATGCAGACGCAGAAGGCCCAGGGCAACACCACCCTCAACGACTCCCTGCTGGACCTGGTGAAGCGGAACGTGGTGGATCCCAAGGAGGCCTACGTCAAGAGCGTGGACAAGGCGGGCCTCCGGGCCCTCTTCGAGCGCCACAAGATCCCGCTGGACATGGCCGAAGGATCAGCGGCGGCGGGCTCCTGACCCCGCCCTCCCGCCCTGGGGGCTCCCGCGCCCTTGGGGGAGGGCCCCCCGCCGGGCCCTCGCGCCCTCGGGGCAGTGGGGCCGGAGAGGGCAGGCGGGGCAGGCGGAGGCGTCGAAGCGCCCCCGGCACAGCTTCTGGATGCCGGCGTGGGCCAGCGGAAAATCGAAGCGGAGGGGATCCTGGGGGCAGAGGGCCCTCAGCGCCTCCGTGACCTCCCGCGCCCGGACGGCGTCGTCGCTCCGGCGGCGGGAGAGGCCCAGGACCCTGGCCAGGCGCGCGAGGTGGGTGTCCAGGGGGACCACCAGGTCCGCGGGGCGAAGGACGGTCCAGAGCCCCAAGTCCACGCCGTCGTCGGGCCTCACCACCCACCGCAGGAAGAGCCGCCACCGCTTGCAGGCCGAGCCGCTCGAGGGCAGGGGCAGGAGGTGGCGGAGGCCCGCCGAATCTCTGCCGCAGGCCTCCCGAAGACTCCGCGCGAAGGCCTCCAGCCTCTCCTCCGGGTCCCCTGCCCCGGCGGCGAAGGCCGCCTCCAACGTACCGTGGCGCCTCAACAGGCGCCCCACCCCGTGGAGCAAGGCCCGGCCGTCGGCGGAGGTCTGAAACCGGTAGGCGGGGACCGGGGGGTGCGGCCCTTCCCGAAGGACCCGGGCCGGACGGGGTCCCAGAAGGCCGAAGAGCCCTTCCAGAAAAGCCCCCATGGACCTCACGTGGCCGTAGGCGTACAGGGCGGCCAGCAGGGCGGCGGCCTCCCGGTCGTCCCGGTCCCGGAACCGCCGGGGAAAGCGGACCGGGTCGGTCTCAAGGCCCTGGGGCCGGACGCGCCCCTCCAGCGCCGCCAGGGCGGCGAAGAGGCCTTCGCGGCGGGTCTCAGGCAAAGCGGTTCATGAGGAAGTTGGTGAGGTCCAAGCCGAACTGCTCCATGTAGGCGTGGAAGGTCTTCACCTTGCGGCCCAGGAGGTTGTAGCCGATGAGGGCCGGGACGGCGGCGAAGAGGCCGGCGGCGGTGGTGACGAGCGCCTCGGAGATGCCGGGGGCCACCGAGGCCAGGGTGGCGCTGCCGGAAACCCCGATGGCCCGGAAGGCTTCCATGATCCCCCACACGGTTCCGAAGAGGCCGATGAAGGGGGTGGCCGTGGCGCAGGTGGCCAGGAAGGCCAGGCCCGCCTCCAAAAGAATGGTTTGGTCCCGCATCACCCGCTCGATGGTCCGCTCCAGGTTCTCGCCGTGGCGGATCTGGGGCCGCCCCTCCGAACCCGCCCCCGAGGAGGCGCCCCCCGTCCCCGCCTGGTCTTTCACCTGGTCGTGGAGTTCCCGGTAGGTCTCCAGGAAGATCTCCCGGAGGGGCGAGTCCTTGGCCGACTTGGCGGCCACCAGCATGTCCGTGATCCGCTGGGCGTTGCGGAGGACCTCGTAGAAGTCCTGCGACCGCCGGCGCAGGCGCCGGTAGTTCACGAAACGGTCGATCATGATGGTCCAGGAGACCAGGGAGAAGGCCAGCAGAACGAGCAGGACCGCTTTGGCCACGACTCCCGAGTGGGCGAGCATTTCGGTGATGCTGGCGGCGGCCAGGGGAAGGACCATCGGCACCTCCTACCAAAGGGGAGATTATACTCCCTACGGGAAAGCGGGGCCGGGGGGAAGCCCCTCCCCTCCCCGGCCGCTGAAGAAGCGGGAGGCGCGCAGCCGTGGTCACCCGACGATGGGCCTTGGGGCTTTCCGGAGTCCTTCTGTGGGCTTTGGGGGGGTTCCAGGGCCAGGTCCCCCCGTCCCAGGAGACCCGGGCCCGGGCCCTGGCCCTCTTGCAGGAACAGCGGTTCGACGAGGCGGCCCCCTTGCTGGACGCCCTGGCCGCCGCCGACCCCGGCGACCTGCGCCTCGCCATCGCCCGCACCAAAGTCCTGCTGGAACGGGGGCTCTGGCCCGAGGCGCTGGCATCGGCCGAGGATCTCGCCCACCGCTTCCCCGGCCACCCCGAGCCGGCCCTCCTCCTGGGCGACCTCCGGTTCTTCTCCTTCGACGTCCGGGGGGCCCTGGAATCCTACCGCACGGCCTTCGGCGATCCCGCGTGGTCCGAAAAGGCTCTCCAGAAGGCCGCCGCGGCCGCCCTGGCTCGGGGAGACGAGGAAACGGTGGCCGCCTGGGTCGCCGAGGCCCGGCTCTCGGGTCTTCCCGTCCCCCCCGCCGCGGAGGCGGCGGCCCTGCGGACCGACCCCGACCCCGCCCGGCGCCTCTCCCGCCTCCAAGGGCTCCTGGCCCGCCTGCCCGCGCGAGAGGACCTCCGGAACGAAGTGGCCCTCTGGACCGCCATCCTGGAGGCGGGGGGCGGCCGCCGGCCCCGCCTGGAACTCCCCGGGAAGACCGCCGTGAGGGAGATCTACGGCGAGCCTTCCCTCCGGGTGACCCTGAACGGGACGCGAGGGACCTGGATGGCCTTCGACACCGGCAGCGAATCCCTGCTCCTCAACGAAGACTCGAGCCGCCGGATGGGCCTTTCCCCCGTGGGCCGGTCGGCCGTGGAGGGGTGGGGGTACCGCGGCACCCAGGCCCGCCCGGTGGTGATCCTCGATTCCCTGGAGATCGCGGGGATGCGGGCCGAAAAGGTCCCCGCCCTGGAAAACCCCCGGGACAGCGAGTTCTGGAGCAACAAGGCGGGCTACGTGGGCCTCTGGCCCTTCCTCTCGGCCTGCGTCCTCTACGACCGCCGCGGGGGCGTCTTCGAGGTCCACCCCCCGGGGACGCCCCCCTCCACCCTGCTGGGCCAGGAGGGGTTCACCCTGCCCGTCCTCTGGTACCGTGCGGTGCCGCTCGTCCCCGTGAAGCTGGCCGGAAGGGGCCCCTTTCCCTTCCTGCTGGACACCGGGGCTCCCCTCACCCTCCTCTCCCGGCGCTTCGCCGCCCGGATCGGCATCCGCGCCAACACCGGCAAGTACGGAAAACTCTACGGCCTGGGCCAGTCGGGGGGCTTCACCTCCGGCGTGGCGGAGCAGGTCTTCTTCGAGTTAGGTCCGCGCCGGTACGAGCGCCGGGTGATCTTCGTCACCGACATCCCCGACCGCTTCCCCGTCCCGCTGTACGGCATCCTCGGGCGGGACGTCCTCAACGACTACAAGATGGTCTTCGACGGCCCCGCCTGCCGGGTCACCCTCGTCCCCTACGACTGAACCGCGACGCGCCACGGCAGGCCCGCGTCCCCGATGGCCACGAGCGCACCCCCATCCCTTGGAAACCGGCGGAGGGGAAAAAGGGGGCTCGGGCCCTCCCCTCCTTCCAGCCGCGGACAGGAGAACCGAGTATCCAGTTTCTTGACCCTCTCGTGGACAGGGCCTACATTGGGTCCAGCGGCACGCGGAGGCCCGGGGGGGCCGGGAGGGTCGAGGTGGCGGAGGAATGGGAAGTCCGTCCGCCCGAGGACCGGCAGGAGGCGAAAGCCCTCTCCTCCGGCCGGAGCGCCGGCCTGCGCCGGGGCACCTACCTGAACATTTTCGGGTTCATCAACCTCCTGGCCATGGTGGTCTTCGGCCTCTACCACCTCCTGGGCCCCGAATGGGAGGTCAAGCCGCTCCTAGGGGTCGTCGAACTGATCTTCGGGGGGCTCACCCTGGGGCTCCTTCTCTTCCTGCGCCTCACCCAGAACCTCCGGCTGGCCGTGAACCTGGGATTGTGCCTGACCCTCGGCCTCCTGGCGGCCCTGCTCTTTTCGGGAGGCGTGGCCGGGACGGGCCTCTTCTGGTGGTTCTGTATGCCGGCGGCGGCCTTCTACCTCAAGGGAAGCCGGGGAGGTTGGGCCTGGGTGGGGGCCAGCATGGTCCTCCTGGGCGGGGCGTTCGCGCTCTCGGAGGCGGGGCTCGTGGTCCTCCCCTACCCGCCGGCGGTCCTCCGCCAGGGCTTCGTGAGTTACGTGGTGGTCTCCCTCCTCATCTACGCCTTCGAGGTGCTCCGGGGGGACTACGAGCGGCTTCTCCTCCGGAAAAACCAGCAGATCTCCGCCGCCGCCCGGCGCCTGGCGGAGGAGTCGGAAGCGCGGAGCCGAACCCTCGAGGACCTCGAGCGGGCCAGGTCCGAGGCGGAGCGGGCCAACCGGGCCAAGTCCGAGTTCCTCTCGCGCATGAGCCACGAGCTGAGGACCCCCCTCAACGCCATCTTGGGCTTCACGGAGCTCCTCCTCACCGACCGGAGGGAGCCGCCCACGGCGGGCCAGCGGGAGGCCCTGGAGACGGTTCTGGGCTCCGCCCGGCACCTGTTGGGCCTCATCGGAGAGATCCTCGACCTCGCCCGGGTGGAGGCGGGACGGCTGGAGGTGGCCACCGTCCCCTTGGATCCCGCCCCCCTGCTGGAGGAGTGCCTGCGGACCTTGGGGCCCGCGGCCCGGGAGCGCTCCGTGGCCCTGATTGCGGAACCGCCCGAAGGGAGGGTCCCCTGGGCCGTGGGAGACCCCGTCCGCCTTCGGCAGATCCTCTTGAACCTCCTCTCCAACGCCGTGAAGTACAACCGGGAGGAGGGCCAGGTCCGGGTGGCCGTCCGGCGGGAGGGGGACCTCGTGGCCCTCTCGGTGGCCGACACGGGGCCCGGCATGGAGGCCGGGGAGGCGGAGCGGATCTTCGAGCCCTTCGAGCGTCTCGACGCCGACCGGAAGGGGATCCCGGGGACCGGAATCGGCCTCTCCCTCTCCCGGAAGCTGGCCCGCCTCATGGGGGGCGACCTGAGGGTGGAGAGCACGCCCGGGGTGGGGAGCCGTTTCACCCTCCTTCTCCCGACCGCTCCGGCCGGGCGGGAGGAAGGGGGCATTGCCCGCGGACCGGCGGGGACCCTCTCCCTTGCGGAGACCGCCGCCCGGGAGGCGAGGAGAAGCGTCCTGTACGTGGAGGACGACGGGGCCAACGTGGCCCTCGTGAGGAGAATCTTGGAGCGACGGCCGGAACTCACCCTCCGCGTCGCCGCCACCGTCCGGGAGGGGTTGCAGGAGGCGCTTCGCCAGCGGCCCTCCGTGCTGCTCTTGGACCTCCACCTGCCCGACGGAAACGGCCTGGAGATCCTCGAAGCCCTGCAGCGGGAGGGTGCGTCCCTTCCCCCCGTGGTGGTGGTCAGCGCCAGCGCCATGCCCCACGAAGTCTCCCGGGTCTTGGAGCGGGGCGTCTCGGCCTACCTCACGAAGCCTTTGGACATCGGGCGCTTCCTGGAGGCCCTGGACGACGCCCTGGGGGAGGAAAAGGCCGGCCGGGGCGCCGCGGGAGGGGTCCCATGATTTCCGAGGAGCGGCTTCGGGAGGCTCGGATCCTCATCGTGGACGACGAGGAGCCCAACATCCGGCTGCTGGAGCGGCTCCTCGCCTCGGAGGGGTTCAACCACACCCTGTCCATCACCGACTCCCGGGAGGCCGTGCCCCTCGTGGCCGCCTTCCAGCCGGACCTCCTCCTGCTGGACCTCCACATGCCCCCCCCCGACGGCTTCGAGGTGCTGGAGGCCCTCCAGACGAGAGACGGCGGGGGTTACCTCGGCATCCTGGTCCTCACCGCCGACGTCTCGAGGGAAACGCGGCTGAGGGCCCTGGCCTCCGGGGCCCGGGACTTCCTCACCAAGCCCCTGGACCGGCTGGAGGTGCTCTCCCGCGTCCGGATCCTGTTGGAAACCCGCTTACTATACAAGGACCTCCAAGAGCAGAACCGGATCCTCGAGGAAAAGGTCCGCGAGCGCACGGAGGAGCTTCGCCGAACCCGGCTGGAGATCATCCACCGGCTGAGCCGGGCGGTGGAGTTTCGGGACGAGGGGACGGGCCTGCACATCCTCCGGATCAGCCAGTTCTCGGGGGCCCTGGCCCGGGGGGCCGGCCTCTCCCGGGAAGAAGCGGAGCTGGTCCTCTCCGCCAGCCCCATGCACGACATCGGGAAGATCGGCATCCCCGACCGGATCCTCCTCAAGGAGGGGCCCCTCAGCGGGGAGGAGTGGGAGGTCATGCGGCGGCACACCCGCATCGGCTTCGACCTGCTCTCCGGCCACGATTCGGCCATCATGCGGGCGGCGGCGGAGATCGCCCTCACCCACCACGAGCGGTGGGACGGCCAGGGGTACCCCCAGGGGCTCCGGGGAGAGGAGATTCCCATGGAGGGACGCATCGTGGCCCTCTGCGACGTCTTCGACGCCCTCCTCTCCAAGCGGCCCTACAAAGAGCCCTGGCGGATGGAAGCGGCGGTGGAGGAGATCCGGAGCCTTTCGGGGCGGGCCTTCGACCCCCGCCTCGTGGAGGCCTTCGAGGAGACCCTGCCCGAGCTTCAGGCCATCATCGGCCGCATCTCCGACCGCCT
>JBBILR010000013.1:0-70459 GCA_037444825.1 Acidobacteriota bacterium | reverse complement strand
GTCCCTCTCGACGAAGACCCGCTTCCAGGAGGTGAGGACGGGGGAGAGGGAGCAAAGTTCGTCGGGGACCACCTGGTTGGTCTTGGGGTCCACCTTCTTCACGGCGATGCGGACGTTGTCGCCGGCGTAGCGGGGAGGCATCTTCAGGTAAAAGACCGCCGTGTGGTCCCCCGAGGGCGTCACCTGGAGGGTCGGACTCCACGGGCCCGTGCTGTACGCCGAAAGCCCCCAGGCGGTTTCGGGGATCGTGGAATCGGCCCAGACTTCGTTGTCGTTGGCGATGTAAGGAAGCGCGGCGGTCTTCCTCCCTTTGGGCGTCCAGCTCCCCCACGGGACGTAGGGGGAGAAATCCGGCGGGTCGACCACCTCCAGCTGCAGCTTCATGCCGTTCCAGCCCCGCGCCCGAAGCTCCATCACCCCGTCGGCCACTTGCCGCGACGAGGGGTAGGGGTAGGTCTGCCCGGCGTTGTTCAGGATCACCCGCTGGGGGGCATCCAGGTCCACCGCGTAGGCCCAGAGGCCTTGAATGTCCAGGCGGCCCAGGTCGCCGAACACCGTCGCCCCCAGGTGCCGCGCCTCGTAGCTTTGCGGGCCGTTTGCCAGCGCGTTCCGGTTGTAGGCCATGCAGGCGGGCACGTCGGAGTAGTAGTACCGGTCGTAGGTGAGGAGGGAGGCCTCCCGGTCCACCTCCAGGCTCTTCGGAACCGCCTCCGTGTAGGCGTCCAGGTAGGTGTGGGTGGCGTCGGGGCAGTACCCGATCCAGGACGCCGCGGAGCCCGCCCGCACTACGTGGCCCAGGCCTACCTCGATGCCGCAGGGGTCGGGGAAGGTCCACTGGGTCCAGTTGCCGTAGCCGTCGCGGATGGCCGTCGCGTTGTTCCGGGGGATCTTCACGAGGCGGCTCGCCCCCGCCCCGTAGGAGGCGTCGGCCAGGTAGCAGGCGCTCCCGTCGGGGTCCACGGCGATGCCCACGGGCAGCACGTTGCGCGTGAAGGAGCCGGCATGGGTGTCGGCGTACTTCGTCACGGCCCCCGTGGTCACGTCGATCTCGTCCACCTGGGACACCCCCGAAACCCCGTCCACCACGAGGAGGGTCCCGGCGGTGGTGACGCGGGAGAGGTACGGCCTGGCGTAGCCGGTGAAGGAGCGGACCACCACCGGGTCGTGGAGAAAGAGGTCCACCTCGTCCACCCTGCCGTCGGCGGCCACCCACACGTGCCCCGTCTGCGGCGCGTAGACCACCGCCCGCAGGCCGGGGTAGTCCGGAAGACCCCGTGGATACAGGGACAGGAAGGGCGCCTCTTCCGGCGCCAGGCCGTGGGCGGTCACGAAGGCCCACGCCCCCCGAGCGTCGTCAGGGATCTGGAAGGTCGCCGCCGCGGCGAACCCGTCGCCCCCGTCCACCACCGACGCGGCGGCCTGGGTGCGGGCCCCGAAGGAGAGCAGGTTCCCTTGGGGAAGCAGGTCCAGGTACCGGCTCTGGAGGGTCACCGTATCCCCCCACCAGAGCCCGTTGGCCGAAAGGACGGGCGGCTCGGGCCGCGGATAGGGGTCGTACCCCAGGGCCTCCGCCGCCGGGCTCACCCCGTCGGCGTCGGTCACCGCGAAGCACTCCAAGGACGAGGCGGGGTCCTCCGAAAGGAAGAGGGCCGAATCGGAAAGCCCCTCCGCCGCCGTCCGGGGGGCCCGCTGGAAGGAGGGGTCTTCGCTCTTCGACACCCGGTACGGCGCCGTCCCCCCGCTCCAGGAGAGGACCAAGTCCCAGGCGCCGCGGCCGGCGTTCCAGCTCTTTTGGATCTGCAGCCCCACCGGGTCCGCCGCCCCCGGGGACACGCCCGGCGCGGCGGAAAAGAAGACCCCGGCGCCCCCCGGTACGGTCCGGGCCGGAAGGCGGGCCCGTCCTCCCCTTGGGGCCAGGTGCTGGCCCGAGGCCGCCACCGGGGCGTAAGCCGGGGGCGAGGGCGGAACCGGCCCGCGGCCCTGCGCCGGGAAGACGACCGCAAGGATACCCAGAACGAAACCCCACGCGACGGCGGATCCCCTCATCGAACCCTCCGCTTCGTGGCTACCCAGTTACCCCACCACGGGCCGGCGAGTCAACACCAGGAACGGCGGGGGGGAATTCCCCCCAAAGACCCGCGCTTCCGGAGGCGGGGCCTTAGGGCGCCCCCGGCCTGAACCCCGCCGGTGGAGGATCTCCCCCCAGGAGGCGGCGAAGGCGGCGGGCCGCTTCCTCGGGGGTGAAGCCGAGGCGGCGGAAGACTTCCCCCCCGGGGGCCGAGGCGCCGAAGCGGTCCAGGCCCAGGACCTCCCCCTCGGCGCCGGCCACCTCCCCCCACCCCCGGGTCACCCCCGCCTCCACCACGAGGCGCGGGACCCCCGGAGGGAGGGTTTCGTTCCGGTAAGGAAGCGGCTGGGCGAGGAAGCCCTCCACCCAGGGCATGGAGACCACCCGGACGCCGATTCCCTCGGCCTGGAGGAGCTCCCGGGCCTTCAGGGCCAGGTGGACCTCCGATCCGGAGGCGACGATCACCCCGCGCGGGGGGGCGGGGTGGGCCTCGGCGAGGACGTAGCCGCCGCGGGCCACCCCCGAGGGAATCTGCGGGTGCTCCTCCAGGGAGAGAACGGGAAGGTCCTGCCGGGAGAGGGCCAGGACGGCGGGACCCTCGAGGGAGAGGGCGAGGCGCCAGGCGGCCGCCGTCTCGTTGGCGTCGGCGGGGCGAAGGACCGTGAGGCCCGGGATGGTCCTCAGGGCGAGGAGCTGTTCCACCGGCTGGTGGGTGGGGCCGTCCTCCCCCACCCCGATGGAGTCGTGGGTGAAGAGGAAGAGGACCCGGGTCCTCATGAGGGCCGCCAGCCGCAGGGCGGGCTTGAGGAAATCGGAGAAGACCAGGAAGGTGGACCCGTACGGCCGAAGGCCCCCGTGGAGGGCGACGCCGTTGATGGCGGCCCCCATGGCCAGTTCCCGCACGCCGAAGCGGACGTTCCGACCTTCGGGGTGTTCCCGGGAGAAGTCTTGGGAGCCCTGGATCAGCGTCTTGGTGGAGGGGGCGAGGTCCGCGGAGCCCCCGAAGAGCTCCGTGACCCTGGGGGCCAGCGCGTTCAGCACCTTTCCCGAGGCGCTGCGGGTGGCCACGGGGCCGTCCTTCCCGGCGAAGCGGGGGAGGCAGGCCTCCCACCCGTCGGGGAGTTCCCCCGCCAGGAGGCGCCGGAAGGTTTTTCCTTCCTCGGGACAGGCCTTTGCGAAGGCTTCCAGCCTCTCCGTCCAGGCTCTTCTCGCCGCGGCGCCGCGCTGCGCCGCCTTCCGGGCGTGGGCCCGGACCTCCTCGGGGACCGCGAAGGTCTCCTCCCCGCCGAAGCCCAGGGCCTTGCGGGTGGCCCGGGCGGCCTCGGGCCCTAGGGGTTCGCCGTGGGAGGAAGCCGAATCCTGCTTGGGGCTTCCGTGGCCGATGTGGGTCCGCACCCGGATGAGGGAGGGCCTCTTCCCCTCGGCCCGGGCCTCCTCGAGGGCCGAGGCCACGGCGTCCACGTCCTCCCCGTCCTCCACGGCGAGAACCTGCCAACCGTAGGCGGCGAAGCGGGCCGAAACGTCCTCGGTGAAGGTGAGGGAGGTGGGCCCTTCGATGGAGATCCGGTTGTCGTCGTACAGAACCACCAGTTTGCCGAGCCCCAGCGTGCCCGCCAGGGAGCCGGCCTCGTGGGAGGCGCCCTCCATCAGGTCCCCGTCCGAGGCCAGCACGTAGGTGAAGTGGTCCACCACCCGGTGGCCCTCCCGGTTGAAGCGGGCGGCGAGGTGGGCCTCGGCCATGGCCATCCCCACCGCCATGGCCAGCCCCTGCCCCAGGGGGCCGGTGGTGGCCTCCACGCCGGGGACGTGGCCGTACTCGGGGTGGCCGGGGGTGCGGGAGCCCCACTGTCGGAAGCGTCGAAGTTCTTCGAGGGGGAGGTCGAAGCCGTAGAGGTGGAGAAGGGCGTAGAGGAGGGCCGATCCGTGGCCCGCCGACAGGACGAAGCGGTCCCGGTCGGGCCAGCGGGGGTCGGCGGGGTCGAAGGTGAGGAAGCGGTCCCAGAGGGCGAAGGCCATGGGGGCCGCCCCCAGCGGCATCCCCGGGTGGCCCGAGCGGGCCGCCTCCACCTGGTCCACGGCCAGGAGGCGGAGGGTGTTCACACACCGTCGGTCGAGAGCGTCCATGGGGCTCTCCTCGAAAGAAGGTTCATTCGGTGGGGGGGACGACGCAGCCCTTGGGGTCGGTGGGGCCCTGGGCGGCGGGGATGCCTCCCCGTTCCAGGCGGTCGAGGGCCTCGCGGCAGGTGGCCTTGACGCAGGTGGCCACCCGGATGCCGCTGTTGGCCAGGATTTCGAAGGATTCCCGCCCGATCTCCCCGGTGGCCACCCAGTCCACGCCGATCTTGGCCAGCATCTCGGCGGTCTTGGCCCCGGCCCCCAGCCCCAGCGCGGCGTAGGCCCGGTTGTCGACGATCCGGACCACCCGGGTGCGCGTGTCGGCGACGAAGACGTAGAGGGACCGGCCGAAGCGGGCGGACACGGGGGCCTCCAGGGACTTCTCCATGGCGGTGACGGCGATGCGCACGGCTCTCCCCCTTCGCGAGGGCCTATTGTATCAAACCCCGGCTCGCCCCGGTTCCGACGCCGGCGCCTTTTCGGAGGGCAGGACGGGCACCAGGGCGTCGAGCCCGAAGGCCAAGGCCGACAGGGTTCGGACCACCGGCCCCCGGACCAGGGCCCGCCCCAGCTCCGGGGAGAGGCGCCAGGCGAGGCGCACCACGCCTCCCGTGAGGTAGACGGTGAGCAGGAGCGCCGCCGCCGCGCCCAGGAGGCGGTTGAGGAGGGAGAGGCCCGCGCCCTGGAAGAGGCGGGTGAGAAGGTGGCCCGCCGCCACGAAGGCCCCCAGGATCAGGACGAACCCCGCCGCCAGGGCCGCCCCCTCCCTCAGGGCCGGCGGCAGGAAGAAGAGAAGGGGCGAAAGGCGCGGGGCCGCCCACGCGGCGTAGAGAAACCCCGCCCAGAGACCCGCCACGCCGAAGCCGAGGCGGACGGCCCCCTTGACGACCCCCTCCAGCAGGAGAAGGAGCCCCAGCGCCAGAAACAGGCCGTCCCAGAAGGTCATGGCCCCTCACGCCCGCCGGGCGGTCCTCCCCGCATCGCCTTTCGGAGCCGGCCGAAGGGACACGCTCACGCCTCCTCGGCGGAAAGGCGCTCGTGGACCGCCTCCAGCCGGAGGCACCGGCCGCTCCCCTCGTCGATCTCCGCGAAGAGGCCGGAGAGGCGGACGTCCCCCGTGGCCACCCCCAGGATCCTCGGGATCCCCGTGAGCATCCGCTCGGTGGAGTCGGCGATTTCCATCCCGATGACCGAGGCGTAGGCCCCGGTCATCCCCGCGTCGGTCTGGTAGCCGGTGCCCTTGGGGAGGATTTCCGCGTCGGCGGTGGGGACGTGCGTGTGGGTGCCCACCACCAGGCTCACCCGCCCGTCGAGGTAGAAGCCCATGGCCCGCTTCTCGCTGGTGGCCTCGGCGTGGAAATCCACCAGGATGCAGCGCTCCTCCCCGGGAATGGCGGCGAGCAGCTCGTCGGCCTTGCGGAAGGGGCAGTCCACCGGGGGCATGAGGACCCTTCCCTGGAGGTCCAGCACCCACAGAACCCGCCCGTCGGGCAGGAGGTGGCGGTACTGTCCCCTTCCCGCCACCCCGGGGGGGTAGTTGGCGGGGCGCAGGAGGCGGGGCTCCGATTCCAGGAGGGGGAGGGCCTCCTTCTTGTCCCAGATGTGGTTGCCGGTGGTGAGGACCTCCACGCCCAGGGAGCGGAGTTCGTTCAGGACCTTGGCGGTCATCCCGAAGCCGCCGGCGGCGTTCTCGGCGTTGGCCACCACCACCTCCGCCCCCAGCCGCTCCCGGAGGGAGGGAAGAAGTTCCTTGAGGGCCCGGCGCCCCGGCCTGCCCACGACGTCGCCGAGGAAGAGGATTCTCACGGCCCCAATCCCTCCGGGAAGCGGAGAGGGGATGCGGGCGGGCGGGAAACGGGGGGCCGCGCCCGGCGGCCGGCCCGCGCCACGGCTTCCGCCCCACCCGCCCCCGCCTTCCCCCGTCCCTCGGCCGTCACGTGGCGAACCCCACGTGGCGGGTCTCCCGCACCACCTGCACCTTGATCTGGCCGGTGAAGCGGACCTCGCGCTCGATCCGCTCCGCCACGTCCTTGGCCAGCCACAGCGTGTACTCGTCGTCCACCTGCTCGGGGTCCACCATCACCAGGATCTCCCGGCCGGCCTTCATGGCGTGGGCGGCCTTCACCCCTTTGAAGCCCTTGACCACCGCCTCCAGGGCCTCCATGTGCTCGATGTACTTTTCAAGGCCCTGCTTGTGGAGCCCGGGGGCGGAGAGGGCCAGGTTCTCCGCGGCCTCCAACAGGTGCGCTTCCGGAAGCATGGAGGGGGTGTCGGGGTGGAGGTGGGCGATGGCCGCCTGGACGGCGGGGGACTCGCCGAAGCGCTTGGCCAGTTGCGCCGCCACGTGGACCGGGTGCGTGTCGTCCAGGTGCTCCTCGATGTGGCCCACCTCGTGGAGGATCCCCGCCCGCTTCACCACCTCCACGTTGAGGGAGAGGGCTTGGGCCATGAAGGCGGCGATCTTGGCCGTCTCCATGGAGTGTTCCAGGAGGTTCATCCCCTGGGCCATGCGCAGGCGCATGCGCCCCACGAGCTGGGCCAGGTGCTCGTGCATGTCGGTGATGCCCAGATGAAAGAGGGCCTCCCGGCCGTACCCGGCCACCTTCTCCTCGAACTCGCCGCGGCACTTCTCGAAGAACTCCTCGATGCGGGCGGGGTGGATGCGCCCGTCCTCCACCAGGGCCTCCAGGGTGATCTTGGCCAGCTCCCGGCGGTAGGGGTTGTGGCAGGCCAGCATGATGATCTCCGGCGTGTCGTCCACGATGACGTCCACGCCGGTGACCCGCTCGAAGGCCCGGATGTTGCGTCCCTCCCGGCCGATGACCCGGCCCTTCATCTCCTCGTTGGGCAGGCGGACCACCGCCACGGCGCCCTCCAGCGGCAGGTACGGCACGATCTTCTCCACGGCCTGGGTGGTGATGATCCGGGCCAGCGTCTTGGCCCGGTCCCGGGCGTTTTCCTCGACCTTCTTGATGATCCGCGTGGCTTCCTTCCGCGCGTCGTACTCCATCTGCCGCAGAAGTTCCGCCTTGGCGTCGGCGGCGGAGAGGCCGGCGATCTCCTCCAGCTTGGCCCGCTGGGCCTTGAGGAGGGCCTCCGCCTCCCGCTTCTCCTTGTCGACGATCTCCTCCCGCTGGGCCAGCTTCTTCTCCCGGGCGGCGAATTCGTTCTGGCGCTCCTTCAACAGGCCCTGGGCCCGGTCGAGCTGCTGCTCCCGGGCCAGGAGTTCGGCCTCCAGCTTCTGCAGCTCCTTGCGCTTCTGCTTCCATTCCTTCTCGCGGGCCTGCTCCTTGGCGAGAAGGCGTTCGCGGGCCGCCACTTCGGCGTCCGCGGTGATCTTCTCGGCCTCCCGCCTGGCGCGGTTCAACAGGATGGCGGCCTCGGACTGGGCCTGCCGCACCTCGTTCCGGCGTTGCAGGGCCACGATGCCGGCCACGATCCCCGCGCCCAGCAGAAAGGCGAGGACGGACAAGACGACGGTGAGAATCACGGGAGCCTCCCCTTCGGTCAAGGGGGGACCCGGGCGCTAGCGAAGGGCTTCCTCCAGAACCTCCGTCACCTGGCGGGAGGCGTCGGCCACCCGGGCCTCGTAGTGCCGCCGCTCCTCCTCCAGGCGGAGGAGGCGGTCGGCCAGGTTGAGCGCCGCCAGGATGGCGACCTTGGCGAGGTCCGTGAGCCGAGTCTCCCTCTGGATGCGGCGCATGGTCTCGTCCACCGACGCGCCGACCCTCTGCGCCCACTCTTCCGAACCTTGGACGCGAACCTGGAAGGTCTGGTCCAGGATGTCCAGTTCGACGAGGTGGTCCCCTTTGGGATCCATGGTCATACCGCCTCGAACTCCTTGAGGAGTTCCTCCACGAGGCCGTTGATCTCCTGCCGCTCCTTCTCGTAGAAGGCGACCTTCTCCTGGAGCTTCTCCGTCTCGGCCTTCAGGGCGCGGTTCTCCTCTTCCAGACGGCGGTTCGCTTCCCGGGCCTCCCGGAGCGCGCGGGAGACCTCCCGGGCCTTTTCCTTGAGACGCTCGAGCAGTTCCGACGAGGGATCCTTGGAATCTCCTTCGAAAAGCATGGGCTCGCTCCTAACGCAGGACGGCGCCGAACTCCGCCTGCAAGGCGCCCTGGACCGACCCGGCCACGGGCGCCACATCCGAGTCGGACAGCGTCCGGTCCATGGATTGGAAAACCAGCGAAAAAGTCAAGGCCTTCCGGCCTTCGGGCACGCCCTTTCCGGTGTAGAGGTCCACGAGGCGGATCTCCTGGAGGTGGGCCAGGGAGAGGGCCCGAAGGCACCGCTCCACCCGCTCCCAGGGAACTTCGGCGGGAAAAAGGAAGGTGAAGTCCCGCACCACCTGGGGAAACCGCGAGTAGGGACGGAAGCGGGGCTCGCGAACGGCCTGAGCCAGGCCCTCCAAGGACCACTCCGCCGCGTGGACGGTCCCCGCCGGCACTCCCGCCGCCCCCAAGAGTTCCGGCGAAAGGGAGCCCAGGAAGCCCACGGGCCTTCCTTCCACCTCCAAGCGGAGCCTCAGCCCCGGGGCGCAGGGCCGCCCCTCCTCCGGCGAGAAGGAGACCGAGAGCCCCAGGCGGGACAGGGCGGAGGCCACCCGGCCCTTGAGGTGCAGGAGCCCCGGCGGCGAAGGTTCCCCCCAACGAGGGGGGGGCGCGTCGGTGTAGAGCAGGGCCGCGGCCCGCCGCTCCTCCCGGAGCCCGGGGCCTTCCCGCTTCACCACCTTGCCCACCTCGAAGAGGGCCGCGCGCCGGCGCCCGTAGGACCGGTTCCGCCCTACGGCCGCAACCAATGGGCCCAGGAGGGAGGTTCTCAGGACCGAAGCCTGGGGGCTCAGGGGGTTGGACAAGGCCGCCGCCTCCCCCTCTCCGAAGGCCGCCTCCAGGACGGGGTCGGTCATGGTCATGTGCAGGGCCTCCCGGAAGCCCTGGGCGGCCAGGGCGTCGCGGAGACGCTCCTCCAGGGAGAGGGCCGGAGGCCGGCCCCCCACGGGGTCCACGCCGGGGGGCAGTTCGGCGGGAAGGTCCGAGAGGCCGTGGACCCGCACCACTTCCTCCACCAGGTCCGCCTCCCGGGAGACGTCCACCCGGTGGGAGGGGACGGAAACGCTCCAGTGGAGGCCCCCCTCCCCATGGATCGGCTCCAGGCCGAAGCCCAGACCCTCCAGGATGGCCCGCGCCCGCTCCGGTGCCACGGCGAGCCCCGTCAGGGCGGCGATGCGCCCGTGGCGGAGGAGGACCGGGGGCGGTGGCGGAAGGGGGGCGGAGACGTCCACGCGGCCCCGGGCCACCCGTCCTCCCGCGATCTGCTGGATGAGCCGGGCGCAGCGGTCCAGGGCGTACGCGGGGCCTTCCCGGTCCACCCCCCGCTCGAAGCGGTGGGAGGCGTCGGTGTGGAGCCCCAAGGCCTTGCTGGTGCGGCGGACGCTCACGGGGTCGAAGACGGCCCCCTCCAGGACCACGTCCCTCGTGGCGAAGGTCACCCCGGCGTCCTCCCCCCCCATGACCCCGGCGATGGCCACCGGCTTCTCCTTGTCGGCGATGACGAGGTTTTCGGGGGAGAGGGACCGCTCCACCCCGTCCAGGGTCCGGATCTTCTCCCCCGCCTTGGCCCTCCGGACCACGATGGCGGGGCCCGCGAGCCGGTCCCGGTCGAAGGCGTGGAGGGGGTGGCCCAGCTCCAAGAGGACGTAGTTGGTGGCGTCCACCACGGCGTTGATGGGCCTCAGCCCGCACTGGACCAGGCGCTTTTGCATCCAGGGGGGGCTCGGCCCCACCCGGACCCCGAAAAGGACCCGCGCCGCGTACCGCGGGCAGAGGTCCGGGGCCTCCACGCGGACGGCGATCCCCTCCCCGGCCGGCGGGTCGGCCTCCTCCACCGCCGTCTCCACGGGCTTCAGAGGGCGCCCGAAGAGGACCGAGGCCTCCCGGGCCAGGCCGTAGACGTTCATGCAGTCGGGGCGGTTCACGGTGATGCCGAAGTCGCAGACCGTCTCGCCCTCCACGGTCTCCGCCCCCTCCACCTCGCTGCCGGAGAGGGTGAAGGCGTCGGCGACGGCGCCGTCGTCCTCGGGAAGTTCGACGTACTCACGGATCCAGGAGAGGGGGAACTTCATCGTCGCCTCAGAACTGCTCCAGGAAACGGAGGTCGTTTTCGTAGAGGTGCCGGATGTGCCCGATGCCGTACTTGAGCATGGCGATGCGGTCGATGCCCAAACCGAAGGCGAAGCCGGTGAACTCCTCCGGGTCGATGCCCACGAAGCCGAAGACGGCCGGGTCCACCATCCCGCACCCCCCCACCTCCAGCCAGCCGGTGCGCTTGCAGACGGGGCAGCCCTGCCCGCCGCAGAGGACGCAGGAGAGGTCGGTCTCCGCCGACGGCTCCGTGAAGGGGAAGTAGGAGGGGCGGAAGCGGATCTTGAGGTCGTCCCGGCGGAAGAGGGCCCGGTAGAAGTGGACGAGGGTCCCCTTGAGGTGGGCCAGGGTCACCCCCCGGTCCACCACCAACCCCTCCACCTGGAAGAACATGGGGGAGTGGCTCACGTCGTCGTCCCGCCGGAAGACCCGCCCCGGGGCGATGATCTTGATGGGGGGCTTCCTCGCCTCCATGGTGCGGATCTGGACGGGGGAGGTCTGCGTCCGGAGCAGAAGCCCCCCCTCCAGGTAGAAGGTGTCCTGGATGTCCCGGGAGGGGTGGTCGGCGGGGGTGTTGAGGGCCTCGAAGTTGTGGTAGGCGTCCTCCACCTCCGGGCCGTCGGCCACGGCGTAGCCCATGGAGAGGAAGATCTCCTCGATCTCGCGCCGCACGCGGGTGACGGGGTGGAGGCCCCCCGGCTCCGGGGCGATGCCCGGCAGCGTCAGGTCCACCGCGGGGGGGGCCTTCCTCCGGGAGCGGGCCCTCTCCAGGGCCTCCTCCACCGCCGCCTCCAGCTCGTTCTTGAGGGCGTTCACCGCCTGCCCGAAGGCGCGCCGCTCCTCGGGGGGGATTTCCTTGAGCGCCGCCAGGAGATCCTGGACCACCCCCCGCTTCTTCCCCAGGTAACGCCCCTTCACCTCCAGAACCTGGGACTCCTCCGAGGCGGCGGCCAGTTCCCGCTGGAATTCCTCCCGAATGGACGCGACCCTTTCCTCGGACATACACCTCTCCCCTGTTGAACGCATGATTATACCGAAGTGGGGCATTTTCCACAACGACGAAGGGGCCTTTCGAGCACGCCGTTTGTCCCTCGGCGGACCCCCGGCAAAGGGAAGGGCGGCCCTGGTGGGCCGCCCTCGATGGGATGGCGCGCCGGAAAACCGCTCAGGGCTCCGGCGGAGGCTCCGGAGGCCCGGCGGGACCCTGGCCGCGGCAGCCGGGAGATCCGGGGCCGAAGCCGGGGCGGGGTCCCGGGCCCTCGCCTCGGAGGCCTCCCCGGCCCCGGCCGCGCCTTCCGCCCCACTCCCCGCGGAAGGTCTCCCTGGCCTTGGCCCACTGTTCGGGGGTGAGGATCTTGCGGACCTCCAGCTGGTGGGCGAGGCGCTCCCGGGCCATGCGGGCGCGAAGGGCGGAGACCTCGTCCACGAGGCGCAGGGCGGCGGCCCCGTCGGGGTTTTCCTTGTCCAGCTCCCGCTTCAGTTCGAGGGTCTTCTTTTCCAGGGCGGCCCGCTCTTCGATCATCTTGGCCCGGTGGGCGTAGCGGAGGTCGGAGAGCTTCTGGCTCTGCTCCGGGGAGAGGCCGAGGTCCCGGAGGGCTTCGGGGTTCCGGAGGGGACCCGCGGCGGCGGCCGCCAAGGCCGCCGCCAGGGCCAGGGTGCCGGCGATCAGGACGTTCCTCGTGGTCTTCGTCATGGCGTTCTCCTCATCTTCAGGCTCCCCAGACCGGAGAGGCCGCCCGGAGGTTTAAGGGGGGGCCGGCGCCTCACTCCCCCTTCACCTGGTTCTGCAGGTAGTTGGCGAGGCCCATCTGCTCGATCTGGTCGCGCTGAACCTCGGCCCAATCCACGTGCGCTTCCTCGTCCTTGAGGATCTTCGTGAGGAGGTCCCGGGTGCCGTTGTCGTGGCAGGAGACGGCGGTTTGGATGGCCGCGTTGTAGGCCTTCACCGCGTCCACTTCCGCCTGGTAATCGTTGAGGACCATGTCCTTCACCGTCTTTCCGATGGTCATCTTGTTGAGCCTGGAGACGGTGGGTGTGCCTTCCAGAAAGAGGATCCGCTGGATGAGCCATTCGGCGTGGTGCATCTCGTCGAAGGCCTGCTTTTCGATGGCCTTGTGCAGCTTCTCGTAGCCCCAGTTGTCGCACATCTCCGAGTGGACCATGTACTGGTTGATGGCCGTGAGTTCCTCCGCCAGGAGGTCGTTGAGCGCCTGGATCACCTTGGGGTCGCCTTTCATGGTTCGCTCCTTTCTCGGTCCAAATTTCCACCCCAGTTTACCCTTCTTGTGGCGGAAAGAGGAGCCAGACCCTCCCGCCTTTGGTATCCTGCAGAGGGAGGCGGACGTGGGCCGGGTGGCGGAGGTGGCGGTTCTGGGCGTTCTGGTGGTGCTGAACGGGCTCCTCGCCCTTTCGGAGATCGCCGTCGTGTCGGCCCGGAAGACCCGCCTCATGAAGTGGGCGGCACGGGGAAACCGGGGGGCCCAGGCCGCCCTGGACCTCCAGCGGGAGCCCGGCACCTTCCTCTCCACCATTCAGACGGGGATCACCCTGGTGGGGATCCTGGCGGGGGCCTTCGGCGGGGCCACGTTGGCCGATCCCCTGGCGGAGGCGCTGTCCCCCCTGGGCCTTCCCGCCCCCACTCTCCACGCCGCGGCCCTCGGAGCGGTGGTGGTGGCCATCACCTACGTCTCCATCCTCTTCGGGGAACTGCTCCCCAAACACCTCGCCCTCTCCCGCCCCGAGAGGCTGGCGACCCTGGCGGCGCCCCCCCTCAAGGTTTTCGCCGCCCTGGCCTCTCCGGTGGTGGGCTTCCTGTCCCTCTCCACCCGCGTCCTGCTGCGCCTCTTCGGGATCCAGCGTCCCGAGGACGCCCCCGTCACCGGCGAGGAGATCCGGATCCTCTTGGACGAGGGGGCCCAGGCGGGGACCTTCCAGCGGGTGGAGCGGGACATGGTCCACGGCGTCCTGCGCCTGGGCCGCCGGAGGGCCGCCGACCTCATGACCCCCCGGGCGGAGGTGGTCTGGCTGGAGGAGGGGGCCGGAAAAGAGCGGATTCTCGAGATTCTGCGGGACCACCCCCACGGCCGGTACCCCGTGGCCCGGGGCAGCCTCGACAACCTCCTGGGGGTGGTGCACACGCGGGACCTGCTCGCCCGGGAGCTTCTGGGGAAGCCCTTCCACCTCCGGTCCTGCCTGAGGCCGCCGGTCTTCGTCCCCGAGGGTACGCCGGCCCTCAAGCTGCTGGACGCCTTCCGGGAAAACCGGGTCCACCTCGTCTTCGTGGTGGACGAGTACGGGGCCCTCCAGGGGGTGGTCTCCCTGCACGACCTGCTGGAAAGCGTGGTGGGGGAGATCTCCTTCTCCCCCCTCCCGGAGGAGCCCGAGGCGGTCCGGCGGGAGGACGGCTCCTGGCTCCTCGACGGGCTCCTGCCCCTGGACCGCTTCAAGGAGATCTTCGGCCTGGAGCGCCTGCCCGGGGAGGAGCGGGGCCTCTTCCACACCCTGGCCGGCTTCGCCATGGCCCGGCTGGGGCGGGTGCCCCGGACCGCCGACCGCTTCGTCTGGGGGAACCTCCGCTTCGAAGTGGTGGACATGGACGGGAGGCGGGTGGACAAGGTGCTGGTCACGCCCCTTTCGGAGGGCCCCCCAGGCGAGGGGACGGCGCCGTGAGCCGGAGCGAGGGGGACCGAATCGCCGAAGCGTTGGGACTCCAGCCCCTGCCCCTGGAGGGGGGGTTCTTCGCCGAGACCTACCGGCTGGGGCCGGAAGAGGGAGGAGGCGGGGGACGGCCCCGGGCCACCGCCATCCTCTACCTCCTCACCGAAGGGGAGTGCTCTCGCTTGCACCGCCTCCGGCACGACGAGATCTACCACTTCTACGCCGGGGACCCCGTGGAGCTGCTTCTCCTCCACCCCGACGGGACGGGGCGGCACCTTCTCCTGGGCTCCGCCGTTCTGAGCGGGGAACGCTGCCAGCTCGTGGTCCCGGCGGGGACGTGGCAAGGAAGCCGTCTGAAGGCCGGAGGGCGGTGGGCCCTGCTGGGAACCACCATGACCCCCGGCTTTTCGCCGCAGGATTTCGAAGTAGGAGGGCGGGCCCAACTGGCCGCCGCCTACCCCGCCTTCGCCCCCCTCATCGCCGCCCTCTGCGGCCCGGAGTGACCGATGGACCGTCCATGCCCAGGGACCGCCCTTCGCGCGGAGCCCCTGACGCCGGAGCGCTGGGGCGACTTTCTCCGCCTCTTCGGGGAGCGGGGGGCCTGCGGCGGCTGCTGGTGCATGTACTGGCGCCTGGAGCCCCGGGATTTCGAGCGGGGAAAGGGAAGGGCCCATCGAGAGGCGATGGAGGCGCGGGTTCGCTCCGGGGAGGTGCCCGGGCTCCTGGCCTTCGCGGGGGACGAGCCGGCGGGCTGGATCTCCCTGGGCCCCCGAGGCTCCTTCCCGCGCCTGGAGCGTTCCAGGGTTCTCCGCCCGGTGGACGGGCGGCCCGTGTGGTCGGTGGTCTGCTTCTTCGTGGCCAAGGGCCACCGGAAGCGGGGGGTGGCGGCTTTCCTTCTCGCCGCCGCCGTCCGCTACGCCAGGAGCCGGGGAGCGGAGATCCTGGAGGGGTACCCCCAGGAGAACCCGAAAGGCCTCCTTCCGGCCCCCTTCCTGTACACGGGGGTCCGGTCCCTTTTCGAAGCCGCCGGGTTCCGGGTGGCGGCGCGGCGGTCCCCCCGCCGTCCGGTGATGCGGCTTGAACTCTCCCGGGATTTCAAGTAGACTGGAGTTTCCGGAGGACTTCGCTTCCCCGAGGAAAGGCCCATGAGGCTCCCCCACGCCGAAGAACTGGCCAACGCCCTCACCCACGGGCTGGGGCTTTTGCTGAGCGTGGTGGGCGTGCCCTACCTCCTGGGCCGGGCGATCCTCGCGGGGACGGCCTGGCACGTGGTCTCCTGCTCGGTCTTCGCCGCCTCCCTGGTCCTTCTATACTCCGCCTCCACCCTCTACCACGCCTTTCCCTGGCCGAAGGTCAAGCGGGTCCTCATGATCCTCGACCATTCGGCCATCTTCCTGCTCATCGCCGGGACCTACACCCCCTTCATGCTCGTGAACCTGCGGGGGCCCTGGGGGTGGTCCCTCTTCGGCGTGATCTGGGGGCTGGCCCTCCTGGGGATCTTCACCAAGATCCTCATCGCCGACCGATTCCTGCTCCTTTCCACCCTGGTCTACATCGCCATGGGGTGGCTGGTGGTCATCGCCTGGATTCCCGTGACCCAGGCCCTGCCGGGCCTCTCCCTGGGCCTGCTGGTGGCGGGCGGCGTGGCCTACACGGCGGGAACGGTCTTCTTCGGCATGCGCCCCCTCCCCTTCCACCACGCCATTTGGCACCTCTTCGTCCTGGCGGGGAGCGTCCTGCACTTCTTCGCCGTCTTCGTGGCCGTCAAGCCCCCGGCGGGGTCGTGAGACTTCTCACCGCCAGAGCAGGGACTTGAAGAAGCCCTTCCAAGAAAAGACGTCCCGGGGGTCCACCGTCTCCGCCGCCAGGCCGGCGAGGGCCTCCTGCATCCAGCGGCTTTGCCGGGCCCGGCGGAAGATCGCCTCGCAGAGCCATGGGCGGGAGATCCACCGCTCCGCCATTTCGTAGCCGAAGTAACGGGGCTTCAGGCGGCTCTCCAGGATCCGGGGGTAGACCTCCAGGGCCGCGGGTCCCCCCCCGGAGAGGGCCATCTCCAGCGCCTCGGCCGCCGCCTCCCCCGATTCCATGGCCTTCCCGATCCCTTCTCCGGAAAAGGGGTAGGTGGTCCCCAAGGCCTCGCCGGCCACCAGGATCCGGAAGTGGGGGCGGGGGCTCGCCCCCCGGAAGCCGGTGCGAAGGGGCGCCCCCCGGGGCTCGCCCAGAAGCTCCCCTTGCCCGAGAAGGTCCCGGGCCGGGGGAAAGGTCTCCAAGAAGCCGCGGAAGAGGGTCTTGAGGCGGGGGCCCTGTTCGAACGGCAGTCCCACTCCCACGTTATAAAGGCCTCCTCTCATGGGAAAGATCCACCCGTAGCCGGGAAGGAGGTCCCGGAGAAAGGCGAAGACCATCTTGTCCAGGGGCGTCCGGGAGCGGACGTAGGCCCGCAGGGCCACGGCGGAGGGGGCGGGAAGCTGCCCCTCCATGGGCCTGACGAGATGAAGGTCCGCCCCGGTGGCCAGGACGGCGTAAGAGGCCCGCAGGGGCTCCTCGGCCCCCTCCACCTCCACCTGGACTACGTCGCCGGAAGGACCGAGCGCCCGGACCCTTCCCACGGCGAAGTCCGCCCCCTCCCCCACCGCCGCCTCCAGGAGCAACGCGTCCAGCTTGCGGCGCTCCAGAACCAGGGCTTCCCCGCGAACCTCCACGGCGGTGCCGTAGGGGGAGTAGGCCAGGGCCGAGGAGACGGGAAAACCTTCGGCGGCGGCCCTCTCGAAGAGGCCCGCCCTCCGAAGGACCTTCAAGGAATCGGCGATGAGGCCGTCCCCGCACACCTTCTCCCGGGGAAAGGCGAAGCGGTCGCGGAGGGCCACCCGAAAGCCCCGGCGGGCCAGGTGCAGGGCCGTGACGGAGCCGGCGGGGCCGGCCCCGGCCACCACCACGTCCCAGTTCGTTCGCGTGGGCCCGCCGCCCCCGGCAGCGGAATGGCCCGAGACGGCCACGGCTTTCCTACCGCCGCTGGCCCCGGAAGGGGTCCTCGGCGGGGGTGAGGGTGAGCTCCTCGGGAAGGGCCTCCGGGGGCATGTCGAGGAGGAAAGCCACCGCCTCGGCCACCGTCTCCGGCTTCAGCATGCGCTCCAGCGGGGCCTTCCCCGGGAAGGCGCTCCAGATGGGCGTGGCCGTGGGACCGGGGTGGAGGAGGGTCACCTTGAGGCCCCGCTCCCGGCCCTCGGCCCGGAGGGCCTCCAGCAGCCCCACGAGACCGAACTTGGAGGCGCAGTAGGCCGTCTCCAGCGGCCAGGCCCGGCGGGCGGCCACAGAACCCACGGCCAGCACGTGGCCCTTGTTACGGCCGTAAAAGTGGGGCAGGAGGTGGCGCAGGAGGTGGTGGAGGGCGGTGAGGTTCGTGTCCAGGACCCGGCGGAACTCCTCGGGGCTCGTCTCCTCCAGCCGGCCCACCTGAAAGACCCCCGCCCCGTGGAGGAGGGCGTCCACCGCCCCGAAGGTCTTGAGGCTTTCGGCCACCAGGTGGCGCGCCTCCTCGTCCCGGGTGAGGTCGGCGGGAATGGCCACCACCCGAAGCCCCCGGGAGGCAAGCTCCCGCTCCAGCCCCTTCAGGCGTTCCCCGTTCCTTCCGGAGAGGACCACCGTGTGCTTCCTCTGCGCCAGCAGGCGGGCCGACGCCTCGCCGATCCCCGAGGAGGCCCCCGTCACGAGCACGATCTTCCGGTCCATCGGACTACCCCCTTCGGCCGAACCGCGGCCGCAGGGCCATTGTACCTTCGCTGCCGGAAAGAAAAAGGGGCCCCGTAGGGCCCCTTCCCGGTCGGCGAAAGGGAACGGCGCCTAGCGGTTCCAGCGTTCCAGGATGGGCTCGTAGGCCGAGAGGTCGAACTGGGGGAGGGCTCCCGGGGCCAGCGCGAAGCCCCACGGGTCGCGGAGGCTCGTCTCCATGACGTCGACGTGGGGGATGTTGGTCTTGTAGCCCTTGTTGATGGCGTCGATATACGCGTTGGCGATGATGGCCTGGCCGGTGTAGGTGGGGTGGACCCCGTCGAGGCTGAAAACGCCGCCCAGAAAGCTGGTGTAGATCTTCTGCCCATTGGGAAGCTCGTACCCCGCCTTGTGAATTCGGTTCACCTCGTGGTAGACGTCCACCACCGGGACACCCGCGGCCTTGCAGGCCTTGGCGATGACCTTGTTGTCCTCGAGAACGATCTTCTTGATCTGCTCCGCCTCCTTGCGGGTCAGAACCTCCGAGGCGGTGAGCGGTCCCTGGGCCTGGCCGGCGAGGATGGCCTTCACGTGGGTCATGCCGGCGGGCGTCACGTAGTCGGCGGGGGTGATGCCCAGGACCTTCAGCGGAACGCCGAGGTCCTTCAGGTACCGGCCGGTGGTGAGGGCGGGGACCACGGTGACGTTGGGGATGTTCCCCACCACGATCTTGGCGCCGGTGGCCTGGAGGGCGTTCAGGATGGCCGGGAAGGTCTGCTTAAAGACCGACGTGGGGATGGTGTTGGCCGGGTCGCCGGAGAGGGCGCCGCCCAGGGTGTCGTTGGCGCCGATCCAGAGGATGACGAAGGTGGGCTGCAGGACCCCCGCCATCTCCAGTTGGCTCCGGGCCGGCTGACCTCCCAGGTAATAGCTGGGGAAGCCGAGGATGAGGTCGGTGAGCGTGTCGGGGGCCCCTTCCGGCTTCTTGTTGACGAGGTCCAGCGAGGTGTGGCCCGGAACGGCGATGTCGGTGGGCTGGGAGAGGGGGTTCATGAGGGAACCCATGGCGGTCCCCGCCGGCTCCAGGATCGGCAGGCCGTTGTGGTCGAAGCCGGCGAGCCTCAGGCAGATGGGAATGCCGGGGTAGGAGATGAGGGGCAGGGTGAGGGGATGGCCCACCTGCTCGGCGATGCGGGTGCAGTAGGCGTGTTCCTGGCCGTACTGGTGGAGGCCTCCGTCGATGTACCCCGCGGAGAGGCTGTCCCCCAGGACGACGATCTTGGAGAAGTTCGGGGCCTGGGCCGCCGCCGGCAGAGCCAGCAGGGCCAGCAGGACCAGGGCCGCCACCGTTCCTTTTCCTCTCATTGCCTTTCCTCCTCTTGGGAGTGGCTCCGGTCCGGGGGCCCTCCGCCGCCCGGCTCCGCCGGATCACCTCCCGTTTCTCGCTCCGCCCGATCCTCGCGACGGAGCCAGTGTAGCCCCCTTCCCCGCCGATGAAAAGGGGGGCGCCGGAGCGCCCCCCCGAATCCCGCGTTCCCGAAGGACTCAGAACTTGTAGTTCACCGTGATGCCGTACAGGTAGGCCACGCCCTTGTACTTCCCGTCCGGGACGATGGGGTAGGTGGTGGGGTAGAGCTGGCCGTAGACGGGCACCACCACCAGCGGAAGGCCCGTTTCGCCGTAGCGGTTGATGTTGTTGTCCGTGACGCGGGCGTTGTTCCAGTGGAGGTACATGGCGTACCAGTCCACGCCCCAGCGGCCCTTCTGCCAGGAGGCGCCGAAGGTGCCGGCCCAGCGGGTCTGGTCGGGGAGGACGGGGGCCCGGGTGACGTTCCCCACGGCGCCCTCGTCGTAGAGGAGCCCCATGTGGAAGGTGTAGTGGTCGGAGTACTTGTAGGACCACCCCATCCGGTAGGTGTAGCCGTCCTTCCAGTCGAAGACGAACTCCTCGTCGCCGACCACGGGGTTGCCGTGGAAGTAGGTGGGCTTTTCGAAGTGGGCCATGGACTTGCCCCACGTGCTCCACTGGGTCCAGGTCACGTCCACCTCGCAGCGCCACTTGTTCCACGCATACCCCACTCCCAGCCGGGCGTTGGCCGGCACCGACTCGAGGTCCAGGCTCACCCCCTGGCCGGGGAAGAGGCCCCTGAGGGGGTTGAGCTTCCGGGGCACCTCGAAGGAGATGTGGCCGTCGTAGTTGAACTTCGCCTTGCTGTGGTAGAAGAGGCCCACGCTCCAGGGGTCGAACTTGCCCAGGTAGGAGACGTTCCAGCCCAGGGCCTGGTCCCGCACATGGGTGTCCCCGACCACCTCAGAATAGCTGTAGAAGGGGATTCCGGGCGGGAAGGGCGGGGAAGGCAGGCGGTGGGGGTTGATGGCGGTGGAAAGGGCCGAGGTGTTGAAGGACCGAATCAGGTTGATGGCGGAGTCGTAGTAGTCGATGCCGATGGCCACCGCGTTGTGGTCGTTGATCTTGTAGGCGAAGGAGGGCCGCAGCTGGAGGGTCACGATCTTGGAGTGGCGGCCGGCGAAGCGCCCGTTGAAGCGGTCGGACCAGTCGGTGGCCAGGTTGAAGGGGGCGGTGCTGCTCACGCCGAAGGTCCACCGGTCGTTCAACGGCATGGAGAAGAAGACCGCCGGAAGGAAGAAGTTCTTCGCGCGGTTCTCGAAGGTGCCGAAGGTGGGGCTTTCGTGGCGGACCCGGGCGAAGATGTAGGTCGTGTTGAAGGAGAGCTGCATCCCCTTCTGGAAGGCCAGACCCGCCGGGTTGTAGAAGGCGGCGCTGGCGTCGTCGGCCTGGGCCACGAAGGCCCCGGCGAGGGCGGAAGCCTTGGAACCCTGCTCGTAGACGAGCGTTCCCGAGGCGAAGGCTCCCGTGGCGATGACGAGTAGCATGACCCCTACCAGTCCTCTCTTCCTCATGCGTTCCTCCTCTACCAAAGGACGGCCCAAGGGTAAAACGCCATCGCTGGCGGTGTCAAGAGGGGAAGAGGCTGGAAATCAAGGCGGCCGAGGGGGACAAGGGAACTTCTTCTCCGCCCTCCCCTCCCTTCCTCGCTATTCCAAACGGAGGCGCCCCCGCTCTCGCCGGGGCGCCGGTGGTCCGTCGGGTCATGGGCCTGGTCACCTCCCCACGGTGAAGGGGGGAGCCTCGGGGATCTTGGGGTCCCGGGGAAGGGAACCGGGGCCGTGCAGTTTCCGGCAGGGCTTGCGCCTCCGGGCGAGGTGGAGGTAGTCCAGAACCAGCTGGCGCTTGAGGTGCTGGATGGCCTTGGCCGGGTCCACCCCCTTGGGGCAGGCTCGGGAGCACTCCCCAGCGTAATGGCACCGGAAGGCCCCGTGCTTGGCCCCCGCCACGGCGAGGCGCTCCTTCCGCCCCTGGTCGCGGGTGTCGGCGGTGTAACGGTAGGCCTGACCCAAAGGCATGGGCCCCAGGTACCGGGCGTCGGTGGCCAGCGTGGGGCAGGCGGCCATGCAGCAGCCGCACTTGATGCAGTAGCTGAACTGCAGGTACTCCTCCAGCTCCTCCGGAGACTGGTAGTACTCGCCTTCGGGGTCGTTGATCTCCGCCTCGTCGCCCACGATGAAGGGCTTCAGGGAGAGGTGCTTCTCGAACATGGGGACGAGGTCCGGGGCCAGGTCCCTCAGAATGGGGAAGTTGGGCAGGGGGCCCAGGGCCAGCCGCTCGGTGGCCACGTCCAGGATCTGGGTGTTGCAGGCCAGGGTCGGTCTCCCGTTGACCAGCATGCCGCACGAGCCGCAGACCCCCATGCGGCAGGAGTACCGCCAGACGAGGGTCTGGTCCAGATTCTCCTTGATGTAGTGCAGCCCCTCCAGGACCGTCATCCCCGGGCGGACCGGCACGTCGAAGTTCTGGTAGTAGGGGGCGGCGTCCCGCTCGGGGGTGTAGCGCCTCACCACGAAGACCACGTTGCGGACATCGGCGTTCCCGGCCATGGTCATCCCCTCCCCCCGGCCGCCGCGAAGTGGACGGTCCACGCGGCCCAGGTTCCCAGCGCGAAGAGCGACAAACCCGCGATCCAGAGCACGACGACGATGGCCTTTTCCGCTCCCTTGGGTAGCGTCAGCTCGAAGAGGATGTTCTTGAGCCCGTAAAGCCCGTGGTAGAGGGCCACGCCCAGCAGGAGCGTGAAAAAGACCGGAAAGAGGGGCTTGGCGTCCCGGGCCAGGGAGTTGGCCTGGGATACGGCCTCCTCGCTCCGGTCCGCCACGGCGATCCCCGTGAGGTTCCCGGCGTGGGTGTATACCATGTGGAAGCCGAGGAGCAGAAGGATCACCACGCCGGCCAGCATGTGCCACGTCCAGAATTTCGTCTCGCCCATGGCTCTCCTCCTACTTGGCGAACGCCGCCACGAACTCGGCCCCGCCCAGCACCACCAGGAGCCCCGCCAGGAACATCATGGCCACCAGAAGGGGCCGCTGGACGTTCAGGGAGGTCCGGTAGGGGTACACCGGTTCGATGGGCTTTCCCACGGCGAACCCCAGCTCCACGAGCACCAGCCTCAGGCCGTTGAAGGCGTGGTAGGCGAAGGCCAAAAAGACCAGGAACTCGCCCACCCGGAACAGCGGCTTGTGCAGGAAGTTGCCCTCGGTCCAGAGGTAGATCCCCTTGGCCCGCAGGCTCGTCACCACGATGTGCAGGAGGAAGTAGAACAGAATGCCCAGTCCCGTGAGCCGGTGCAGGGCGTAGGCGTACCGCTCCAGACCCCAGCGGCCGCCGCCCAGCCAGCCCCAGATCCCGAGCCGGTTGTCGTGTCGTTTCAGTTCGGCCATTTCCGCCTCCGTTCGGAAGGTGAACAGGACCTTCGAATGCTCCCCGCCGAGGGGAGGTCTCCCCTCAGTACTTCCGCTCCACCGGCTTCCAATAGGAGATGTTCACCGGCTTGTAGTCCAGCCGCGGCTTCCCGTTGTCGTTGAAGACCAGCGTGTGCTTGAGCCACCGCTCGTCGTCCCGCGTCTTGAAGTCGGTGCGGGCGTGGCCGCCGCGGGACTCCTCCCGGGCCAGGGCCGCCTTCAGCAGGATCTCCGCCAGGGTGAGCAGGTTGGAGGTCTCCAGCGTGTGCATCAAGTTGGAGTTGTAGACCCGCCCCTTGTCCTTGACGGAGACCCGGGAGAAGCGCTCCTTCAGCTCCTTCACCTTCTCGAGGCCCTTCTGCATGGAGGGGCCGTTGCGGTAGACCCCCGCGTGGTCGTCCATGAGGCGCCTCAGCTCCCGCCGGATGTGGTACGGGTTCTCGTCCCCCTGCTTCTCCAGGAGGCCTTTGAAGAGGCGGGACTCCTCGTCCCGGGCCTCCTTCTCGGAGAAGCCGGAGAGGGCGGGGTTCTTGGCGAGGTACTTGGCGATGTCGGCGCCGGTGATCCCGCCCCAGGCCAGGCACTCGGCGGTGGAGTTGCACCCCAGCCGGTTGGCCCCGTGGAGGGAGTGGCAGGCCACCTCGCCGGCGGCCCAGATGTTCTCGATCCTCGTCCTCCCGTCGATGTCCGCCTCCACCCCGCCCATGGAGTAGTGGGCCACGGGGCGGATGGGGATGGGCTTCTCGATGGGGTCCAGGCCGAGGAACTTGATGCAGACCTCCCGAATGAGGGGCAGGCGCTTGTTGATCCGCTCGGCCCCCAGGTGGGTGAGGTCCAGGTGAATGTAATCCAGGCCGTCTGGGCCTTCGAAGCCCCTCCCCTCGAGGATCTCCGTCATCTCGGAGCGGGAGACGATGTCCCTCGGGGCCAGCTCCATGAACTTGGCGGCGTACTTCTCCATGAAGCGATCACCGTTCTTGTTCCGGAGGTACCCGCCCTCGCCCCGGCACCCCTCGGTCATGAGGATGCCGGAGGGGATGAGGCCCGTGGGGTGGAACTGGAGGAACTCCGGGTCCTCCAGCGGCAATCCCGCCTCCCACGCCAGGACCTGGCCGTCGCCCGTCACCGTCTGGGAGTAGGTGGTGAAGCCGTAGAGGTTTCCGAGGCCTCCCGAGGCCAGCAGAAGGGCCTTGGCCCGAAGAACAAGAAACTCCCCCGTGGGCATGTCGATGCAGCACAGGCCGGCGAAGCGGCCCTCGTGGAGGAGGATTTTCGTCGCGAAGGTCTCGTCGTACCGGCGGAAGCGGGTGTTCTTGAGCAGCGTGTCGTAGAGGGCCTGCATCTCGAAGAAACCGGTCTTGTCGGCCGCCATGCAGGCCCGGGGGAAGGAGTGGCCGCCGAAGGGCCGCTGGAGAATCCGGCCGTCGTCCCGGCGGGACCAGGGTAAACCCCAATGGTCGAGAAGGCGGATCTCGTCGGGCATGGTCTTCACGAAACGCATGACCACGTCCTGGTCGGCCAGGAAGTCCGAGCCCTTCACCGTGTCCCACGCGTGAAGCTCGAAGCTGTCGCCCTCCTCCGGCCGCATGACCGCCGCCGTCCCCCCCTCGGCGCAGACCGAGTGGGAGCGCATGATCTGGACCTTGGAGACGACGCCGATGTCCGCCGCCCCTCCCGTCTTGATGGAGAGCTCCACGGCGGCCCGAAGCCCCGCGAGGCCCGTCCCCAAGATCAGGACGTCGTGTGTGATCACTCGATCCATGAGGTTCCTCCTCCTTTCCCGGCGGATGACCCGGTACCCCGAAAGCCGCGGACGTCAGGCGGGCTCCCGCCGGAGCGGGCCGCCTCGCACTTTCTTCCCCTGATTCCTACCGTCCCCCCCAGGCATCAAAGTCCCCAAGATAATCCTCGGGGCCGCTCCTGTCAAACGGGGACTTTTCGCCCGTGGTAGGATGAAACGGGCTCGGGGAGGAACCATGCGAAAGAGCTGGGACGAGTACTTCATGGACATCGCGCGGGAGGTGGCCAGCCGCGCCACCTGCGACCGGAAGCACGTGGGCTGCGTCCTCGTGAAGGAGAAGTACATCATCTCCACCGGCTACAACGGCTCGGTGGCGGGCCTTCCCCACTGCGACGAGGTGGGCCACATGATGGTGAACGGCCACTGCGAGCGCACTAGCCACGCCGAAGCCAACGCCATCGTCCAGGCGGCCAAGCACGGCGTCTCCACCGACGGCGCCACGGCCTACATCACCGCCTCCCCCTGCTGGACCTGCTTCAAGCTCCTGGCCTCCGCCGGCATCCGGCGCATCGTCTACGGGGAGTTCTACCGCGACGAGCGCATCTTCGAGGCGGCGCGCCTCCTCGGGATCGAGCTGGTGGACGCCACCCACGGCTCGGGCAAGGGGCCCGGAGGCTAGTCCGTGGCCTCGGCGGGGAACCTCTGGCGCGAGGCGTTGGCCCGCCTCCAGAAGGCCGGCGTCCCCAACCCCTCCCGGGACGCCCTTCTGCTCCTCGCCGACGCCTTCGGCGCGGAGAAGGCCCAAGTCCTGGCGCACCCCGAATGGGACCTTCCGGAGGAGGCGGCCCTGCGCCTGGAGGAAGCCCTGCGGCGCCGCGAGGCCCGGGAACCCCTCCAGTACATCCGGGGATTCCAGCCCTTCTGGACCTTCCGGGTGGCGGTGGGCCCCGGGTGCCTCGTCCCCCGGCCCGAAACCGAGCACCTCCTGGAGGCGGCGCTGGACCACGTCCGGGGGGTCCCGCGGCCCCGGGGGGCCGAGGCGGGGACCGGCTCCGGCGCCCTTCTGAAGGCCCTGGCCCTGGAGCGGCCCGACGGGCGTTTCGCCGGCCTGGAGCGGGAGAAGGAGGCCCTCGCCTGGAGCCGCCGAAACCTGGCGGGCCTCCACAACGTGCTTCTCGTGAGGGGGGATTTCGAAGCGGCGCCCCTCTCCGGCGGTCTTCACCTGCTGGTCGCCAACCCTCCCTACATCACGGACGGGGAGTGGGACTCCCTGCCTCCGGAGGTCCGCCTCTACGAACCGGCCGCGGCCCTTCGCTGCGGACCCGACGCCCTGGCCCCCTACCGGTCCCTGGCCCGCGCCGCCGCCGAAACCCTCGTCCGGGGAGGGGTCCTCGCCTGCGAGGTGGGGACCGCCCAGGCGAGGCGCGCACCGGCTCTCCGGAGCATACACCGCCAGTTGGCGTGGCTGGAGGGCCGCCGGGACCTCTCCGGCCGTCTTCGCGTGGCGGTCTGGGTCCGGGTCTGAAGCCCGCCCTCCCACTTCGCGGCGCCGTTTTTCCTGACCGGGGTTCGAGAAAAAAGGGGGTCAGCCGAGACGCTGGATCTTGGTCTTTACGTCGCGGTAGTGAGCGTTGACGGCGTAGACCTCCCGGAAGAGGGCCAGGGCCTCCTCCTTGCGCCCCGACTCCTCCAACGTCTCCGCCAAGTCGTAGCGGAGGCCCGCCATGACCTCCTCGGGAAAGCCCGTCGCTTCGAGGCCTTTTCGGAACCACTTCTCCGCCAGCTCGTGGAGGCCCTTCTGGCGGAAGCAGAGGCCCAGCATGGAGCAACACTCCACGAAGTACTGCGGGGACCGCGCCGCGAGCTGGAATTCCCCGATGGCCTCGTCCAGGAGTTCCATCTCCTTGTAGGCGATGCCCAGGTTGTAGTGGGTGGCGAAGTCCTCCTCGCCGACCTTCTTCTCCACCCCCTTCTTGAACTCTTCGAAGACCTCCGCGAAGGACATCTCCTCCGGGGACTTGGCCGGCTCCTCGAAAAGTTCTTCCTCCTGGGACTGGAGGCCGTCCAGGGCGGCGCCCAGCTCGTTGGCCAGCTCCAGGAACTCGTCCTTGGGCTTTTCGGCGGCCAAGGCCTTCTGGTCGCGCTCCAGCACCTCCGCAGGGAGGAGCTCCTCCAGGCTGACCTTGAGTTTCGTCCGGCTGCGGGGCGGGGGCGGGGGGGGAGGCGGGGCGGAGGGCGCGGCCTTCGGGGCCTCCGGCAGGTCCAGCAGCTCCGCCGGCTTCACCAGGGCCTCGGCCTCCCCGGGCGACCCGGCCTCGGGGGCCGGTTCGAAGAGCTCCTCCGGGGAGGCGGCGGGGGGCTCCTCGGCAGCCCGCGGAGCCTCTTCCTCGAGAAGAACGGGGGAGGGTTCGGCCTCCACCTGGGCGGGTAAGGCCTCAGCCTCGCCCTCGAAGGGGCGGAGGGGAGCCTGGCCCGCCGCCGCCAATCGCTGGCGAAAGTCTCGGACCCTCGGATCGCCCGGCCAGGCCGCCTCCAGTTCCTCCAGCGCCCGCCGGGCCTCCCCGAAGAGTTCCTGGCTGAGGTAGAACTCGGCCTCCTCCAGCTTGTCGGCCAGTTCCGCCCGGGCCCGGGCTTCCCCTTCGGAAATCTCCACCCGCAGAAGACCGGCCTCCTCCCCCTCGAGGAGGGGAAGGGCCTCCTCCCCGGCCTGTTCGACCAGGACCCCCTCCTCGGCCGCCAGAGGCGGCTCCTCCGCCTCCGCCGGCCGGGGCGCCTCTTCCCCGGCGGCTCCCCCGCCTTCGGCCATGGGCTCCACGGGGGGCTCGGCCTCGAGGGAGGCGGCGACCCCGTCGTCCAGGGCGATCTCCACCTCTTCCGGGACGGCGAGAGCAGGCTCCGGGGGGACGGGCGGGAGAAGGAGTTCCAGGTCCAGCTCGGGGGCTTTGGGCGCCGGGCGCTCCGGTTCCAGAAAGGTCTTCAGCGCCTCGGCGTTGGGGTCCAGGGCGCGAGCCTCCTCCACGAGGTTGTCCCGGGTCTCCAGGTCCCCCTGGTCGGCGAAGACCTGGGCCAGCTTCAGGATCTGCCGCACGGCCTTGTCGGTCTTCTTCTGCTTCCGGAAAATGGAGATGAGCTTCTGGTGGGCGTGGATGTGGTCCGGGACCTTCTTGAGGACGGCGTTGAGCTCGGCGATGGCCTTGTCGGCGAAGCCGTACTTGAGGAAAACCTCCGCCTCCGTGAGCTGTTCCTTGATGGCTTCGGCCTCCCGGGGGGAGAGCTTCTTCTCGCCGGAGGGCGGCGGGGGGGCCTCCGCTTCGGCGGCCTCCGGGAATCCGGGGGGACCGGCGGAGAGGGCGGGGCCCTCCGGCTCCGCGGCGGGGGCCATGCCAGCCCCGGAGGGGAGGGAGGCCGTCACCTCCGCCGCGGCCATCTGAAGGTCCTCCACCTCGACCTCGATCTCCAGCTCGCCCGTCTCCTCCGGGGGAGGGGCCTTTTCGGCGGAGGGAGGGGGCGGCGGGGGCGGGGGCGCGGCGGCCCGCGAGGGAGGCGGGGCCGGGGCGCCGGCCTGGAGCCTCTCCAGGCGTTCCCGGTAGAGGGGGTTGGCGGGGTCCACCCCCACCATCTCCCCCACCGCCTCCACCGCCGCCGCCGTGTCCCGCCGCTCCTCCGCCGCCGTGGCCAACCGGGAGAGGGCCTCCAAGAGACGCTGGCGCTCCCCCGTGCGCCGGGCCACGTCCACCACCGCCCGAAGCCCCTCGAGGTTCTCCGGGTCGTGGGCCAGGACCTCCCGGACCATGGCTTCCGTTTCCTGGAGGCGGCCGGGGTCGCAGGTCTGGGCCCATTTTCGGAGTAGCCCGAAGGTCTCCTCGAAGCGCCGGGCCGTCACCAGCAGCCGCACGAGGCGGCTCTGGACCACGGAGGCATCGGGCCTCTCGGCGAGGAGCTTGAGGCAAAGCGCCTCCGCCTCTTCGTTCCGGTTCATCTCGGAGAGGGCGTCCACCTTGAGCAGGACCAGCGTCTCCGTCTCGGGGTGCCGCTCCAGGAGGGCCCCCAGGATTTCCAGGGCCTGGGCGTGTTGCTGGGCGGCGAACATCTTTCTCAGGAGGGATTCGAGGAGCCGGAGGTTCTCCGGCCCCAGCTCGGCGGCCCGCTCGAAGAGCCGCGCCGCCTCCTTGAAGAGCCCTTGCTTGACGAGCTGCTGGGCGGCCTTGAGGTACTCCTTGGCCCCCTCCGCCTCCCGTCCCAGCTTGAGCAGGTTGTCCCCCACCTGCACGCGGATCTTGATGTTCTCCGGCTCCAGGTCCAGGATCTTCCGCTGGATTCGGACCAGGGCGTCCAGGTTCCCCGAGGCGGAGACCAAACGGGCCACCTGGTCGTAGGCCAGCCGGGCCTCCTTGGTGAAGCCCTGCTGTTCGGAGAGGTTCCCCAGCATCTCCCAGGCCTGGAGGTGGTCCGGGGCTTCGCGGGTGGCGATCTTGAGGGACGCCACGGCCTTCGTGTGAAAGCCGTCCTTGGCGAAGAGGTCCGCCACCTTGATGAACATGGGGACCGCCGCCGCCTTGTTGCCGATGCGGAGGTAGAGGTTGCCGATCTGGTTGAGGGTCTGGATGTCCCGGGGGTTGTCCTCGGCGAGTTTCTGCAGTTCCCGGATGGCGTCCTGGATCCGGTTGGCCCGGAGGAACTTGTCCACGTTGGCCTTGGTCTTCGCTCGGTCCAGGGCCATCAGCCCGTCTCCCCACCCACGCCCCGGAAGGTCCTTCGGTGCAACGGCGTGGGCCCCAGCCTGCGGAGCGCCTCGAGGTGCTCCCGCGTGGCGTACCCCTTGTGCCGCCCCAGCCCGTACCCCGGGTAGAGGCGGTCATATTCTCTCACAAGCCGGTCCCGGGTGACCTTGGCCACGATGGATGCCGCGGCGACGGTGGCCGATCGGGCGTCCCCGTGTACGACGGCTCGTCCCGGGCAGTGTATCAGAGGAAGGTGGGGGCCGTCCACCAGCACGAAGTCCGGCGGAGGGGGCCCCAGCGCCTCAAAGGCCCGGGACATGGCCCTCAGCGAGGCTTTCAGGATGTCGCCCCCGTCGATCTCCGAGGCCTCCGCCATTCCCGTGGCGAAGCGGTGGCCCTCGGCGAGGAGCCGGTCGAAGATCTTCTCCCGCGTTTTCTCGGGGAGGGTCTTGCTGTCGCGGTAGGGGGAGAGGTCCCGAGAGGGGTCGAGGACCACGGCGGCGGCCACCACGGGGCCGAAAAGGGCGCCCCGTCCGGCCTCGTCCACCCCGGCCACGGACCGGAGGCCAGCCCCCCAGAGTTCGCGCTCCAGGGCCAGCAGGTCCGCCACGCCGGACCTCAGGACTTGCCCACCTCTTCGATGCGGGCCTTTTTGCCCTTGAGGTTCCTCAGGTAGTAGAGCTTGGCGCGGCGCACCTTGCCCTCGGAGACGCGCTCGATCTTGTCGAGGATGGGGCTGTGGAGGGGAAAGATCCGCTCCACTCCCACCCCGCCGGAGATCTTCCGGACGGTGACCGTCTCCCGGATGCCGCCGTGCTTCCGGGCCACCACCACGCCCTGGAAGACCTGGATGCGTTCCTTCTCGCCCTCCCGGACCTTCACGTGGACCCGCACCGTGTCGCCGGCCTTGAAGTCCGGGATGTCGGTGCGGAGGGCTTCCCGCTCCACCGAACGGATCTTGTCGCTCATGGCCTTCTCTCCGCCGGCTCTCCCCACGAAAGGAGGTCCGGCCTTTTCCTGCGCGTCAACTCCACAGCCTGGTCGAGGCGCCATCTCCGGATGGCTTCGTGATTCCCCGAGAGCAGGATTTCCGGCACCGCCCATCCGCGAAAGAGGGCGGGGCGGGTGTAATGAGGATACTCCAAAAGGCCTCCGCGGAAGGACTCCTCCTCGGTGGAGGCTCCGTCGCCCAGGGCCCCCGGCAGGAGGCGCACCACGGCGTCCACCACCACCGCCGCCGCCGGCTCCCCTCCGGAGAGCACGTAGTCGCCCACGGAGATCTCCCGGTCCACCAGGTGGTCCACCACCCGCTGGTCCACCCCCTCGTAGCGTCCACAGAGGAGGGCGAAGGCCGGCAGGGAGGCCAGCTCCTCCGCAACGGCCTGGGTGAAGCGCTCGCCCTTGGGGGAGAGGTAGAGCAGGGGGCGTCCGGCACCCTCCTCCCGCCGCAGCGCCTCCACGGCGGCGAAGAGGGGTTCGGGCTTCAGGACCATTCCCGGCCCCCCGCCGAAGGGGGCGTCGTCCACCGTGCGGTGGCGGTCGGAGGCGAAGTCGCGGAAGTTCACCAGGCGGATGTCCGCCACGCCGGACGCCCGGGCGCGGCCCACGATGGAGTGGTCGAGAAACCCCTGCAGCATCTCGGGGAAGAGGGTGAGGACGTCAATGCGCATCGCTCTCCTCTTCCAGACCGGGGTAGCCGTCGGGGAGGTCCACCCGGATGGTCCGTGCCTCCTTCCGGACCTCCACCCGAAGCCCCTTCACGGCGGGGATTTCCATCTCCCCGCGGGGGCCGCGCGCGTGGAGGATCCAATAGGCGGGCCCCTCGCTCACGGCGGTGACGGTGCCGATCCCGCCCCGCCGCAGGTCCTCCACCACGAACCCAACCACCTCGTCGGTGAAGAAGGCGTCGGGGGAATCGGCCGCCACCCGCTCCGCCGGGAGGAACACCTCCCAGCCCGCCATCTCCCGGGCCCCTTCCACCGTGGAGACCTGCTCCAAGTGGAGCACGGCCCCCTTGGCGTAGACGAAGAACTCCCGCAGCGTGAAAGGCCGAAGGCTTCCGCCGGGTGGGGCCGCCCAGAGGGTCTCTCCGGCGGCGAGGGTCTCCAGGCCCTCGCGGTACGGCTCCACCCACATCTGCCCCCGCGCGCCGCGGGGACCTCTCAGGCGGGCCACCGAAACGGGCATTTCGGCCATGGGAGCGGAGCGGAAACGGGGAGCCGCGGCGGGAGGCCCCGCGGCCTCAACCCGCGACGTTCTTCCGGGAGATCTCGATGAGCCTTTGAACCTGGGCCGAGGGTTTGGCGCCCCGGGCCAGCCAGTACTCCACCCTCGGAAGGTCCACCTTCACCTCGGAGGGGTCCGGCAGGGGGTCGTAGTGGCCCACCTCGTCCACGTTCTGCCCCCCCGGCCGGTTCCGGCTGTCCGACACCACGAGCCGGTAGAAGGGGCGGTGCTTTCTCCCGATGCGCTTCAAGCGAATGGCCAGCAAGGCTACCTCCTCTTGGGCGCGCCACCGCGCGCAACTATTAATAGTACTGGATTTGGCCCTTCCCTGTCAAGCCAAAGGAGGCGGCGCCGGCGCGCCGCCTCCTTCGATGTCGCCGGGCCCGCGCCTCACCCTTCCTGCTCGGCGGCCTTCCTGGCCTCCTCCACGATCTTCTGCTGGATCATGGCGGGGACCTCCTCGTACTGGCCGAACTCCATGGTGAAGGTCCCGCGGTCGGCGGTGAGGGACTTGAGGGTGGAGGCGTAGGTCAGCATCTCCGCCAGGGGCACCAGGGCCTTGATCACCTGGTTGGCGCCCTTCTGGCTCATGCCGAGGATGCGCCCCCGCCGCCCGTTGAGGTCGCCCATGACGTCGCCCATGCACTCCTCGGGCACCACCACCTCGACGTTCATCACCGGCTCCAGCAAGGTGGGCTTGCACTTCTCCATGGCCTCCTTGAACCCCATGTGGGCGGCGATCTTGAAGGCCATTTCCGAGGAGTCCACCGGATGGAAGCCGCCGTCGAAGAGGGTGATCTTCAGGTCCACCACGGGGTAGCCCGCCAGCACGCCCTTCTCCAGGGACTCCACCATCCCCTTCTCCACGGCGGGGATGAAGTTCCGGGGCACGGCGCCGCCGAAGATCTCGTCCTTGAATTCGAAACCGGCCCCCCGGGGAAGGGGCTCCATGCGGATCTGGATGTCGGCGAACTGGCCGTGGCCGCCGGTCTGCTTCTTATGCCGGGCGTGGACCTCCGCCTTGCCCTTGATGGTCTCCTTGTAGGGAACCTTGGGCTGCTGGATGGTCATTTCCACGCCGTAGCGCCTCTGGACCCGGCCCACCACCACCTCCACGTGCTGGGAACCGGAGCCGGAGACCAGCAGCTCCTTGGTCTGGGGGTCACGGCCCACGGTGAGGTTGGGGTCCTCCTCGGTCATCCGCTGGAGGGCCGCCATGATCTTGTCCTCGTCCCCCCGGCTCTTGGGCTCCACGGCGAAGGAGATGGCGGGGATGGGGTAGGCGACCTTGGGCAGGGCGACGACGCGCTCCTTGGCGCAGAGGGTGTCCCCGGTGAAGGTGTCCTTGAGCTTGGTGACGGCGGCGATGTCCCCCGCCACCACCTCCTCGCACTTCACGTGCTCCTTCCCCCTCAGGAAGAAGAGGCCCGCCATGCGCTCCTGGGAGCCCCTCCCGGCGTTGACGAGGACCGAATCGCCGTCGATCCGCCCCGCCACCATCCGGAAGACGGAGATCCTCCCCTGCTGGGGGTCGGAGATGGTCTTGAAGACGTAGGCCATGGCCGGGGCGGCGGGGTCGGTGGGAATGGGCGCAGGCTCGGCCCCTTCGGCGGCTGGGGCCGAAAAGGCCGGACGGGAGGCGGGGGAGGGGGCGAACTCCACGAGGAAGCGGAGGATGTCCGCCGCTCCGATATTCCGGAGGGCGGAGACGCACAAGACGGGGAAGATGCGGCCCTGGGCCACCCCCAGCTTGAGGGCCGCCGTCAGCTCGTCGGGAGTGAGGTCTCCGGCCTCGAAGTACTTCTCCATGAGCTTCTCGTCGAGCTCGGCCAGCATCTCCACCAGCTCGGAGCGCCGCCTGGACACCTCTTCCTGGAGGTCGGCCGGGACCTCCTCCTCGGTGAACTTCCCCGACTCGTCGGCGGCGTACCGGTGGACCTTTCCGTGGACCAGGTCCACCACTCCGGCGAAGTTCTTCTCCTGGCCCAGCGGAAGGAACACGGGCACCGCCAGGCGGCCGAAGTTTTCGTGGATGGAGGAGAGGGCGCGCTCGAAGGAGGCGTTTTCCCGGTCCATCTTGTTCACCACCAGGATCCTCGGAACGCCGAACTCCTCGGCGAACTCCCAGGCCTTGGCGGTCATGACCTCCACCCCGGAGACGGCGCTCACCAGGACCAAGGCCGAGTCGGAGACGCGGACGGGCCCCCGGGCGTCGGCGATGAAGTTGCCGTAGCCGGGGGTGTCCAGGAGGTTGACCTTCGTCTTCTCCCACTCCAGAAAGGCCAGGCCCGTGGAGACGGAGAACTTCTTCTCGATCTCGTCCGGCTCGTAGTCGGTGGGGGCCGTGCCCTCGTCCACCTTGCCGAAGCGGGTCACCGCCTTGGCGGTGAAGAGCAGGGCGGCGGTGAGGCTGGTCTTCCCGGTGCCGCCGTGTCCGAGAAGCGCGACGTTGCGAATCTCCTCCGGGCCGTAGACTTTCATAACCCCTCCTGTCCTGGGACGGAGCCAAAGGGAACAGTACGGTCTTCGAGTTTACCGGGGGGGCCTCCCGCCGTCAAGGTCTTTTTCTGGAAGGGAAAGGCCATCGGGGAATTGGCCCGGTCTCACCCCTCGGCCCGCTGGAGTTCCTCCTCCACCTGGCGGAAGACGCGGTAGAGCTTTTCGTGGGCGCGCATCCCCTCGGCGAGGATCCGGTCCAGCCGCTTCACGTCCTTCTTGGAAACGGTGAGGTTCGCCCCCAGGATGAAGGCCGACCGGGTGTCCATGGTGGAGAGGTCCACCGAGACGAAGGCCACGAACATCCGCCGCCGGACCTCGGGAGGCAGGCCGTTGATGGCCTGGAGGATGGCGTAGCCCCCCTCGGGGTCGTCGGGAAAGCAGTTGTCCACGGTGACGAGGTCGTAGCGGCTCGTTCGAAGGGCCGTGAGCGCCGCCTCGCGCGTGGAGGCCAGCTCCACCTTGTAGCCCATGCGCTCGAGGATCTCGGAGATGGCCACCTGGAAGAGGGCCTCGTCCTCGCAGACCAGCGCCTCCTTCTCCCCTTCCGTCCCCAGGCCGCCTTCCTCCCCCTCCTCCGCCGCGGCGTGAAGGCCCAGGCTTCGAAGGACCTCCCGGGTCACCTCGCGCCGGAGACGCTCCCAGGCGGGACCGCCCGCTTCCGGAAGGGCGGGAGGAGGGGGTGTCTCCGCGGCGGGGGGCGGTGAAGGCGCCGGCGCGGCCGGCTCCGGCGGTTCGGGAACCGCGGCGGCAGGCGGCGGCGGGAGGGGGATCCGTCCCCCGCAGGCGGGGCACTTGAGGACCACCGGGCCTCTGGGCAGCTTGGCCTCGTCCACGGTGAAGGCTCGGGAACAGCCGGGGCAGGCGACCTTCATTCCGGTCTCACTCCATGAGGTCCTTGATGTCCACGTCCAAAGGGCCTCCCCCCAGGGGGTCGGGGGAGGACGGAGACGCCGCTCCCGCCTTGGGAACGCCCTGCCCGGACCCGGGGGCGGCGGGGGGCACGGCCGCCCCGCCCCGGGCCGCCTCCCGCTGGGCGGCCTTGGTCTCGGATCCGGTGGCGGCGATGCCCGACATGCGGAGGGCCAGGTTGGCGGCGTTGGTGGCGTAGGAAAGAGCCGTCTCCCGGGTGATGACCCCCTCCCGCCACAGGCGTTCCAGCTCCGTGTCGAAGGTCTGCATGCCGTCGAGGAAGCCGTCGTTCATGGCGTCCACGAGGCTCTTGCCCTCCGTCTCGCCCTTCTGGATGTACTCCCTCGTCCGCTCGCTGGATCGGAGGATCTCGCAGACCGCCACCCGCCCGGATCCGTCGGCCTTGGGGACGAGCCGCTGGGAGACGATCCACTTGAAGGTCTGGGCGAAGCGGGTACGGATCTGCTGCTCCTCGTTCTTGGGGAAGATCCCGATGATGCGGTCCACCGTCTTGCTGGCGTCGATGGTGTGGAGGGTGGAGAGGACCAAGTGGCCCGTCTCCGCCGCCTCCAGGGCGATCTCCGTCGTTTCCTGGTCCCGCATCTCCCCCACCAGGATCACCTTGGGGGCCTGCCGGAGGGCCGCCCGCAGGGCCAGCGCGAAGGTGGGGACGTCGGCCCCCAGCTCCCTCTGGTTGATGGTGGATCGCTTGTGGCGGTGGAGGTATTCGATGGGGTCCTCGATGGTGACGATGTGGTAGGCCTTGTCGGTGTTGATCTTGTTGATGACCGCCGCCAGGGTGGTGGACTTGCCGTTGCCCGTGGGCCCGGTCACCAGGACGATGCCGTTGCGCTCCTCGGCGATGCGGTTGATCTGCTCCGGCAGGCCCAGCTCCTCGACGGTGGGCACGCCGCTGGGGATGACCCTCAGGACGATGCTGTAGGTCCCCCGCTGGGAAAAGACGTTGACGCGGAAGCGGGTCTTTCCCGGGATGGAGTACGAGAGGTCCACCGAGCCCTGCCTCAGAAGCTTCCGGATGAGGTTCCGGTCGTTGCGCATGAGGTGCAGGGCGATTTGTTCGGTCTGGTAGGGGGAGAGCTTGCCCAGCCCCTTGATGGGGACCTCCACCAGCTGGCCGTTGACCTCCACCTGGGGGGCCCGGCCCACGGAGAAGTTCAGGTCGCTCACCTGGGGGGAGTAAGCGAGGAGGAACTCGAAGAGGGCGTCCATCTGGCCGGTCACGGCGACCTCCCGGCGGCTCCGGCCGCCTTTCCCAGGATGCCTTACTTCGGAAAAACGGCGCAAGGGGGCGGGCGCCGTTTCTGCGCCAGTCCCTTCCGGAACCGGCCTCGTTTCGAGAACGTCAGTCGAAGATCCGGGCCATCTCCCCGTGGCTTTCGAGGAAAGCCTCCAGCACGCGGGGGTCGAAGTGGGACGGCTCCACCCGCCCGTCCCCCTCCTGGAGGACCCGGAGGGCCTCCTCGTGGGTGTAGGCCCTCTTGTACGGCCGGGCGGTCCTCAAGGCGTCATAGACGTCGGCCACCTTGACGATGCGGGCTTCCAGGGGGATCTCCTCCCCCCTCAGGCCGTCGGGGTACCCCGACCCGTCGTAGTTCTCGTGGTGGTGCCGGGCGATGCGCGCCGCCATGGCCAGCTGCGGCGCGCTGGAGAGGAGCCGCTGGCCCAGGACCGTGTGGCTGCGCACCACCGTCCACTCCTCCTCGGAAAGGGTCCGGGGCTTCTGGAGGAGTTCCGCCGGGAGGGAGATCTTCCCCACGTCGTGGAGCTGGGCGCACTGGCCGACCCACCGCAGGAAGCGGGGGGGCTGCCCCAGGAGCTCGGCCACCCTCTGCGTGTAGGCCCTCAGCCGGCGGACGTGGCCGGCGGCGGCGGGGTCGTGGAGCTCCGCCGCCAGGGCGAGGGCCTCCATGGCCTGGAAGTTGGCCTCCTCCGTCCGCCGCGTCTCCCGCCAGATCCGTTTGAAGACCGCCCACTGGCGCAGGGAAGCCCGCAGGAGGGGGAGGTCGTGGACCGTCACCTCCCAGGGGTACCCCGCGGCCAGGAGGGCCTCCCCCTGGCGGAACACCGCCGCGAAGTTGGGCAGGGGGAGCTCCGCCTCCACCCCCAGGAGGGCCCGGAGCCTTCCGGGCAGCGCGCCGTTGGAGAGGTAGGCCCCGTCGCCGGCCTCGAAGGGTTTCAGGAGCCGTTCCACCTCCCCCGCCTCCGTCCGGGTGGTCCGCATGTCCCACCGTTCCCCCTGCCGAACGCAGGCGATGCCGTGGCGGACCCCCCGGATGAGCGCCGACCCCCAGATGAAGGTCGGCCGCGGCGGCGATCCGTCCCGGGGGCTCAGGAGGACCGAGGCCATTCGGAAAGCCAGGTCCTCCGGCCTCCAGTCGGCGACGATCTCCTCGGCGTACCGCTCGGTGAACTCCCCCAGTTCGTCCAAGTGGAAGTAGGCCAGCCGAAGCCGGTCGGAAAGAGCCTTGGTCTGCAGGAGGGAGCGGAGGCGGGCCGTGATCTGGGCACGGCTCCAGGGCCCGACGAGCACGTCGTCGGGACGGGCCGCGGCGGGCAGATGGGACGCCTCCCGCCCCTCCCGGGCCAGGTGGAGGATCGGGACGCGCAACTCGGCCTGAAGGCGCTTCAATCGCTCGAAGAAAGACGCCCATCCCGCCTCGGTGAAGCCCCCGCCCACCAGGACGGCGTCGGGGGGGGCCTCGGCGGCTTCCCGCTCGGCGTGGGCGGGCAGGGAGGCCGCCACGCAACCTGGTTCCTCCTCCGCCAGCCATCGCCTCAGCGTCTCGGCCTGGTTCGGGTCCCCGTCGAGGACCAGGATCCGATTTCCCCGGCCCCCCTCTGCGGGAGGTTTCGGGTTTCCCGCCCCGCTCGGACCTTGCGATCGGTGCACCGGCGCCCCTCCGAGTACGGACTATTCAGCCCGCCTTGCAGATTATAGAGCGATATCTGCCTTCATGCAACTGCATAAAAGGAGAACAAAGTTCCCATTTTCTGGAGAAACTGTGAACAAAGTAGTCATTCAGGGACCCCTGCTGGACAGGCTCATGTCCAGTGAACATCCGTCCGCGGAGGCCATCTCGGGGGGCCATCAGGAACCTCGACGGCCCACCGCCCCGCGCTCCTTTTCCGGCGCCGCCCCCCGTGCTAGACTAGAAGCCCGCGAGAAGGCCGGAGAAAAGGAGCGTGCCCATGGCCAAGTTCATTTTCGTGACGGGAGGTGTGGTTTCTTCGCTGGGGAAGGGCATCGCCGCGGCCTCCATCGGGTGTCTGCTGGAGGCGCGGGGCTTCAAGGTCACCATCCAGAAGCTGGACCCGTACATCAACGTGGACCCCGGCACCATGTCCCCCTTCCAACACGGCGAGGTCTTCGTCACCGACGACGGGGCCGAGACGGACCTGGACCTCGGGCACTACGAGCGCTTCACCAGCCAGGTCTCCTGCCGGGGCAACAACTACACCGCCGGACGGATCTACCTCCAGGTCATCGAGAAGGAGCGGCGGGGGGACTTCCTCGGCGGAACGGTCCAGGTGGTTCCCCACGTCACCAACGAGATCAAGGAGGCCATCAAGGCCCAGGCCCGGGGCTTCGACGTGTGCCTGGTGGAGATCGGCGGGACCGTGGGCGACATCGAATCCCTCCCCTTCCTGGAGGCCATCCGCCAGCTTCAGCTGGAGGTGGGCCGGGCCAACGCCGTCTTCGTGCACCTGACCCTCATCCCGTACATCCGGGCCAGCCACGAACTCAAGACCAAGCCGACCCAGCACAGCGTCAAGGAGCTCCTCTCCATCGGCATCCAGCCCGACGTCCTGCTGTGCCGCACCGAGTACCCCATCCCGAGGGACATGAAGGCCAAGATCGGCCTCTTCTGCAACGTGGCGGAGGAGGCGGTCATCACCGCCAAGGACGTGGAGCACGTCTACGAGGTGCCCCTCTACTTCGCCCAGGAGGGCCTGGACTACATCCTCCTCAAGTACCTCGGCCTTCCCCTTCACGAACGGCACCTGGAAAAGTGGGAGGAGTTCCTCGAGGCCTTGAAGCACCCCGAGGACACGGTCACCATCGCCATCGTGGGCAAGTACACGCAGTACGAGGACTCCTACAAGAGTCTCCGCGAGGCGTTGATCCACGGCGGGGTGGCCCACAGGCTGGGGGTCCGGCTCAAATGGGTGGAGGCGGAGGACATCGAGCGGGAAGGCCCCGCCGGCCCTCTGGGGGACGCCCACGGGATCCTGGTGCCGGGAGGCTTCGGCGAGCGGGGTGTTGAGGGCAAGATCAAGGCGGCGGGGTACGCCCGGCTCCACGGGATCCCGTACTTCGGCATCTGCCTGGGGATGCAGCTGGCCTCCATCGAGTTCGCGCGCAACGCGGCGGGTCTTCAGGACGCCAACTCCACCGAGTTCAACCCCTCCACCTCCGCCCCCATCTTCTACAAGCTGCGGGACCTTCTGGGCGACGACACCTACGGCGGGAACATGCGGCTCGGGAAGTGCCCCTGCGACCTCACCCCGGGGAGCTTCGCCCACCGGGCCTACGGAGAGCTCCGCATCGAGGAGCGCCACCGCCACCGCTACGAATTCAACCAGGCCTTCCTCGAACCCCTCCGGAAGGCCGGCATGGCCTTCACCGGCATGTCGCCGGACGGGAAGTTCGTGGAGGTGGTGGAGCTTCCCGACCACCCCTGGTTCCTGGGGTGCCAGTTCCACCCGGAGTTCAAGTCCAGGCCTCTCAACCCCCATCCCCTCTTTCGGGCTTTCGTGAAGGCCTCCTACGAGAACCGGTTGCGCCGGGAGGCGGAGGGAAAGGACTGAAGCCATGGATTCCGTCGTTCGCGTGGCCCTGGGAAACGGCGTGGTGGCCGGCGGCGAGAGCCCCTTCTTCATCGCCGGGCCCTGCGTCATCGAGTCGGAGACCCACGCCCGGGCCCTGGCCCTGCAGCTCGCCTCCTGGTCCCGCTCCCACGGCCTCCCGCTGGTCTTCAAGGCCTCCTTCGACAAGGCCAACCGGACCTCCCTCTCCTCCTTCCGGGGGCCGGGTCTTCAGGAGGGTCTCCGGATCCTCTCCGCCATCCGGGCCGAAACGGGGCTTCCGGTGCTCACCGACATCCACGAGCCGGGCCAGGCCGAACCGGCGGCCGAAGCGGTGGACGTGCTCCAGATCCCCGCTTTCCTCTGCCGGCAGACGGACCTCCTCGTCGCCGCCGCCAGGACGGGAAAGCCCGTGAACGTCAAGAAAGGGCAGTTCCTCTCCCCCTACGACATGGCCCACGCCGTGGAGAAACTGACGGCCTCCGGTTGCGAGAAGATCCTCCTCACCGAGCGGGGGGCCTCCTTCGGGTACAACAACCTGGTGGTGGACATGCGGAGCATCCCCGTCCTTCGCTCCCTCGGCTTCCCGGTGGTCTTCGACGCCACCCATTCGGTGCAGCTCCCGGGCGGCGCCGGAGGCAAGTCCTCGGGACAGCGCGCCTTCGTTCCCACCCTCGCCCGGGCCGCCGCCGGCGCCGGGGCCGACGGCTTCTTCTTCGAGGTCCACGACGAGCCGGAAAAGGCCCTCTCCGACGGCCCCAACGCCCTTCCGCTGGGAGAGTTCCCCGCCTTGGCCCACCATCTCACCGCCCTCTTCCACCTCGTCCGGAGGTCGCCATGAGCCTCAACGCCGCCCGCAAGGTCCTGACCATCGAAGCCGAAGCCCTTCTCCGGCTCCGGGACGGCCTCGACGACGCCTTCACCACCGCCGTGGACCGCATCCTCTCCTGCCCGGGCCGTGTGGTGGTCACCGGAATGGGCAAGAGCGGCCTGGTGGGCCACAAGATCTCGTCCACCCTGGCCAGCACCGGAACGCCCTCCTTCTTCCTGCACCCCGCCGAGGCGCTCCACGGGGACCTGGGGATGATCAAGGCCTCCGACCTGGTGCTGGCCCTCAGTAACAGCGGAGAGACGGAGGAACTGGTCCGCCTGGCCCCCTACATCAAGCGCATCGGCGCCTTCCTCGTGGCGGTCACGGCGAACCCCCGATCCAGCCTGGCCCGGGCCGCCGACCTTCACCTCACCGTGGCGGTGGACCAGGAGGCCTGCCCCCTGGGCCTCGCCCCCATGGCCTCCACCACCGCCCAGCTCGCCCTGGGCGACGCGCTGGCGGCCGCCCTCATCGAGCGGCGGGGCTTTCAGCCCGAGGACTTCGCCCGTCTCCACCCCGGGGGGAAGCTCGGCAAGCGCCTCATGCGGGTCCGGGAGCTGATGCACGCGGGGCGGGAGATCCCGCGGGTGGCCCCCGAAACCCCCATGAAGGACGTCCTCTACGAGATCTCCTCCAAGAAGCTGGGGATGACCGTCGTGGCCGACGGCCAGGGCCGCCTGTCGGGCATCCTGACCGACGGGGACGTCCGCAGGCTCATCGAGCGGGAGGGCGGAGGCTTTCTCGGCCGGACCGCCGGGGAGGTGGCCACGCCCCATCCCCTCACCATCTCCCCCGACGCCATGGCGGTGGAGGCATTGGGCGTCATGGAAAGCCGGAAGATCACCTCCCTCGTCGTCACCGACGGCGAGGGGCACGTGGAGGGGGTCCTTCACCTCCATGACCTCTGGGGGCTCCAGCTCATCTGAAGCCTCGCGCCAGGGGCCTGCGCACCCCTTCTCCACCTTTGCGGCCCGGGGCGGCCGTGCTATGCTTGGCCCGTAGGGAGCGCCGCCATGACCGCACCGTCCGACGGACCCCCCCAGGAACCTCTGGCCCACCGCCTGAGGGCTCTGCGCCTCATCCTCCTGGACGTGGACGGCGTCCTCACCGACGGCGGCCTCTACTTCGCCGACGGCGGGGCAGAGATGAAGCGCTTCGACGTGAAGGACGGGGCGGGGATCGTCCTCGCCCGGCGGGCGGGCCTCGCCGTGGGCCTCCTCACCGGGAAGACCTCCGAGATCGTCTCCCGGCGGGCTTCCGAGCTGGGGCTCTCCCCCGTCCGGCAAGGGGCCCTGGACAAGACGGCCCCCTTCGAGGAGATTCTGGCCGAGGCGGGGGTGGAGGCCCGGGAGGTGGGCTACGTGGGGGACGACGTGCTGGACCTTCCCATCCTGCGCCGGGCGGGCGTCTCGGCCTGCCCCGCCGACGCCCACCCGCTGGTACGCCAAAGGGTGGACGTGGTCCTCTCGGCCCCCGGGGGCCGGGGGGCCGTCCGGGAGTTCATCGACCGGGTTCTCGAGGCCCGCGGCCTTCTCCAAGACGCGGAGGGGGCCCTCTGGGAGGTGACGGAGGATGCGTAACCTTCTCGGTACCGTCAAGTGGCTCCTCATCGGCCTCGTCCTGGCCGGGTGGTTCGCCCTGAGCCTCGCCAACCGCCAGCTCTCCACGGTTTTCGTCGTGGTGCCCGGAATCCTGGAGTACCAGAGCGTTCCCCTGCCGGTGCTCCTCATCCTGCCGCTGGTGGTGGCCTTCTGCGTTTTCTGGGTGGTGGGGATGCTGGACCAGGTGGACCACTTCTTTCGCGCGCGCGAGCTCAAGAAACGGATTCGTGACCTGGAGCACGAGGTGGACCAGCTGCGGAACCTGCCCATCCGGGACGGCGCCTTCGAGGAGACCCCCGCCGAGGAGGCTGGCCGGCCGTGCTGAAGGCTCTGGGGATTCCCAACTGGGTCCTGGCCACGGTCCTCCTGGTCTTTCTCCTGGGCCTCTTTTTAGGGGCGCGGATCCCCTTTCCCCAGCGGCGCGCCGGCACGGCCAGGGACGCCCGCCGCTCCCAACACTACATCCGGGGGATGTACGCCATGCTCACCTCCGACCCGGAGGCGGCCATCGCCCACCTCAGCCGGGTGGTGGAGCTTTCCACGGAGCCCATCGAGGTTTATCTGGCGCTGGGGAACCTCTTTCGTCAGCGGGGCCAGATCGACCGCGCCATCCGCGTCCACCAGTCCCTCCTGACGCGGGCGGGCCTCACCGAGGAGGAAAAGGTCCTGGCCCTCAACGCCCTGGGCATGGACTTCAAGACCGGCGGCCTCATGGACCGGGCGGTGCGGACCTTCAAGGACGCCCTGGCCCTCAACCCCAAGGACCCCGACGCCCTGGCCTACCTGGTGCGCCTCTCCGAGGACCTGGGGGAGTGGGGCGACGCCTACGAGTACGCCACGCGGCTCCAGAAGGTCCGGGGGCGGAAGGACCCCAAGACCCTCTCGTACCTTCTCGCGCAGAAGGCCGGCGCCCTCCTGGAGGGCGGCCCCACCCTGCGGGCCGCCTGGCAGCTCCACCGTGCCCTGCGCCTCCACCCCGAGAACGCGCTGGCCACCCTCCACCTCGTCCGCCTCTACCTCTCCGCCGACAAACCCCAGAAGGCGCTGAAGGCCCTGGAGAAGGCCCTCGGCGAGTCTCCCCACAAGAGCTTCATGCTTCTCCAGGCCCTCCGGGAGGTGTACCAGCGGCTGGGAGACGCCGAAGGCTACCTGGAGACCCTCCACCGTCTGGGCATGGAACAAGGACAGAAGCGGGCCCTCCTCCTTGAGCTGGGGGAGAGGGTCGTGCGAGGCGAAAGGGACCGGGTGGCCGACCTCAGCCGCCACCTGGTCCGCCACTTCGGCCGCTCCCGGCAGGTCCAGAAGACCCTCTGGGGGCTCTTCCGGAAGGGCGCGGTGGAGCCCTCCCTGGCGGCGGAGTGGGCGGAGGCCTTCTCCCGCAGCGAGCAGATGGCCGACCCCTACGTCTGCATCTCCTGCGGCTACCGGACCCTCGAAATTTTGCACCGCTGCCCCAACTGCAAGGAGTGGGATTCTTTCGCCGACGGGGAGGGCTGAGGATGCGCCGGAGGGAAGACCTTCAGCCCCTGGGCGAGGCGGCGGGCCCCGCCTTTCGCCGCCTCTTCCCCGCCGACCCCGCCCCCTTCCTCCACGCCGTCCTGCACCTGGCTCCCGGAACCCTCACGGTAGAGCGGACGGGGGACGAGCTGGTGCTGGCCACGGAGAACCGTTCGGTGCGGCTGGCCCTGGAGGGGCTGGAAGGCGACCTGCTGAGGCGTCTCGCGTCCGCCGGCTACGGGCGCCTCCGGAGGATCACGTGGCGCCCCCGCTGAATCCCTTCGACGTGGACCGCTTCCTGAGGGCCGCCCTTCGGGAGGACGCCCCTCTGGGGGACCGGACCTCGGAGGTCCTCGGCCTTTGCGGCCGGGCGCGGGGCTCCTTCACGTCCCGGCAGGAGGGGGTCCTCTGCGGTCTCTTCCTGGCCCAAAGGACCTTCGAGCTGCTGGACCCCTCCGCATCCTTCGTCACCCAGGCCAAGGACGGGGATCTCCTTTCGCCGGGAGCCGCCTTCGCCCGGGTGGAGGGGTCCCTTCCCGCCCTTCTCCTCGGCGAACGGCTGGCCCTGAACCTTCTCCAGCGCCTTTCGGGAATCGCCACCCTCACGCGGGCCTGCGTGGAGGAGGTGGCGGGGACCGGCGCCCGGATCCTCGACACCCGCAAGACCACGCCGGGGCTTCGGGCGCTGGAGAAGTACGCGGTGAGAACCGGCGGCGGGCGGAACCACCGCATGGGCCTCTCCGACGGCATCCTCATCAAGGACAACCACCTGGCGGGCTTCGCCTCCCTGGGGGAGGCGGTGCGCCGGGCGAGAGAGCGGGCGGGGCACCTCCTCAAAGTGGAGGTGGAGGTGCGGAACCTCTCCGAGTTCCAGGAGGCGGTGGAGGCCGGCGCCGACCTCATTCTTCTGGACAACATGCCCCTCACGGAGATGGCGGAGGCCGTCCGGCGCCGCCCCCCCGGTCTTCTCCTGGAGGCCTCGGGGGGAATGCGCCCCGGGAGGCTGAGAGCGGCGGCGGAGACGGGGGTGGACTTCATTTCCGTGGGGGCCCTCACCCATTCGGCCCCGGCCCTGGACCTGGCCCTGGAGGTCGAGCCGCTCCCATGAGCCCCGCCGCGCCTTCTTCCGAGGCGGCGCCCCCTTCCCTCTTCGAGGGGGTTCCGGAACCGGCCACCCGCTGGCTGGGCCGCCAGCGCTTCCTCCTCGGCGAGGTGGACTCCACCAACGACCCCGCCCGGGAGCTTCTGCGTCGAGAGGGCCCATCCGCCCACGGCGCCGTCTTCTTCACCGACCGCCAGCGGGCCGGTCGGGGGCGCCACGGGCGGAGCTGGACGGTGCCGCCGGGCCGGTCCCTGGCCCTCAGCGTCTGCCTCTGGCCCCCTGGAGACCGGGCGGCGGCCCTCCCCCTCCTTCCGGCCGCCGCCGCGGCCGCCGTGGCGGAGACGGTCCGGGACCTTTCGGGGGTGGAGGCCCGCCTCAAGTGGCCCAACGACGTTCTGGTGGGGGAGCGAAAGCTCGCCGGGACCCTCCTGGAGGCGTCCTGGGCCGGCGAGAAACCGGCGGGGGCCGTCCTGGGCGTCGGAGTGAACCTCCTCCAGCGGGACTCCGACTGGACTCCGGACCTCCGGGAATCGGCCGCCTCCCTGGCCCAGGCGTCGGGGCGCCCCCCCGAACCTCCGGTGTTCCTGGCCCGCCTCCTCGAAGCGCTGGAATCGTACGCCGATTCGGCCTTCGGCGAGGGACCCGCCCTGGGACCCCGGCTGGAACCCCTCTGGGTCCACCGTTTCGGAGAGATCCTCCGCGTGTCCCTTTTTGAGGGAGAGACGGAAGGCGCGTTCGCCGGCTTCGGCCCCTCCGGGGAACTTCTTTTGCGGACGACGGAGGGGCTTCGGGCCATCCGAAACGGCGACGCCCGCCGGGTGGGGAGGAACCGATGATCTTCGTGATGGACGTGGGCAACACGCAGACCACCGTGGCCCTGTTCGAGGGGAAGGAACTTCTCCAGTCGTGGCGGCTCTCCACCGCCCGCCACCGGACCCAGGACGAGTGGGGCGCCCTTCTCCAGAGCCTCTTCCACTTCCATGACCTCCGCCTGGAGGCGGTGGAGGGGGTGGCCATCTCCTCGGTGGTGCCGCCGGCCGACTTTCCCCTGAGGCAGATGTGCCGGCGGTACTTCCACGCCGACCCGCTGTTCGTCGCCCCCGGCATCAAGACCGGCATCCACATCCTCTACGACTCCCCGGCCGACGTGGGCGCAGACCGGATCGTGAACGCCGTGGCCGCTTACGCCCTCTACCCCGCCCCGGCCATCGTCGTGGACTTCGGCACCGCCACCACCTTCGACATGCTGGGCGAGGGGGGAAACTACCTCGGAGGCGTGATCGCGCCGGGGGTGGCCATCTCCGCCGAGGCGCTCTTCGAGAGGGCGGCCAAACTGCCCAAGGTGGAAATCGCGCGGCCTCGGAAGGTCATCGGCAAGAGCACCGTGGCCTCCATGCAGTCGGGCTTCTACTGGGGCTACGTGGGCCTCGTGGAGGGGGTCCTCCGGAAGATGAAGCGGGAGCACCCCGGCGTCCGCACGGTGGTGGCGACCGGCGGGCTCGCGCCGGTCCTCGTGGGCGACTGCCCCTCCATCGAGCACGTGAACGAGAACCTCACGCTGGAGGGCCTGCGAATCCTCTACGAGCTGAACCGGAAGCCCGACCCGAGGAAGTGAGGCCCGAACCCTCCATGGAACCGGGACTTCGGGAGTACTTCCACCGCATCGAGGCGGCCTTCGGCCGGCGCCGGGGAGCCCCCCTGCTGCTCTCTCCGCTGGACTTCGAGAAGGCGGTGGAATGGTACGCCGCCGGCGTGCCGCCGGAGGTGGTGGAGGCCGGCGTCGCGGCGTACTTCGAGCGTCTGGAGAGGCGGAAGGTCCCCCGCCGGCACGCCATCTGCCTCTCCTTCGCCGAGCGGGACGTCCTCAAGGCTCTCGAGGCCCGCAGGGCCGCCGACGTCGGCAAGGCCGCCGGGCTCCCCGAGGCGCCCCCCTTTCGGGACCGCGTCCTCCCTTTTCTCGAGGAGCGTGCCGCCCTGTTGCGGGCCTTCGCCCGGGACCCGGCCCGCCGCGCCCAGTGCCCCGTCCTCTGCCGCTTCGCCGAAGGCGCCGCCGCGGAGATCGAGGCTCTGGCCGCGGCGGAGCCGCTCCGGGAGTCCGCCCTGGAGCGGGGGCTGGAGCCCCTGGACCGGGAGCTGTGCCGCCTGGCCCTGCTGGACGGCCCGCCCCACCTGGCCGAGGAATGGAGGCGGCAGGCCCTGGAACGGTTGGGGGAGTTCGCCGCGACGCTCGAGGGCCGGGCCCTCGAACAGACCGTGGAGCGCCTCTCCGCCCAGGCGGCCCTCCGCCACTGGGGCCTGAAGCGGCTCTCCCTCCTCTACCTGGAGTGACGCCGTGGGAGAGTGGGTCCTTCGCGTCCGGAGCCGGAGACCGGTGGCCGAGGAGGCCGGGGACCTCCTTCGGGATTCGGGCTGTCTGGGGATCTGGGAGAAGGATCCCCGAACGTGGGAGGCCTTCTTCCCCGCCCCGGTGGAAGGGCTCGCCGAACGCCTCGCCGCTTTGCCGGGGCGGGTGGAGGCTTGTTGGGAGGAGAGGGCCCCCGTGGATTGGGCGGCCCGCTACCAGGCCTCGCTGAGGCCCCTCCCCGTGGGCCGCCGCCTGGTGATTCTCCCCCACGCCGGCTCCCCCAACCCTTTTCCCGGCCGACTTCCCCTTCGCCTGGAACCGGGCTGCGCCTTCGGGACGGGGGAGCACTACACCACCGCCTCCTGTCTCCGCGTCCTGGAGGAGCGTCTCGCGGAAGGCGCCTCCCTTCTCGACGTGGGGTGCGGCTCGGGCATCCTCGCCGTGGCGGCCCGGCTTCTGGGAGCCTCCGGAGCCGTGGCCTGCGACGTGGACCCGGAGGCGGTCCGGGTGGCGGGGGAGACCGCCCGGCGGAACGGCGTGACCCTCCGCCTGGTCACCGGCGGAGCGGAGGGCGTGCGCGGGCGCTACGACCTGGTGGTGGCCAACATCCTGGCGGAGACGCTCCACGAGATCCTGCCTGACCTGAGGGAGAGGCTTCGACCCGGAGGGTGCCTGGTCCTCAGCGGCATCCTCCTGGAAAAGGGCCCCCCTCTGCTGGAGGCCGCGGAGGCGCTGGGGCTCTCGCTCCTGGAGCGCCGCACCGACGGGACGTGGTGGACCTTCGCCCTGACCCTCCCCGCCGCCTGAGCCCTCCGTGGCTTTATTTTTCGACCTATTCGAGAAACTGCATTTTCAAATCATACTGTTTCTGGACACTGCCCAGCGGGTGTGCACCGAGCAGGAGCCTCTTTCGTTGGAAGAACTTCTCGAATTTTCCACAGGGTTTTCCAGAGCTTTCTCCACAGAGGCGGTGGAAAAGCGGGGAGCCCGTGAGCGAGTGCTCATGGGCAACGGCGAGAGGCGCGGCCCTCCCGGCGGGGGTTCGCGGGAGAAAAGCCGGGGGAAACGAAAAAGGAAAGGCGGGTGTGCGGGAAACCAAGAACGGCGCCCAAACGAGGGACGGACGCGCCGGCCCTCCCCGTCGGCTCTTCCGGCACTTTTCCTTCTTTGGCTCGCCGGAGCGGGGCGGACCTTCAGGCCAGCGGCTTGCCGCAACTCCCGCAGAACTTGGCCCCCTGCGGGTTCTTCGCGTGGCAGGACGGGCAGACCGCCTCCGCCGGGGCCAACGGCGCGCCGCACCCGTTGCAGAAGCGGGCGCCGGGCGGGTTCAGCGCCTTGCAGGCGGGGCAGGCCACGCCGGGGAGCGACATGGGCTGGCCGCAGGCGTTGCAGAACTTGGAGCCGGGGGGGTTGGCCTGGCCGCACCCCTTGCAGAGCACCGCCGTTCCGGCCCCCCCGCCCGCCGCGGCGGCGGCGCCGGCCTGCTGCATGGCCTGGCCCAGCATCCCGGGGATCATCATCCCCATTCCGGCCCCCACGCCCAGGCCCATCCCCGCCGCGGCGCCGTTTCCCGCGGGGTTCTGCGCCGCCTCCTCCATGGCCTTGGCCGCCTTGAACTGCATGTAGGCCCCCATGTTCCCCACGGCGGCCATGCCGCTGCGCTCGTCGATGACCTTCTGGACCTCCTCCGGCGGGGAGATGGCCCCGATGAAAAGGTCGTGGAGCTCCAGGCCGTACTTGGCGAAGTCGTCCCGCACGCGGGCCTTCAGCGCCTCGGAGAGTTCGTCGTAGAGGCGGGCCAGGTCCAGGACCGTCTTGAGGTTCTCCCCCAAGACGTCGTTGAGCCGGGCGACGATCACGTCGCGGACGTAGTTTTCCACCCCTTCGGAGGTCTGCACGCCGGCGCTGCCGACGAAGGTGGTGATGAAGAGCTGGGGGTCGCGCACCTTGGTGGCGAATTTCCCGAAGGCCCGCAGGCGGACCATCTGGAACTCGGCGTCCCGGAAGAGCACCGGCTCCTTCGTCCCCCACTTCATGTCGGTGAAGACCTTCCGGCTGACGTAGTAGACCTCGGCCCGGAAGGGGGAGGTCCCGCCGAAGGGCATGTTCACGAACTTCTGGAGGATGGGCAGGTTCAAGGTGGAGAGGGTGTGGCGCCCCGGCCCGAAGACGTCCAAGGCCCTGCCGTCACGGAAGAAGACCGCCCACTGGGTCTCCTGGACCACCAGCTGGGCGCCCAGCTTGATCTCCCCGCCCCCTTCCCAGCGGTGGACCATCTCCTTCCCGCTGTCGTCCCGCCATTCGATGACTTCGAGGGTATTGGTGGCCATGGCTCACTCCGTGGCGGCGGCCCTCCGCGGTCCGCCCACCGACAGGGGAAGGGGCTTCACCCCTTTTCCCAGAGGTTCTTCCGGTCCGCAAGGAGACCTTCCAGCGTATCCACCGCCCCCGCGGCGCTTCTCGCCAGGGAAGGCCCGTCGGCGGCCAGCGCCTCCAGGGCCTCCACCGCCTCCAGGATCTTGAGGTCGTGGGCGTAGAGGGCCTCCAGCTCCGCCTCGCCCATCTTCACCTGGTCGAAGAGCCCCGTGTACCCGTAGGCCGCGAAGCGGATGGAGTCGGCGGCGGTCTGGAGCCTTCGGGAGAGGTGCCCCAGCTCGTTCAAGGACCCGATCTGCCCCGCGTCGGTGAGGGCGAGCTTGGCCGCCTCCAGACGGTCCCTCACCCGGTCGATCCGGGAAGCCAGGTATTCCCTCAGGCGCTTGTCGGTGGTGCGCCGGTCCTCCCGGGCGCGGTACCCCGCCAGCCCCGGAAGGGCGTCGGCGAGGCGTTCCAGGAAGTTCTTCTCGCTTCGAACCATGCCGGCCTCCATGGCCCGTCCCCCCTCGGCGGCGGGCCTTCAGTGCCTGTCCCCGGCCTTCTTCATCAGATGGATGGCCCGGTTGGCCGTCCGGATCATCTTGATGATGTCCTTCTCGGTGGTGTACTTGGTGACCTGCAGGTTGAGGACGATCTGGTAGCCGGTGTGGCGGATGCGCACGGCGTCCTCCCCCAGCGTGGCCCGCTTCAGCAAGGACTCCTCGTCCTCCCCCGGCGGGGCGGGCGCTTTCCCGGCTCCGGCCTCCCCTTCCCTCGGGGCCTCCACCCGGGGCGGAGAGGGCGCACGCTCCTTGCCGCGCACCAGCTCCACCCCCGCCTCCTCCGCCAACATCTGGAAAATGGGGAAGGCCGAGACGGTCACCCGCTCGCTCAGGTCGTAGATCTCCTGAAAGGTCTTGCGGACCTCGTCCAGGGAGGCCATGGGCAGGGGGGCCGCCTCGAAGAAATCGGCGTAGGCCTCCCGCAGGATGGCCTTCTGCGCCCGGCGGTCCGGGTTCTCCTGGCTGAAGGCGAGGTGCTTTCCCGTCAGCCGGTCCCCTTCGTCCAGGATCCCCAGGAAGCGGAGGGCGGCCAGGGCGGGGTAGGTCCAGTGGGAGGAGAGGCCCCGCTTGTGCAGTTCCTCCTTGGACAGGACCTCTCCGGCGGCGTGGTTCTGCACGTGGTCCAGGATGGCCCTGAGGCCTTTCCGGGGGACGTAGGGAGGGGTGTTGGTAGCCTTCCGGGCCATGGGTCACACTCCGAAGTCAAGGCAGGGTGAGGGTACCAGCGGCGAACGGGCCCGTCAAGTGCCGGCGCCGCAACACTTCTTGTACTTCTTGCCCGAGCCGCAGGGGCAGGGGTCGTTCCGGCCCACCTTCTCCGCCTTCCGCACCACGGGCTTCTTGGGGGCCGCCTCCTTTTCGGGCGCGGAGTAGGAGTACTGCCGCTCCCGGCGCTCCACCCGCTTCTCCTCCTGCTGAAGGACCGGCTCCAGAAGGAAGAGGTATCGGACGATCTCCTCCTCGGTCCGGTCCATCATGGCCGAAAAGAGTTCGAAGCCCTCGCGCTTGTACTCCACCAGGGGGTCCCGCTGGCCGTAGGCCCTCAGGCCGATCCCCTCCTTGAGGTGGTCCATGGAGAGCAGGTGGTCCTTCCACTGGTTGTCGATCACCTGGAGCATGACGAGGCGCTCGTACTCCCGCATGAGCTCCGGCCCGAGGCGGGCTTCCTTCTCCTCGTACTTCCGCGTGACCGCCCGGAGGAGCGCCTCGCGGAGGTCCGCCCGCTGGACCTTCTCGGGGTCGATGCCCAGGGCGTGAAGGTCCAGGCCGAAGAAGTGGCGAAGCTGGGTCTTGAGGCCGTCCACGTCCCAGTCGGCGGGGTCGGCCTCCTCGGAGGCGTACTGGTCCAGAATCCAGTCCAGCAAGGATTCCGCCGTCTCGAAGAGGTAGTCGCGGAGCCCCTCCTTGGCGAGGATTTTCCGGCGGAGGCCGTAGATGGTCTCCCGCTGTTTGTTCATGACGTCGTCGTACTCGAGGAGGTGCTTCCGGATCTCGAAGTTCCGAGCCTCCACCGAGGTCTGGGCCCGCTCGATGGACTTGGTCACCCAGGGGTGTTCGATGGGGACCCCCTCCTCCATGCCCAGCTTGCCCATCATCCCCTTCAGGCGGTCCCCCCCGAAGAGGCGCATGAGGTCGTCCTCCAGGGAGAGGTAAAACCGGGAGGACCCGGGGTCGCCCTGGCGGCCCGACCGGCCTCGGAGCTGGTTGTCGATCCGGCGGGACTCGTGGCGCTCGGTGCCGAGGATGTGGAGCCCCCCCAGGGCCACCACCTCCTCGTGCTCGCGGGCGCAGAGTTCGCGGAAGACCGCCAGCTGGCGGGCGTACTCCTCGGGCTGGGTCTCGGGGGAGGCTTTCGTGCGGGCCAGTCCCTCGGGGTTGCCCCCCAGGAGGATGTCGGTGCCGCGGCCGGCCATGTTGGTGGCGATGGTGACGGCGCCCTTGCGGCCCGCCTGGGCCACGATCTCCGCCTCCTTGTCGTGGTACTTGGCGTTCAGGACGACGTGGGGGATCCCCCGCCTCTTGAGAAGGGCGCTCATCTTCTCGCTCTTCTCGATGGAGACGGTCCCCACGAGGATCGGCTGTCCCTTGGCGTGCCGTTCCTCGATTTCGTCGGCGGCCGCCTCCCACTTTTCCGCCTCGGTCCGGTAGACGAGGTCGGGGTGGTCCTTGCGGATCATGGGCTTGTTGGGGGGGATGACCACCACGTCCAGTTTGTAGATCTTGTCGAACTCCGCCGCCTCCGTGTCGGCGGTGCCGGTCATGCCGGCCAGCTTCTCGTAGAGGCGGAAGTAGTTCTGGAAGGTGATGGTGGCCAGCGTCTGGTTCTCCTGCTGGATCTTCACCCCTTCCTTGGCCTCGATGGCCTGGTGGAGGCCGTCCGACCAGCGACGGCCCGGCATGATGCGGCCGGTGAACTCGTCCACGATGAGGACCTCGCCGTCCTTGATCATGTACTCCACGTCCCGGTGGTAGAGCTTGTGGGCCACCAGGGCCTGGTTGAGGCAGTGGAGGATCTCCATGTTGGCGGGGTCGTAGAGGTTGGCGACGCCGAGGGCCTTTTCGCACCGGGCGATGCCCTCTTCCGTGAGGACCGCCGTCCGCTGCTTCTCGTCCACCGTGAAGTCGCGGTCCTTCTGGAGGAGGGGGATGACGCTGTTGGCGGCGTAGTACTTGTCGGTGCGCTCGTCGGAGGGGCCCGAGATGATGAGGGGGGTCCGGGCCTCGTCGATGAGGATGGAGTCCACCTCGTCCACCAGGGCGAAGTGGTGGCCCCGCTGGACCATGTCCTCCAGCCGGTACTTCATGTTGTCGCGCAGGTAGTCGAAGCCGAATTCGTTGTTCTGGCCGTAGGTGATGTCGCAGTTGTAGGCGACCTGGCGCTCGGCGTTCCCCATCTCCTGCTGGATGCACCCCACCGAAAGCCCGAGGAAGCGGTAGACCCGTCCCATCCACTCGGCGTCGCGGCGGGCCAGGTAATCGTTGACGGTCACCACGTGGACGCCCTTGCCCAGCAGGGCGTTGAGGTACACGGGAAGGACCGCCACCAGCGTCTTGCCCTCGCCGGTCTTCATCTCGGCGATCTTGCCCTGGTGGAGAACCACGCCGCCGATGACCTGCACGTCGAAGGGCCGCATCCCCAGCGTGCGCTTGGCCGCCTCCCGCGCCACCGCGAAGGCCTCGGGCAACAAAGCGTCCAGGGCCTCCTGGTCGGAGAGGCCCTCCGCCCGCATGGCCTCGATGCGCCCCCGGAACTCGGCGGTCTTGGCCCGGAGGGCCTCGTCGGAGAGGGGGACGAGGCGGGGCTCCCAGTCGAGGACCGCGTGGACCAGCGGCTGGATGGCCTTGATGTCGCGCTCGTGCTTGGTTCCGAAGATCTTGGCCAGGGCGGTGTCGAGGAACATGCGCACGTCTCCCGGAGGTCGGGTCAAAGGGTCAGAGGGGACCGCCCGCGAAAGACGCGGCCGGCGATCAGGAGGTCAGTAGCGGAGAAACCGCTTGGGATTGAGGGCACGATCGTCTTTTCGCACTTCGTAGTGGACGTGGGGGCCCGTGCTGCGCCCGGAGGATCCCACCGCTCCGATCTTCTGCCACCGCTTCACCGGCTGGCCGGGGTGGACCAGGATCTTGGAGAGGTGGGCGTAGAGGGTCGAGAGTCCCCCTCCGTGGCTGATCTCCACCACGTTCCCGTAGCCGCGCCGGTAGCCGGTGAAGACCACGAGCCCTTCCGCGGTGGCCACCACCGGGCTGCCGAAGGGGGCGGAGATGTCCACCCCCTCGTGGTAGGCCGGCTCGCCGTCGAAGGGGTCCTGCCGGACGCCGAAGGGGGAAATGATGAAGCCCTTGGCGGGCCAGACCGAGGGCGTGCGCGCCAGGCTTCTCAGGTGCGGCTCCAGCGCGGAGGAGAGGAGGGTCGTCTCCTCGAGAACCTGGCTGGAGGCGGCCTTCAGATCCTGCACGTCCGCCGCCACCTGGCGGAGGTCCTCCGACGGCACCCGCAGGGAAGCGCCCGGCGCGGGCCCCCCCACCCCCTCGACGTCCGGGATGGCCAGGTTCTGCTCCTTGGCCATCTCCCGCATCCTCTGGATCTCGTGCTCGGTACGGGCCAGACGGTCCTTGGCCTCGTCCACCTCGCGGGAAAGCCGCTGGAAGGCCTCCTGGAGACGGTGCTCCCTCGAGGCCAGTTCGAGGTTCTTCCGGAGGAGGATCCCCTGCCAGGAGGCGAGGAAGAAGGAGGCGAGGGTTCCGAGGAGAAGGAAGCCCGCGACGCCTCCGATCCACGCGAGGTGCCGCTTCACCTGGAACCATTCCAGGACGCGGTTGTGGACGGCCCGGCCGTCCTCCCGCAACACCACCACGTGGTACCGCCTGCGCTTGTGCTTCATCTCACCTGCCGTCGAGAGGGGAAGAGGATCCCCGCGGCTCTCCCCGACCACGCCACAGAGGGACCGTACCATCCCTCCCCTCCCGTGTCAAGCCCTCGGAAAGTCGCGCCCGGCTTGGATTCTGCCGCATTTCTCTCTTTGCCGTTTGACGGCGGCCTCCGAAGGACCTATGCTGGGTTTTGGAGGGGACCGGGCAGCCGCTGCGCGGCGACGCGGAGAGGAAAGTCCGGACTCCACAGGGCGGCGAGCCTGCTAACGGCAGGGCGGGGTGACCCGACGGAAAGTGCCACAGAGAACAGACCGCCAGCGGCCGCCTTCGGGCGGTGCGGGCAAGGGTGAAACGGCGGGGTAAGAGCCCACCGCGTTCCCGGTGACGGGGACGGCACGGTAAACCCCTCGCGGAGCAAGGCCAAATAGGGAGGCGTCCGAGGCTGGCCCGGCCGAGGCCTCCGGGTAGGCCGCTGGAGGCCGCCGGCGACGGCGGTCCTAGAGGAATGGCTGCCCCCCCGAAAGGGGGACAGAATCCGGCTTACAGGTCCCCTCCCCCGAACTTCCTCCGGCCCCGCGGGGCCGCCGGGTCAAAAAAGAGGCTCCCCGAAGGGAGCCTCTTTCTCGTTGCGGGCGTGAAGTCCTCACTTCGCCTTGTGGGCGTGGGTCTGACCCAGCATGCCGTCGTTCCACTTGTCCTTGTGGCACTTGGCGGTGCAGAAGGCCTTGTCGGGCTTGGCGACGAGGCCCGCGGCCTTGGCGGCGGCCGGGTCCTTCATGACGTTGGGCTTCCAGTAGTCCCCGCCGGGGCCGTGGCAGGTCTCGCAATCCACCTTGGGGTTCTGTTGGGCGTGCTTCATGGCCGCCCAGGATTCGTACTGCACCTTGTGGCACATCTTGCACTTCTCCGGCCCCACGGTGGCGTGGTCCCCCGCGAAGGCCAGAGAGGCGGCGAGGGCGGTGGCGAGAACCAGGGCGATCAGAATCAGCGTCTTCTTCATCGAGCTCCTCCTCGGCATGGGCCGCTTCCATCGGGGCCGGAGCAACCGGCCGGAGGGGAATGTACTGCAAGAGCCTTTGCGAAGCAAGGGGGCCCCGGAATTTTCGGGTTTCCACACCCAAAACAGGGCGAAATGCCCCACATCCGACAGGGCGGAGCTTTTCAAGCCGTTTCCTGCCCTCCCCCACCCACCTTCGGCGGGCGAGCCCCTCTTGGGGCGGGGGGCGGCGGCGCCTTGACAGCCCCCGCCCCGGAGGGTATAGTGGACCTCTTGGCGCGGGGTGGAGCAGTCCGGTAGCTCGCTGGGCTCATAACCCAGAGGTCGAAGGTTCAAATCCTTCCCCCGCCACCAACGGGGACCCGGCCTTGGCCGGGTCTTTTGGTCTTGGAGGCCTATGGCTCTTCGGAAAGCGCGGCTCCTCCTTGCGGTCCTGCCACTTCTGGCCCTCGCCCTCGCCTCGCCGGGGCAGGACGCCGCCCCCGCCTCCGGTTCCCCTCCCCCGCCCGAACCCGCCGCCGTGACCCCGACCCTCCGGGGCGCCTTCGACCAGCCTCCGCTGGAGGTTCGCAGGGGCGTCCTCGTCTCCTCCCTCGACCTCCCCGAGGGGAGCCCCGAGATTCTGCGGAGCCGGGACCGGATCCCCTGCGGCCGGGACCGGGTGGCGGTGGACGTCTTCCGCCCGGCCCTGCCCGGCAAGCGGCCCGCCGTCATCCTTCTCCACGGAACCCACGGCCCCGGGCGCGCCGAAAAGTACTACATCCAGAACGCCGAGGAGCTGGCGAGGAGCGGCTACGTCGCCCTCTTCCTCCGCTATTACGACCGGGGCCGAAAGGGCCGCGGCAGCCGCGCCCAGTGGACCAAGACCATCGAAGCCGCCCTCACGTACGCCGCCTCCCTCCCCGACGTGGACGGCGACCGCCTGGCCCTGCTGGGCTTTTCCCAGGGGGCTTTTCTGGCCCTCAACGACGCCCCTTCGGACCCCCGGGTCCGGGCGGTGGTGGCCTACTACGGAGGGCTCTCCCCCGGCTTCGTGGACCCCGCCAAGCGCGCCATGCCCCCCACCTTGCTCCTGCACGGCACCGCCGACCGGATCGTGCCGGTCCGCCGTTCTCTTCAAACCCTCGCCTGGCTGAGGGAGGAGGGGCGTCCGGCGGACCTGGTGGTCTACCCGGGCGCCGGCCACGGCTTTTGCCTGAACAGCCGCGGGGGGCCCGACCGCTTCGCCACCGAGGACTCCTGGAAGAGGACGCTGGAGTTTCTTCGCTTTCACCTCGTCTACCCCGCCTGGGCCCCGGCGGAAGAACCGTGGAAACCCGCCCCTCCCCAGGAGGGGGAGGGGAGCCTGGAGCGGGCCCTGGCCGGCGTCTTCGACCAGCCTCCCTTGGAAACGTTGCCTTACCTGGAACCCTCCGACGGCCCCGTGGGCTTGCGGCCCCTCATCAACCCGGGCCCCCGGGAAATGGAGGAGATCCTGAAGAAGGCCCCCAAGCCCCGCCCCAAGGCCCGGAAGCCCCGCTCCGGGACCACCAAGCCCAACGTCTCTCCCCCCAGGACTGCCGCGCCGTCCTCACCGGCTACGCCGAAGGGTTCCGCCGCTCCTTCCAAACCCTCCCCCGTCCCGCCCAAGAAGTAGCCTCGAGGGGGAGCGGGTGGCGGCCTTTCGTCAGTGGTGGAAGTAGGCGAAGGCGCCCAGGAGGGTCAGAAGAGCCCCCAGCACCAGGCGCTCGTTCCTCTCCAGCCACGGGAAGGTGAGCCGGGCGTACCCCTTGAAGGCCAGGGCCGAGAGGAGGGCCATGGCGGCCACCGTGAGGAGGCTCGAAAGGATAGCCATGGCCAGGAGAGCCCCCCAGGAAAGGGCCCCCGCGGCGAAGAAGAGGGGGATCAGCGACTCGCAGGGGGAGAGGGTCATCTCCAGAAAGAGGGCCCCCACCGCCACCCGGTCGGGGGCGGGCGGGTCCTCGGAATGGTCGTGGGTGCAGTGGCGGTGGCCTTCCCGGCGCCAGCCCGAAACCAGGTAATAGAGGCCGAAGGCGAGGAGGATCAAGGCCGGGAGGGGCGTCTCCAGGCCCTCCACGTGCCTCTGGAGGTCCTTCCCCAAGGCCGCCGCGACGAGGCCCACCACCGCGGTGGTGGTGACGTGGCCCAGGCCGGAGAAGACCACCACGCGGAGCATCTTCCCCGCCGTCCACCGCTGGGCCCTCGCCACCAGAACGAAGGAGAGCCAGTGGGTGGGGAGGACGGCGTGCAGGCCGGCCACCAGCACGACGCCGGCAAAGAGCCCGGAAACGAGCGGTTCGGGGGTCATGTCGTCTCCTTCCGCGTGCCCTTGAGGACCTGGAGGGTCTCCGCGTCCAGGCTCACGGTCCGCTGGGGGAAGGGGATTTCGATGCCCGCCCCGTCCAGGGCTTCCTTGGCCGCCTTGCGAAGGGCCCGTTCCACGGCCCACTGGCGGAGGGGCTCCACCTTGGCGGTCATGCGAAGGGTGATCCCCGAGTCCCCGAGGGCCGTCACCCCCAAGACTTCGAAGGGCTCCAGGACGCTCCGCCCCAGTTCGGGGTCCTCCTGCACCCGCCGTCCCGCTTCCTCCAGGGCCCGGAAGGCGGCGTCCAGGTCGGCGTGGTAACTCACGTCCACGTCCAGGACCGCCCGGGCCCACTGGCGGGTGAAGTTGGTCACCATCCGGATCTCGCTGTTGGGGAGGATGTGGATCTCGCCCCCCAGGGCCCGGAGCCGGGTGGTGCGCAGGCCCATGTACTCCACCACCCCCTGGAATTCGTTGATCCGGATCACGTCTCCCACCCGGAACTGGTCTTCCAGGACGATGAAGAAGCCCGTGATCACGTCCTTCACGAGGGTCTGGGCCCCGAAACCCACCGCCACCCCCACGATCCCCAGGCCCGCCAGGAGCGGGGCGATCTGGACGCCGAAGTCGTTGAGGATCATGAGGACGGCGGTGACGTAGATGGCGGCCCCGCCCACCCTACGGAGAATGCGGGTGACCGTCTCCACACGCCGCTCCAGCTCGCTTTCCACCGTGGGGTCGCCGTCGTCGGCGGCCTTGCGGACCCGCTTGAGGACCACCACGAGGAGCCGGTCGAGGAGGTAGGCCCCCAGCAGAAAGAGGACAAGGTGCAGGAGCCGAAGGGAAAGCCAGGGCCCCCAGGTGGAGAAGCGCCAGACCTCCCACCCGGCCTCCGGGGCACCTTCGGGAATCGCAACGGTCAGGAACGTCATGGACCCTCCTTGCGGCGCTCCAGGGGAAGGACGTCCAGGACCGTGCCGAGGGGCAGGGGCGGAGAGCCCCCGGGGATCCGCGCGAGAAAGGCCGCCTCCCGCCAGGCCGGGAGATCCCCAGAACCCCGGTGGGGCAGGAGGTCCACCGTGCCCTCCCCCGCCTCCACCGCCGGCTCGAACCCGGTCCGGGGCCCCTGGGGGCGGGGGCGCTCCAGGGCCAGAATGGCCTTTCTCCAGGGCCGGGGCGGAAGCCCCGTGCGGAGGCGGACGGCCCGGTTCAGGAAGAGATGGGCCCCCACGAAGGCGCTGACGGGGTTTCCGGGGAGGCCGAGGATGACCGTCCCTCCGCAAGTTGCCACCAGAACGGGCTTGCCGGGCTTCATGGCCACCTTGTGGATAAGGATGGAGGCCCCGAGGTTCCGGAGGAGAACGGGCACGAGGTCCCGGTCCCCCGCCGACACGCCGCCGGTCACCACCAGGAAGTCCGAGTCCAGCCCTTCCTCGAGGGCCTCGGACAGCGGCCCCTCTTCGTCCCGGACGCGGGCCAGGCCCCGAACCCGCGCCCCCCAGCCCTCCAGAAGGGAGGCCAGCAAGGGCCCGTTGGAGTCCACAATCCCTCCGGGGGTGGGAACGGAGCCCGGCGGACAGAGTTCGCTCCCGGTGGCGAGGATCCTCGCCGTGGGGCGCCTGGCCACGGTCGCCTCGGCGATCCCCAGGACGTTGCCGATGGCCACGTCCAGCGCGTCGAGGAGCCTCGGGCCGCCGAAAACCGTTTCCCCCCGACGGGCGTTCTCCCCCTGGAGGCGGATGTTCTCGCCGGCCCGCGCCCGCCTCGGAAAGCGGACCAAGCCGTCCTCGAGGGTCTCGGTCTCCTCCACCGGGATCACCGCCTCGGCACCCGGAGGAATCTGGGCTCCGGTCATGATTTTCACCGCCGTCCCGGGCGCCATGGCCTTCTGGGGCGCGTCTCCGGCGAAGAGAACCCCCGTCACCGGAAGGACGGCCCCCTCGCGGGCGTCGGCGACTCGCACGGCGTAGCCGTCCATGGAGGAGCGGGAGAAGGGGGGGTCGTCCCAGGCGGCCGGGACCGGTTCCAGAAGAACCCGGCCCAGGGCCTCGGTCCAGGGCACCCTTTCGGCCTCGGGACCGGGAACGGCCTTTTCGAGGATGGCCAGGGCTTCGTCCACGGGGAGGAGCGCCATACCGAGCCTCGACGGAAAAGGCCCCTCGTGGGGCCGACGGATAGAGTCTACCACGCGGGGGCCCCGCGCTCTATGGAACTGCCGCCTCCCCCTCCGAGGGGCCCTCCCCGCCCTCCCCCATCCGGCCGGCGTGGTAGGAGCTCCGCACCAGGGGGCCGGACAGCACCGCCCGGATCCCGGCGCCCCGGGCCTCTTCCGCCAGCGCGGCGAACTCCTCGGGGCTGTAATACCGGGCCACGGGGTGGTGGCGGAGGGTGGGCCGGAGGTACTGGCCGATGGTGAGGCGCTCCACCCCCGCCACCGCAAGGTCCCCGAAGGCGCGCCGCAGTTCCTCGCGGCTCTCCCCCAACCCCACCATGAGGCCGCTCTTGGTCGGGATCTCCGGGTGAAGGCGCCGGGCGGCCGCCAAGATCCCCAGGGAGCGGCGGTAGGTGGCCCTGGCGCGGATTTTCGGGGTGAGACGCTCCACCGTTTCCACGTTATGGTTGAAGACGTGAGGGCCTCCGGCGAGGACCGTTTCCAAAAGGTCCTCCCGCCCGCCGAAGTCGGGGGTCAGGACCTCCACCCGGGCGGAGGGGAGGGCGGCCTTCAGGGCCGCAAGGGTCCGGGCGAAGGCGCCGGCCCCCTGGTCTTCGAGGTCGTCCCGGGCCACCGAGGTCACCACCACGTACCGGAGCCCCATGCGGCGAGCCGCCTCGGCCACCCGCGCGGGTTCCTCCGGATCGGGAGGGGCGGGCCTGCCCGTCCGGACGTCGCAGAAGCGGCAGGCGCGGGTGCAGACATCCCCCAAGATCATGAAGGTGGCCGTACCTTCCGCGAAGCACTGGCCCTTGTTGGGACAGCGGGCCGACGTGCAGACGGTGTTCAGCCGGTTCTCGGCGATGACGCGAAGGACCTCGCTGGCCTTCTCCCCCACGGCCAGGCGCCGGATTTGAAACCAGTCGGGCTTTCGCAGGGCCTCCATGGCACCTCCGGGTCCCCCAAGATAGGCCCGGCCGCCCGCCGATGCAAGGGCGCGCCTCGGCCTCCCCATCACTCGCCGGTCATCCGCCGGGGGTCCAGGAGTTCGGAGAGGCGTTCTTCGGACAGGACGCCCTTCTCCCGGCAAATCTCGCGGATGGTGAGCCCTTTCCGATGGGCCTCCTTGGCCAGGGCCGCCGCGGCGTCGTACCCCAGGACGGGGGCCAGGGCGGTGACGAGGCTGAGGCTCCGTTCCACCAGTTCGCGGCACCGGGCCTCGTCGGCCCGGACCCCCGCGAGGCACCGGTCGGAGAAGAGCCGCAGGGCATTCGCCAACAGCTTCACCTCCTCCAAGATGCTCCGCGCCATCAGCGGTAGCATGACGTTCAGTTCCAGTCGGCCCTGCGTTCCCGCCAGGGCCAGGGCGGCGTCGTCGGCCAGGACCTGGACCGACACCATCAGCGCCATCTCGGCCATGACCGGGTTCACCTTGCCCGGCATGATGGAGGATCCCGGCTGGAGGTCCGGCAGGACGATCTCCCCCAGGCCGCACCGGGGCCCCGAGGCCAGCCACCGGATGTCTTCGGCGATCTTCATCAGGCTCACCGCCAGGGAACGCAGGGCCGCCGACGCCTCCACGAGCCCGTCCCGTGCGCCCAGGGCCTCGAAGAGGTTCGGAGCCTGGCGGAGAGGGAGCCCCGTCTCCCCCGCCAGCCTGGCGATGACCGCCTCCGCCAATCCTTCGGGGGCGTTGAGCCCGGTTCCCACGGCCGTCCCCCCGAGGGCGAGCTCGCAGAGGGCCGGCAGCGCCGCCCGAATCCGCCGCAACCCGTTCTCCGCCTGGTGGGCGTAGCCGGAGAACTCCTGCCCCAGTCGGATGGGAACGGCGTCCTGGAGGTGGGTCCGGCCGATTTTCACCACGCCGTCCAGCTCCCGGGCCTTTTCCTCGAGGACGGAGTGGAAGCGCTCCGCCGCCGGCAGGAGCTCGTCCCGAAGGGCGCGGGCCGCCGCCAGGTGAACCGCCGAGGGAAAAACGTCGTTGCTGGACTGGCCGAGGTTCACGTGGTCGTTGGGGTGGACGGGGGATTTGGTGCCCACCTTTCCCCCCAGGAGCTGGATGGCCCGGTTGGCCAGCACCTCGTTGACGTTCATGTTGGTGGAGGTGCCCGACCCCGTCTGAAAGACGTCCACGGGAAACTGGTCGTCCCACCGGCCTTCCAGGACCTCCGTGGCGGCGCGCGTCACGGCATCCGCCACCGGCCCCGGCAGGGCGCCCCTCAGGCGGTTCTCCTCGGCGTAGGCCCTCTTGATCCGGGCCAGGGCGTACACCACCTCCCGCGGCACCGGCCGCCCCGAGACGGGGAAGTTCTCCACGGCCCGCTGGGTCTGCGCCCCCCAAAGGGCGTCGGCGGGCACCCGCACCTCCCCCAGAGAATCCCTTTCGATCCGAAACTCCTCCATGGTCTTTTCCCTTCCGCTACGGTTCACGCCAGCCCTTCTCCCGCGCCAGCCGCCTCAAAAAGGCCTCCTCCTCCCCCCGGAACCTCTCCGCCGACCACCTCCGCGCCTCCTCGCCCACCACCACCCGGAGGGGCGGGTCCGGTCGGGAGAGAACGGCGAGGATCGCCTCGGCCACCGGTTCCCCGGTGGGGTTCCTCTCCCGGGCGAAGGATTCGCTCAGCGCTCGGTAGAGGGCACGGTACGGACTTCGCGGGTCGGTCACCCTCGGGGAAACGGCGAGGGACCTCGATGCGAAGCCCGTGTCGAAGGCCCCCGGCTCCACGAGGGTGACGGCGATGCCCATGGGGGCCACCTCGTGGGACAGCGCCTCGGCGTACCCTTCCAGGGCGAACTTGGAAGCGCAGTAGGCCGAGAAGGCCGGCACCCCCGTCCGCCCCCACTGGGAGGAGACGAAGACCACGCGGCCGGCCCCGCTGCGCCGGAGGTGGGGCAACGCCTCCCGCGTCACCCGCACCGCGCCGAAGAAGTTGGTTTCGAAGACCTCCCGGAGCCCCTCCTCGTCTTCCTCTTCGGCGCTACAGAAGGTGGAGATTCCCGCGTTGTTCACCACGGCGTCCAGGGTTCCGAAGCGCTGGAGGGTGGCCTCCAAGGCGTGTTTCGCCTGCGCCCCGTCGGTCACGTCCAGCGGGAGGGCCAGCCAGCGGTCCCCCTCACCGCCGGGAGAGGGGATGCGTTCGGGCCGGCGGGCCGTGGCGGCCACGTTCCAGCCCCGTTCGTGGGCCAGGCGCGCCGTGAGCCACCCGAAACCCGTGGCGGCCCCGGTGATCAAGACCGTTCCGCCCACCGGCACCTCCTCCCTCCACCCCCTCGAGGGTACACCCGGAGGACAGGATTATTCCTTTCCGGAGGTCCTGCGGGGAAGCCCGCTACTGCGACTCCTTGGGGGGCCGCGGCTCGATGACCACGCCGAGGGAGGGGACACCCGCCGCACCGGCCTTGGGGAGGGCCAGGATCTCGGGCACCACGTCGCCCAGCTTGGCGAGGACCACCGCCGGGGCATCGGCGAATTCCAGGCCGGCCCGATACCGCAAGGCCCGCTTTCCCTTCTCGTCGTCGCCCATCCCCCACACCCGGCACCGCCGGACCTCCGCCCGGAGGAGAACTTCCCCCTCCCCTTTGGCAAACCGGAGGTCGCAGAGGGTCTTGGGGGGGAGGGGGTGGGAGAGCTCCACCTGGACCCCCCGGGCGGAGATGTCCACCACCCGCGCCGCCACGAAGGCCCTCAACTTGGCCACCACCCTTCCCGGAACCTGGACCCTGGGACCGGACCTGCGCTCATTCAAACCTGCGCTCCTTTCTCCCCCGCCGCCCCGGCCGCCGCGGTTCCCCACACCGACGCTCAGAGCCTCCGGATGGTGTGCCGGCACAGGGGATCGGCCGGCACCGTCAGGGCGAAGGGGTTCCCCGGCGGAGGCCAGTACCTCGCCCGGTGCCCTTCGTAGACCGCCCTCACCGAAACCAGCTGGCCCTGGAAGAGGCCGCAGCGCCCGGTCCGCTGGCGCCCCTCCTCCCCGTGGGCCACCAGGGCGAACTCCACCCCTTCCTCCAGAAGACGGCGGGAGTAGCCCCGGACGTACCAGGTGCAGAATTCGAAGCGGGCGAAGGTTTCCAGGAGCCGGCGGTCGCGCACCGGCTCGAACCGCCCCTCGGACGCGGCCTCCCGGACGGCGGAGGCCAGTTCCTCCACCGTCCCCCGATGGAGCGACTCCCGAAGAAGCTCCAACAGGCGCTCCCACGCCTCCCCCGGTATTTCGGCCGGCCTGTAGGGCCGGGGGCTTCGCCTTTCGGCGTCGAACTCCTCCACCATGAAGGAGCGGGTCTTCCCGTCCAACTCCTCGAAGACCATCTCGTCCCCTCCGCGAACCTCCACACGGGCCGCAGCCCGGGATATTTCGGCCCGTCCTCCACGATTCTGGCCGTACGATGGCATCGGCCCGGAGAAAAAGCAAGGGGGCAAGGAGACACCGTTCCGGGCTTGGGCAAAAGGACCCAAAGGGGTGGCTTCGGGGGATTTCAGGACAGAAAGCTGGTGCCCCCGGCCGGAATTGAACCAGCGACGCAGGGATTTTCAGTCCCTCGCTCTACCATCTGAGCTACAGGGGCACCGCGCCCTTGCGGGCTTTTTCATCTTACGCGAGCGGGGGGGCCAAGTCAAGACGACGAGGGGGGAAGCCCATGGTATCCTGGGATCGTGGAGAAGAAGCCGCCGCAACGAAGGCTCCGTATTCACGTGGTCGCCCCCGCCGGTCCCGTGCACCGGGAGGACCTGGAGGCGGGGCTCGGCCTGCTCCGTCGGAGAGGCTTCGAGGTTCGGGAGGGCCACTTTCTTCGGGAGCGCCGCGGATACCTGGCGGGAACGGACGACGAACGCCTTCAGGACCTCCAGGAGGCCCTGGACGATCCCCTGGCCGACGTGGTCTGGTTCGCCCGCGGCGGGTACGGCACCACGCGGCTGCTGATGGGATTGGACGACGGGGGCCTTCGGCGCCGCCCCAAGACCCTCTGCGGATTCTCCGACGCCACGGCCCTTTTCGCCTGGGCCCAGCGAAAGCCCGCCCGCCTCCTCTACGCCCCGTCCGTGCAAGAGCTCGGCCGGCGGGGAGTCTGCGTCCTGGATCCTCTCTGGAAGGCATTGGAAGGCCGGTACCTCCCCCTGCCGGGAAAGGGGCCTCCGGAGCCCCGCGGGCCTTTCCCGGTGGTTGGCGGCTGTCTGACCCTCCTGTCGGTGCTGGTGGGTACACCCTGGGAACCGGCCCTGGTGGACCGGTGGCTGTTTCTGGAGGACGTGGGGGAACGGCTCTACCGCATCGACCGGCTTCTCACCCACCTGGCCGGGGCGGGGTGGTTCGAGCGCGCCGCGGGGGTCCTCCTGGGGTCGTTCACCGGGATGGGGGAAGGGGAACGGGAGGAGGACGTGGCCCTGCGGGTCCGGGAGCTCCTCCCCCCCGAAAAGCCCTTGGTCGTGGGGCTTCCCGTGGGCCATCGGAGGAGGAAGCGGCCGCTGCCGCTGGAAGTGCCCGCCCGGTGGGACGGCGGACGGCTCCACTTCGTCTCGGAGTGAAGGCCGCTTTCCCTTAGATCCCCGGCACGGTGCCGGCCACCCAGCGGGCGGCCCGCTCCACCGCTCCGCGGTGCGACTCCACCGCGGCGCGGGCCTTGAGCCCCGCGGCCCGCGCGAGATCCGGGTCCCTCAGGAGGCTCTCCAGGCGCCAGGCCAACGCCTTGGGGGAATCCACCCGGAAGCCGCCGCCGGAGGCCAGGAGGCGCTCCGCGTCCTCACGGAAATTCTCGGTATGCGGCCCGAAGAGGACGGGCTTCCCGAGGTAGGCCGGCTCCAGAACGTTCTGCCCTCCCATGGCCACCAGGCTTCCCCCCACGAAGGCCGCCTCGCCCAGCGCGTAGGCCGCCCAGAGCTCCCCGAAGGTGTCGAGCAGGAGGACGTCCCAATCCTCCCCCGGCGAGGCCGTTGTCCGCCGGACGGTCTTCAGCCCCCGGCGCCGGCAGGCTTCCTCGGCCGCCGCCGTTCGTTCGAGGTGACGGGGGGCCAGGAGCAGCCGGGCACCGGGGAGGCTGGCCCGAAGGGAGGCGTGGGCCTCCACCACGGCGTCCTCTTCCCCCTCCCGAACGGAGCCGGCCACCCACAGCGCTCCCCCGCCGGGATGGAGCCTTGCCAGGGCCTCCCTCGCTTCCTCGAAGTTCGGGGGTGGGAGGAGGTCGTACTTCAGGTTGCCGAGCACCGTCACCCGCTCGGGCGCCGCACCCAGGAGGCGGAACCGGGCGGCGTGCTCCTCCGTCTGCGCCCCCACGAAAACCCCGTCCAGGACGCGCCGGTAAAGGCTTCTGAAACGGAGACACCGGCTCAGGGCGCGGTCGGAGAGCCGCCCGTTGACGACGAGGACCGGGATCCCCTTTCGCTTCGCCTCCCGGATCAGAACGGGCCAAAGTTCCGTCTCCACGAGAATCAGGGCCCGGGGGCGAACGCGGGAGAGGGCCCGCCTCGCCGCGGAGGGGAGGTCCAGGGGAAAGGCCGAGAAGGGGGCCCCCTCCCGCTCCAGCGCTTCCAGGCCGGCGGCGGTGGTGGAGGTGAAAAAGACGGGAAACCCCAGGGAGCGGAGCACCGCGCCGAGCCGCAGGGCGATCCTCGCCTCTCCCAGGGAGACCGCCTGGACCCAGACGGGGGGCTCCGAGGGCCGCGGCAGGAAACCCAGCCGCTCCGCCGGCCGGAAGCGGCGGCGCTGGCCCAGGCCGAGAGCCAGGAGCCAGAAGGGAGAGAGGAAGGAGGCGGCGATCCTATAGAGCGTCCACACGGAGTCTCCTCGCGGGGCCGAGGGACCGCGCCAGCCCCTCCCCGAAGGTATTTAAGGCCCAAACGGCCGAAAAGAGAAGCACCCCCGGCACCGCCGCCAGGTGGGGAGCCTCCAGGAGGGTGTCGCAGCCGGAGGCCAGCATTTCCCCCCAAGAGGGGTACGGGGGCGGTACCCCCAATCCCAGGAAGGACAGACCCGCCTCCGCCACCATCACCGAGGCGGCGCCGGCGGCGGCCTGCACGAGGAGGACGGGGAGGGCCGCCGGGAGCACGTGCCTTAGGAGAATGTGGGGCGCCCCGGCACCGGCGGCCCTCGACGCCGCCACGTAGTCCTCCGCCGCGGTTCGCCGGGCCAGGGTTCGGGCCACCCGGGCGTAGCCCACCCACGACGTGGCCGACAGGGCGGCCACCAGGGGGACGAAGCCGCGGCCCGAGTAGGCCAGCACCGCGATGGCCACCAGGATCCCCGGGAGGGCCATCAGGGTGTCCATGAGGCGCCCCAGCACCAGGTCGAAGGAGCCGCCCAGGAGCCCCGCCGCCGTCCCCAGGAGGGCACCCACGGCCAGCGAGAGCAGGAGGGCGGCGGCCGTCACCGCCAGGGAAACCCGGGCCCCGTACAGGGCGCGAGACAGGACGTCCCGCCCCAGCTCGTCGGTCCCCAGCGGGTGGTCCGCCGTGGGGGCCTCCAGCCGGCGGGCGAGGTCCTGGCTCCGGTAGGAGTGGGGCGAAAGCAGGGGCGCGCCGGCGGCTCCGAAAATCCAGAGGAGCAGGAGCAAAACCGCCGCCTTTCCCGCCAGCGACGTCCGGGGGAGGGGGCCGACCTCACCCACCGTCGCGCCCCCTGGGGTCCAGCGCCGCCGCCGCCAAATCCGCCAAAAGGGTGGCCGAGAGCGTCACCACGGCGAAGAGGATCACGGCCCCCTGAACCACGGGGTAGTCCCTCCCGGAGATGGCCGAGAGGGTCAGGCTTCCCAGGCCGGGCCAGCGGAAGATCTTCTCGGTAAAGATGGCCCCCGTGAGCAGGGCCCCCGCCTGCAGGCCCAGCACCGTCACCCCCGCCGGGAGGGCGTTGGGAAGGGCGTGGCGGAGGAAGGCGGGAAGGGCGCCCAGCCCGCGCGCCCTGGCGGCCCTCAGGTAGTCCCGTCCCGCCTCCTCCCGAAGGGCGGCGGCGAGCACCCGGGAGAGAAAGGCCGACGAAGGAACGGCCAGCGTGACGGCGGGAAGGAAGAGGGCGCCCGGTTCGTCGGATCCGGAGACGGGAAAGAAGGGGGTCTCCACCGCCAGAGCCAGCAGGAGAAGGGGGCCCAGCAAGAACGAGGGCAGGGCGAGGGACGCGCTGGAAAAGGCCGACGCGCCCGCACGGAGCCACCCGCTTCCCCGGCCGGCGGCCAGCGCCAAGGGAAAGGCCAGGAGCACGGTGAGGATGAGGGCGGCTGTGCCCAGCCGGAGGGTTTCGGGGAGGGCCTCTCCCAGCTCCAGGACCACCGGCCTCCCCGTCCTCAGGGAGCGGCCCAGGTCCAGGCGGGCCAGGCCGGCGAGAAACCGGCCGTACTGGACGTGCAGGGGTAGGTCCAGGCCCTCGGCCCTGCGCCACTCCAGGCGGGCCTCCGCGGCGGCCCCTTCCCCCAGGAGGATTTCCCCCGGGTCGCCGGGGAGGGCCCTTCCGAGGAAGAAGACCGCCGTCACCACGGCGAAGGTGGAGGGAAAAAAGAGCGCGAGGCGCTTCAACAGGGTCCGGGTCATGGCCTCCCCGAGAGAGTGTACCCAAAGGACGAGCGCCGCGGGATGGTATCCTTTCGGCCATGGGGAAGGACGCCGGCGAGACCTTCTTCTGCCATAGACACCCCACCCGGCCCGCCCGGCGGCGATGCTACCAGTGCCGCAAGCCCATCTGCCCCGCGTGCCAGGTCCGGGCCCGAGGGCACATTTTTTGTTCCGAGGCCTGCATAGGGGCCCACCGGCGGGGGGAGATCCTCCACCGTCTGGACCGGCTCAACCGCACCGCCCTGCAGGGGCGCTGGTTCCGGCTCCTGGGCCTGGCGGTTCTGCTGGCGATGGGCGGGCTGGTGATCTGGCTGTCCTCCAGCCTGGACCGCTTCGTGGAGGCGCCCGAACCTCCCCTCCCGGCCTTCCGCAACGTCCGGGAGAGGGGGCTGGACATGGAGAGCCTGGACTGGGACGCGCCGGGGCCGGTGCGGATCCTCGCGCCGGGGAATGGCACGTCGGTCTCTTCGAGCCGCATCGCCGTGGAAGGGACGGCGCCCCCCGAGGCCATGGTGGGACTCTACGTGAACGGGGAAAAGGTGGACGTGCGCATGGCCGCCGACGGGCGGTGGCGGTTCGACTCCGTTCCCCTGCCCGACCGGCGGTGCATCCTCCAGGCCCGGTACTTCGACAACCGGGGGGATTCGTCCTTCAGCCCCGCCGTCCTCGTGGAGCTCCTGGCCCGGCCGGAACCGGTGCCGCTGGAGACGGCCGCCGTCCCGGAACCGCCGGTGAACGGCCTGAGCCTCTCCCGCGGCCCCACCTCGCGCAGGCAGGTCTTCCTGACCTTCGACGGCGGCTCCAACGCCAACGCCACCGAAGCGATCCTGGACGCCTTGAAGCGGGAGGAGATCCGGGCCACCCTCTTCCTCACCGGGGAGTACATGCGGCGCTACCCCGACTTGGTCCTCCGGATGGCGCGGGAAGGCCACGTCGTGGGCAACCACACCTTCAGCCATCCCCACCTCACCACCTTCTCCTTCAACCGGCGCCAGCAGACCCTCTCCGGCGTCACCGAGGAGTTCGTGAAGAGCCAGCTCCAGCGGGCGGCGGACCTGTTCCGGCTCATCACGGGAAAAGACCTGGCTCCCTACTGGAGGGCCCCCTTCGGGGAGTTCAACGGGCAGATTTTGAGGTGGGCGGCGGCCTCGGGCTACCGCCACGTCTACTGGACCCCCCGCCTGGACACCCTCGACTGGGTGGCCAGCCCCGAGGACCCCCTCTTCAAGAGCCCGAGCCAGATCCTGGACGCCGTGCGCCGCCAGGCGGCCAGGGAACCCGAAGGCCTGTCGGGGGGGATTCTCCTCATGCACCTCGGAAGCGAACGGCGGTCGGCGGACCGTCTGGACGCGGTGCTCCCCGAGATGATCGCGGACCTCAAAGGAAGGGGGTATTCCTTCGGAACGGTGGACGAGGCCTGGCCCCAGCCCTCCGCCGCGCCGCCGGCGGGGAACTAGCGCCGGCGGTACCGCCGCTTGGGCGGGGGCTCCGGCGGGGCCTCCTGGGACTCCTCCTCCAATTCCCGGCCCTTGCGCCCCAGGGTGATGGGGTAGATTCCGTCCACCTTCTTCCCGATGTGGATGATCTGGTTCTTCTGGGCCTCCGCCAGGAAGGCCTTGAACTGGGAGAACCCGAAGGTCTTCTCGTCGAAGGTGGGCGAGAGCTGGAGCATCTTCTGCTTGAGGACCGACGAATCCACGGCCCGGTCCTCGTCCTCTAAAAGGGCGATGGCCCTCCGCAGCAGGGCGAAGGCCCCCGGGAGGTCCTTGGGGTCGGCCTCGGGGTGGCGGGCCTCCGCGTCGGGGCTCACCTCGCCCGGTGCCGGGATGTTTTCGTAGGCCAGGTACTCGTTGCAGTTCCGCATGACGACGGAGGAGGTGGTCTTCCGCATCCCGATGATGACGACCTTCTTGTTGTAGGCCTGGAGGCGGGAGATGAGGGGCAGGAAGTCGCTGTCCCCGGAGACGATGGCGAAGACGTCGATGTGGGGGTTGGTGAGGCAGGCGTCCAGGGCGTCCACGGCCAGCTGGATGTCGGCCCCGTTCTTGTCCCCCCCCGCGTGGATGGTGGGGCGCTCCACCAGGTCCACGCCGTGCTCGGCGAGGAGCCTCCGGAACTGGGCGAACTTCCCCCAGTCCCCGTAGGCCTTCTTGAGGATGATGATGCCTTTTTCCCGCAGCGCGTAGAGGATCCGGCTGATGTCCAGTTGACCGTTGTCGAAGTCGATGAAGAGGGCGATGCGCGGGGTGTTGTCTTTGGACGGTTCGTTCACGGGTAACTCTCCTTGGAAGAACAATGTAGCACCTTCCCGAGGGCGCAGGCAAACGGCAGCGGCGGGGGGT
>JBBILR010000012.1:0-76850 GCA_037444825.1 Acidobacteriota bacterium | reverse complement strand
GAGTCTTCTTCGCCAAGGGCCGCTTCGGAGTGGGGATGGGTGGGCAGCGAGGGCGAAGCCGCGGCGCCTCCCCCGCGGGTTCTTCGCCGCGGTGGGCTTCGCCCACCCGAGCGCTGGGCGGGAAGGGGGATCCCCTTCCCGCCCAGGGAAGGCCCCGCCCCGGGAACCGTAGGCGGCCTTGAAACGCAGGGGCCTCTGGCCCCGAGGCTTCTAGGCCGCGTAGGTTCGAATCCCTTACCGTCCACCAGAGGTTATCCCAAGGGGAGGGCGCTGCCCTCCCCTTAGGCGCTTCGCCCCTTGGGGGCTTCGCTGATCCCCACCCGTAGAGGATTGCGCTGCAGCGGGAGCAAGTCCCGCTTCGCGCAGGGTTTTCTGGAAGAAGCCGGGGCCTTCTTGCGTCGAAGGGAGGAGGGAAGGGAATCGAAGGGCGGGCCACCCGGGGCTCCCCGCGGAGGGCACCTTTCCGGGGCTCCTTCGAAGCAAGACCCGGCCGTTCCCCGAAGGACGTGGTTGCGAAGCTGGGTCTTCGAAGAACGTGTCCATCTCACCCGGGGCTCCCCGCGGAGGGCACCTTTCCGGGGCTCCTTCGAAGCAAGACCCGGCCGTTCCCCGAAGGACGTGGTTGCGAAGCCGATGTAGCGGCCGATGCTTGCATCGGCCGAAAACCGGCCTTTGCGAGCAAAGGCCGCTACGGAGGGGGTGCCCTTCGAAGCGGCCGGCCATGGGCCGGGGCACCGGTCCCCGCCGAGCCACCCTCAAGAATCCCGGCCGTACCGCCGGAGGTACGGCTTCACGTCGAACTTCCGGGCGGTGTTTTCCGAGGACATGTAGCGGACCGTTCCAAAGACGGCGCGCTCCGGGCCCCAGGGGCGGTCGTGGCGGCCCAGGCACCACAGGATTCCCGTGTAGGAGTTGGGGTCCCGGCCGTCCAGGGCGAAGCGGTCGTTGAGCGCCACGAGGGCCTCGAGGGCCTCCCGGGGGTGGGGGGTCCATTCGAGGACCTTCTTTCCCCAGAGCATTCGCAGGTAGTTGTGGATACGGCCCTCGCGAAGGAGCTGGCGCTGGGCCGCGTTCCAGAGGGGGTCGTGGGTTTGCGCCGAGGTGAAATCGTCGAGGGAGTACAGATGACTCCTCCGGTCGGCGGCGTGGCTCTCCAAAGTGGCGCGGGCCCACCCCGGGAGCGATTCGAAGCGGGCGTACTCCCCGGGCCTCCTCCGGCAATAGACGTACCCCAGCTCGCGCCACGTCACCAGCTGGTCCAGGAACGCCTCGGCCGAAGGGCTCATCCCCCACCACCCCTCCCGGGCGCCGGTGGCCCTGGGGGAGAGCCGGCCGGGGTTCCACCCTTCGGCGGAGGCGACGCCCAGAAAGACCTCGTGGGCGGAGAGGTGGCCGAAGTGGAGGTAGGGGGAGAGGCGGCTCGTGGCGTCCTCCGCGGGGTCGTTCCGGAAGGCGGCGTAGCGGTCCAGCCCCGCCGCGAGAAAGGCGGCCAGCCGGGCCCGGGCCGCCTCCGAACCTCCCGGGAGGTCCGCCGGAGGGACGCCGTGGTCGATGGGGAGCCGGGCGAGCCCCTCCGGGGCGAGGAGAAGGTCCAGGTCCGCCGCCGGCCACCGGGCGGAGAGGTGGGCCGGCAACACCGGGCAAGGCGGCGGGAGGCCGTCTTGCAGAGGGTCGGGCCGCGGGAAGCGGAAGAGGTGGGGGGGCAGGACCTTTTGCAGGTGCCTGCGGAAGGCGTACGCGGTGGGGAAAGCTTCGGGGGAGACCTCCAGGGGAAGCAGGCCGTTCCCGTCCACCGCCTCCATCCGGACCTTCACCCGCCGGGCGGCGGCCTCCACCATCCGGGGCAGGAAAAAGCAGGGGAAATCGTCGGTGACCACGAGGCACGCCCCTTGGGCGAGGGCCTCCAGCAGCCCTTTGCCCTCCCCCGGCGAGGGCTCCACGTACGGGTAGTACAGGACCCCCGGGCGGGCCAGGGCGGCGGCGTTGTCGCGCATGCCTTCGAGAACGAAGCGGTGCAGGCGGTCGCTGGCGTGAGGGTAGTCGGTGCGCAGGGCCTCCAGGACGAGGAGGGGCCGTTTCAGGGCGTGGGCGCGTTCCGCCGCCCGCTCGAGGGCGAAGTTCCACCTTGCCCGGCGGGCCGCGGTCATCCAGTAGAGGACGTACGTCCCCCGGGGGTTTTCCTCCTCCAGGTTCAACCTCCGGATGCGATCGGCGGGGACCCCTGACATTTCCCTCCCCCGGGGTGAACACCCCCATTATCCCAAGTCCTGCCGCGCGCCTCCACCGGGTGCACCCTCTAAAAACCCGTTGCCCCGCGTTTCGGGGGCGCCCGGGTTCCTCGCTGGGGGGAGGTGTGGGAAAATAGAAACCATGCGGAGGATCCTCGGGCTTCTGCTCCCGCTCCTGGTTGTCGCCGCGCCCTCCTTGGGGGCCGATCTTAACGCCCTCCAGAAGGAGGTGGAGCGAATCCGAGGCCTCTCCTTCCGGTCGCCGGTGGCCGTGAAGGAGGTGGAGCCTGCGCGGCTCCGGCAGGTGGTGCGGACGGAGCTGGACCGCGAGTTTCCCGAGGACGAGTGGCCCCGCATGGAGAAGGTTCTGAAGGCCTTCGCCCTCATCCCCCCCCGGATGAACCTCCGGGCGGTCCTGGAAGGGCTTCTGGAGGAGCAGGTGGCGGGCCTCTACGATCCGCGGACCCAGACCCTCTACGTCTCCACCTCCCCCCTGGAGGGGGAAGAAATGCTGGCGGAGGCGGGGCTCAAGGACCTCTCGCTGACGGACCTCTTCCTCGTCCACGAGCTCGACCACGCCCTCACGGACCAGCACTTCGGCCTCCTCTCCCTCCCCCTGGAGGACCGGGAGAACGAGGACCGGGCCTCCGCCGCCCGGTGCCTGGCCGAGGGGGACGCCACGTGGGTGATGGTGGAGTACCTGAAGCGGCGCCTCTCCACCGGAAAGGCCGGCGGCCTGGAGTCGCTGGACGACGTTGCGGCGGCCATGGCCCTGGGCCGGGAGCTCCTGGGCCAGGGGGCGCCGGCCTACGTCCAGGAGAACCTGCTCTTCGGCTACCTGGGGGGGCTGGGTCTGGTCCGCGCGGCCCTGGCCCGGGGGGGAACGAAGGCCCTCGACGACCTGTACCGGCGTCCCCCCGCCTCCACGGAGCAGGTCCTCCACCCCGAAAAGGCCCTTTCCGGGGGGGACCCGCCGCTTCCGGTGGAGGCCCCGCGGGGGGAAGCCTGGCGGAAGGCCGGCTGGACTCGGGTGAACGAGGGGACGTGGGGGGAGTTCAACACCCGCGTCCTTCTCGAAGAATGGGGGGTTCCCGGGGAGAGGGCGGAGAAATCCGCCTCGGAGTGGGGCGGGGACCGCTGGGTGGTCTTCGGGAAGGGACCGCTCCTCGGGTTCGACTGGAAGACGCGGTGGGACACGGAAGGGGCGGCCGCCCGCTTCGCCGCCGCGGTACGGACCAGAGGGGATCTCCTTGTGACGGTCCGGGGCCGGGAGGTGCAGGTCTCCACCCCGCCGCCCGTGGCACCGCCCCCGGGCCCCAACGATTCCTAACCCGCGCAGGAGGAACCATGAGCGGCGTACTCGTGAGAACGGACTACCGGGAGGTGCCCCTGATCTCCCGTGGCAAGGTCCGGGACATGTACGACCTCGGAGAGGAGGTCCTCATCGTCGTCACCGACAGGCTGTCGGCCTTCGACCACGTCTTGCCCAACGGAATTCCCGACAAAGGCCGGGTTCTCAACCTCCTCTCCGCCTTCTGGTTCGAGAAGACCCGCCACATCGTGAAGAACCACCTCCTCTCCACCGACGCGAAGGACCTCCCCTCGCCCCTCTGCCCCTACAAGGAGGAGCTGGAGGGCCGCTTCACGCTGGCGCGGAAGGCCCGGATGCTCCCCGTGGAGTGCGTGGTCCGCGGCTACCTCTCCGGCTCCGGGTGGAACGACTACCGGAAGACCGGGGAAGTCTGCGGAATCCGCCTCCCCGCGGGGCTGAGGGAGAGCGACCGCCTCCCCGAGCCCCTCTTCACCCCCTCCACCAAGGCGGTGACGGGCCACGACGAAAACATTTCCTTCGAGACGTGCGCCGGCCTCATCGGGAAGCCCCTGGCCGAAAAGATCCGGGAACTCTCCCTCGCCCTCTACACCTACGCCGCCGACTACGCCCACCCCCGCGGTATCCTCATCGCCGACACCAAGTTCGAGTTCGGGCTCCTGGACGGGGAGGTGATCCTCTGCGACGAGGCCCTCACGCCCGACTCCAGCCGCTTCTGGCCCAGGGAGAGCTACGAGCCTGGAAAGGCCCAGCCTTCCTTCGACAAGCAGTTCGTGCGGGATTACCTCCTCTCCATCCGGTGGAACAAGGAGCCTCCCGTTCCCACCCTCCCCGAGGAGGTGGTCCGGGCCACCTCCGAAAAGTACCGGGAGGCCTACCGCCTGCTCACCGGCGAAGCGCTCGCCTAGGCATGGCCGAGGCGCCCCCTGGAAGGATTCCCGGCGGCCTCTCCGCCTCCGGAAGGGGCGGGGGGGCGTTCGTCCGGGACATGCGGGAGGACGACCTTCCCGAGGTGGCGGCCATCGAGGAGGCGTCCTTCCCCAACCCCTGGCCCCTGGAAGCCCTGCGCCACGAGCTGGCCCAGAACCCCTTCTGCCGGGCCTTCGTGGCGGAGGAGGAGGGGCGGGTGGCGGGCTACGCGTACCTCTGGGTGATCTTCGAGCAGGGCCACCTGATCAACATCGCCGTACACCCCCGCTTCCGCGGCCGAGGGTTGGGGGAGGCCCTGCTGCGGCGCGTCCTAAGGGAGGCCGTGGGGCAGGGGGCCCGGGCGGTCCACCTGGAGGTGCGGGAGCGGAACGCCCCCGCCATCGCCCTCTACCGGAAGCACGGCTTTCAGGTCCTGGGCCGGGTGGAGAAGTACTACTCCGACGGCGCCGCCGCCCTCATGATGGAAAAGGTGCTGTGAGGGAGGCCTTCAGGAGGGCCAGCGGTCCAGGGTCCTTCGGATCCGCTCGGCGGGGGCGAGGATCTGGACCGGGAGGTGGAGCCGGCTCCCCCGCTCCAGCAGGGGGACGAGGCGTTCGAGGTCCGGCCCCGACCCGGCGGCGGTGAGGGCCACCCGGATGGGGTGGAAGAGGGCTTTCCCCTTCACCGACAACGCCTCCTTCACCGCCAGCACCCCCTCCCGGTAGGCGCCGGGGACGGCGAGGTCCCGCTTCGCGGCCTCCCCGAGAAAGGCCTCCACCACCTCCTTGGCCTGCGGTTCCCGGAGGCTCGCCCGGCCGGCCTCGTCCAGGGTGGCGGGGTCGAAATGGAAGAGGAGGCCCGCGGCGCCGGGGGCCTCGGAGAGGAGGTCCACCCGTTCGGCGAGGAGGGCGGAGAGGTCCTGGAGCCAGGCCTCCACGGCGGGCTCCAGGGGGGGCTCCGGAAGGAAGCCCGCCCGCCGGAGCCAGGGCTCGAAGGCCCTCGCCCGCCGTTCCGGCGGCAGGGCCTTCAGGTGCTCCCGGTTGAGGAAGCGCAGTTTGGCCTCGTCGAAGACGGCGGCGGTCTTGTTGACCCGTTCCAGGGAAAAGGAGGCCAGGATTTCCTCGCGGGTGAGGACCTCCCGCCCCTCGGGGTGGCTCCAGCCCAACAGGGCCAGGCCGTTCACCATGGCCTCCGGCAGGAAGCCGCGGGCCCGGAAGGCGTCGAGGCTCACGTCCCCGTGGCGCTTGGAGAGCTTTCCGCCGTCGGGTCCCAGGATCATGGAGAGGTGGGCGAAGAGGGGGGGCTCCTGCCCCAGGGCCTCGTAGAGGACGATCTGCTTGGGGGTGTTGGAGAGGTGGTCCTCCCCCCGGACCACGTGGGAGACCCCCATGAGGCCGTCGTCCACCACCACGGCGAAGTTGTAGGTGGGGGAGCCGTCGGGGCGGGAAAGGATCCAGTCGCCGAACTGGGCGGTGTGGATGGAGACGGGCCCCCGCACCAGGTCCACGAAGGTCACCGTCTTCGCCGGCACCTTCAGGCGGACGGCAAAGGGCTCCCCGGCCGCCATTCTCCGCCGCCGCTCCGCTTCGGGGAGGTGGCGGCAGGTGCCCGGGTAGACGAAGGTCCGCTGGGCCTCTCGGGCCTCCTCCCGCTGGCGGGAGAGATCCTCCGCGGAACAGAAGCAGGGGTAGGCCTTCCCCTCGGCCAGGAGGCGGTCCAGGACCTTCCGGTAGAGGCCGTAGCGCTCCGTCTGCCGGTAGGGGCCGCAGGGGCCCCCCACCTCCGGGCCTTCGTCCCACGAAAGGCCCAGCCACCGGAGGTCTCCGAGAACCGAGCGGACGCTCTCCTCCGTGGATCGGGCGGCGTCGGTGTCCTCCAGGCGCAGGAGGAAGGCCCCGCCCTGGGAGCGGGCGAGGAGCCAGTTGAAGAGGGCCGTCCGCACGTTTCCGAGGTGCAGGTGCCCCGTGGGGGAAGGGGCGAAGCGCAGGCGAAGGGGTCGGCCGGCCATGGGTCCTCCAGGCGGGCGATTCTACCGGGAAGCGGCGGCGGGGGAAAGGGCCGGGGCGGCCGGGCCTACCGGCCGGGCGATGGGCGGTCCTCGTCGAAAGGGGCGGCCTCGCCGAGCTTCACCCAGACGGACTCGCGGCTGGAGCGCGTCAGAAGGACCGCCCAGTCTCCACGGTAGTCCCTCACCACCGAGCCGAAGAGGGGCCTTCTCGTCCCCTCTTCGAACTTTTCCAGGAAGACGTACCCGAAAAAGGCCTCCCCGTCCTTGAGGAACCAGGCGGGGTGGCGGATCCCCGGGCGGAGGCGAAGGTCGCGCACCCGAAGGGGCGTGTAGCCCTCCTGGCGGAGGACCGCTTCGAAGTCCGGCGTGAAGTCTCGTCCCTCCAGGCGGAGGTCGTGGCGGCTCCGCTGGATCCGGCCTTCGGCGAGGCTTCGAAGGGTGGCGGCGACCTCCCCGTCCATGGCGGGCCTCCGGTGGAAGGGAAGTCTAGACCCTCGAACGGTGAAGAGTAAACTATACCCAAGGGAAGCTTGCGGGAACGACGGAGAACGGAGGCGGGTCATGGCGAAGCGGGGGGTGGTGCTACTACTTCTGATCCTCGCCACGGTGGCGGTCCTGGCGGGGGGGATCGAGGGGACCTACGAGCTGGTGAAGGACAGCGACGGCACGGTGCCCAAGGCGGGGGCCGTGGTCCGCCTCACCTTCCGTAGGGACGGGACCTTCTCGCTGAAGGCCGTCCAGAGAGGGGAGACGGTGACCGACAAGGGCACCTTCACCCTCTCCGGAAACCGCATCACCCTGAACTTCGAGGGGTTGGACCTGGGAAGGCAGAGCGGTCCCTACAGCCTCTCGGGGTCCACCCTCACCCTGCCCTTCCAGATGTTGGGCGGCGGCAAAGGAACCTCCACCTGGCGGGCCGTGTCCCCTTCGGGGGGAGGGGACCTCCGGGAGGTCCTCCGAAGGACGCTGGAGGAGGCGAAGAACCAGGACAACGCACCCCAGCGGGACCGCATGGACCGCGAGGCCGCCCGGAGAGGCCCCCTGTACCGGGGGAAGGTCCCCGAGGCCTACTACGCCCAGGGGGTGGTCCACTTCTTCAAGGGCTACTACCACGAGGCGTGGTACGGCTTCGCCCAGGCGGCGAACCAGGCGCCCCAGAACGCCGTCTACCTCAACAACCTCGCCATGGTCTTGCTCGAACTGGATTCGCCGGAGGACGCCCGGGAGATCCTGGAGTGGGTCACCGCGCGGTACCCCAACTTCGATTCGCCGTGGGGAAACCTGGGAGCCTGCGCCCTGATGCAGGGGGATCTGGAGGCGGCGGGGCGGGCGCTGGAGAAGGCCATGGCCCTCTCCCCCTCCACCGGCCTCTACGCCTACGGCTACGGGAAGGTCCTGGAGAAGCGCGGGCGGAGGGAGGAGGCCAAGCGGTACTTCGCGCTGGCGTGGCAGAAGGGTTACGCCGGCTCCGGGCGGGAAGGGGAGCCGGGGGGTGGCGCCTCGGGGGCCGGTCCGGCGCCGGGCGCCTCGGGTTCGGGCCCATCGGACGGCGAGGCGAGCCTCGGCGGCGTTCCCTCCGGGGGCAGGGGAGGCCGGACGCCGGGAGGGCGGCCCCCCGCGCCGCCTCCGCCCGGCCGGCGGGGCTTCCCCCCGGAATGGGCGGGCCACTACGAGGCCAAGTACGTGCGGGCCAGGTCGTCGGACGTGGCGGTCTTCGGCCAGTCCCTGGCCCAGACGGCCATCAAGACCGACACCCTCTGCTGCGCCAAGTCCTTCTCCATGGAGGTGGACGCCTCGGGCAACGTCCGGGGGAGGGGCCGCCTGATGTACGTCTACCTGGGCACCGCCGTGAACCCCGCCATGGGGCTCCTGCCCGGCTTCGCCGTGGCCGGGGCGGGAGGCTTTTCCGCCACCCTGAAGGACGGCCACCAGGAGCGGGACTGGACCTTTTCGGGACGGATTTCCCCCGACGGGACGGTGGAGGTCTCGGGGCTCCCCTCCGAGCCGCTCGACCTGCTCAACGTGGGGAAGTGGCAGAAGATCTCGTGCTGGTCTCCCTTCCCGCCGCCGGACGCCGGCCACAGGAAGGGCCCCTTCCGCATGACGCTGGCCACGGAGGAGGGGGGCGTTCCGGCCATCCGGGTGGACCGCTGGCTTCCCCTCAACGACCGGCTCATCAAGAAGGTCCACTACGAGGCGTACATCTTCAAGACCGACCGGCCCGTGACCCCCGACTGCAAGGTGGTGGAACCCCCCAAGGCCAAGTGCCCCGCCTCCGAGTACCTCAAGACTACCTGCTCGGTGGGGCCCGACGGCGCCTTCACCGTCTCGGCCTCCCGGGACCTAGGGTCGGGGGAGGTGAGCACCCAGACGGGGGTGGGCGGGGACGCCACCGGCGGCGTGGGGGGCGATTCGAGCGGAGGCGTCTCCTTCTCCGGAAGCCTGGGCAACGCCACCGGCTCCATGCAGTTCAACCCCGTGGACGGCTCCTACCAGGTGAGCCTGGGGATGGGAATCGACACCGGTTCCGTCCTGCCCGGCCCCTTCAAGATCTCCGAGAAGATCGAACTCGTCTACGACAGCCGCTGCGGCTGGGGGATCAAGGGAACGGCCGCCGCCAGCGGCGGGGTGGTGTCGGGCTCGGTGGAAGGGGCGATCTTCTTCAACAAGGGGCTCTGACCTTTTCCGGGAGAGGAACGCCATGGCCTTCTGCGCGCGGTGCGGAAAGGAGGTAGCCGAGGGAACCGCCTCCTGCCCCTTCTGCGAAGGGACGGTGGACCTGGGGAGACTTCCCCGCGCCTCGGCGGCCCTCGCCCGCCCCGGAGAGGTCCTCGCCGGCCGGTACGAGGTGAGGGAGGTCCTGGGGAGCGGGTCCTACGGCGTCGTCTACGGGGTCTTCGACCTTCAGGAACGTCTCGAGGCGGCCCTCAAGGTCCTCCACCGGGACCTCATGGACTTCGACGCCGTGAAACGCCTCGCCCGAGAGGTGCGGCTCGTGCGGGACCTTCCCTGCCCGCACCTCGTGAAGGTCCACCACCTGGACGACGTGGGGGGCTGCGCCGCCGTCAAGATGGAGTGGGTCAAGGGCCGGTCCCTCCGCCGTCGGATCCAGGCGGAGGGGCCTCTCCACCGGGGCGAGGCCCTTCGCCTCTTCCGGCACCTCCTCGAAGCCCTCGACGCCCTGCACGCCGCCTCCATCGTCCACAGGGACGTGAAGAGCCAGAACATCCTCCTCGCCGAAGACGGCACCCTCAAGCTGGCGGACTTCGGGCTGGTCCGGGACCTGAACCTCCCCGGAAGCCTCACCTTCGGGGGGTCGATCCTCGGGACCGTGGGGTACATGGCCCCGGAGGTGGCCCAGGGGAATGGCGCCACCCCCCTGTCGGACCTCTACAGCGCCGGGTGCGTCCTTTTCGAGATGTTGACGGGGGAACTGCCCTACGAGGGCAACTCCCTGGACTCCCTCTGGCGGCAGGCGGTGGAACCTCCGCGCCTCCACCTCCTGAAGAAACGGGGGGTTCCCCGCTGGCTGAGGCGGGTGGCGGCGCGACTCCTCGAAAGGAACCCCGCCGACCGCTTCCCCTCCGCCAAGGCCGTCCTGGAGGCCCTGGACGCCCGCTGGGCCGGGTTCCACCTCCCGGGCCGCTACCGCCGGAGGGGGGTCCTCGCGGGTGCGGCCCTGTTGGCCGTGGCTCTTTTCGCCGGCGGCCTGTTGTGGCTGGACGAGCACCTCCTCCCCTGGGCCGCCTTCTCCAACAAGACCCTCACCGTCTGGGGGCCGCTGGGGAACCGCCGCTTCGCAAAGACGCTGGAGCTCCCCATCCAGTCGGTTCGGGTGGGGCGCTTCGGCCCCGGCGGAAAACCGGCGGTGGCGGTGGTCACCTACTGGTCGGAGGAGGGGGATTTTCAGGCGCTTGCCAACCCGGACCTCTTCGGGGGGGAAAACCGGCTCCTTCTCTTCGGCGCACGGGGGGAACCTCTCCTCTCCACCCGCCTCCGACTGAGAGGATTGCGGGGAATGGCCAACCGGTTGACCGTGCAGCTGGACTCCCACCGCTTCGCCCGGGGAGAGCCCGAAAGGCTCGTCCTCCTGGCCCACCACCACCTCTGGTACCCCACACAAATCCAGGTCCTCCGGGGTTTTCCGCAACCCGGGGCAGGGGGCTGGATCCGCTCCGAGCCCCCCTCCGACTTCTTTTCCCATTCCGGGTTCCTGGATTTCCCCCCGCGCTACCGGGACCTGGACGGCGACGGAGTGGACGAGGTGGTGGCCACCGGCGTCAACAACCTCCTCTATCGGATGCAGGTGGTCACGGCCTTCCCGGTGGCGAGGGCCCTCTCGGACGAGCTTCCGCGAAGATTCGCCGCTCCCGCTCAGGCGGCCGAGGAGCCGCTGGGGACTACCGACGCGCCCCTCTACCGGGGAATGGACCTCTTCCGGAGCGGGGAAATTCGGGTGGAAGCCCCGGGACCTTCCCAGCCGCTCCGGATCGTCACGCAGGAAGGCGCCTTCCGCCTTCTGCCGGGGTACCGCCTCGAGGGGCCCCAAGGCCGCGCCCTCCCCTCCCCCGCCGAAATCGCCTCCCTCAACGCCCGCCTGAAAAAGCTCTTCACGCTTCGGGAGGAGCGCCGCTGGGCCTCGCTCCTCGAGGGGGCGAGAAGGTGGCCGGAGGGGCTTCCCTTCCCCTACGACTGGATGGGAACCTTCTTCGAGGCCCACGCCCTCGAAGGGCTGGGAAGAGCCCGGGAGGTCCGGCCCCTACTGGAAGACGCCCTGGCGCGGCGAAAACGGGGGGCCGGCCCGGCCCCCTACTACGTCTACCGCCTGCTCGAGGAGAGCGCCTTCCTCGCCGGGGACTACGCCGAGGGAGCGTGGCTGTGGGAGACCATGCCTCAGGAGGCGGCCCCATTGAACCGGGAGGCCCTTTCGGCGGCCTTCTGGTGCGCCCTTTACGCCGGGGAGGAGGGCCGGGCGGAAAGGTGGGTTTCCAAAGAGGGCGGCCTTTTCCCCGAAGGTAAGGTCCGTTGGTTCCTCCACCTGTGGTTGCGCGGGGACCAGACCGCCGCAAGAGACCTCGAGGCCCGTCTCTCCCTCGAGACCATCCAGTTCCCCGAGGCCCTCCTCTACGCCGCCGCCCTGGAGGCCGAACAGGGGAAGATGCGGGAGGCCGAGCGCTGGCTCGGCCAGTTCAAGGCCCGCTTTTCCGGAGAAGACGTCGACGGCGGCGAAACCGAAACCTGGGTGCGCTTCCTGAAGGGGGAAGGCCTCCCGCCGGTGGCGGATATGGAAAGCGCCCTCCAGCGCCGCAGGGAGAAGGCCGTCCTGGAACCCGCGGAGCGGGCCCTGCTGCCGCTCACCCTGGCCCGGTCCGCGGCGGTTCTTGGGGCGGCGGGAAAGACGGCGGAGGCCGAACGGCGGAGAAAGGAGTCCCTCGCCTCCGCTCCCCCCTCCTGGAAGCCCTACCTGGAGCGGCTCGGACGCCGGACCCCTCGGATCACCCGGACGGTGAAGAGATAGAGAAGCAAACCTCCACGGGTCGGCCGGCCGGGCTTCGGGGGAGCGTCGTCCCGATGGGCTTCGGCCGTCCCCCGCCACGCGCCTCCCCATTCCTCGGCCGGGAGTTGTTGCCGCGGGGGCGCATCGCGGAGAGGGCGGGAAATTCTGGGCGAAGTCCTTCCGGCAGAGTTTTTCGTTTTTGCCCCGAGCCGAACGGCGGGGGACCGTGGGAGGTAGAACGGGACGGCGCATCCTGCAACAGAAACGGAGGGCTCGATTGGAGTGAAATGCGACAGCCTCTTGGGGGCCACTCGCACCAATGACTAGAAAATTCAGATGGATCCATCAAAGGAAAGCCTGGGCATCCGGTTTGCTTCTCAGGGGCGAGCCCGGGGGGCGGCTTCCCCCGGGGGAATGCGGGACCGCAAGGCCAGGAGGGCACCATGAACGGCAAATCGCTGGGATGGATCCTGATGACGGCGCTGGCGGCGGGGGCCGCCCTCCCCGCCCGCTCCGCCGGAAGGCTCGAGGTGGCGGTGACGGTGAAGGACGTGGAGGCCATCGTGAAGCAGGTGGGCGGGGAGGAGGTGGAGACCTTCACCCTCTTCAAGGGCTGCATTCTCCGGAAGGACATGCAGGTGGAGCCGGCGGTCCGCCAGCGCCTCCTCAAGGCGGACGCCGTGGTCTGGACCGGCTTCTTCAACGAGTCGGCGGCCATCCACGAAAGCGTCCGGCTATTGGACCGGAAGGGGGAGGAGGGCCGGCGGCCTCTCTGGATCGACGTCTCCCGCGGCGCCGCCCGCATCAACGTCCCCGTCTCCTCCTGCGAGGGGTACGTGGAGGTCTCGTTCATGCAGGGGGACCCCTTCTTCTGGCTCGACCCGCGCAACGGTGCGGTCATCGCGCGGAACGCCGCCGAGGGCCTGGCCCTCCTGCGGCCGGAGAAGAAGGAGACCTTCTTTGCGAGGGCCGATAAATTCGCGCAGGAGATGGAGGACCACATCGCGCGGTGGCAGGAGGCTCTGGTTCCCCTCAAGGACCTCCGGATCTTCAGCGCACAGTGCGGCTGGCAGAACTTCTCCCAGATCGGCGGCCCCAAGTTCGCCGCCTGCAAGAGCACCAACGGGGTCCTGCCTTCCCCCCCCTCCCTGGTGGACTACGTGAGGGACCTCAAGGCCGAGGTGGTGATCGTGGACCCCAACACCCCGCCGGATTACGGGCGGGCCTTCCGGGAGGGGACCTCGGCGCGGGTGCTGGAAATCCCGTCCTCTCTCGACGCCCTTCCGGGCGGGCGGACCTACCCGGACCTCTTCGACAGCCTGGTGAAGGCCCTCTCCTCCGCCCGGCGCTGACAGCGGAGAAGCGCGCGTGACGGGGCGGTCCACGCAGGGGGGCAGGCGGAAGGACGAGGCGGTCCTCCGCTACGAGGCGCTGGCCTCCGCCGGTGGCTTCTGGCGCGTCTCCCCCGTGGGGCTGATCCGGACCCCCTTTCCCCGGTTGGAGGAGGTCCCGGGCTCGTCGGGGGAGCCGCTCCGGGCCGAGGGGACGGTGGAGGTCTTCCCCGGCTTCGAGCAGGCCCTCGAAGGGGTGGAGGGATGCGGCCACCTGTGGCTCCTCTTCGTCCTCCACTGCCGGGAGGGCTTCGGCCTCCTCGTCCGCAAGCGGGGAACCGGACCCCTCACCGGCCTCTTCGCCACCCGCTGTCCCTGCCGCCCCAATCCGCTGGGGCTCACGCTGGTGCGCCTCCTCGGGCGCTCCGGCCGGATCCTGAAGGTCCGGGGAGTGGACATGGTGGACGGAACCCCCCTCCTGGACATCAAACCCTACGTGCCGGCGTGCGACCTCCCGGAGGGGCCGGAAGAAGGCGCGGAGGGTGGCCAGGACACCGGCGATACGAGAAACGGGTCATAGGCCCCAGCGGTGACGGGAAAGGCGGAAACATGCTGAAAAACCCTAGCGTCGCCGTTATGCTTTACGCGAAGGTCGATGTCCCGGCGTTGCCGCCCGGAAGGATCGTGGAGTTACGGAGAACAGGACCGATGAGAAGGGCGCGGCGGACGGCGAAGCTCCTCGCGGCGGCGATCCTGGGTTTTGTCCTGCTATCCGGACGGGCGGCCCGGGCGGAGGAGGTGGAGAGGATCGACTCCAAGTCCTGCGTGAACTGCCACGAGGAGAGCGCCCACAAGACGAAGATCGCCGAGGACCTGAAGAAATCCATCCACAAAGACCTCGCCTGCCAGGACTGTCACCAGGACAAGACCACTTTCCCCCACGCGCCGGCCGCGCCTCTTTTCCGCGTGGGTGACCAGGGGTGCCGGAGCTGCCACGCCGAGCAGGACCAACAGTACCAGAGCCACGGAAGGGAAGCGGTGGGGAGGTACGAGGACATCCCCTCCTGCGCCTCCTGCCACGGGAGCCACGACGTTCTGCCCTCCTCCGACCGGGACGCCAGGACCCATCCCTCCCGCCTTCCGGCCACCTGCGGGAAGTGCCACGAGAACGTGAACCTCGTCAAGAAGTACGAGATCCCCATCGAAAAGCCGGTGGAGCTGTACGAGGCGTCGGTTCACGGCCGGGCGGCCAAGGGGGGCGTGTACGTGGCGGCCACCTGCATCGACTGCCACTCCACCAACGGGTCCACCCACGAGATCCTCGCGCCGGGGAACCCCAGGAGCTCCATCAACCACTTCAACATCCACGCCACCTGCGGCAAGTGCCACAAGGGGGTGGAACAGGACTACCTGGAGGGCATCCACGGGAAGATGGCCATGCGGGGCGAGACCGACGTCCCCGTCTGCACCACCTGCCACGGCGAGCACGGGATCCTGCCGCCCTCGGACCCCCGGTCCCCCGTGTCGCCGGTGCGGATGGCCGAGGCCACGTGCGCCCCCTGCCACGAGTCGGCCACCCTCAACGAAAAGTACGGCCTGCCCACCGGGCGCCTGGTGACCTTCATCGACTCCTACCACGGCCTGAAAACCAAAGCCGGCGACGTGCGGGTGGCCAACTGTGCCTCCTGCCACGGGGTTCACCGGATCCTACCCAGCAGCGACCCCACCTCCACCGTGAACCCGAACAACCTCCAGAAGACCTGCGGGGAGTGCCATCCCAGCATTTCCAAGGCTCTCTCCGAAACCCCCATCCACGGCATCCGCGGGGGGCTTCGCACGCCAATCGCCGACGTCGTCGCCAAGATCTACGTGGCGGCCATCGTGGCGATCATCGGCCTCATGGTCCTCCACTGGCTTCTGGACCTGGGCCGGCAGATCCTCAACCTCCTCCACAGGCACCCCCAGGTGGTCCGGATGCGCCTGGAGGAGGTCTGGCAACACGGCGCCCTCATGGTCACCTTCCTCGTGCTCGTCATCTCCGGCTTCTCGCTGAGGTTCAGCGAGGCCTGGATCGCCCGCTTCTTCTTCGGCTGGGAGGGGGGCTTTCATCTCCGCGGGACGGTCCACCGGGTGGCGGCGGTCCTCTTCCTCCTCACCGTCCTCTGGCACCTGGTCTTCCTCGTGGCGTCCCGCCGCGGGCGGGTCTTCTTCCGGGACATGCTCCCGAAGAAGAGGGATTTCGAATTCTTCTGGAAGCGGATCCTGTACAACCTCGGCAAGCAGGAAAAACCCCCCTGCATCCAGCGATTTTCCTACGTGGAGAAGGCCGAGTACTGGGCCCTGGTGTGGGGCACGGCGGTCATGGCCCTCACCGGCATCCTCCTCTGGTTCGACAACTGGTTCATCCACTACCTCCCCAAGGGGGCCCTGGACGTGGCGCTGGTGGTCCACTACTACGAAGCCTGGCTGGCGACGCTGGCCATCGCCGTCTGGCACCTCTACTCCACGGTCTTCAACCCCGAGGTCTACCCCATGAACCCCTCGTGGCTCACCGGGCGCATGCCGGAGGCGATGTACGAGCACGAGCACCCCGGCCACCTGGAGGAGGCGCGGAAGGAGACGGCCGAGTACCTCCGCCGGGAGATCGAGATCCTCGGCACGCAAAAGGAGAAGGACGGCGAAAAGGGGCCCTAGCCCCGGGAGGAGGCCATGGCACTGAAGCTATCCACGCGCGCGCGGTACGCCCTGCGGATGATGCTGGACATCGCGAAGGAGGGGGGAGAGGAGGGCCCCGTCAGCCTCTCCGGGGTCTCCAAGCGAACCCGGGTCTCCCGCGGGTACCTCGAGCAGCTGGCCCTGGCCCTCCGCAATGCCGGCCTCCTCCAGGGCTACCTCGGCAAGCAGGGGGGCTACCGCCTGAGCCGGCCGGCGCGGGAGATCCGCCTGCAGGAGATCGTGGAAGCCGCCATCGGCCCCATCGCCATCCTGGACTGCCTGGTGGCACCGGAGACCTGCTCCCAGGTGGAAAGCTGCGAGTGCAGGCTTCTCTATGAACTGATCAACAAGCGGATCGTGGAGGCCTTCGCCGGCTTCACCCTCGAGGACCTGAGAGACCCCGGCTGGCACGCACGGCTCGCCCGGCAACTCGGAAAAGAGCCCGGAGCAAGAGACTCTTGATCCTCTCCTTCCCGGGGGGCGGCGGAGGGGCGCCCGGTTCATCCGAGGAGGCGCCGCACCTCCCCGAGGAGTTCCTCGGGCTTCACCGGCTTTTCCAGGTAACCCTCGGGCGGGGGGACCTGGTCCCGCGTGGAGATGAAGCGCTTGAAGTCGTGGGTCACCCCCGTGACGATGACCACGGGGATCTTCCTCAGGTCGGGGTCCTCCTTCAGCTTCCGGTAGGCTTTGACCCCCGTCATCTCCGGCATGGTGATGTCCAGCGTGATGAGGTCGGGACGCCCCTCGGCCACCTTGCGGAGCGCCTCGTCCCCGTTGTAGGCGGGGACGGCCTCGTACCCCGCGTCGGTGAGGACGGTGGAGAGCTACGTCACCACGTCCGGTTCGTCGTCCACCACCAAGATTCTCTTACCCATGGGAATCCCCCTGGAGCCCTGCGAACGGGGGCGCGGCGGATCCGGGCCGCCGACGCGCCCCGTTCCTGCTCGTTTCATCGCGCCATCCGCCGAACCTCAGTGCCACTCCCACTCGATGAAGCCGGGTTTCACGTCCACCATGGCGTTGACGATCAGTTCCACCAGCCCGCCGTATAGGATGCGGTGCTTTTCCCACATCTCATAGTACGCCAGCATGTCCCGGAACTGGCCCTTGCAGTTGCTGCAGGGGGCGCAGATGTACTTGGGGATGGAGGGGTCCAGGCAGTCGGCGAAGGCGTTGAGGACCTGCTGGAGCTTCTTCCGCCCGGAGACGTGGAAGCGCCAGTCCTGGAAGTTGTTCCCGCTCATGATGGCGAAGCCGGAGCCTCCGCCGCAGCAGTAGTTGTCCACGCCGTGGGGCCACATCTCGCGGAACTGGGGGCAGATCTTCCGCAGGATCTCCCGCTGGGGCTCCACCACCCCCATGAGCCGAACCAGGTTGCACGGGTCGTGAAGGGTCACCGGGAAGTCGTTGCGGGAGGGGTCCAACTTGATGCGGTCGCTCATGACGATGTCCCGAAGGAGCGTCATGGAGGACTCCCGGGGGATGTTCAGCTCCCCGGTGAGGACCCGGTCGGCGATGATGGAGAGGGCCTTGTGGGCGTGGCCGCACTCCCCCAGGACGATCTTCTTGACCTTGAGCTTCTTGGCGGCCTCGGCGTGCTTGATGGCCACCCGGGCGAACTGGGCGTCGTCGTACCAGAGGCCGTAGTTGATGGAGTCGTACCCGGCCAGCTCCGAGGAGAGGGTCCAGGTGATCCCGGCGGCGTTGAGGATCACGGCGAAGGCCCCGGGGTTCTCCGGCCAGGCCATGATCTCCCCGGCGTTGTGGATCAAGAGGACCTCCGCCCCCTCCACGTCCCAGGGGGTCTCCACCTTGATGCCCGTCTTCTCCGTCATGTCCTCGTCGATGAACTCGATGTTGTCTTTCACCACCAGGGAGGACATGCCGGTGGAAGACCCCACTTTGAGCTGGAGGACCGACCCGTTGTCGTGGCACTCCTTGGCGTTGATCCCCATCTCCTGGCTGAAGAGCTTTCTCAGCTCGTGGGCCACGAGGCCGTTGTCGGCGCCGATGGGGCAGGTCTGGGCGCAGCGGCGGCAGAGGTTGCAGCGGTAGGACAGTTCGGCCAGGCGGGCCACCAGGGGCCAGTTCACCTCGATGTCGCCGTGCTGCCAGGCGGAGAGGAGGCCGCCGTGCTTGACGTACTTGAAGTAGAGCCGGCGGAGGATTTCCGAGCGGAAGGTGGGCCGGTACAGCTCGTTCCCCCCGCTGGCCTCGAAGATGTGGCAGGCCTCGGAGCAGGTCTGGCACTTGGCGCAGTGCTCCATGGTGAGGACCAACGGTTGGAGGAAGGTCCAGTTGTTCTCCTTGGTGAAGAGCTTGTCCAGGCCCGAGAGGAACTTCCGGACCAGCTCGTCCTCCTCCTCCTTGGACTTGGGCTGGGGGATGTTGAGGGCGCAGGTGTCGTCGAGGCCGCACTCCACGGCCTGCCGCACCTTGTCGGAAAGGGGGGTCCAGGGGACGTCCTTGTCCGGAGAATCGAGGGGCGGCGGCAGCGGCATGAGGTCGGCGTTCTCCACGTGGGTGAGGGGCTTCCGGTCGGGCCGGGACATGTCGGAGAGGGTGATCTTGTCTTTCATTTCTTCTCTCCCTGCCAGGGGTTGGTGGTGGCCACGTCGGCCCAGGTCCGCTTTCCGTCCGCCGTCACGTGAGGGGCGGCCCAGGTGGGCCGGTAGGTCAAGTACTCGGCCAGCTTCTTTTCGATGTCGCCTCCGGGGCGGTTGGGGTGGTCTTCCCATCTCACGCTGTGGTAGGTGAAGTACTTGCCCACGAAGTGGGACATGTGGGTGAGGGGAATGTAGGCGGCCAGGAGGCCCGACAGGATGAGCCCCGTCGCGAAGAGCGGGGGGACGGAGAGGCTCAGGTTCCCCCGTAGGAGGCCTTCGGCGATGCCCCGGACGCCCGGGAAGTCCGGGCCCTTGAGCAGATAGCCGGCGGCCAGCACGCCGAAGGCGATGAGGAAGAAGAGGAGGTTGAAGATGTCCCCCGGCGTGGTGTAGACCTTCAAGGCCGGATCGGTGAGGCGCCGGTGGAGGAGCAGGAGGGCGCCCGCCATGGCCAGGAGCACCCCCGCGGCGCCGGTGACCGTGTAGACGGCGTGCAGGCCCGTCTCCAGAGGCCCGGCCATCAGCGACGGGGCGAAAAGGGCCAGAAGCGCCGCCAGCAGAACCAGCCCCACCGTCCCCATCATCAGATAGAGGCCGAAATGGAAGGGGAAGGAGCGGTACCAGAGCTTCCGGTTGTGCTCGTGGAGCGCCTTGAGGAAGAGCATCTCGGGCACCATGAACGACAGCTCCCCGAGAAGGTTGAAGCGGGCCGGCTTCTTCCACCAGTCCACCTCCTCGAAGTAGGAGCCCCCGTGCTTGACCCGCTCGGGGTCTTCGTGGGGAACGGGGTAGAGCTCCCACCGAAGGTGGATGGGCTGCCGGGCGTACAGGACGGCCCGGGCGGCGGTGGCGATCAGAAAGACGGCCGCCGAAAGGTAGAGCACCGCAAAAGCGAGCGTGGTCATCTTCTCCCCCTGTCGAAAAAAAGAACACCCTCCAGGCTCCCAATATAGGCCCTTCCGCCCCCGTTGCGCCGGAGCGCCCGAGGGGTCGCCCGCCATGGGTGAAAAAGCCCAAAAAGGCGCCGGAGGCCAGGGAAAGACTCCCTTGTTTTTTCAGGCGCCGGAATGCAACAGTTTGATTCACCTTGGGCCCCGGGTCGGATCGGGCAGGTTTGCGGGCCGCCTGGTCTTTCGCACCCGAGGCCCAATCCTGGGAGTCCGGAGGAAATTCGACCGGAGTGTTGTCCCGGCTTCCAGCCCGCCGGGTCGTCCCCCCCGGGGACGCCGCGGGGGGAACGGCCCTCCGTGGCCCGGGGCGTCCGGGGGAGTGGGAGAGGGGGCCGCCGTGCTACAATCAGGTGGCAGGTTCGCCATGGAAGAGAGAGGCCGGAACCTCCTTCTTTCGGTCGTCGCCGTCGCCTTCCTGGTCTGGATGGGAGGCCGCTGGCCCTGGTCCGTCCCGGCGCTTTGGGCGGCCCCGGCGGTGCTGCTCCTCTTCTTTCTTTCGTACGAATTCGACGTCCACGTGCCGGGACTGGGCTACCTGAACCTGGACCACGTGGTGGCCTTCCCCGCGGTGGCGGCCCTCCAGAACCCCGTTGCGGCAGGGGTCCTGGGAGGGGCGGGCCTCCTGGCCAGCCGCCTCTACCGGAAAGGCCTCTCCGGCCTGACGGTGGTCAATGGGTGGGGAGCCGTGCTGACGGCCCTCTCGGTGTCGCTGGGCGGGGCCTTCTACCTCTCCGCCAGCCGGAACGGCCCCGAGGCGTCCCTGGGGGACTTCTTCCTCCTCCTCGCCGCCATGGGCCTGTGCACCGCCGTGAACTGGACCGCCTTCGTCCTCGGAAAACCGAGGGTCCTCAAGCCGCCCATGCTTTCCACCCTACGGAGGGCTTTTGTCAGCAACCTGGGCTGGGTGGCCCTCTCCTCGCCGCTGGTGGCTTTGGTGGTGGGGGCGGTCCAGGAGGAACGGTACGTTTCCGTGCTCCTGGGAAGCCTGACGCTGTTGGTCCTTTTCTGGGCCATGCGGCTATACGGGGAGCAGCAGCAGAGGACCCTGACGCTGGTTCAGGCCACGGGCCGGCAGGAACTCCTCCAGCAGCTGGCGGTGACCGCGGCGGGTTCGCTGGAGAAGGAGCCGTTTCTCACCACCCTCCTCGAGGGCCTCCGGGACACGGTCTTCTGGGACGCCGGAGTCCTCCTGGTCCTCCCTCCCCACGCCGGCTCCTCCGCCGCCCGGGAGCCCCTTCTCGTGTCGCTGGAGCCGCTCCCCCAGGACCCTCACGGGCTGAAAGAGGCCCTGTTGGACCTCCTGGAGCAGCCCGAGCTGAAGACCTTCCGCCTTCTGAAGAACGGCGAGGCGGTCCCCCTCCTCCTCCCCCGGGCCGGCTCTCAGCTCGCCGTCCCCATGGTCACCACCGAACTGGCCTTCGGCCTCCTCCTGCTGGAACGGGAGCCGGGAAAGGAGCCCTTCACCCTCGAGGAGGCCAAGTTCCTGGAGCTGGCCCTCAACCAGATCGCCGCCCAGGTCCAGGACGACATCCTCAAGCGCCAGCTCCTGGACACCAACCGGAAGCTCCTCAAGCAGACGGGCTACCTTTCCCAGATCCTGAAAATCTCCAACCTGCTGAAGGTCCACCTGGACGTCCAGGGGATGCTGGAGAAGGTGGCGGAGGGCATTCGCGAGGGAATGGGTTTCAAGACGGTCCTGGTGAGCCTCTACCGCGAGGAGGACCAGGCCTTCGAGCGGGTGGCCCAGGCGGGCCTGGACGAGCGGTGGGAGCAGATCCGCCAGGTCCGCCCCCCGGCGGAGCAGGTCCGCGGGCTACTTCACCCCAAGTACCGGGTGGGGGCCTGCTACTTCATCGGCCACGCCGAGGCGCTCTTCACCCCCTTCGACATCCTCCCCCTCAACCCCCGGCTTCCCCAGGAGCCCGACGACTGGCACCCCATGGACTCCCTCATCGTCCCGCTGGAGGACAAGGACGGCCGCCTGCTGGGCATCATCTCCGTGGACGAACCGGTGGACGGCAAGGTGCCTTCCCTGGAGACCCTCCGGGCCCTGGAGGTCCTGGCCAACCAGACGGTGAACGCCCTGGAGGGGGCGCAGGTTCACGCCCTCACCAAGCGCCAGGCGGTGATGGACGCCCTGACGGGTCTCTTCAACCACGGCTATTTCCAAGGGGCTCTGGCGAGGGGGGGGCGGGAGCACGCCCAGGCGGGCCTGCCCTACGCCGTCCTGATGATGGACCTGGACGGCTTCAAGGGGGTCAACGACACTTACGGCCACCTGGCGGGAGACGACATGCTCAAGGCGGTGGCCGAAGTGGTTCGGAACTCCATCCGCCGGGAGGATATCCCCGCCCGGTACGGCGGGGAGGAGTTCGCCGTCTTTCTTCCCCGGTGCGACGCGGAGACGGCGGAAACCATCGCCGAGCGGATCCGGGCGGCGGTGGCGTCCCTCGAGGTTCCCATCCCCGGCGGAGCGGGGCCGGGGCGGGTCACCCTCAGCGTGGGGGTGGCGGCCTTCCCGGAGGACGGGAAGGACCACCGGGCCGTGTTGGCGCGGGCGGATGGGGCCCTCTACGAGGCGAAGCGGAAGGGGAAGAACCGAGTGAGCCGCCCGGTTTAGGGGTGGCACGTCCCCCGGTCGAACGGGTCGGCAGGCTCCCCCGGGGAGGTGGTGGTGGTGTCCAAGGGCCGTCGGGAGGACAGGATCCGCCAGGTGGCGGCGCTCCTCGCCGCTTTGGCGCTCTGGATCCCCCTCGCCGCCCCCGGAGCGGAGGGAGGGCCGGAGGCGGGAAGCGTCCACCTCAAGGTGGCGGCCGCGCCCTACGAGCCCTTCGCCTATCCGGAGGGGGCCGAGGCCCGGGGGCTGGACGTGGACCTCCTCCGCCTGGTGTGCACCGAGCGGGGCTGGACCTTCGAGGTGGAGTGGACCTCCTTCCCCGACGTCTGGACCCGCTTGAGAGACGGCCAGGCGGACATGGCCGTCGGGGCCCTCTACGTCACTCCGGAGCGGGAGCGGGATTTCCTCTTCACCCGGCCGTACCTCCGCACGGGGCTGGTGGTGGCCCACGGCCCCGCACACCCCGTCCGGTCCCGGAGGGACCTCGCGGGGCTTCTCCTCGGCGTCAAGCGGGGCGCCACGGGGGAGGCGGAGGCCCGGCGGCTGTCGGAACGGGTCCCCATCCGGGGGGTGGTCCTCTTCGACGACACGGCGGAGAGCTTCGAAGCCCTGAACCGCGGGGCGGTGGACGCGGTCCTCAACGACTACCTGAACACCCTCTTTCTGGTGAGCCGGCGCTACCAGGGCAAGGTTACCGTGGGCCGGAGCGCCGCGGGGGTTCTCTTCCTCACGAGGGACCGCCTGGCCTTCCCCTTCCGGCGGGACCTCGTCCGGCTTCGGGACGCCTTCGACGCCACCCTCAAGAGACTGGAATCGGGGGGGGTTCTATCGCGCCTCCAGGAGAAGTGGCTTCCGGTGGAAGCGCCCCGGGACTGGCGCCCGCTGGCGGCCTTCCTCCTCTCCCTGGCCGCCCTGCTGGCCGTCTGGGGTTATTTCACCCTGCGGTACTTCCAGCGGAAGACCCGGTTCGAGACCCTGAGGGAATCGGAGAGAAGGTACCGGGACCTCATCGAAGGGGCCCCCTTCGGCGTCGCCCTGCTGGGACACGGTCGGATCCTCTTCGCCAACGGGGCCTTCCTCCGCCTCTTCGGGGTTGCGTCGGCGGACGACGTGTTGGGCCGCTCGCTCCTGGAACGGGTTTCCCCCTCGAGCCGCAGGGAGGCGGAGGCTTGCCTCCTCCGGGAGCGGCGGGCGCTCCTTCCGGAGTCGGGGGGGGAGTGGCGGTGCCTCAAGGCCGACGGGAGGGAGTTCCTCCTGCGGGTCTGGCTGGCCGAGGCCGAAGGTCCCGAGGGGCGGCGGCGCATCCTCTTCGCCGAGGACGTGACGGCCCAGCGGGAGGCCGAGCGGCAACTGGAAGAAAGCCGGGAGGCCTACCGCCTGCTGGTGGAGAACCAGACGGACCTCGTGGTGAAGGTGGACACGGAGGGGCGCTTCCTCTTCGTGAGCCCCTCCTACTGCCGGCTCTTCGGGAAAACGGAGGGGGAGCTCCTGGGCAGGACCTTCATGCCCCTCGTCCACGAGGAGGACCTCAGGCCGACCCTGGAAGCGATGAAGGACCTCCACCGGCCGCCCTGGACGTGCTACGTGGAGCAGAGGGCCCGGACGGTCCACGGCTGGCGGTGGCTCGCCTGGTCGGACAAGGCGGTACTCTCCGAGGACGGGAAGGTCGTCGCCATCGTGGGGGTGGGAAGGGACATCACCGACCGGAAGGAGGCGGAGGAGCGGCTCCAGGAGAGCGAGCGCCGCTTCCGGGGCCTCATCGAGAACAGCCACGACGTGGTCCTGGTCCTCGGCGAGGAGGGGAGGGTCCTCTACGCCAGCCCCTCCCTGGCCGCCTGGCTGGGGCACACCGCGGAGTCGGCCCTGGGGCGGAGCCTGGAGGAATGGGTGGCGCCGGAGGACCTGCCCGCCTGGAGGGAGGCCCTGGCCCGCGCCATGGAGTCCCCGGCGCGGCCCCTTCCCGCGGTGGAGGTCCGCTTCCGCCACCGGAACGGAAGCCTCCGGATCCTCTCCGTGGTCCTCACCAACCTCCTGGGAGACCGGGCCGTCCAGGGGGTGGTGGTGAACGCCCGGGACATCACGGAGCGGCGGCTCGCGGAAATGGCCGTCCGGGAGAGCGAGGCCCTCTTCCGGAGCCTGGCGGAGACCGCGGAGGCGGGGATTCTCATCTACCAGGGGGCTTCCTTCAAGTACGTGAACCGGGCCACGGAGGTCATCACCGGCTACTCCCGGGAGGAGCTCCTCCGGATGCCTTTCTGGGAAGTGGTCCATCCCAAGCACCGGGAGATGGTCAAGGAGCGGGGCCTCACCCGGCAGCAGGGGGCGCCGGTACCCCGCCACTACGAGATGATGTTGCTCACGAAGCAGGGCGAGACCCGCTGGGTGGACTTCACCGCCACCCTCATCCAGCACGAGGGGAGGCCCGCGGGCATCGCCACCGCCTTCGACATCACCGAGAGGAAACGGGTGGAGGAGGCCCTTCGGAAGAAGGCCAGCCAGCTCTCCGCCCTCCTCGCCTCCTCGGAGGCCATGGCCGGGAAGGTGGACCTTCGGGCGGCCGCCGGGGCCATGTGCCGGGCGGCGGTGGAGGCCTTCGGCCTGCCGCTGTGCTGGATCGGGCTCGTGGAGCCGCTCACCACGGAAGTTTCGGTGGTGGCCTCGGCGGGGCGGGACGAGGGGTACACCGGCGCCCTGAAGGTCACCTGGGACGAGTCCCCCCGGGGGCGGGGGCCCGTGGGGACCGCCATCAAGACCCGGCGCGCCGCGGTCATGGGCGTGGAGGACCCGGCCATGGCGCCCTGGCGGGAGATGGCCAAGGAGCGGGGCTTCTCGGTCGTCTGCGCCGTACCCCTGCTCCACGAAGAGGCGGTCCGGGGGGTGGCGGTCTTCTACGCCGGGGAGGAGGGGTTCTTCGACACCGACACGCTGGAGGTCCTGGAGATTTTCGCCCGCCACGCCACCATGGCGGTGGTCAACGCCGCCCTCTGGCGGGAGGCGGAGTCCACCGTCCGGGAGCTGGCCTCGGCCCTGGAGGAGCTGGAGGCCAGCCGGGAGGCCCTGGCGCGGAGCGAGCACCGCCTGACGGACCTCACCGACAACCTGACCGACCTCATCTGGGAGGTGGACACGGAGTTCCGGTACACCTACATGAACCGGGTGATCGAGAAAATCGGGGGGCTCCCGCCGGAGGAGTTCCTCGGCAAGAGCATCTTCCACCGCGTCTTTCCCGAGGCGCGGGCGAAGGTGGAGTTCTTTCTGGAAGGCCTCCGGAGGGATCCCGCGCCCTTCGGCCCGGTGGAGCTCCGGGTCATGGACCGGGAGGGGAACCCCCGCTGGATCGAGGTCCGCGGTGTCCCCGTCTTCGACGGCCAGGGCCGCTGGGCCGGTTACCGGGGGATCAGCCGGGAGGTCACGGAGCCCAAGCGCCTCCGGGAGGAGGCGGAGCGCCACGCCGCCGCCCTCCACCGGATCCTGGAAGGAAGCCCGGAGGCCCTGGTGGTGCTGGACGGGGCGGGGTACGTCCGGCTGGCCAGCCCGCCGGCTCTGGCCCTCCTTCCCGAGGCGAAGGAAGGGGCTTCGCTCGAAAGTCTGCTCGGGGACCAGAGCCCCGATTCCGCCGCCGGCTTCCGGGAAGTCCTGGAGGGGAGACGGGAGAGGGGGGAGGTCCTTCTCGGCCCCGGCGGGTCCCTCCGGGGCCTGGTCCTCTCCCTCAAGGACCGGCAAGGGGCGCCGGTGGGGGCGCTGCTGATCCTGCGAAAGTCGTAACCGGAAAAAGGCCCTCAGCGCCCCGGCGGGGAGAGGGCCTCCCACGCGAGGGCCAGCTCCCCCGGGGCGGGCCCCAGGGCTTGGAGCCGCTCTTCGGCCCGCTCACGAAAAACCTCGGCTTCCCCCGGGCTCAGCACCACCCAGAAGCGGTCCTCCGCCGTCTGGCCCACGGCGGCCGCCTGGGCCGCCTCCTGGGCCGCCTCGTGGAGCATCCACCCCGCCTGGTGGAGGAGGTCCCGGTGGGCGGGTTCGGGGCTCCCCCCCAGCTCCCGCCCATCTAGAAGGAGCCGCGCCTCCAGAAGAAGGGCCGGGGCGCCGGCCTCCAGCCGGGCCCGGTACTCGGCCTCCACCTTGGAGGCGTCGGGAAGCCCCGTCCAGGCGACGCTTCGGCTCCCGGAGGCCGCCTCCCGGATGAGTTGGTCCACCAGGAGTTCCAGCTGGTGGGGGTCGTAGGGCTTGGTGACGTAGGCGTCCGCCCCGCAGTCGTAACCCCAGTACACGTCCTCCTTGAGGCTCTTGGCGGTGAGGAGGATGACGGGAATCCGCATGAGCTCGGGGTCCCGTTTCAGGTCCCGGCAGACCTGGTAGCCGTTCTTCTTGGGCATCATCACGTCGAGGATCATGAGCGCCGGCTTGACCTTCCGGAACAGGGCCTCGGCCTCCTCCCCGTCCGCCGCCACGTAGACCTCATAGCCCAGGAGGTCGAAGTTCAGCTTCAGCACCTCGGTGATGGCGCGGTTGTCGTCGGCGATGACCAGCTTCTGACGCATGGCGCTCTCCTATGGGGTGAAGGGAAAGACCGCCTCGAAGGCGGTTCCGGGGCGGGCGGAAGAGGCCGGGCCCAAGAAGAGTCGGTCTTCCTCCGTCAGGGGGGAAGCGCAGTCCAACCTTCCCCCCAGCCTCTCCGCGACGTTGCGGGCGATGACCAGCCCCAGCCCCGTCCCCGCCACGAGGTTCCGGACGTTGCTGGCCCGGAAGAACGGGGTGAAGAGCCGGTCCCGCTCGGCGGGGGGGATTCCGGGGCCGTCGTCCAGGACTCGGAGGGCCACCCGCTCCCCGTCCCGGCGGAGCCGGACCCCGACGGTCCCGCCGATGGGGGCGTACTTCACGGCGTTGCCGATGAGGTTCGCCAGCAGGTTTTCCAGCATCCCGGCGTCGCAGAGGAGGTGGGTCTCCTCCAGCTCCTCCCGCCAGGTGAGGAGCTTTCCCTGGAGGGTGTCCCGGTGCCCGTCCCGGATCCGCTCGATGAGGGCCTTCACCGAAACCCGCTCCGCCTCGCCCTTCAGGTGGTGCAGGCGGCTCAGGCGCACCACGTCGTCGAGGATTCCCCGGATGTTCCGCGCGTTTTCGAGGATGAGGGTCGCCAGGCGCGCCTGGGGCTCGTTCAGGGGGCCGGGGCGCCCCCCGGCGAGGAGGTCGGCGGCGTTCACGATGGCCGAGAGGGGGTTCTTCACCTCGTGGGAGATGATGGAGATGAGGTCCTCCTTCAGGCGGTTGAGGCCGTACCACTCCTGGATGTCCTGGGTGACCACCAGAAAAAGGGTCATCCCCGGCCAGGGCACCACCTGGACCTGGAACCAGCGCCCCTCCATCTCGTAGGGGGTGGAAACGGTCTTCCCCTCCGCCTTGGCTTTGTCCAACAGGCCCAGCAGAACCCGGCCCGCCGGGCGGCCGGCGAAGACCTTGTTCTCCCGGACTTCCACAGGGGAGAGGCCCAGCGCCTTGGCCGCGGCGTCGTTGGAAAGGTGGATGGTGCCGCCCCGGTCCAACAGGAGCAGGCCCACCGGCACGCTGCGGACCACGTTGTCCAGCCGCTCCTTCTCCTGGGCCAGCAGGACGAAGAGGTCGGCCACCTGGCGGGACTTGCGAAGGGCGCCCTCCAGCCGCTCCCAGCGGGCGAGGGCGTTGAAGAGGAAGTCCCCGATGCGGGCGAAGAGCCCCGCCTCCCGAGGTTCGAAGGGGTGGGGGCCCAGGGCCAGCAGCCAGGCGGCGGGCGGGTCCCCCAGGCTTCGGACCATTCCCGGCAACGGCTTCTGTCCCACGATTTCGGCGAGGCCCGTGGACAGGCCGTCCTCGGAGCGAAAGGCGGACTCTTCCGCGCCCAACAAGGCGCTCCACCGCTCCAGGGGGACGGCCCGGCTCTCCGCCGTACCCCCCTCGCGGCAGAGAAAGAGGCGGACCTCCTGCGGCCCCTTGAGGGCGAGGCCCGTGAGGGTCACGGGAAGGACGCGCCGGGCGACGCCGTGGACGGCCGCCACCATGGCCTCGGGAGTGTCGGCCTGCGCCAGGGCGTGGCCCAGGCCGAAGATGGCCCAGAGGGCCTCGTTGGTCTCCTTGAGGCGCTCCACTTCCTCCTGAAGGGCCGGCCGTTCCTGGGGGGCCATCGCCATTCCTCTCCTCCCCAGTATAGCCCCGGCCCCACGGAAGAAAAGCCGGGAGTGTCCCGGGGAGCGGACGGAGGTTCCCGGCGCCAGAAGCCCCACCACGTGAGGAGGTTGCTTCGGCTCCCTTGCCGGGGGGCGGCCGGGCGGCTATGCTCCTTCCCTGACGAACGGAGTGTGCGCCATGGCCCCAGCCTTTCGCGTCCTGGTGATCAACCCCGGCTCCACCGGAACCAAGCTGGCGCTGTACACCGAAAAGGGGTGCGAGGCGGAGGAGACGGTTCCCGAGGGAGCGTCCTCCGGAGCGCTCGCCGAGCAACTGCCCGGGCGGATCGAGGGCGCCCTCGGATTCCTGGGTAGGTGGGGCGATTCCCCCCTCCACGCGGTGGTGGGCCGCGGGGGGCTCATCCGCCCCGTTCCCTCCGGCACGCTCGTGGTCAACGAGGCCATGCTGGAGGACGCCCGGAAGGGGTATCAGGGGGAGCACGTCTCCAACCTGGGGTGTCTCATCGCCCACGCGGTGGCCGCCCGCTACGGCGTCCCCGCCTACGTCGTGGACCCGGTGGCGGTGGACGAGATGCTACCCCTGGCCAGGTACACGGGGCTGCCCCAGATCCGCCGGCAGGCCCTCTCCCACGCCCTCAACCTCCACGCCGCGGCCCGCAAGGCCTGTGAGAGGCTTGAGAAGAAGCTGAAGGAGAGCCGCCTGGTGGTGGCCCACCTGGGGGGCGGCTTCTCCATCGTCCCCATGGAGGGGGGAAGGATCCTGGACACCAACAACGCCAACTCCGGGGGGCCCTTCTCCCCCACCCGGGCGGGGACCCTCCCCACCCAGCCGCTGATCCGCCTCTGCTTTTCGGGGACGGTGACGGCGGCGGACCTGAAGCGGATGACCACCAGGGAGGGCGGGCTTTTGGCCCACCTCGGGACCTGCGACGCCTTGGAGGTGGAGGCGCGGATCGCCCAGGGGGACCCGAAGGCCCGGGAGGTCTACGAGGCCATGGCCTACCACACCGCCAAGGAGATCGGCGCCATGGCGGCGGTCCTCTCCTTCCGGCTGGACGCCGTGGTCCTCACCGGCGGCCTCAGCCACTCCAACCTCTTCTGCAGGCTGCTGGCCGAACGCATCGGCCCCCTGGCCCCCATTTTCCGCTTCCCCGGGGAGTTTGAAATGGAGGCGCTGGCCATGGGAGCCATCCGGGTCCTCCGGGGCGAGGAGGCCCCCATCGACTATCCGGGAGAGACGCCGTGCGAGAACTGATGTTGGGCAACGAAGCGGTGGCCCGTGGAGCTTGGGAGGCCCGCGTGGCCTTCGGGTCGGGCTATCCGGGGACGCCGAGCACCGAGATCCTGGAGGCCCTGGCGCGCTACGAGGACGTTCAGGTCCAGTGGGCCCCCAACGAGAAGGTGGGATACGAGGTCGCCATGGGCGCCTCCCTGGCGGGGGTCCGGTCCCTCGTCACCATGAAGCACGTGGGGCTGAACGTGGCCGCGGACCCCCTCTTTTCCTCCTCGTACATGGGGGTGGGCGGGGGGCTGGTGGTGGTCTCCGCCGACGACCCGGGCATGCACTCCAGCCAGGACGAGCAGGACAACCGGGCCATAGCCCGAGCCGCCAAGGTCCTCATGGTGGAGCCGTCCGACGTGGAAGAGTCCCGCTGGATGACGCGGGAGGCCTTCGCCCTCTCGGAGCGCTTCGATTCCCCGGTCCTGTTGCGGATGACCACCCGCGTCTGCCACCAGACGGGGGTGGTGCGGCTCGGGGACCGCGTGGAGTGGGCCTCCAAGGGGTACCTCAAGAACATCCCCAAGTACGTCATGTTGCCGAGCCACGCCCGGGAACGCCGCCACAAGGTGGAGGAGCGGCTGGCCGCCGCCCGAGCCCTGGCGGAGGAGAGCGACCTCTGGAACCCCATTCTTCCGGGCTCTCCCGAAGTGGGGATCGTCACCTCCGGGGTGGCCTTCGGTTACGTCCGGGAGGTGATGCCCCGGGCTTCCATCCTGAAGGTGGGGCTCAGCCACCCCATTCCCCTGGAGCGGATCCGGAGGTTCGCCGCTTCGGTGGAGCGGCTCTACGTCGTGGAGGAGCTGGAGCCCTACCTGGAGGAGGCCATGCGGGCGGCGGGGATCGTCGTCCACGGCGGCCGGGAGCTCTTTCCGTACACCGGCGAGCTGAACCTGCCCCTGGTGGAGAAGGCCCTCCTGGGCGCGCCGAGGAGCCGGGTCACCGTGGACCTCGGGGACGTCCAGGTCCCCACCCGGCCGCCCACCCTCTGCCCCGGGTGCAGCCACCGCGGTATCTTCACCCTCTTCCGGGAGATGAAGCTCCGGGTCATGGGGGACATCGGGTGCTACACCCTGGGCGCCCTCAAGCCGCTGGCCGCCATGGATTCCTGCATGTGCATGGGGGCCTCGGTGGGCATGGCCGAAGGGCTCGAGAAGTTCGGGGGGCCCAAGGAAAAGGGGAAGACCGTGGGGGTCATCGGCGACTCCACCTTCTTCCACTCGGGCATTCCCGCCCTCATCGACATGATCGTCAACCGGAGCGCCGCCACGCTGGTCATCCTGGACAACCGGTGGACCGCCATGACCGGCGGCCAGCCCCACCCCGGCACCGGCAAGGACATCCGGGGAAACGACGCGCCCCAGCTCAACGTGGCGGAGGTCTGCCGGGCCCTGGGGGTGAAGCGCGTGCGGGAGGTGAACCCCTACGACCTCGAAGCCACGAGGAAGGTTCTGGAGGAGGAACTGGCGGCCCCGGAGGTCTCGGTGGTGGTGGCGGTGGCCCCCTGCCTCCTGGGGAGCCGGATACCCAAGGGCCGGCCGGTGGAGATCCACCTGGAGACCTGCGACCGCTGCGGGGCCTGCGTCCGGGTGGGCTGCATGGCCCTCCACGAAAAGGACGGATTCCCCGACCTGGACCCCGACCTCTGCACCGGTTGCGGGGTCTGCGTCCAGGTCTGCGAGTCGGGAAGCCTCTCTCTCCCGGCCGGGCGGGGGGAGGCGTAACCCCGAGGTTCCACGGAAGGCATCGCGAGAAGAGAGGAAGGCCATGGAGATCACCAACGTTCTCTTCGCGGGGGTGGGCGGCCAGGGGATCCTGACCAGCAGCCGGGTGCTGGCGCTGGCGGCGGTGGACGCCGGCCTGGACGTCAAGATGAGCGAAGTCCACGGCATGGCCCAGCGGGGCGGCAACGTGGACACCCACGTGCGCATCGGGAAGGAGGTCCCTTCCTCCCTCATCCCTCCGGGGGGCGCCCATTTTCTGGTGGCCTTCGAGAAGCTGGAGGCCGTTCGGAACCTTCACTTCCTCGGTCCGAGGGGAACGGCCTTCGTCTCCCCGCTGGAGATCCCTCCCCTGACCCAGAGCCTGAAGAAGGACTCGGGGTACCTTCCCGGGATTGACCGCATCCTCGAAGAGAAGGCCCCGAGGCTCGTCTGGGTGGACGCCGTCCGCATGGCCAAGGAGGAAGGGGACATCCGGATGGTGAACCTCATCCTCCTGGGGGCCCTCTCCCGCCACCTGCCCCTCACGCCGGAAAACTGGGAAGCGGCCATCCGGAAGCGGTTCCCGAAGAAGATCCAGGAGGCCTGCCTGAAGGCCTTTCGAAGGGGGGTTACCGATGTCGCCCAGAATCAGCCGTCTTGAAGAAATCCTGGAGGCGGCCCTCAAGCGGGCGCCCTACGGGGTCGTGGTGGCGGCGGGGCACGACCCCGCGGCCCTTTCGGCCCTGCTGGAAGCGGAGCGCCGTGGGCTGGCCCACGGCATCCTGGTGGGGGACCCGGGTCTCCTCGGCCCCGCCCTCGACGCCCTTCCGGAGCGGCTCAAGCACGCCCAGATCGTGGACGCGCCCGACGAGGAAACGGCGGCGCGCCGGGCGGTGGAGCTGGTGCGTTCCGGGGAGGGACAGATCCTCCTCAAGGGGAAGACCCAGACGGGGACCCTGATGCACGCCGTGCTGGACCGGGAGAACGGGCTGAGGACCGGTCGTCTCCTCTCCGACTGCTTCCTCTTCGAGTGCCCCTGCAAGGACGGGGTGCGCCTCGTCTGCATCACCGACGGGGGCATCAACCTGAACCCGGACCTCCAGGCCAAGCGCCAGATCCTCGAGAACGCCGTGGAGCTGTACCACCGCCTGGGCTTCGCCCGCCCCCGGGTGGCCGTGCTTTCGGCGGTGGAGAACGTCCTCCCCGGCCACGGCCCCAGCATGGACGCGGCGGCCCTGGCCCGCATGGCCCACTGCGGGATCCTCACCGACTGCGAGGTGGAAGGCCCCCTGAGTCTGGACCTGGCCATCTCCCCCGAGGCGGTGGCCAAGAAGGGCCACAAGGGGGACGTGGCCGGCCGGGCGGACATCCTTCTCTGCCCGGAGATCGTCTCGGCGAACCTGCTGGCCAAGTCCACCACCTACTTCGCCAGGCTTCCCCTGGCCCACGTGATCATGGGCGCCGCGGCGCCGGTCCTCATCCCCAGCCGGTCCGACACCCCCGAGGCCAAGATGTACTCCATCGCCCTGGGGGCCCTGACGGTCAAGCACCGCGGCCCGGGGGAGAACGCCGCGCCGTAAGAAGAGGAGCCGCCGAAGCCCTGACCCCCAGGGAGGTGAAACCCCGCTCGGGACCAGCGTTCCGCTCCCTCACCGGACCGCCACCCGGGCGAGGAAGGAGTAGTTCCCGTCGGGGGGGAGGACGATCCCCTCCACGGAGGGCCGGGCGACGCAGACGGCGTCGGGGTGCCAGAGGGGCAGGACCGGCGCCTCCTCGGCGAGGATCCGCTGAGCCTCGACGTAGAGGGCCCGCCGGGCCTCCCGGTCCCCCTCCCGGGCCCCCCGGGAGAGGAGGTCGTCCACCCGGGGATTTCCATAGCGCCCCCGGTTGAGACCCTCCGGGGGGAAGGCGGCGGAGGAGAAGCGCAGGCGGAGGCCGTCGGGGTCGGTGACGCCCACCCACGTGAGGCCGAAGGCGTCGAAGCGCCCGGCCTTCACGTCGCCGTAGAAGGTTCCCCACTCCAGCCAGCGCACCTCCGCCTGCACCCCCACCGCGGCCCACTGCTCGGCCAGAACCGCCGCCACGGCCCTGGAAACCTTGTTCTCCGAGGTCTTGTAGGAGATGCGGAAGCGGACCCCGTCCCGCCCTCGGGGCAGGCCCGCCGCGTCCAGGAGCCGTTCGGCCTCCTCGGGGTCGTGGGGGGGCGGGGGGAGGGACGCGGCGGCCCAGTGCTCCGGGGGGAGGAGGCCCGAGGCCGGACGGGCGAACCCCGCCAGGATGGTCCGCACGAGGATCTCCCGGTCCAGGGCCAGGGAGAGGGCCCGTCGGACCTCCGGGAGATGGAGCGGCGGGTGTCCGCAGTTCAGGCCCACGTAGGCGAAGCTGGAGCCCGGGCTCCTCACCACCGTGTAGCCTTGCCGGAGGAAGTACTTCAGGGAGTCGGGAGGGAGGTCGTTGACCACCAGGTCCACCCCCCCGCGGCGCAGTTCCAGCCCCCGCACCACGGGGTCGGGGATGACCTTGAAGGCCACCGTGGGCGAGCGGGGGGGCGGGTCGGCGAAGGGGTTCCGCTCGAAGAAGAGCCACTGGCCACGGACCCTTCCCTTCAGGCGGTAAGGGCCGCAGCCGGTGGGAATCTCCGGGGGGCGGGCCATTCGGGCCTCGTCGGCGGGCAGAATCCCGAAGTTCAGCACCGACGGCAGGGGAGAGAAGGGCTCCTTCAAGCGAATCCGGAGCCTTTGGGCGCCCAGCGCTTCCACGGAAAATACGGCCCGAAGGTCCCCCTTCCGGAAGGAGGGCGGCCGGTCCTCCAGAATGGAGCGCAGGGTGGCGGCGGCGTCTTCGGCGGTCACGGTACGGCCGTCGGAGAACCGGACCCCTTCCTTCAGCGTGAGAACCAGGGTGTTCGTTCCCTCGAAGCGGTAGGACCGGCACAGGTCCGGTTCCGGCGTGCCGTCGGGGGCCGTGGCGAAGAGCCCCCGGTGGAGCAGGCGGTGGGCCCGGTCGGAGGCGACGTCCGACCCCAGCCGGGGATCGAGGGAGGAGGGGTCGGCCTCCACCGCCACCACGAGGGCGGCCCTCCGCGCAGGGCGATGACAGGCGGCGCAAAGGAGGGCGAGGAGGGCCAGGAGCGCCGCCCCGCGCGCCCGGCGGGTCATGGCCGCGGGAAGGGAAAGCGGGAGCCGGGGGTGATGGAGCCGAGGACCACCGGGCGCCGGGCTCCCGTGGCCGAGGGGACGTTTCCGGCGCGCCCCGCCAGGGTCTGGCGGGCCAGGAAGGCCATGAGAACCGCTTCCTTGGCCCGGCCGGGGACGGCGTATTCGTCGGCCTTCGTCACCATGAGCTTGGGGAGGGCTTCGGCGAGGCCCTTCATCAGCACGGGGTTTTCGGCGCCTCCTCCGGAGACGATCAACTCCTCGTACCGCTCCTTCTGGAGAAGGAACTCCAAGATGGCGGAGGTCGCGCTGCCGACGGTGAAGGCGGCCAGCGTCGCCAGGAGGTCCTTGGGGGCTACGGCGGGGAATTCGGTCAAGATCCGCTCCAGAAGGGCGGGGCCGAAGGTATCCCGGTCGGCGGATTTGGGAGGCGGCGCCTTGAGGAAGGGGTGTTCCAGGAGCCGGCGGAGGAGGGGTTCCACCACCTTCCCCGACGACGCCCAGGCCCCGTTGAGGTCGAAAGCCGCCTTTCCGCCGGTGAAGCGGCGCACCGCCAGGTCCATGAGGACGTTCCCCGGCCCGGTGTCGAAGGCGGTGACCCGCTCCAGACCCGCCCCCGCCGGGATGGCGGTCACGTTGGCGATCCCCCCGATGTTGAGGGCCAACCGCCCCCGGGAGGGGTGGTGGTAGAGGAAGTGGTCCAGCAGGGGGGCCAGGGGAGCCCCCTCGCCCCCGGCGGCCATGTCCCGGCACCGGAAGCGGGAGACGACGGTGAAGCCCGTCCGCTCGGCGATCACCGCCGGGTTCCCCGCCTGGAAGGTCCCGTGCACCGTGAATCCCGGAAAGGATTCCCAGCGGGGGTGGTGGTAGAGGGTTTGGCCGTGGCTCCCCACGGCGGCCACCCGGTCCCTCTCCACGCCGGCCTTCTCGATCAGGCGAAGGAGGGCATGGGCGAAGAGCTCGCCCAGGTAGGCGTCCAAAAGGACCACCTCCCGGAGGGACGGGACGGAGGCCCCCTGGCAGGCCCGGATCCGGGCCTGGACCTCGGGGGAGTACCGCAGGGTCTCGTGGGCCAGCAACGTGAGGGGCGGCCCCTCGTCGCCGCCGAAGGTCACGAGGGCGGCGTCCACCCCGTCGGCCGATGTCCCCGACATGAGGCCGGCGTAGACCTCCGGAGGCTTTTCTTCACGCTCTTCCATGGCCCGCCCTCCCCTCCAGCATACGGGCGGAAGGGGACCCGGGCAAGGGGGCTTCCCCGCGGCGCGCGGAAGGGGGCGGCCGAAGCCCGGGCCGGGCGGAAGCCGCGTTGACACACCGCGGCCCCTGCCGCTAGGATGGCCAGGGGAGGCCCCGTGCGAAAGACCCTACCGGTCCAGCCGGACGGTTCCATCGTCCTTCCGGCGGAGCTGGCCCAGGAAATCTTCGGCAAGGCCCGGGAGGCCGTGGTCCACGTCCGATCGGGCTGCCTCGTCCTCTCCCCGGTCTTCGTGGACCTGGAGGCGGGGGAGCTTCCCTCCCTCCTGGGGCGCTACCACGAGCCGGAGGCCCTCTCCCGGGTGCTCGAACACTCCTTCCAGAACGGGGTGGCGGAGGCGGTGCAGTTCGAGGGGGACCTCTCGGTCCTCTCTTTGAGCGACGTCTTCCTCTTCCTCTCCGCCAGCAAGAAGAGCGGCGTGCTGCTCGTGGAGGGGAAGACCGCCTGGGGATGCTTCTTCGCGAACGGCAGCCTGGTCTTCGCGGCCGCCGGGGACCCGCGCCACTCCCTGGCGGCCCACCTCCTGAAGCGCCAGTTCGTCACGGAACAGGACCTGGCCCAGGGCCGCCGTCTCCTCGAGGAGGGGCAGGATCCCCTGGCGGTCCTCCTGTCCCTCTCCGACCTCTCCCCGGAGGAGTTCCGCGCCCAATGGGTCCGATGCGTGGAGGAGCGGATCTACGCCGTCTTCGGCCTGTCGGAGGGCCATTTCGTCTTCCGGAACGGAGCCCTGGATTCGCGGCTCGTCCTGGGGCTTCCCTCCACCACCACCAACTACGTCATGGAGGCCACCCGCCGTCTGGACGAGTGGGCCCGGCTCAAGGACCGACTCCCTCCCGCCGATGCGGTCCTCGAGGTGGCGGAGGAGGTCACGGCCAGCACCGCCCTCTCCCCCGAGGAGGAGCAGGTCCTGGCCAAGGTGAACGGGGCCCGGACGGTGGACGAAGTGGTGGCCCAGGCGGGGGTGGGGGAAATGGAGGGGCGGAAGGCCGTGGCCTCGCTTCTGGCCGCCGGGCTGATCCGGACCGTCCGCGCCCAAGGGGAGGTCCCCGCCGCGTCGCCGGAGGCGCCCGTTCCCGAGGGTCTCCCCCCGGAGGAGCGGGACCTCCTCCTCTCCCGCCTGGAGAGCTACAACAACGTCTTTTCCACCATCTACCAGGCCCTGCGGGTGGAGGTGGGGACCAAGGTGGAGGTGATCCTGGGCGCCTTCTTCAAAGGGCTGGAGCCGGGCGGCTCCCTCCTGGCGGGCTTGGGCTTCGACGAGACGGGCAACCTTCCGGCGGGGCCTCTCCTGGAGCGGCTGGCGGACCTCCCGGGGGAGAGGGAGGCGTCGCTGGTCCGGGACCTCAACGAACTGCTGTACTTCCAGCTCTTCGCCGTCAAGAACACGCTGGGGGCGGAGATGGAGGCGGGCATCGTGGAGATGGCCCGCAGCCTCCTCCACCGGCCGGAGGAGGGTTGAGGGGGGGTCAGGAAACCCCTTCGTCCTCCGGTTCCGTTCCTGTGAGGTCCCGGGCCTGGTAGAAGGGCCTCTGAACGTTGGCCACCTCCCGCTCCGAGAGCCAGAAGAGGGGGGCCTGGGGGCGGCCGAAGTGGAAACCCTGGACCATGGGGACGTCCATCCCCATGAGGGTGACCACCTCCTCGTTGGACTCCACGCCCTCGGCGATGACCTCGCAGCCCAGCCTCCGGCACATGCTGGAAAAGCCCGCCACCAGCGCCTGCTTGCGGGCGGAGCGCTGGATGCCCAGGATGAGCCCCCGGTCCAGCTTCACGTACTCCGGCTCGAACCAGTAGAGGTGCTGGAGGCCGGAGTAGGCCAGGCCGAAGTCGTCCAGGGCGAAGCGGAAGCCGTACCGGCGGAGGAGCCTGAGGATCCGGCTGAGGGCCCGCGGGTTTTTCGTGCTGGAGCGCTCGGAGATCTCGATGACCACCGCTTGGGGAGGGACCCCGCTGGATTCCAGGAGCTTTCGGAAGTGGTCCCCCACTTCCCGGATCCTTTGGAGGGTGCTGATGTGGACGTTGACGAAGAGGAGGCCGTAGGGCACCAGCATGCGGCCGGAGCGAAAGGCCGCCGCCACGCAGGCGGCGTCCAGCTCGCCGATGACCTGCCGGCTGAGCTTCGTCTGGGGCCCGAAGATCCGCGCCGGGCTGGCCAGGGGGGTGTCCGTCGGCCCGCGCATGAGGGCCTCGTACCCCACGATCCTCCCCGAGTTGAGGTGGTAAATCGGCTGGAAGGCCGTGGAGAGGAATCCCCGGCGAATCAGTTGCCGGACGACGTCGTCGGCGTTCACGCCTTGCCTTCTCCCAACTTGTTGGGCACGCCGAAGGACCAGATGGTCTCCGAGAGCCTGCCCAGTTCCACCGGTTTCTCGAAGTAGCAGTCGGCGCCCATCTTGTGGGCCTTCTCCATGACCGCGGGATCCCCGTAGCCGGTCATGAGGATGACGCGGGTCTCGGGGTAGGTGGCCTTGACGTAGGCCAGCAGTTCGAGCCCCTCGCTCCCCAGCGTCCCCGTGAGGCGGACGTCGGTCAGGAGGACGTCCACCTTTTCGTTCTCGAGGATGCGCTTGGCGGTTTCGAGGCTGGTGGCCGTGAGGACCTTCACCTCCTCCGTTTCCATGAGCGCCTTGAGTCCGAAGGCCGTGGCGCTCTCGTCGTCCACCACCAGGATCTTGTGGGCCATGGCGTCCCTCCTTGCCGGGGACCGGGCCGTTCCCCGTTCGTCTCTTCCGTAAACCTAGGCCCTGCGCGTCAGGGGTGCAAGCCCAAAGCGCTTCCTCAGTGCCCCCCTTCCGCCCGAAGGCGGTGCTGGGCGATCTTCCGGTATAACGTCGCCTTGGAGACCTTCAGGATTCGTGCGGCTTCGGGGACGTTGCCCTTGGCCAGGCGGAGGATCTTGGCGATGTGGGCCTTCTCCGCCGATTTGAGGTCCAGGGCCTGGGGTTCCTCGTCGGGGCCTTCGGCGTGGTGCGCGAAGTGGGCGGTGAGGCCGGCGAAGTGGTGGGCTTCCAGAACCTTCCCGTCGGAGAGGATGAAGGCCCGCTCCAACACGTTGTGGAGTTCCCGAAGGTTCCCGGGCCACCGGTAGGCCTTGAGGACGGTCAGGGCCTCCGGCGTGAGGAAAGGGATCTTCCGGCTCCCGGCGATGAAGCCGAGGAGGTGGTTCACGATGGCTTCGAAGTCCTCGAGACGTTCCCTCAAGGGCGGCAGGAGGATGGTCAGGGTGTTGATCCGGTAAAAAAGGTCCTGCCGGAAGCGCCCCTCCTGGATGGCCTTCTCCAGGTCCTGGTGGGTGGCGCAAATCAGCCGGAAGTCCGAGACCTTCTCCTCCACCTTTCCCAGCGGCCGGAAGCGCTTCTCCTCCAGGACCTTCAGAAACTTGCTCTGGACGGTGACGTCCATGTCGCCGATCTCGTCCAGGAAGAGGGTCCCCCGGTGGGCCCGCTCCAGGAGACCCTCCTTCTCCTGGACGGCCCCCGTGAAGGCCCCCTTGGCGTGGCCGAAGAGCTCGCTCTCCAGGAACTCCCCCTTGAGGCCGGCGCAGTTCAGCTCCACGAAGGGTTCCGTCCGCTGGGCGCTTTTCTCGTGGATGAGGCGGGCCAGGAGCCCCTTGCCGGTCCCCGTCTCCCCGCGAAGGAGGACGGGGCTCCGGTGGCGGCAGGCCGCCTCCAGGAGGGGAACGAGGCGGGCCATGGCGGGACAGCTCCCCAGGAAGGGGGAGAGGACGCGGGGGCGTTCCTTGAGGGCCCGGTGCTCCCGGCGCAACGTCCCCAGCTCCAGGGACTTGGCCAGGAGCACCTCCAATTCCCTCAGGTCCACCGGCTTGGTCAGAAAGTGGTCCGCCCCCTCCCGCATGGCCTCCACCGCCATGGCGATGGTGCCGTGGCCGGTGATGAGGATCACGGGGACGGCGGGGTCCTGCCGCCGGATCTCCCTCAGAAGGTCCATGCCGGACCCGTCGGGCAGGCGCACGTCCAGCAGGATGGAGCCGAAGACCTCCCGCTCCAGCGCCGAACGGGCCTCTTGGAGGGAAGCGGCCTCGGCCACCTCCAGGCCCTGGCTCTCCAGGTAGCGGCAGATACCGAAGCGGACGGCCGGCTCGTCGTCCACCAGGAGAACCTTCTTCATGGGCCCTTCTCCCCGGTGTTGGTTTCTTCTGCGGGCAAGCGTACCAGAAAGAGGGCGCCGGGGGAACCGGTCGGACAGGTACCCAGGGAGAGGCTGCCTCCTTCCCGCTCCACGGCGGCGCGGGCCAGGGTGAGCCCCAGCCCCGTCTTCCGCGGGCGTGTGGTGAAGAAGGGCTCGAAGATCCGCCCCGCCGCCGCCTCCGCGACGCCGGGCCCCAGGTCCCGGACCTCGATGCGGAGCGTGCCGGCGTCCTCCCAGACCGCCGAGAGGTGCACGGTGGCCCCGGGAGGGGAGAAGGAGGCGGCGTTGGCGAGGAGTTCGGCGAGGGCCAGGACGAAGGAGCGGCGGTGGACCCTCACGAAGGCCCGCCGGGCCTCGGGGGAGAGGGAGAGGTGGGGCAGGGCCCCCTGCTCCAGCCCCCGGGCCGCCTCCCGCCAGGCCTCCTCCGCCAGGCCCTCCAGGGGGGCCCGCTCCGGTTCCGTGCCGTCCTCCAAGAAAGCCAGCTGGAGGAACCGGCGGACCACCGAATCCACCCGCTGGATCTCCGCCAGGGCCTTCTCCGTGAACTCCGCGGCCTCCCGCCCTCCGATCCCCCTCAGGGCCATGGCCTGCAGGAGGGTCTGCACGGCGAAGACGGGGTTGCGGATCTCGTGGGCCACCCCCTGCAGGAGGTTCCTCGTGAACTCCAACTGCCGGTGCTCGGCCTCCAGGGCCTGGATCTTCCGCTCCTCGGTGACGTCGCGAAGGACATGGAGGGCCGCCTCCTCCCCCTCCAGGTTGACCCACTGGGTGGTGACGGAAAAGAAGCGTCCGGAGGCGGGGTCGCGCCAGCTCCGCCGGGCGGCGTCGAAGGGGGTGCAGAGGCCCGGCAGGAGGTCGGCGCAGAGGCCCCCCACGCACCGTCGAATGGGGAGGTTTGTGAGGCGGGCCAGGGCCAGGTTGGCGCGGAAGATGCGGCCGGAAGGGTCGTGGAGGACAAAAACCTCGGCGGCGGCGTCGAAGGCCTTCTCCCACTGCGCCTTCCCCGCGGAAAGGACGGCGTTCTGCTTGAAAAGGGCGGCGACGGTTCGCAGGATGGGCCCGCACCGCTCCTCGAATTCCTCGGTTCCGGCGGAGGGGCGGTAGAGGAGGAAGGGTCCCTCGGGTTCCTCGGGGATCAGGTTCAGGCGCAGGGGTGTTCCCGCGGCCCAGGGGGCCTCCCGGCCGCGGGGGCCGGGGAAGGGGGGAGCCTGTCCGCCCCGGAAGGCGGCGGCGGGACCGCTCCAGGGAAGGGGGGGCTCGCCCGGACGGACCCAGAAGGCCCGGCAGACGGCCTCCGATTCGGGCCAGACGAGAACGGCCTCCGCGACGACTCGGGAAGCGGCGAAAAAGCGCCCCAGGGCTTCGGCGAGACCCGCGGGGGAATGGACCCCCTGGAGCGCCCGCGCCAGAGCCCCTTCCAGCCTTTCCGAAACGGAGCCACCGCCCTTCCTCGGCGCGTCCACCTCCTCACCCCCCCCTTCTCTTTCCCCAGCGTACCACGCCCCTCACCGGGAGGCGGCCACGGGGGCCAGCCACCCCTCCACCACCTCCCCCAACCGCTCGAAGGGGATGGGCTTCATCAGGAAGTCGTCGGCCTTGTAGTCCCGGAGGACCTCGATGCGCTGGCTCTCGCGCTTGTAGAGGCCCGTCATGAGAATCACCGGGATGTGCTTCGTGGCCGGGTCTTCCTTGAGGCGGAGGCAGAGGTGCTTGCCGTCCATCCCCGGCATCATTTGGTCGGTGAGGACCAAGTCCGGCCGGTACTTCCGGGCCAGGGCCAGGGCCTCCTGGCCGTTGGAGGCCAGGACCACGCCGTAACCCAGGGCCATCAGGACGTGGTAGGCGATGAGGCGGGTGTCCCGCTCGTCGTCGGCCACCAGAATCAGGGGCCGACGCAGGGGGTTGCCCTCCTCCATGGGGGGGGCGATCCGGGACCGGGCGTCTTTCCTCTGGAAGCGCCGCCTCAACATGGCGTCCGGAGCGTTCGCCCAGAACTCCTTCCGGAACTCGGGGCCCTCGTGGCAGAAGCAGGAGCCGCACTCCGGGCAGACGAGGGTGGGGTTGTCGGTGATGCAGGCGCACCAGTCCGCCTGTACGGCGTCGTAGAGGCACCCGCAGTCAGGGCAGAAGACGTCGTATCGGCCGGACTCGCTTTTCGCTTCCGCCGCCGGGGTCTGGGTCAAGGTCTCGGTCTTCATGGCTTGTGCCTCCCGTTCTCCCTTCAGCAGGAACCGTGCCAGACCGGGGCGAAAGGAAAGAGCCTGGATTTCTCGCTCTCTTTTTTCTGGAGGGGCATCGGGGAGTCTCGAAAGCGAGAATCCGCTGGCCCGCATTCGCGAAATCGAGAAAGGGTTCCCCCCTCCAGCCGTTCGCTCGAGCTCCGCCGGTTCCAAGATGGAAAGGACCCCGCTCGCGAGCGGCGGCCGCCCAAGATCGAGAGCGGGCCCTTCTTTCCCGAAGCTCCCTCGGACGCCCTCTGTCCTTAGGGTGTGGTACACTGACAGCCCCATCCCCCGAAGGATCGGCGCGGGCCGCACCGATGGCGGGGCTCGAGGAGCGCGGCGTGAGCATTTCCAAGGGTTCCCGGGACAGTGAAGGACAGGCCCTCTTCGCCCTCCTCGAGGCGCCTTCCCTCGAGGCGCTCCTGTTGGACGAAAAGGGGCGCGTCCTCCACGTGGGGGCCTCCTGGCAGCGCCGGGACGCGGAGGGGGCGTCCCTGGGGTCCGTCGGGGCGGGGGAGGACTACCTGGAGGCCCTGGATCGGGCCCACCGGGCGGGGAACCCGTACTCCAGCCTTCTGGAGGAGGGCATCCGGGCCATGCTGGCCGGCCGGCAGGAATCGTACACCCTGGAGTACCCGGCGGTGCTCGAGGAGAGCCCGGCCTGGCTCCGGGTGGACGCTTCCCGCCTCCCCCAGCCGGCGGCGGGGGCCCGGCTCCTTCTGCTGAGGCGGGAGATCACCGAGCGGAAGTCGCAGGAACAGGAGCTGCTCACCCTGTACAAGGCCCTGGACGCAACCGTCGAGGGCCTGGCCCTCCTGGAACTTTCGGGCCGGTTCCTCTACACCAACCCCTCCTTCGCCCGCCTCCACGGCTTCGACGCGCCGGTGGACATCCTGGACGGCCGGTGGATGGACCTCTATCCTCCCGACCAGGTCCGGCGGATCCAGGAGGAGATCTTCCCCAAGCTCCGCAAGATGGGGTACTGGTCGGGGGAGCTCCAGGGACGCAAGGCGTCCGGCGAGACCTTCTTCGAGCAGATCACCCTCACCTACGTGGACCGGGGCCGGCTGGCCATCCTGACGGTCCGCGACGTCTCCGAGCGGAAGGCCTCCGAGGCCGCCCTTCGGGAGAGCGAGGAGGCCTTCCGGGCCATCTTCGAGAACGTGATGGAGGGCATCGCCGTGATTTCGGCGGAGGGCCCCGAGGTCCTCCAGGCCAACCCGGCCCTGCTGCGGATGTTCGGCCTCTCCTCCCTGGCGGACCTGGGACACCGCTCCTTCCTCGACTTCATCGAGGAGGCCGATCGGCCCCGGGTGGTGGAGGACCTCCGCCGGGTCATGGAGGAGAACTACCACGAGGTCTGCCGGTACGCCGCCCGGGACCTTCAGGGGAAACCGCTGGTCATCGAGTGCCTGGGGACCCGCACCCGGTTCCGGGGGCGGCCGGTGGATCTGGTGGCGGTGCGGGACGCCACGAGAGAGGCCGAGGCCCGCCGGGCCCTGGAGATGTCCGAGCGGCGCCTGAGGGCCTTTTTCGAGGGGGCCCGGGACTGCCTCTTCATCAAGGACGCCTCCCTCCGGTACGTCCAAGCCAACCCCGCCATGGCGGGGCTCCTGGGAAGGCCCCTCGAGAGCCTCCTGGGGGCCACCGACGAGGAGCTCTTCGGGCCGGATGCGGCGGAGCGGATCCGGCGGTCCGACCTCCGCGTCCTTTCGGGGGAGGCCGTGGACGAGGAACCGACGAAGTTGCTGCCCGACGGCCTCCACCACTTCCATACCGTGAAGGTGCCCCTCCGGGACCCCGAGGGGCGGGTGGTGGGGCTCTGCGGCATCGCGCGGGACGTGACCGAGCGAAAGCGGGTGCAGGAGGCGCTCCGCGAGAGCGAGGCCCGATTGCGGCACATCGTGGAGAGCGCCACCGACTTCTACTTTTACGTCCACGACGCCGAAGGGCGCTTCACCTACATCTCCCCCAGCATCGAGACGGTGACGGGCTACCCCCCGGAGCACTTTCTGGGACCCCACCCCCCTCTCGCCACCGACCACCCCATGAACCGTGAGAGCGACCGCATCGCGGAGGAGTGTTTCCGGAAGGGCGCGGCCCCTCCCCCTCTGCGGTGGGAGATCCGCCACAGGGACGGGCGCCTGCTCACCATCGAGGCGACGGAGCGCCCCGTCGTGAAAGACGGCCGTGTGGTGGAGGTCTTCGGCCTCTGCCAGGACATCACGGGCCGCCTGGAGGCGGAGGCCCGTCTCGAGCGGTACCGGCGCCTCGAGGCGGCGGGCCAGCTCACGGGCCGGGTGGCGGAGGAGGTGCGGGAACCCCTGCTGGCCCTGGCGCTCACGCTGGAGGCCCTCCGAAAGAAGAGCGGGACGTGGCCCGAGGGGGCGCCCTACGTGGAGGTGGCCCTCGACGAGGTGCGGAAGCTCTCGGACCTCGTGAAGGAGCTCCGGGATCTCGCCGAGGGGGGGGCGCCGGAGCTCCGCGAGCCCCGGCGCCTGGACGTGGTGGCCGTCGAGGCCCTGAGGGCGGTGGAGGCCATCCACCGGAGCGCCCGGGAGCGGGTGGAGATCGGACCCTTTCCCGGCGGGCCCCTGCCCCGGGTGGAGGGGGCGCGGATGGTGAAGGCCCTGGCCCATCTCCTGGACAACGCCCTTCGGGCTTCGCCTCCGGGAGCCGCGGTGCGCGTCTCCTTCGAGAGGACGTCCCGGGAGGTGGCCGTCTACGTCGCCGACTCCGGCCCCGGCTTCCCGCCGGAGCTGAAGGACCGGGCCTTCGAACCCTTCGTCACCACGAGAAAGGAGGGAGCGGGGCTGGGGCTGGCCATCGTGCAGCGCATCGTCGAGGAACACGGAGGGCGGGTGTGGATCCAGGCGGGCCCCGAAGGGCGGGGAACGGTGGCCGCCCTGGCCCTTCCCCTCCCGCCCTGAGACGCCTCGCCCCCACCGCGAAAGGAAGGAACCGTGACCCGGCCCATCGACCTCGAAACCGCCGTCGCCATCGGCCGCGACTTCGTCGCCCGCGTCGCTTCCGGCTCCGGGGGGAAAGCGTCCCTCACCGGCGAGTACCCCGACGCCTTCGTCCTGGACCACCTGCTGGCCCCCCATCTGGGGGAGGAAGCCCCTCCGGAGGAGGTGCGGGATTTCGCCGCCGCCTCCGGGGTCTACCTGGGGCTTTGGCTCCTCCGCTTCTGGAGCCGCCTCGGCCTTCCGGTCTTCTGGGTGGACGGCGCCCTGGAGGCCTGCGGCCCCGGGGTCCACGTTCCCCGGGAGGACGGTCCCCCCTTCTCCTTCGTCCTTCGCGTTCCCGGCCACGTCATGGCCATGGTGGCCTCCCCCCCCGACCCCTTTCCGCAGTACGTGGGGTCGTGGATGACCCGGCGGGGGGGAGATCCCCTCCTGCCCCGGTACCTTCTGGGAGCCGCTCTGCTGAGCCACCCTTACGCCGAGGGGGACTGCCCGGCCGCGCCGCCCGGGGAGGGGCCCCAGGGCGAGGCCCACCGCGCCCTCTGCCTGGAGGAACTGGCCCTCTCCTGCGCCCGGGACCTTGTCCCCGAGGACGGTCTGCGGCGCCGCATCTTGACGGACCTTTACGCCGCCGTCCTCTGGCCGCCGGTGGGCTCCTTCGGCAACGACTACGGCACCGAGAACCTGCGGCTGCTGGCCAAGGCCGCCGCCTTCGCGGGGCCCGAAAACCGGGAGGAGCTTCTGTCCGCCCTCGAGGCGATGGAGAGGGGGTGGATGGCCGACGGGGCCTTCCTGGGCGGATTGGCCCGAAGGGTCCTCGTCGGGCGCGACGACCTCCCGGAGGAGCGGCTGGGTTTCCAGGTGCCGGAGGTGCGGGACCTGCTGGCCGAAGGCCGGCGGATCTTCACCGACGCCGGCCTCCTGTCCTGATCCGCCCCCCTCTCCCGCGCCGCCCTAGGAGGTCTTCACCCGGCGCGCATCCCAGTAGAGGAACGCCGCCAGGGCCAGGAAGACGGCGAGCCCCGCCCAGTTCCGGAAGCCGTCGGTGAAGAGCCCCGGGGCCAATGCGGCGAAGCCGAAGGTCTCGGGGTCCCGCCCCAGGATGGAAAGGAGCCCCTTGGTGAGGCCGTCGAAGACCCCCGCCAGCGCGCCTCCGGCGATGAAGCCCGAGGCGATGAGGATGGACTTGTCGTTGAAGGCCTTGGACCGCTTCTCGTCCTTCGTGGAGTGCTGGATGAGCCAGCCCACGCAGGCCCCCAGCAGGATGGGGCTGTTGAGTTCGATGGGGAGGTACATCCCCAGGGAGAAGGCCAAAGGGGAGACCCCGAGGAGGGAAACCACCACGGCGATGACCGCCCCCAGACCGTAGAGGGTCCAGGGGACGTCCTGGCCCCCCATGAAGGCGTTGGCCACCGCCGCCATGGCGCTGGCCTGGGGGGCCGGCATTTGGGGCGTCCCGAAGCCGTAAACCTTGGAAAAGAGCAGGATCATGGCCGTGACGGTGAGGCTCGCCAGGGCCGACCCGGCGATGTTGCTCCACTGGATGGTGGATGGGGTGGAGCCCAGCCAGTGGCCGATCTTGAACTGCGTCACCAAGGAGCCCGACATGGACAGGGCCGTGCAGACCACCCCGCCGATGAGGAGGATGGCCAGCATCCCCGGCCCCCCTTTGAGGCCCAGGGCGGCGAGGGTCACGGCCCCGATGATGAGGGTGGTGAGGGTCATCCCCGAGATGGGGGTGACGGAGATCATGGCCACCGCCCAGGCGGAGACGGCGGAGAAGAGGAAGACGATGACGAAGGTGAGGACCAGGGACGCGAAGGCCAGGCCGGCGGCCCCCGGCTGGCCCTTCACCACCACCAGCCAGAAGTAGAGGAAGATGGCCACCGCCAGCGCCACGATGAGGGCGAAGACCAGGGTGACGGGGATGTCGCGGTCGAGCCGGGAACCCACGGCGGAGGCGCCCCTTCCCTTGAAGAGCTGGGCCAGCACCTGCTGGAGGGCCTGGCGGATCACCCCGGACATCTTGAGGATGGAGATGACCCCGGCGGCGAAGATGCCGCCGATGCCGATGTTCCGTACCCCCGGGTGGACCAGGATCCCCTCGGCGTTGCGCACGCCGGCGAAGATCTGGTCGTAGGCCGCCGCCGCGTAGTCGGGGCTCAGCCACCCGAAGAGGGGAATCAGCACGAAGTAGGAGAGGAGGGAGCCGGCCATAATGATGGCGGCGTACTTGAGGCCGATGATAATGCCGAGGCCCAGCACCGCCGCGGAGGTGTTCATGGCGAAGACCGCCTTCACCCGCTGGGTGAATCCGGAGAGGCTCTCCACGGCGGCGGTGGTGAAGACGTCGCTCCAGGCCTTTAGCGAAAGGGCCAGGTAGTCGAGGACGATCCCGATGCCGAGGGAGTAGACCAGCACCTTGGCTTGGCTTCCTCCCCGCTCTCCGGCCACCAGGATCTCCGTGGTGGCGGTCCCTTCCGGGAAGGGGAGCTTGCCGTGCATCTCCACGGTGAAGTACCGCCGGAAGGGGATCAGGAAGAGCACCCCCAGGACCGCACCCAGGAAGGGCACGAGGAAAATCTGGAGAAAGAGCCCCAGGGTGCTGGTCCCCTTGTCGAGTCCGAGGAGGAAGATGGCCGGCATGGTGAAGACCGAGCCGCCGACGACGATGCCCGACGTGGCGCCGATGGCCAGGATGTTGACGTTCTCGGTGAGGGCGCTCTTCCGACTGGCCACGGCGGAGAAGCCCACCGCCAGGATGCTGATGGGGATGGCCGTCTCCAACCCCTGTCCGAGCTTGAGGGCGATGAAGGAGGCGGCCGCCGAGAAGAGGACGATCATCAGGAGACCGAAGACCACCGACCGCCCCGTCACCTCCGGGATCCCCGTCTCGGCCGAAACGATCGGCACGTAGGATTCGCCGGGCTTGAGTTCGCGGTAGGCGTTCTCCGGGAGCTGGGCGGGCGGGTTCTCTTCTCGAGCCTTGGACACGGGGCACCCCCTTCGCGGGCGGCATTTCCGGGCCGCAGGCGCCAGGGTACCGAGGACGGGTTTCCTTGGCAAGGGCATACCCGCGCCCGGGGGCTCGATCGGGCTTGGAATCCGCCTTGCCCCGGCCCGGAGGGTGGGGTATGCTCGGTCCGGGACCCACGCTCGAGGCGCCGACGGCGTCGGGGAGGTGAAAGTGACCGTTCTGGCCCGTCGTCTCAACCTCCTTTTTTGGGGGCTTTCCGTCGTGGTGCTCTTGGCCGCCGCGGGGTGGGGCCTGCACCTCTTCCGCCTCCAGCGGGAGACCGAGCGCTCCGCCGCCGTCGCCGCCGTTCGCAAGGGGCAGGCGCTCCTGTCCGACCTGAGGGGGCGGGTGGACTCGGAGAAGGCGTTGACGGAGGCCGGCGGTCTTCTCGCGGAGGCCGAGGCCCTCCTGGGCCGGGACCGGCCCCAAGAGGCGCGAAAGCGGGCCGAGGAGGCCCTGCTCCTGCTGGAACCTCTGGTGGGCCGGCTCGAGGCGCCGCCGGTCGTGGGGCGCGTGGAGGCCGGCGCCGGGGTTTTCCAGGTGGAAGGAGGGCAGCAGCGGCCCCTCGGCATGGGAGCCGAAATCCCCTCGGGGGGAACGGTCCAGGCCGGCCCCGGAGGCCTGCTCCTAGTCCTTCCCGGGAACCAATCCCTGGCCCTCGGTCCCGGCGCGCTGTTGGTGATGGTTTCCGCCGGCGGCGACGCCGGAGGGCCGGTGGTGGAGCCCCGCCGGGGGCGGTTCTCCGCGGTGGTTCCCCCCTCGGTCTTTCCCGGTAAAGGGTTGTCGCTCCGGGCGGGAGCGGTGGAGGCCGTTCTCGCCCCCGGCGGGGCGTCGGAAGGCGAGGTCCAGGCGGGGGGGCTCTTCCTGGAGGTTCACCGGGGCTCGTGCCTCCTCCGGGGCCCCTTTGGAGAGCAAACCGTCACGGCGGGGCTGAGGACCCAACGTCTGGCCCTGGAAGAGGGCGGCCCCCGGATCCTGGGGGAACGGGCGGCCGCGCCCGCTCCGGAGACGCCGTTGGACGGCACCGTGTTCTGGACGGCCTCCCCCGCAGCCGGGGGCGCCCCCGTCGTTCTCCGGTGGGAGCCCTCCGCCGCTTCCCGGGTGGCCGTGCAGGTTTCCTCCTCTCCCCTCTTCGAGAACGGAATGGCGCGGCAAGGGGAGGCCCAGGACCGCGGTCTGGCCCTGGGAACCCTGACGCCGGGCCGGTACTTCTGGCGTCTCAGAGCCCTCTCGCCGAGCCCGGGGCCCTGGTCGCCCCCCATGGCCTTCCGGGTCCTGGCTCCCTCTCCGGAGAATCCTCCCCCCGACTGGAAGCTCGCGGTGGACGCCACGCCGCTGGGGGATGCGGCGGTGGTCCGCGGATCCGTCACGCCCCGGCTGGAGGTCACCGTCAACGGACGGCTGGTTCCGGTGGGGGACGGCGGCGAGTTCACCGGAACCTTCCCCTTCGGACCGGGGCGGGAGGTGGAGGTGGTGGCCTTCGACGGGGCCGGACGCCGCCTCCTCTGGCACCGGACCTTCCCCTAGACCGCCCCGATTCCGGCCGGGACAATCGTCCCTGCGGCGGCGGCGTTCGTTGGCCGCGGGGAGTCCTCAAGGCCTTGCGGAATCACGTCGTTCCGTGTATTCTGTCCCTCCGGGAGGAGGTATGAAGGTCTCCGCTCCGCGCCCCGAGGACTCCCCCCACCCGCAAATTCGTTACCTCGACGGATTCCGCCTGCAGCGGGCGGTGCTGGCGGGAATCCGGCGCCTCACCGAACGGCGGGAGCAGCTGAACAGCATCAACGTCTACCCCGTCCCCGACGCCGACACGGGGACCAACATGGCCAAGACCATGGCCACGGCGGCGGATTCCCTCCGGCGGTCCTTCCACCGTTCGGCGGAACACACCGGCAGGATCCTGGCGGAAAGCGCCATCTTGGGCTCCCACGGAAATTCGGGAGCCATCCTGGCCCAGTTCCTCACCGGCTTCTCCGAGGGCGTGACGGGAAAGACGCGGATCGGAACGGTGGAGTTCGCCGCGGCGGTGGAGCGGGCCCGGCAGGCGGCCTACGCGGCCATCGCCCGTCCCCGCGAGGGGACCATCCTCACCGTCATCAAGGACTGGGCGGAAGAGATCGCGCGGCGGTGCGGGGAGACCTCCGACTTCGCGGAACTCCTGAAGGCGGCCCTCCATCGTGCCCGGGAATCCCTCAAGCGCACCCCCGACCAGCTGGAGGTTCTGAAAAAGCACGGCGTGGTGGACGCCGGGGCCCAGGGGTTCGTCCACTTCCTCGAAGGGATCACCGATTTCGTGGAGACGGGAGACCTCCGGGCTCCCGAAGGGAAGCGGGAGGAGGCGGGGGAGGAGGCCCCCGCCGAGGCCTTCGTGTACGCCCACGAAAAGGTGAGCCTTCAGTTCCGGTACTGCACCGAGTGCCTCGTGCGCACCCAGGAACCCGTTCCGCCGGAGCGCGTCCGGGAACTCCTGGAGCCGCTGGGGGACAGCCTCGTCGTCGTCTCGGGGGCGGCCCTCCTCAAGGTCCACCTCCACACCAACGAGCCGCTGCGGATGTACGAGATCCTGAGGGAGATGGGGACGCTCGCCACCAAGAAGTGCGACGACATGCAGCTCCAACACGACAGCGCCGTGGAGGACCGCGCCCGCGTGGCCATCGTCAGCGACTCCTCCTGCGACCTGCCCATGGACTACGTGCGGAACAACTTCATCTCCCTCGTTCCGCTCAAGGTCCTCTTCGGCGAGGAGACCTTCCTCGACAAGGTGGAGATCTCCCCCGAGGAATTCCTCCGCAAGTGCCGGAGGACGGCCCACCACCCCAAGACCAGCCAGCCGTCGGTCCAGGACTTCCTCCGGGTCTACGAGGAGGCGGCGGGGCGGAAGCGGGAGATCGTCGTCCTGACCCTCAGCGCCGCCCTCAGCGGAACCTACCAGGCGGCGGTGACGGCGGCCTCCAAGTTCACGCAGGCGGACGTCCACGTCCTCGACAGCCGCACCGTCAGCGTGGGTCTGGGTCTGCTGGTGCAGGAGGCCCGCCGGATGGCCCTCTCCGGCGAGAGCGCCTCGGCCATCTCCGCCCGGATGGAGGAACTCAGAAGCCGCGTCCGCGTCTTCGTCTCCCTGCGCACGCTGGATTTCCTTCGGCGCGGGGGGCGGATCAGCTTCGGGCGCAGCCTCGCGGCCAAGCTCCTGGGGCTCCACCCCGTGGTGGAGGTGGATGGGGAAGGCAAGGTGGTGAGCCCCGCCAAGGCCTTCGGCATGGGGGGCGTGCGGCGGAAGGTCCTCCGCCTGGCGCGGGCCGAGTGGGAGAAGTACGGTCGCTTCCGGCTGGCGGTGGCCCACGTGGACGGACGGCGGGAGGCCGCCTTCTACCTCAAGCGGTTGAGGCGCCTGACGGGGCTCACCGACATCCCGGTGGTGGAAGCCACGCCGGTCCTCGGCGCCCACGTGGGCCCCGGCGCCGCGGGGATCGCCGTCCTGGGCCTGGAGCCGAAATGACCGCGTTCCTCGCCTGCCTCGGCGCCTACCTCCTCGGTTCCTTCCCCACCAGCGTCGTCTTCACGCGGCTCTTCCGCGGCATCGACGTCCGGAGCCACGGGAGCGGAAACGCGGGGGCCACCAACGTCCTGCGGGTGGCCGGCTGGAAGCTGGCCCTTCCGGTGGCCCTCGTGGACGTGGCCAAGGGATTCCTGCCCGCGCTGCTCGCGCAGAAGGCCTTCGGCCCGGAGTCGTGGGTCCCCCTGCTGGCCGGCGCCGCGGCCGTGGCGGGACACGTCTTTCCCGTGTGGGCCGGCTTCCGGGGAGGAAAAGGGATCGGCACCTCCGCAGGAGCCTTTCTCGCGCTGCACCCCGTGGCGGTGGCGCTCGCCGTCTTCCCCTTCGCCCTGGCGGTGGCCCTGAGCCGGATGGTCTCCCTGGGCTCCATCACCGCCAGCCTCGCCTTCCCCCTGATGGTTCTCGCCGCCGAGGGTCCCGCGTGGGCGCAGAGCCACCGCGGCGCGTTCCTTCTCCTTTTCCCCTGGTCGGCGGCGCTGGTCCTCTTCCACTTCCAGAACATCCTTCGGATGTTGGAAGGGAGGGAGAACCGCTTCTGATCCATCTTTCCCATCGGCCAACCACATCTCGTAGACTTCGAGGACGGTGCGGCAAATCTAGCGGTGCCGCGGTCTTCGGCGCAGTCCCCACGGATGCGGGGGGACTCCCATCTTTTGTGCTGCACAATCGTTGAGCACAATCCCTTGACACTTCGCGAGAAGAACTCTATATTATCCACAACACCAGGTCTAGTGCATCGGGATCGGATGACGGAAGATGTAGCTTACCCACTTCCTGAAGGAGGTTCGGATGGCGGAGAAAGTCGAGAAGAAGGCGGTGAAGAAGCCGGCCGCGAAGAAGCCTGCGGCCAAGAAGCCCGCGGCGAAGAAGACGGCGGCCAAGCCGGCGGCCAAGAAGCCCGCCGCCAAGAAGCCCGCCGCGAAGAAGCCTGCGGCCAAGAAGCCCGCGGCCAAGCCGGCGGTCAAGAAGCCCGCCGCCAAGAAGGCCGTGGCCAAGAAGTAGGACCCGTTCGTTGGAGTCGGGGAGCCCGCCGCGAGGCGGGCTCTTTTTTTACGCCTCGCGCGGGTCGCCGGGCGCGGCGTCCAGGGCGGCGCGGATCCGCAGGGCCGCCGCCTTTCCCACGACCTTCTCCAACGCCTCCCGCGGGGCGGCCCGCACGGCTTCGGTGGTGAGGAAGGCGCGGAGCAGTTTCGCGGCGGTCTTCGGCCCCACCCCCGGCAGGGCCAGCAGCGGCGACTTCAAGCGGGCCCGGCTCCTTCGCGCTCGGTGGCCCGCCAGGGCGAACCGGTGGGCTTCGTCCCTCATGGCCATGAGCAGGTGAAGGGCGGGGGAGTCCCGGGAGAGGACCCGGGGCTGGGGATCCGGCCAGCGGTAGATCCACTCCTCGCGCTTGGCGAGACCCACGAGGGAGGGGACGTCGGGGAGAATCCCCTCCAGAGCCCGGCGGACCGCCGCGACCTGTCCCCACCCCCCGTCCACGAGCAGGAGGTCCGGCAGGGGCTCCCCTTCCCGCAGGAGGCGCTGAAGCCGGTGCCCCACGGCCTCCGCCAGGGAGGCGAAGTCGTCCACTCCCTTGACGGTCCGGACGTGGTAACGGCGGTAGGCCTCCTTGAGGGGGCGGCCCTCCTCGAAGACCACGAAGGAGGCGGTGGTCTCGCCGCCGTGAAAGTGCGAAATGTCGAAGGCCTCCATGCGGCGTGGCGGGGAGGGCAGTTCCAGGATCTGCTGGAGCTCCTTGAGCAGCGCCGCCGGTGCCCCGCCGACCGCGAAGGCCAGCCGGGCGTTTTCCCGGAGCATGGCCACGAGGTCCGCTTTGGGGCCTCGCTTCGGGACACGGACGGGGACCTTCCGCCCCTTCCTCTCCGTCAGGAAACGCTCCAGAAGGGGGCGGTCGGGAAGGTCCCGGGAGATGCAGATTCCGTCGGGGATGGCCGGGGCGTTCCCGAAGAGGCGCATGAGGGCGGCGGAGAAGACCTCCTCCTCGCGCTCCTCCAGCGCGTCCAGGGCCCAGTGGCGCTGGTCCACCACCTTCCCGTCCACCAGCGTGAAGGAGTGGAGAAAGAAGGCGCCGCCGCCCCCGTACAGGGCGAAGAGCTCCCAATGGCCCTCCCCCGGCCGGGCCACCGCCTGGCGGTTGGAGAGAAAGGCGGTGGCCTTCAGGAGGTCGCGGTAGTGGGCCGCCGTCTCGAAGTCCAGACGTGCCGCCGCCTCCTCCATCCGCGCCTTCAGGCTCTCCCGGAGGGCTCGGTCCTTACCTTCGAGGAAGAGCCGGGCGGCCTCCACGGCGGCGGCGTAGTCGGACTCGGAGACCTTCCCCCTCACGCACGGCGCGAAGCACTGCCCCATCTCGTAGTAGAGACAGGGCCTCGCGCGGGAGCCGTCCAGAGGGTCGCGGCACGTGGCGATCTTGAAGTGCTGCTGGAGAACCTTCAGGTTTCGCCGGGCCTGCCAGCCGGGAACGAAGGGGCCGAAGTAGAGGGAGCCGTCCCGCTCCAGACGCCTCGTGAAGAGGACCTTGGGGAAGCGGTCCTTCACCGTCAGCTTGAGGAAGGGGTAGGTCTTGTCGTCCTTGAGGAGGGTGTTGAAGCGGGGGCGGAACTGCTTGATGAGGTTGTTTTCGAGGAGGAAGGCCTCCCACTCGCTGGCCGTCACCACCGTCTCCACGGAGGCGGCCTGGCGCCGCAGACGGGCCACCTTGTCGGAGACCTTCTCCTGGAAGTAGGAGGCCAGCCGGGCCCGCAGGTTGCGCGCCTTCCCCACGTAGAGGGGCCGGCCCCGGGCGTCCCGGAAGAGGTAACAGCCCGGACGGGCTGGAAAGGGCTCCTTGGGGCGCTCCACCATGGGCCTCGCTCCTTCTCAGGCGCCCCGGCGCCCCGGCGGCGCCGGGTCCATGCTATCTTACGGCATGCGCGCCTTTCTTGCCCGGCTGAAGGCCGGCACCGAAATCCTGAACTACGGCCGGGATACGCTGGCGTCCATGGCGGCGGAGCACTTCCGGGAGGCGCCGTTTCCTCAGACGGTCACCGTGCTGGACCTGGGGGCGGGGACGGGGGCGGACCTCTTCCTCGCCGAGAAGGCCCTGGCGCCGAGAAGGGTTCGCCTCTGCGGCGTGGAGGTGGACCCCGCCGCCGCGCAAGCCCTTCGGAAAAAGGGGGTGGAGGTCTTTTCCCTGGACCTGGAGCGGGAACCCCTCCCCTTCGCCGACGGCTCCGTCCACCTGGTGGTGGCCAACCAGGTCCTGGAGCACACCAAGGAGATCTTCTGGATCACCGCCGAAGCCGCCCGGGTGCTGGCTCCCGGGGGCGCCTTCCTGGTGGGGATCCCCAACCTGGCCTCCCTCCACAACCGGATCCTGCTCCTGTGGGGCCTTCAGCCCAGCTCCATCGAGTGGCTGGGGCCCCACGTCCGGGGCGCCACCGCCGACGGCTTTCGGCGCTTCGCCGAGGCGGGGGGCTTCTTCCGCCTCCGGGAGCTGAGGGGAGGCAACTTCTACCCTTTCCCCCCGGCCCTGGCCCGGCCCCTGGCGCGGATCCTGCCCCGCCTGGCCGTGAGCGTCTTCTTCCGCCTGGAGCGCACCGGCCGGCAGGGGTCCTTTCTGTCCTGCCTCGACGGCCGGGGCTGGGAAACCCCCTTTCACCGCGGAGGACGACCGGAGACCGGGCCGGGCCATAACCCTTGACAGGACCGCACTTTTTCCAGTACACTAAGAGCCCTTTGCGCCGGGCGGAAAGGTGTGCGGCGCGGGGCAAGTTCGAGGAGATTCCCATGCGTACGGTGTTTCCGAAAAGCGGGGAGGTGCGCCGCGACTGGTTCGTGGTGGACGCCGAGGGAAAGACCCTCGGGCGCCTCGCCACCGAAGTGGCGCGGGTCCTCATGGGCAAGCACAAGCCCCTCTACACGCCCCACCTGCAGGTGGGGGACTTCGTCGTGGTGGTGAACGCGGAGAAGGTCCGCCTCACCGGAAAGAAGTGGACCGACAAGATCTACCGCCACCACTCCATGTACCCCGGGGGCCTGAAGGAGATCTCCGCCCGCGACCTCCTGGCCAAGCAGCCCGCCAAGCTCATCGAGCACGCCGTGCGCGGCATGCTTCCCAAGAACCGCATCGGCGACCGCCTCATCCGGAAGATGAAGGTCTACGCCGGGGACCGCCACCCCCACGCGGCGCAGAAACCGGCGCCCTTCCCCGTGGCCTTGAGCTGAGTCAGGAGTTTCGAGCATGAGCGTGATCCAGTACAACGGCACCGGCAGGCGCAAGACGGCCGTGGCCCGCGTCTACCTCCGCCCGGGAAAGGGGGCCATTTCCGTGAACAAGCGCCCCTTCGAGGAGTACTTCCCCAACCCGGTCCACCGGATGCAGATCCAGATCCCCCTGAACCTCACCGGCACCGCCGACAAGTTCGACGTCCTCGTGAACGTGCAGGGCGGCGGCATCTCCGGACAGGCGGGGGCGGTGCGCCACGGCATCTCCCGCGCGCTCCTGGAGTACAACCAGGAGCTGAGGCCCAAGCTGAAGGCGGCGGGCCTGCTCACGCGGGACGCCCGCGAGGTGGAGCGCAAGAAGTACGGCCACCCCAAGGCCCGCAAGCGCTTCCAGTTCAGCAAGCGTTGATCCGCCGGGGAGGGGGCTCCGGAGCCCTCTTCCTCCGGCGTTGGCCCTGAACCCGTGTTTCCCGCGGACAGGCGAAGGGGCGGGCAAGGACCCCGGGAGGGGTTCCTGGCCGTAAGGCTTTCCGCCCCGTCCGCGGCCCTACCCAGGAGGCGGCATTGGCGACCGTAACCCTGAAAGAGCTCCTCGAAGCCGGCGTCCACTTCGGGCACCTCACCCGCAAGTGGAACCCCAAGATGAAGCGCTACATCTTCGGCCAGCGCAACGGGATCCACATCATCGACCTCCAGCACACCCTCCGCGAGTTCAAGCACGCCTCGGACTTCGTCACCGACCTGGCGGCCAAGGGCGGCCGCGTGCTCTTCGTGGGCACCAAGCGGCAGGCCCAGGAGGCCATCCAGGAGGCGGCCGCCCGCGTGAAGATGCCCTACGTCACCGAGCGCTGGCTGGGCGGCACCCTGACCAACTTCCGCACCATCCAGACTCGGATCCAGCGGTACAAGGAGCTGAGCCGGATGGAGGCGGGCCAGAACACCGAAAACCTCACCAAGAAGGAGCGCCTCCTCCTCTCCAAGGAGAAGGAGAAGCTGGAGAAGATGCTCTCGGGCATCGTGGAGATGTCGAGGCTCCCCCAGGCCCTCTTCGTGGTGGACATCAAGCGCGAGAAGAACTGCATCCGCGAGGCCCGCAGGCTGGGGATCCCGGTGGTGGCCATCGTGGACACCAACTGCGACCCGGAGGAGGCGGACTACCCCATCCCCGGCAACGACGACGCCGTGCGGGCCATCCAGCTCTTCGCCGGAAAGATCGCCGAGGCCGTCGAGGAAGGCCGCCACATGCTCCAGGCCCGGGAGGCGGAGGCGGCGGAGCAGGCCGCCCTCCTGGACCGGGCGGCCGCCGACGCCGAGGAAGAGGAGCACCCGGAGGAGAGGAAGTCCCGCGCCCAGGAAAAGCTGGAAGCGCTCGAAAAGAAGGTCCGGCGGGCCCCCTCCCGCAAGGCCCCCGCCCGCACGGCACCCGCACCGGAGGCGTAATCCCATGGCCATCACGTCCAAAATGGTTCAGGAACTCCGCGAGAAGACCGGCGTCGGCATGATGGACTGCAAGCGCGCGTTGGAAGAGGCCCAGGGCGACATGGAAGAGGCGGTGAAGATCCTCCGGAAGAAGGGCATCGCCACCGCCGAGAAGAAGAGCGCCCGCGCCGCCTCCGAGGGCCGGGTGGCCTCCTTCATCGCCGCCGACGGGAAGGCGGGCGCCCTCGTGGAGATCAACTGCGAGACCGACTTCGTGGCCAACACCGACGACTTCAAGGAGCTCTGCACCGTCCTGCCCCGGCAGGTGGCCGAGCAGAACCCCGCCACGGTGGAGGCCCTGCTGGACCTCCCCTACCTCGGCGACGGCTCCCAGAAGGTGAAGGACGCCCTGGTGGGGAAGGTGGCCAAGCTGGGGGAGAACATCCAGCTCCGCCGCTTCGTCCGCTTCGAGGGCGGGCTGGTGGCCACGTACATCCACGCCGGCGGCAAGATCGGCGTGCTGATGCACCTGGAGGCCGCGGAGGGCGCCCAGAACGTCGCCGAGTCCGCCAAGGACCTCTGCATGCAGGTGGCCGCCTCCGCCCCCCGCTTCGTGCGGCGGGAGGAGGTCACCGAGGCCGTCCTCGCCGGCGAGCGGGAGATCTACCGCTCCCAGGTCCTGGCGCAGGGCAAGCCCGAGTCCATCGCGGACAAGATCGTGGAAGGCAAGATGAACAAGTTCTACGAGGAGACCTGCCTCCTCGAGCAGCCCTTCATCAAGGATCCCCAGACCCGGGTGGGGGCCTACCTGAAGGCCAAGACCGGCGATAAACTGAAGGTGGTCCGCTTCGAGCGGTACGTCCTGGGGGAGGGTCTCAAACCCTCGGGCTGCGAGGCCTGAGACGGCGAAGGAACGGGCGGCCTCCGGGCCGCCCTTTTTCGTAGGGGGCGGCCATGGGCGACGCCAAGGTCCACAGGATTCTGCTCAAGCTCTCCGGAGAGGCCCTCATGGGTCCCGGGCGCCACGGCATCGACCGGGCGGCGGTGGAGACGGTGGCGGAGGAGGTGGTGGAGATCCACGCCATGGGCGTCTCGGTGGCCCTGGTGGTGGGGGGTGGCAACATCTTCCGCGGCAACGAGGGGGAGGCCCTGGGCCTGGACCGGGTGACGGCCGACCACATGGGGATGCTGGCCACCGTCATCAACGGCCTGGCCCTCCAGGACGCCCTGGAGCGCAAGGGCGTCTCCACCCGTCTCCAGACGGCCATCGCCATGCACGCCATCGCCGAGCCGTACATCCGGCGGCGGGCGGTCCGCCACCTGGAAAAGGGGCGCATCGTCATCTTCGCCGCCGGCACCGGGAACCCCTACTTCACCACCGATTCGGCGGCGGCCCTCCGGGCCATCGAGATCAAGGCCGACCTGCTCCTCAAGGCCACCAAGGTGGACGGCATCTACAGCGCCGACCCCTTGAAGGACCCCTCGGCGAGGAAGTACCACCGCATCTCTTACCTGGAGGCCCTGGAGAAGGGCCTGCGGGTGATGGACGCCACCGCCATCAGCCTCTGCATGGAGAACCGCATCCCCATCCGGATCTTCGACCTCTTCGCCCGGGGCAGCATCCGGCGGATCGTGGAGGGGGAGGAGGTGGGCTCCTTGGTGGGCGACCCGGCGCCGGAGACTTGACAACGGCCTTTGGGCCGCCGTACAGTACGTACCCTAGAGCGCCGATTTGAGCTCCAGCTTGCGGGCGCTATAGAAATGCGGCTAAAGCGGAGGGGGAGCGACCCGTCCGGCTTCGGCCGCGGCGGGTTTTTTTCGTGAGGGAAGGAGGCTTTTCGAGCGGGAGCCGAACAACGGGACCGGCGCCGATTTGATCCGCAGCTTGCGGGCGCCGGGGCCGCGCGGGGCGCGGCCCGAAGAAATGCAGCTAAAGCGTGGGCGGGCCCGTCCGGCTTTGGCTGGGACGGCCTTTTTTTCGAAGACGGGCCCGAGGAGGCACCATGAAGTCCCGGCGCTTGGAAACCCTTTGTCTGCACGCGGGGTACGAGCCCGCCCCCGGAGAGCCCAGGGGCGTCCCCGTCCACCGCTCGGCGGCCTACCGCTTCGGAGGGCTGGACCACGCGGCGGCCCTCTTTTCCCTGAAGGAGGAGGGCCACGTCTACAGCCGGATTTCCAACCCCACCCAGGAAGTCCTGGAGAGGCGCCTGGCGGCGTTGGAGGGAGGGACGGCGGCGGTGGCCACGGCCTCGGGGACGGCGGCGGTGTTCTACGCCCTGGTCAACTGCGCCGCCCCGGGCGGCGAGGTGGTGGCCTCCCGCTCCCTCTACGGGGGCACGGCGGCCCTCCTGAAGGAGACGCTTCCCGCCTTCGGGGTCACCGCCCGCCTGGTGGACGCCTCGCGCCCCGAAAAGGTGGAGGAGGCCTTCACGGAGCGGACGCGGGTCCTCTTCGCGGAAACCATCGGCAACCCCGCGCTGGAGGTGGCCGACCTGCCCGCCCTGGCGGAGATCGCCAGGCGGCGCCGCGTTCCTTTCGTCGTGGACAACACCTTCGCCACGCCTTGCCTCGTGAGGCCCCTCGAGCAGGGGGCGGACGTGGTGGTCCATTCGCTCACCAAGTGGATCGGGGGCCACGGGACCTTCCTCGGCGGGGCCCTGGTGGACGGCGGGACCTTCCCGTGGGGGGACCCACGCTTCCCCGGCTTCGACGCGCCCGATGCCTCCTACGGCGGGATCCGGTTCGGCCACGACCTAGGCCCCTTGCAGGACCAGGCCTTCGCCCTGCGGACCCGGGCCGTCCTCTTGAGAAACCTGGGCGCCTCCCTCCCTCCCGATTCGTGCTGGATGGCCCTCCAGGGGATCGAGACGCTGCCCCTCCGGATGGAGCGCCACTGCGCCAACGCTTTGGCGGTGGCGGCGTTCCTGAAGGGCCACCCCAAGGTGGAGTGGCTCCGCTACCCGGGTTTGCCGGACGACCCCTCCCACGGCACCGCCCGTCGCGTGCTTTCGGGAGGCTTTGGGGGCATGGTGGTCTTCACCCTGCGGGAGGGGCTACCTGCGGCGCGGCGGTTCCTCGAATCCTTGCTGTTGTTCTCCCACGTGGCCAACGTGGGGGACGCCCGGAGCCTAGCCATTCTTCCCTCGGCCACCACCCACGCCCAGCTCTCCGAGGAGGACCGTCGGCTCGCGGGGGTTCTGCCCGGGCTGGTGCGGCTCTCCGTGGGCCTCGAACACGCGGACGACCTGCTGGAGGACCTCGAGCAGGCGCTGGAGCGGGCATGACGACCACCGGCGGCGGAGGAGCCCCCCGCGGGCCCTTCCTTTTCCGTTCCGATGGACCCTTCGGGTTGGAGTGCGGCGGGCGCCTGCCCGTCCTGGAGCTGGCCTACGAGACGTGGGGGGATCCGGCCCGGACCCCGGGCGGAGCCGTCCTCCTCGTCCACGCCCTCACCGGCGACGCCCACGCCGCGTCCGGCGGCTCCTCCGAGGACCCCCGCCCCGGCTGGTGGGAGGGCCTGGTGGGGCCGGGAAAGGCCGTGGATCCCGCCCGCTGCTTCGTCCTCTCGGCCAACCTCCCGGGGAGCCTCTACGGGAGCACCGGGCCTCGGAGCACGGACCCGCGGACGAACCGGCCCTACGGTTCCCGCTTTCCTGTTCTCACGACGCGGGACATGGCCCGGGCCCTGGCGCTCCTGGTGGAGCGCCTGGGGCTGGCTCCCCTTCGGGGCGCCCTAGGCGGTTCCCTCGGCGCCATGGTCATCTGGGAGATGGCGGTGGAGTTCCCCGGTTTGATACGGACCGCCGTCCCCATCGCGGGGGACGCCGCCGCCGGCGCCTGGATGGTGGCCTTCGACCACCTGGGACGCGAGGCCGTCCGCCTGGGGGCGGCGGGGGGGGACCCTCGGAGGGGGCTGGATCTGGCCCGGCGCATCGCCATGGTTTCCTACCGCACCCCCGCCCTCTTCGAGTCGCGCTTCGGACGCAGGAGGCGCGGAGACCCGGGGGAGGGCCCCGTCTCCCTCCTCCCGCCCTTCGAGGTGGAGTCCTACCTCGCCCACCAGGGCCGCAAGCTGGTGGCGCGGTTCGACGCCGAAGCCTACCTCGCCCTCCTCACGGCCATGGACCTCCACGACGTGGGGCGCGGGCGCGGGGGGCTGGAGGCGGCCTTTCGGCGGATCCGGTCCGAGGTCCTCCTGGTGGGCGTTCAGGAGGATCTCCTCGTCCCCGCCCCGGACCTGCGGCGAACCGCCGATCGGCTCCGCGAAGCGGGAGTGCGGGCCGAGTACGAGGAAATCCGCTCCCCTTTCGGCCATGACGCCTTCCTGGCGGAGCCCGAGGCCGTGGCCGCCGTCCTCAGACGCCGATTTTTCGGAGAGACGCCATGAAGGTGCTCAAGTTCGGGGGTTCTTCGGTGGGTACGGCGGAGCGCATCGAGCGCGTGGCCTCGCTGGTGAGGCGCCACGGCCCCCCGCCCTCGGTGGCGGTCTTCTCGGCCTTCGGGGACACCACCGACGGGCTGGAGGAGGCGGGCCGCCTGGCCGCGGCGGGCCACCCCGCCGGCGCCCGCAAGGTGCTGGAGGGGCTCCGGGGCCACCACGAAACGCTGTGCCGCGGCCTTCTGAAGGAGGCTTCGGCCCTCCGGGAGGCCCTTTCCATTGTGGAGGGCCACTTCGCCCGCCTGGGCGCCATGGCCGACGCCATGGCCGCCCTGGGGGAGTTCTCCCCCTTGGTCCGGGACGCCTTTCTCGGAGCGGGAGAGCTGGCATCCAGCGCGGTCATGGCCCTGGCCCTGAGGGAGCGCGGCCTCCCCGCCGTCTGGGTCGACGCCCGCGAGGTGGTGGTCACCGACTCCGTCCACGGCTCCGCCTCCCCCCGCATGGAGGCCACCCGAAGGAGGTGCCGGCGCAGGCTCCTTCCCTTGCTGAAGGCCGGGCGCCTGGTGGTCCTGCCGGGTTTTCTGGGCCGCTCCGAAACGGGAGAGGACACGACCCTGGGCCGGGGAGGATCCGATTTCACCGCCTCTCTGGTGGGCGCCGCTCTGAGGGCGGAGGAAATCCAGATCTGGACCGACGTGGACGGCATTCTCACGGCGGACCCCTCCCTCGTGCCGAAGGCCCGGACCATCCCCCTCCTGAGCTACCGGGAGGCGTCGGAGCTGGCCTTCTTCGGGGCGCGGGTCCTTCACCCCAAGACGCTGGAGCCGGCCGTGGCCGCGGGCATCCCCGTGCGCATCCTGAACACCTTCCGGCCACGCCACAGAGGCACGCTCGTGCTCCGGGAGGTCCCGCCCTCACGGGCCCCGCTGAGAAGCATCGCCTACAAGGAGGCCATGCGCCTGGTCCAACTCTCCACCCCGAGGATGTTCAAGGCCCCGGACTTTCTGGTCCGGCTCTCGGGGATTCTCTCCCGCCACGGCCTCGCGCCGGACCTCATGGCCACCTCGGAAGTGTCCGTGGCCATGGCCTTCCAAGAGGGGCCGACGGTGGACGCCGCTCTGGGGGAGATGGCGGACCTGGGATCGGTGGCGCACCGGGAGGGCGAGGTCCTCGTCTGCCTCGTGGGCGAGTCCCTGCGGGCCCGCCCGGGCCTGGTGGGCGCGGTCATGGACGCCACCAGGCCGGCTCGGGTCTCCATGGTTTCCTTCGGCTGGTCGGGCATCTGCTTCGGGTTCCTGGTGAACGAGGCGTCCCTTCCCGGGGTCGTCCGCCGGCTTCACCGCCGGTTCTTCGAGCGGGGAAGGTCGGTGGGCCGGAGGGACCAACGGCGGGAGGCGGAACATGGCGCTCGGAAAAAAGCGGTATAGAGCCGTCGTCCTGGGGGCGACGGGGGTGGTGGGCCAGAAAATCGTCCAGCTCCTGATGCGGCATCCCTGGTTCGACACGGTGGCCCTCTGCGCCTCCGGCGCGCGCGAGGGGCGGCCCTACCGGGAGGCGGTGGGCGCTCCTTCCGCCGCCTGGACGGCCTGCGAAGCCCCGGACCTCCCCCTTCGGGCGGCCGAACCCGCAGGTGTGGAGGCCGACGTGGTCTTCAGCGCCCTGGAGACGGCGGCCGCCGCGGCCGTCGAACCGCGATTCCGCGAGGCGGGCTTCCCGGTGGTCTCCAACGCCTCGGCCCTCCGCATGGACCCGGAGGTCCCCCTGGTGGTCCCGGAAATCAACCCGGGCCACCTCCGCCTGGCCGATTCGCAACGCCACCGCCACGGAGGTTTCGTGGCCGCCAACCCCAACTGCTCCACCATCGGGCTCTGCCTGGCCCTGGAACCGATCCGTCGAGCCTTCGGCCTCCGCCGCGTCTGGGTGACCACCCTCCAGGCGGCTTCGGGGGCGGGGTACCCGGGGGTGGCTTCCCTGGACTTGGTGGACAACGTCCTTCCCTTCATCCGGGGTGAGGAGGAGAAGCTCGAGAGCGAACCGCTCAAGATCTTCGGCGCACTGGAGGATGGAGGGATCCGTCCCGCCGCCTGGAAGGTGCGCGCCCGCTGCAACCGGGTTCCCGTCCGGGACGGTCACCTCCTCTGCGTGGAGGTGGAGACCCTCCGGCCCCTTTCGGAGGAGGCGGCGCGGAAGGCCCTAGAAGCCTGGCGAAGTCCCTTGGGGAACCTCGGACTCCCCTCCGCTCCGGAGCGGCCCGTCCTGTTCCGGCCGGAGGAGAACCGGCCCCAGCCCGTCCTCGACCGGGACGCCGCGGGGGGGATGGCCGTCACGGTGGGCCGCCTGCGGGTTCGGGGGCCCAGGAGCCTGGCCTTCACGGCCCTGGTCCACAACACCGTCCGGGGCGCCGCCGGGGGGACCCTGCTCCTCGCCGAACTGCTGGCGGCCACGGGCCGCCTCGGGGGGCGGGCCGGCAGCTCCGGGCGCGGGGGTGTCCAGCGTGGTATAAGAAACTCCTCATCCGTACGGAGCGCGCCGTGAACGACCGGAGCCCGGACCTTCTCGAACTCCTCTCCGAGCGCATCGTCATCCTGGACGGAGCCATGGGTACGCAGATCCAGGCCCAGGGCCTTTCCGCGGAGGATTACGGCGGAGAGGCCCTGGCCGGCTGCACGGAGCACCTGGTGGTGACCCGGCCGGAGGCGGTGCGACGCGTCCACGACGCCTACCTCGAGGCCGGAGCCGACGTGGTGGAGACCGACACCTTCGGCGCCACGCCCCTGGTCCTGGGGGAGTACGGCCTCTCGGACCTGGCCTTCGAGATCAACCGCCGGGCCGCCGCCATCGCCCGGGAGGCCTGCCGGGCCCACTCCACCTCAAGTCGGCCCCGTTTCGTTGCCGGGTCCATGGGGCCCACCACCCGGTCCCTCACCCTATCCGCGGGGGTGGATTTCGCCGGCCTCCGGGACCACTACCGAATCCAGGCGCTGGGGCTTCTGGAGGGCGGAGTGGACCTGCTCCTGGTGGAGACCGTCCAGGACCCCCTGAACGCCAAGGCGGCCCTGGCGGGGATCCAGGAGGCCTTCGCCGAGGCGGGGCGCCGCCTTCCCGTGATCCTCTCCGCCACCCTCGAGCCGGGGGGCGCCCTCCTGGCGGGCTCGAGCGTGGAGGCCTTCTACGCCTCGGTGATGCACGGAGACCCGCTGGCGGTGGGGCTCAACTGCTCCACGGGGCCCTCGGTCCTGGAAGGGCCCCTGGGGGCCCTCTCGGGGGTGGCCCGCACCCGGACCCTCTGCTACCCCAACGCCGGCCTTCCGGACCGGAAGGGCCGGTACGGCCTCGGCCCCGAGGCCTTCGCGGAAGCCGTGAGGCGCTTCGCCCTCCGCGGCTGGCTGAACCTGGCGGGGGGGTGCTGCGGGACGGGCCCGGACCACATCCGGGCCCTTCGGGAAGCCCTGGAAGGCCTTCCGCCTCGGCGGGTCCTCGACCACCACCGCGTGTTCCTCTCCGGCACGGAGTTTCTGGAGATCACCGGGGAGAACCGCCCCGTCCTGGCGGGGGAGCGGACCAACGTCCTGGGAAGCCGCTCCTTCCGCCGCCGCCTGCGGGAAGGCCGCCTCGACGAGGCGGCGGAGGTGGCGAGGGACCAGGTGAAGGCGGGGGCCCGCCTCGTGGACGTCTGCCTGCAGGAGCCGGGAGGGCGGGAGAAGGAGGACATGGAGGCTTTTCTGGAGGCGCTCCTTCCCCGCGTTCGGGTTCCCCTCCTCATCGACACCACGGACCCGGAGGTGGCGGAGGCGGCCCTCCGGCGCTGTCCGGGAAGGGGCCTCCTCAACTCCGCCAACCTGGAGGACGGGGGGCGCCGCCTGAGGAGGATGGCGGGCCTGGCGCGGAAGTACGGGGCCTCGCTGGTGGTCCAGACGCTGGACGACCACCCCTCGGGGATGGCCGTCACCGCCGACCGGAAGCTGGAGGTGGCCCGGCGGGCCTACGGCCTGCTCACGGAGGAGCTCGGCCTGCGGCCCGAGGAGATCTTCTTCGACCCGCTGGTCTTTCCCTGCGCCACCGGCGACGGGAAGTTCCGCGGGGCGGCGGGGGAGACGCTGGAGGCCATCCGCCGCCTCAAGGCGGAGTTCCCCCGCTCCCTCACCCTCCTCGGCCTCTCCAACGTGAGCTACGGGTTGCCCTCGCCCGCCCGGGAGGTCCTCCACGCCGTCTTCCTCGCCCGGGCGGCGGAGGCGGGCCTCGACGTGGCCATCGCCAACCCCGAGGCCCTGGAGCCCGCCTCCGGGCTGGACCCCGAACTTCGGGGGCTGGCGGAGGCCCTCCTCTTCCGCGGGGGGGAAGAGGACCTCCGGGCCTTTCTGGAGCGCTTTCGGGGCGCCGCCCTGCCCCGGTGCCGGCCGGCGCCGCCCCGGGAGAGCCCCGAGGAAACCGTTCGCCGGTGCGTGCTGGAGGGTTCGCGGAGGGGGCTCCAGGGGGCGCTGGAGAAGCTGCTCCAGCGGGGCGCCGCCCCCCTCGACCTCCTCAACGGGCTTCTCCTGGAGGCCATGGACGAGGTGGGGCGCCGTTTCGCCCGGGGGGAGCTCATCGTCGCCGAGGTGCTGCAGTCCGCGGAGGTCATGAAGGAAGCCGCCGCGGAGTTGGAGAAACGGCTGGGGGGGGAACCGGTCCCGGCCCGGGGGACGGTGGTGCTGGCCACCGTCCGGGGGGACGTCCACGACATCGGCAAGAACCTGGTGTCCACCATCCTCGCCCACAACGGCTACCGGGTGGTGGACCTGGGGACCCGCGTGGCGCCGGAACGGATCGCGGCCGCCGCAGGGGAACACCGGCCGCTGGCGGTGGGGCTCTCCGGGCTTCTGGTCCGAAGCGCCTGGGAGATGGCGGCGGCGGCCCGGACGCTGAAGGAGGCGGGGGTAAGGGAGCCCCTGCTGCTCGTGGGAGGGGCCGCCCTGGACCGGCGCTTCGTGGACGAGGAGATCGCCCCCGCCTACGGGGGGCCCGTGGCCTACGCCGCCACGGCCATGGAGGGGCTCGCCCTCCTGAACGCCTTCGCCCGGGGGGAAGCGGTCCGCGAGCCGGCCCCGGCTCCCAAGGCCGCCCCCGCGCCCGCGGCTCCCCGGCCCACCGGGGCGCCCCCCCACGTGGCCCCGGCGGAGGCCCTCCCGCCCCCCGACGACGGGGAGCACCTCTATTCCGAAATCGTCCCGCGGGTCCTGTGGCCCCACGTGGACCTCCAGCGCTTGCTGGGCCGCCACCTGGGGCTCCGCGGCCCGGTGCGCAGGCTTCTCGAGGGGGCGGACCTGAAGGCGGAGGCGCTGGAAGAGCGGTGCCTCGCCCTCGTCAAGGCGGTGGCTTTGAGGCCCCGGGCGCTCTTTCGGTTTTTCCGGGCCGAGTCGGAGGGGGAACTCCTCCGCCTCTTCCCCCCGGACGGGGAGGCGGTGACCTTTCACCTGCCGCCGCCTTCGGGCCGGTGGCCCAGCCTCGCCGCCTACGTACGGCCGGCGGCCCTGGGCGGGGGGGACTCGGTGGCCCTCTTCGTGGCCACGGCCGGGGAGGGCGTCCGGGAACGGGCGGAGAGCCTCCGCCGGGAGGGGAGGCTCCTGGAGGGCTACCTGCTGGAGGCCCTGGCCCTGGAGCTGGCCGAGGCGGCCGCCGAGTGGGTCCACGGCCGCATCCGGGAGGCCTGGGGCTTTCCGGCGAGGCCCCAAAAGGGCCGGCCCCGGGGGGAGCGCTTTGCCTTCGGCTACCCCTCCTGCCCCGACCTTTCGGCCCAGGCGGTCCTCTTGCGCCTTCTGGGGGCCGAGCGGCTGGGGGTGACCCTCACCGAGGGCCACATGATGGAACCGGAGGCCACCACCGCCGGCATCGTCTTCCATCACCCGGAAGCGCGGTACCCCGAGGAGGGGGAGGGAAGCCCCGAAGGAAAGGAGTCCCCGCCATGAACCGCCGGGAGGCGTGGAAGGCCTGGCTTCAAGAATCGGTGGTGGTGGCCGACGGGGCGGTGGGGACGCTCTTGCGCGCGCGCGGATTTCCGGAGTCCCTCCCGGTGGAGGCGGCGGTGGTCGTCCAGCCGGAGCGGGTCCTGGAGATCCATCGGGACTACCTTCGGGCCGGCGCCCAGATCCTCACGACGGACACCTTCCGCGCCAACCGCTTCCACCTGTCGAGCCACGGCCTCGCGGACCGCTTGAGGGAGATCAACGCCCGGGGCGTGGAACTGGCGCGGCGGGCGGCCCAGGGCTCCCCGGCGTGGGTGGGCGCCTCCCTGGGCCCTCTCAAGGTGATGCTCCGGCCGTACGGGGAGGTCACCGAGGAGGAGGCCCGGGAGGCCTGCCGGGAGCAGGTCCGCGCCCTTTGCGAGGCGGGCCCCGACCTCTTCGTGGTGGAAACCCAGTCGTCGGTCCTGGAGGCCCTCTTCTTCCTGGAGGCCTGCCGGGAGGAGGCGCCGGACCTTCCCGTCCTCGCCTCCCTCACCGTGGGGAGGGAGGGAAGAACCTTCTTCGGCGATTCGGCGGTGGAGGGCCTCCTCCGGCTGGCCGCCGCCGGCGCCGACGCGGTGGGGCTGAACTGCTCCCTGGGGCCGGCGGACCTCCTTCCCTTCGTCGAGGAGATGGCCCGCCGGGTGGACCTCCCCCTGGCGGCCATGCCCAACGGCGGCTACCCCGCCGAGGTGGACGGCCGGATCGTCTACCTCTCGAGCCCCGAGTACGTGGCCACCTACGCCCGGCGGTACGCGGACCTGGGGGTCCAGATCCTGGGGGGGTGCTGCGGGACGACCCCTGACACCATCGCGGCCCTGGCCCGCCTGCTCAAGGCGCGGCGGCCGGCGCGCCGGCAGCCGGCGGAGGGGGGGCGCCTGGAGGTGCAGGAGGTGCCCCCCGCGCCGGCGGCGGAAGCGCCGGAAGCCGGGGGGTTCTTCGCCCATCTGGGCCGCCGCTTCGTCGTCTCCTGCGAGATCGACCCCCCCCGCGGGCCCGACGCGCGCCCCGCCGTGGAGGCCGCGCGGCTCCTCAAAGGGGCGGGGGCCGACGCCGTGAACCTCGCCGAGAACCCCATGGCCCGCGTGCGCGTGGCGCCGGTGGCCCTGGCCCACTTCATCCGGCAGGAGACGGGCCTCACCACCATCCTCCACATGACCTGCCGGGACCGGAACCTGCTGGGCCTCCAGTCGGAACTTCTGGGGGCCGCGCTCCTGGGCGTGGAGGGGATCCTCGCCCTCTCGGGGGACCCCGCCTCCCTGGGGGACTTCCCCACCGCCACGTCGGTGAACGACGTGAACGTCACCGGCCTGGTCCGCATCGTGGACTCCCTCAACCGAGGTCTGGACTTCTCCGACAACCCCATCGGGACCCCCACCCGCTTCGCCGTGGGGGTGGGGGTGAGCCTGGCGCCGCGGGATCCGGCGGCGGAGCGACGGAAGCTCGAGGAGCGGTGCGCCGCCGGGGCCACCTTCGCCTTTTCCCAGCCGGTCTTCTCCCTGGAGGCGGTGGAACGCTTTCTCGAAAGCGTCCGGGACCTGCCGCTGGCCATCCTCCCCGGCATCCTTCCCCTGGCGAGCCTCCGCCAGGCCCTGTACTTCCAGAACGAGGTCCCCGGCATGGAGATCCCCTCCGAAGTCCTGGCCCGCCTGGAGGCCCTCCCCTTACCCGAGGACCAGGCGGCCTACGGCCTGGACCTGGCCCGGAGCCTCCTGGACGGCATCCGCCGCCTCGCCCCCGGCGCCTACCTCACCGCCGGCGGCCGGAAGAGCGACCTTCTGGCGCGCCTCCTCCGGGGGTAGCCCCCGCCCGCGTCCCCCTCCCCCGCCACAACCAGCGGGGACTCCGCTTGACAAGATGGTCAGATGTGACTATATTTCATTGGAAGGAGGTTGGTCATGGACCTGGCCAAACGGATCGCCGCGCTGAGGGTGGCCCGCGGGCTTCGCCAGGCCGACGTCGCCCGGCGCCTGGGGTGGAGCCCTCCCAACTACGCGAGGATCGAGAAGGGGAGGATCACCCCCTCCCTGAAGTCCCTGGAGGCCATCGCCGAGGCGCTGGAGGTCCCCCTCTCGGCCCTGACGGAGGACCGGACCCTGCTCACGGCGGAGGTCCCCGTGGTGGCCTTCGCCTCCGCCGGCCCGGGGGTGGAGTTCACCGACCAGGGCTACCCCGCCGGCGGCGGCATGTACTTCCTGCCCCGCCCGCCGGAGTTCACCGACCCCAACGGCTTCGGCGTGGAGGTCTCCGGGGATTCCATGGTGCCGAAGTACGAGGACGGCCAGGTGGTGCTGGTGGACACCCGGAAACGACCGGTGAGCGGGGACTACGCCGTCGTCGGCCTCATGAACGGCGACAAGTACGTCAAGCGCTACCGGGAGGCGGGGGGGCGGATCCTCCTGGAGTCGCTGAACCCCCTCTACCCCCCGGTGGTGGTGGAACCCCACGAGGTCCGCTTCGCCTACAAGATCGTCTGGGCCAGGGAGAGGTGACCCCCGTGCCCCCCGCCGCCGAGCGCGCCGTCCCCGTCCGCGTCGGAACCGCAGGCTGGACCTACCCCGACTGGAAGGGGACGGTGTACCCGGCCCGGCCGGGGAGGGGCTTCGACCCGCTGGCCTACCTGGCCGCCCGCCTGGACCTCTTGGAGGTGGACAGCACCTTCTACCGGATCCCGCCCCCCCTGACCACCGGGGAGTGGGTCCGGCGGGTGGCCGACTTCCCCCACCTTCGCTTCACGGTGAAGCTCTTTCAGGGCTTCACCCACACCCGAAAGGCCTCCCTGGTGGACGAACGGGCCTTCCACCGCGCCCTCGAACCCCTGGCCCGCTTCGGGAGGCTCTCCGCCGTTCTCGTCCAGTGGCCGTGGGCCTTCCGCGACACGCCGGAGAACCGCCGGATCCTCCTGGAGGTGGCCGGGCGCTTCTCGGCCTACCCCCTCGCCGTGGAGGTGCGCCACGCCTCGTGGGGAAAGAAGGAGGTCCTCTCCCTCTTCCGCGAAAGGGGCCTGGCCTTCTGCAACGTCGACCAGCCGGCCCTGGCCCAGTGCCTCGGCCCCACGGGGGCGGTGACCGCGGACCTCGCCTACTTCCGCTTCCACGGGCGCAACGCCGCCGCCTGGTTCCGGGAGGGAACCTCCCGGGACGAGCGGTACGACTACCTCTACGCCCCGCCGGAGCTGGCGCCCTGGGTGGAGGCGGTGCGGGAGGCCTCCGCCCTGGCCCGGGAGGTGGCGGTGGTCTTCAACAACCACTTCCGGGGGCAGGCCGCCGCCAACGCCTTCGAGTTCCGCCACGCCCTCACGGGGGAGCGCCAGCCGGTCCCCGAATCCCTGGCCCGGGCTTACCCCCGCCTGGAGGCGGTTTGCTCCACCGTCTTCCAGCGCTCCCTCTTCGCCACGGTCCGCGATTGAAAGGAGCCTGCCCGCGGAAAGGACCGCGCCGAATGGGAAAGGCTTCGATCCCTGGAGGGGGAGGTCCATTCCCTCCCCCTCCCTCGGCGCTCTCTCCGCCTCCGGCTCGAGAGCCCCCAATCCCGGTCGGGTGAAGGACGCCATCGCCCGGCTTCCAACCGCGCAAGCCCTGGAGGCGCTCGTTTCCGTTCCATTTCGGGATGGGGGCCTTCGCCGCCGAGGGGGCGGGGGCGGCCTTTTCGGGAGGGGCCGATTCTGAAACCTTAAGGTTGCATGGGTGTCACCAGAAATAGGCATTTTCTCCGGGGGGCGAAGGGCCTTCCGAGGGCCATCCCGAAGGATTTCAAGGGCTTCTCTTGCCTTGTTTTTTCTGGCAGAAAGTTTGCTTAAAACTCGTCGGCGGCGGGTTGCGGCGGCAGCGGTGGACCGGCCGGGAGGTTGGGGCGGCCCGGCCCGCGTCCTGAAAACGTGCGATTGCCCTAACCCCTCTATCGGCGGGAGGATCGTTCTCCCGCCCCTTTTTTTGGGGGGCGAGGGCCGTTCCGCCCGCCCGCCGCCCCCCAGGCCGTTCCCCCGGGGTGACATTTTTGGGCCTCCCCCGGGCCGCCTCCGAAGGGCGGCCGTTCGGAACTGTCTGAAAGCCCAGAGGAAGCGCCCATTGGAAGGGCGTGGCACCATGCTTGCATTGCCGGTCGCGGGGAAGGGCTGGCATCGGAGGCATGCCATGAGAACCCTCAAGGGCTGGAAGCTCAGGAAGGTACTGACCTTTGCGGGAGCGGCCACGGTGGGAGCGGTTCTCTGGGCCGCCTCACCCCCGCCGGCGGAGATCCAAAGGGCGCTGGAAACCCTGAGGGCGGGCGCCTCGACCCTCTCGGCGGCGCAACGGGCCAGGGCCGACGCGCCCGTGCGGCTGTTGCTGGGCCAACCGTCGCGGCCGCTGGATGGGGATGCGATCTTGCTCGGAGAGAGCGCCCCCGGGGCCATCTTTCCCGGCGTGAAAAACGGCGGGGCGCCCGGGCTTGCCGGGGACAAGGCCCGCCGGGCGGAGGCGCCACCGGCGGATCCCCTCCTCGACCTCTTCTCCTGGAGCGACAGCCCAGAGGGGCCCCTGCTTTCCCTGGCGGTGGAGGCCCAGGAAGGAACCGACCTCTGGGAGGTGGCCGCTTCCCTCGGCGGCCGCTTCGAAGGCCGGTGGGGAAAGGACGGCGGCACAATCGTTCTGCCGGCCGAACGCCTCCCGGACCTCCTCCGAAACGAGTCCATCCTTCGCGTTCGAAGGCCGGTCTCCCATCGACCCTACTTGGATTCGGCCACTCGGGATACCGGTGCCGTGACCGTCAAGCAAGACTGGGGATTCAAGGGAAGTGGCGCCCTCTACGGGGCCATCGACACGGGGATCGACTGGTCGCACGGCGACTTCAAGAACGCCGACGGGACCACGCGGATTCTCTACCTCTGGGACCAGACCGACCCCACGGGACCTCCCCCGTCGGGCTTCACCTACGGCACCGAGTGGACCGCGGCCCAGATCAACGCCGGAGTGTGCACCGAAACCGACAACGACCCGGCCACGTGGGGCCATGGGACCTCCACCACGGCGTGCGGGGCCGGCAACGGCCTCTCCACCGGCGGGGCCTACGCGGGCCACGCGGAGGAAGCGGGCATCCTCCTCGTCAAGTCCGACCTCTCGGATGCCCACATCGAAGACGGTTTGACCTACCTCTGGGGCCGGGCTCAGAGCCTCGGCAAGCCCCTGTCCATCAACATGTCCTTCGGGGGCGGGTGGGGACCCCACGACGGCTCCGACGCCCTCTCCGACTGGATCGACCATACCTTCGGGGCCGGCGACGCCACCCCCGGCCTCCACCTCTCCGCCGCCGCGGGGAACGACGCCGGAAACCAGCAGCACGCCGACGGCGCCGTCTGCGTTTCGGCCAACCCCGACAACGGGTACGCCTCCGACAACACCTACGTGGTTCTCTACTCCTACGACTGGAACGGCGCCGGTTACGCCGGCCAGCCCATGTTTCTGGAATTCTACGCGCCCAAAGCGGCCAGCCTGGAGGTGCGGGCGTGGATCCCCATCCGGTACAACCGCGGGGCCGGGTGGACGTGGACCTACGGGACCACCGGATGGAAAGCCATCACCGCCGCCAATTCGGGGTTCTACTACTTCACCCGCAAGACCACCGGCTGCAACTCCATCAACCCCTGCTTCGACTCCTTCGTGGGGGACATCACCACCACCTCCACCTCCAACCGGATCGGCGTCCTATTGGACCTGCAAAATCCCCTGGGGGACTACCCCAACCCCGCCCTCCAGTACGTCTTCGCCGCCTACGACTTCGCCACCACCGCCGAGTCCTCCTTCGGCGGGGACCTCTACTACGACCCGGGCACCGGCCCCCGGGCGATCATCCTGCAGTTCCGGCAGAACGGGGGCACCGGTTCCGGGGCCCACGTGGACGGGTACCTCCCCGACTGGGTCTACGGGTACTTCGCCGCCGGCACCGAGGACTGCACCACCCGCCTCCTCTCCGGGGACGACGAGGAGATGATCAACGGCCCCGCCGCCGCCCACCTCGTCACCGCCGTGGGGGCCCACGTGACCAAGACCTCTTGGGTCGACCGCTCCGGGACGCCCCGGAGCACCTCGGAGACCCAGGACGACCTGGCCTCCTACTCCTCCCACGGACCCTTGCGCGGTTTTCTGGAAGGCACGAGCCCCGTCACCGACCAAAAGCCCAACCTCACGGCTCCGGGCGAGGCGGTGGTGAGCGCCCTCTCGGGGCAGTTCGCCCCGTCGTGGTACGCCTCCTCGCCCCAGAGCACGTACATCGTCCAGGAAACGCCCGCGGACAAGCACATCGCGGTCTCCGGCACGAGCTTCGCCTGCGCCAACGCGGCCGGGGCCGCCGCCATGCTCCTGGGGGCCGACCCGTCCCGAACGTTGGGGCAGATCCGCGACGACCTCCAGCAGGGGGCCCGGAGCGACGGCTTCACCGGTTCCGTCCCTAACGACCGCTGGGGCTACGGGAAGCTCACGCTGACCTCCAGCCTCGACCGCTTCGCCGACCTGGTTTACCGGGGGACCGTCGCCACCAGCCTCACGCCGCTCCACGGAGGCGTGGGCGGAACCTACACCGACGCCGGGGCCGCCTCGGGGACCGACCTGTACTACTACAGCGTGGACGTCCCGGGGGACGGGCTCCGCTTGCAGAAGAGCGGGGGCGACGTGGTTCTCACCTGGTAGTGGGCCTCAGGGAGAAAAGGAAAGGGCCGGGGCGTGAAGCCCCGGCCCTTTTTCGCGCGAGGAGGAGGGGGACTCAGCGGCGGCGCGGAAAGGCCCGGGCGGCGGCCAGGACCGCCGAGACCTTGAGGGCTTCGCCGGGCAGGAAGGGAACCACCCCCAGGAGAAAGGCCCGGGCCGGGTCCAGGCCCAGCCTCCACCCGAGCCACGCGGCGCCGCACAGAAGGATGACCAGGGCGCCCGCGGCCAGGGAGAGGGCCCGAACGGCGAGTCGCGGACTGCGGTAGCCCCACCCGGCCAAGGCCGCCGCGGCGGGGAAGGCCCACAGGTAGCCCGCCGTGGGGCCCAGGAGGTGGAGGAGCCCCGCCGAGGCGCCGGCGAAGGCGGCGAATCCCGCGGCGCCGAGGCCCAGGTAGGCCCCCTGGACCGACAGGCCCCAGCCGCGGCCCAGCAGGGCGCCGGAGAGGAGCACGAAGAAGGTCTGCAGGGTGAGCGGGACGGGGGTGAAGGGAAGGGGCACCTCCACGTACGCCCCCAGCAGGGTGGCCAGCAGGAGGGCGACGGCCAGCAGGGGCCGTTCGGCCTTTTCCGAAATCCGAGACCGGACGAGGGTGGACGTTCCTTCCATGGGCGGTTCCTCCCCAAGGGCGCCGCAAGGGCGCCGCGGCCAGTCTAGCGGGACCTTGAAAAAAAAGAAAGGGTTTCGGCCCCCTCCCCCGGCCGGCACTCTTCTCACCCCCCCTTGTGGGACTTTGGGGGTAAGATACCCGGCCGGAGGCTTCGTGAAGCGAGGGGTTCGGGACATCCTGGCCATTCTCTGGATGCACCGGGGCCGGGCCCTGCTGGGGATCCTCTGCCTCCTCGTGGTGGACGGGGCGCAGCTCGCCGCCCCGCTGGTGGTGAAGGGGGTGGTGGACGGCCTGGCCCAGGGGACCGCGACGCGCGCCTCGGTCCTGCAGGGGGCCGGCCTCCTGCTGGCCCTGGCGCTCACCGTGGCCCTCTTCCGCTTTCTCTGGCGGATCTTTTTCTTCTCCCTGGCCCGGAAGGCGGAGCTGGACCTCCGCAACCGGATCCTCGACCACGCCCTCACCCTCTCCACGGGCTTCTTCGAGAGGCGGCGGACGGGGGAGTTCCTGGCGTTGGCCGGCAACGACGTGGAGTCGGTGCGCCAGGCGCTGGCCATGGGCTTCGTGGCCGGTTTCGACGCGTCGGTCTACGCGCTGGTGGCCCTGGGCGCCATGTTCGCCCTGGACCCCGTCCTGGCCCTGGCCACCATCCTGCCCCTGCCGCTCCTGGCGGTCCTCATGGCCGTCTCCCTCAAAGCCGTCTACGACCGCTGGGACGGGGTCCAGTCCTCCTTCGAGGCGCTGACCGAGAAGACGCGGGAGTCCGTGGCGGGCATCCGGGTCCTCAAGGCCTTCGACCGAGGCCGGGGAGACCTGGAGGACTTCCAGCGCTACAACGACGACGTTTTCTGGAAGACCCTCCACTACGTGAAGGTGGACGCCCTCTTCCACCCGGCCATCCTTCTGCTGGCGGGGACCTCCGTGGCCATCCTTTTGGGGGTGGGCGGCGGCCGGGTCCTCGGCGGGCACACCTCCGTGGGGTCCTTCGTCGCCTTCTCCTCGTACCTGGGGATGCTCACCTGGCCCATGATCGCCGCCGGCTGGATGGTGACCCTCGTCCAGCGGGCCGCCGCCTCCATGGACCGGATCCAGGAGCTCTTGAGAGACACCTCCGGGCGGGAGGCCGGAAACGGGGGGACGGGGCTTCCGCGGGACGCCTCCCTGGAGGCCCGGAACCTCTCCTTCACCTACCCCGGAGCGGACCGTCCCGCCCTCTCGGAGGTCAACTTCACCGTTCCGGCGGGAGGGGCCCTGGGGCTCGTGGGGGACGTGGGCTCCGGGAAGAGCACCCTGGCCCAGCTCCTGGTTCGCCTTCGGGAGCCGCCGGAGGGCGCCCTCTTCCTCGGCGGGGCGGACCTCTCCACCCTGACTCCCGCGGAGGTGCGGCGCCGGGTGGCCTATGTGCCGCAGGATCCGTTCCTCTTCAGCGACACCGTGGCGGAGAACCTCCGTCTGGCGAAGGAGGACGCCACGGCCGAGGAGATGGAGGCCGCCTGCCGCCTGGCGGCCCTCCACGACGAAATCGCCGCCCTTCCCCACGGCTATGACACCCTGCTCGGGGAGCGGGGGGTCACCCTGTCGGGGGGGCAGAAGCAGCGGTTGTGCCTGGCCAGGGCCCTGCTCAAGCCCTCGGAGGTCCTGGTCCTGGACGACACCCTCTCGGCGGTGGACGCGGAGACCGAACGGAAAATCCTCCAGGGCCTGGCCGAGGCCCGGCGGGGCCGGACCTTGGTGGTGGTGAGCCACCGCATGAGCGCGGTGCGAGACCTCCCCCTCATCCTGGTCCTCGATGGCGGGCGGGTTGCGGAGCGGGGAGACCACGAAAGCCTCATGGCCCGGGGGGGGTACTACCGGGAACTCACGGAACTGCAGGAAATGGAAGGGTAGGGCGCATGCCTGTCCAAGACGATCCCAGAAATCGCCTTGAAAGCAATGCGGGACGGGGG
>JBBILR010000011.1:63139-87954 GCA_037444825.1 Acidobacteriota bacterium | reverse complement strand
ACGGTTCCCGGGGCGGGTCTCTCCTCCACGGCGGCGTAACTGCGGCCGCTCCCTCCTCGGTCGCGGCCTCGCAACCGCCGCCGGGAGGTCTCCCGCCCTTCGAATCCCTCCCAAGGCTTTACCTGGCTGGGAATCCTGAAAAAAGGCGCGAAGCCGAATTCATTTCGGCTGGAGCGCCAACCTCTCCGGGTGGGGGGATCCGCGGAGCGACCGAAGGGAGCGAAGCACAAAGGGGGGAGGGCCGGAAGCCCTCCCCCCTTGCGTTTTGGCGGTGGGGGAGGGATTCGAACCCCCGGGCGGGAGACCGCCGTCCGCTTTCAAGGCGGATGCCTTCGACCTCTCGGCCACCCCACCGCACCGCCTACACTAGCGGCGGCCTGCACGTTCGTCAACGCGAGGGCCGCGGCGAGAAGGCCCGTCAGAGGAGCTTGGCGAGCTGGTCGTTGGTCCGGCGGAGCTTCCCGGCGAGGTCCTTCACGAGGTTCTGGAGGAGCTTCACCTTGAGGTCGGTGCTGTGGGCCAGGAGTTCTTCGAAGTCCTTCCGCCGGAGTTCCAACAGGTCTCCGTCGGAGAGGGCCTCCACGGTGGCGGAGCGGAGGCCCCCGTCCACCAGGACCAGTTCCCCGAAGAGGTCCGCCTCCTCGAAGGTGCCCAGTGCCAGGGGGAAGGCCCCCGCGCCGGTGGAGGCCCGGAAACGCCCCGCCTTCACGATGAAGAGGGAGTCGCCGGGCTCTCCTTCCCGAACCACCGTCTCCCCCGCCCGCACCTTGAGGTGGCGCACCCGCTTGGAGACTTGAACCAGTTCCAGGCTGTCCAGGCCCCGAAAGAGTTCCATCTTCTTGAGTACGGCGGCGTGTTCCATGGCGTCCCCTTACAGAAACCACCCTACCGCCCCGGGGGCGCGGCGTCAACCGGGGGGCTTGACAAGGGGCTGGGAGGGGGACCAAGATGGGCCCAGATACGGTGTGAGGAAAGGAGGCGTTCATGGGCAGAAAGGCCATTTTCTGGTTGGCGGTGCTTTTCCTGCTGGCCCTCCCGCTGTGCGCGGCGGCCCAGGACACGGGGTGGATGGTGCGGGTGAGGGCCATCAACATCGCCCCCAACGACAGCAGCGACCACCTGCTGGGGACGGGATCCAAGGCGACGGTGGACTCGGCCACCGTGCCGGAGCTGGACATCGTCTACAAATGGCACAAGAACTGGGGCCTGGAACTGGTCCTGGCCGACGCGCGCCATGACCTGGGATTCTCCGGCGGCATCCTGGCCCCCTTCGACCTGGGCAGCGTGCGGGTCCTGCCCCCGACGCTGGTCTGCAATTACTATTTCACGACACCCAGCCAGTTCGATCCCTACATCGGCCTGGGCCTCAACTACACCCGATTCCACAGCTTCCACCTCGATTCGGCCCTCGCCGCGGCCGGGGTGACGGGGGTGGACTTCGACAACTCCCTGGGGCTGGCCGCCCAGGCGGGCTTCGACGTGGACTTCCAGAACCACTGGGTCCTGAACTTCGACCTCAAGTACGCCTGGATCAACACCGACGCGCACGTAGAGATTTGGGGCCTGCCCTACGACACCATCGGCGTGGACGTCAACCCCTGGATCTTCGGCATCGGCGTCGGCTACAAGTGGTGAGTGGACCGGCCCGTTGAAGGAAAGGGGGCGGCCCCGGCCGCCCCCTTTTTCGCGCGCCTCCCCCCTCGGGTCAGTCCGACTCCCCCTGAATCCGCAGGACCGACAGGAAGGCCTCCTGGGGGATCTGGACGTCCCCCACGGACTTCATCCGCTTCTTGCCCTCCTTCTGCTTTTCGAGGAGCTTGCGCTTGCGGGTGATGTCGCCCCCGTAGCACTTGGCCAGGACGTCCTTCCGAAGGGGCTTTACCACCGTCCGGCAGATGATTCGACTCCCCAGCGCCGCCTGGATCACCACCTCGAAGAGCTGGCGGGGGATGGCCTCCTTGAGGCGCTGGGCGATGGCCCGGCCCCGGGCCTCCGCCTGGGAGCGGTGGACGATGAAGGAGAGGGCGTCCACCGGCTTCCCGTTCACCAGGATGTCCAGCTTGACGAGGTCCCCCGGCCGGTAGTCCTCCACCTGGTAGTCCATGGAGGCGTACCCCCGGGAAAGGGACTTGAGACGGTCGTGGAAGTCCACGATGAGCTCGGAGAGGGGGATGTCGTACTTGAGGACGATGGTGTCCTTGGAGGCGTACTGGAAGCCCCGCTGGCTCCCCCGGCGCTCCTCGAAGAGGCGGAGCAGGTTCCCCACGAACTCCGCCCGGGTGAGGACCGTGGCGGAGGCGTAGGGCTCGAGGATCTCCTCCGTCTCCTGGGGCGGGGGCAGGCTGGCGGGGTTCTCCACTTCCACCGTCTCCCCCCGCACGGTGCGCACCTTGTACCGGACGTTGGGGGCGGTGGTGATGAGGTCCAGGTCGAACTCCCGCTCGAGGCGCTCCTGGACGATCTCCATGTGCAGGAAGCCCAGGAAGCCGCACCGGAAGCCGAAGCCCAGGGCCTCGCTGGTCTCCGGTTCGAAGACGAAGGAGGCGTCGTTGAGGCGGAGCTTCTCCAGCGCCTCCCGGAGGTCCGGGTAGGCCGCGGGGTCCACGGGGTAGAGGCCGGCGAAGACCATGGGCTTCACCGTCCGGAAGCCCCCGAAGGGCTCGGCGGTGGGCCGGTGGGGGTGGGTCAGGGTGTCCCCGATGGAGACGTCCTTCACCTCCTTGACGCCGGCGATGACGAAGCCCACCTCCCCCGCCTCCAGCGCCTCCACCGATTTCGGCTTGGGGGTGAAGACCCCCAGGGCCTCCACGGTGTAAGTCCGGCCCGTGGCCAGGAACTTCAGGGGATCCTTCACGGCCATGCGGCCGTCCATGACCCGCACCAGCATCACCACCCCCCGGTAGGGGTCGTACCAGGAGTCGAAGACCATGGCCTTGAGGGGCGCCGACCGGTCGCCGCGGGGGGGCGGAAGACGCCGGACCACCGCCTCCAGGATCTCCCCGATGCCGATGCGCTCCTTGGCGGAGGCCAGGATGGCCTCGGAGGCGTCCAGGCCGATGACCTCCTCGATCTCCTCCTGGACCTTCTCCGGCTGGGCCGACGGCAGGTCGATCTTGTTGATGACCGGAACGATCTCCAGCCCCTGGTCCACCGCCAGGTAGGCGTTGGCCAGGGTCTGGGCCTCCACCCCTTGGCTGGCGTCCACCACCAGGAGCGCCCCCTCGCAGGCGGCCAAGGCCCGCGAGACCTCGTAGTTGAAGTCCACGTGGCCGGGGGTGTCGATGAGGTTCAGGCGGTACTCCTCCCCGTCCTGGGCCCGGTAGGTGAGGCAGACGGCGTGGGCCTTGATGGTGATGCCCCGCTCCCGCTCCAGGTCCATGCCGTCGAGGAACTGGTCCACCATCTCCCGCTGGGAGACGGCGTGGGTGGCCTCCAGGAGGCGGTCGGAGAGGGTGGTCTTCCCGTGGTCGATGTGGGCGATGATGCTGAAGTTGCGGATCTTCGAGATGTCCATGGCCGTCCTCTCGCCCGCCGCCGCCCCGGGAACGAGGCCTCAGCCCTTCACGGCCACGGCCTCGATCTCCACCTTGACGTCCTTGGGGAGGCGCGAAACCTCCACGGTGGACCGGGCCGGAGGGTCCGAGGGAAAGAAGCGCCCGTAGACCTCGTTCATGGCCGGGAAGTCCTCCAGGCTCCTCAGAAAGACCGTGGTCTTGACCACGTGGCCCAGGGAAAGCCCCGAGGCCTCCAGAACGGCCTTCAGGTTCAAAAGCACCCGCTCGGTCTGGGAGGCCGCGTCCTCCCCCGCCACCCGCCCGGTGGCCGGGTCCAGGGCGATCTGGCCGGAACAGAAGACGAAGGGGCCCGCCGCCACGGCCTGGCTGTACGGGCCGATGGCCTTCGGGGCCCCCTGGGTGGCGACGACTTCCTTGCCCATGGCGCGCTCCTCTTCCCGCCGGCGCCCCTCAGGGCACCTCCAGGGGGATGAAGGGGCCCTTGAGCGTCGGCCGGGCCCCCTTTCCGAAGTCGGTGAGGACGAGGGACTCGTCCCCGGAGACCAGCTTCACCAGGCCGAAGGGGACCACCTCGTCGGAGAGCCAGACCTCCGCCTCGGACCCCTCCGCCCCCACCACTTTGAGGCGGCGGCAGGGGATCCTTCGCTTCCCCACCGCCACCGTTTCGTCGGGGAGGCCCTCCAGCTTCCCCATGCGGGGGCCGATGGAGAGGGCCGAAGGCCCGAAGGCCCGCCCTCCCTGCCTCAGCAGGCGCTCCAGGGCGGCCCGGTCCAGCTCCACCGCCGGCCCCTCCCCGTCCCGGGCGCGGACCGAAAGGACGTTGCCGTCCTCCGCGGGGTCCCCCTGGAGGCGGAAGGCCGCCACCGAGGGGAGCCCTTCGGAGGCGCTCCGCATCTCCAGCCAGAGGGCGCCGTTCTCCTCCACCACGGCGAAGGTGACGTCCGCCTCCTCCCCCACGGCGTCCCGGACGTGGTAGGTGCTCCACCCGCCGGGGCGGGGGTTCCAGGCGTGGTAGAACTCGGGGAAAAAGGAGGCGGCGCCCGCCCCCGCCGCGCCGAAAAGGAGCCCGAGGCCGATGGCGAGAAGGATCCCCGCCCTGCGCGCCCGGTTGTTGCCCATGGTTCCGTCCCTCCTCGTGCCGCCGGCCGGCCGGTCAGTTCCGGAGCGAGGTGATGGGGGCGGGGATGACGCCGCCCCGGCCCACGAAGCCCGAGCAGGAGAGGGTCCGGATCTCCTGGATGGGGGCCTCGCCCAGAAGCCCCCCGAAGGAGACCGACTCGCCCACCTTCTTTCCCCAGGCCGGAATGACCCGCACGGCGGTGGTCTTGTGGTTCACGATGCCGATGGCCAGCTCGTCGGCGATGAAGCCCGCCAGGACGTCCTCCGGGACCTCCCCCGGAACCGCCACCATGTCCAGACCCACCGAGCAGACGGAGGTCATGGCCTCCAGCTTCTCCAGCGAGAGGTGGCCCTCCCGGGCGGCGGCGATCATGGTGGCGTCCTCGCTGACGGGGATGAAGGCCCCCGAGAGGCCGCCCACCGCGGAGGTGGCCATGGCGCCCCCCTTCTTGACGGCGTCCGTGAGGAGGGCCAGGGCCGCCGTGGTGCCGCAGGCACCCACCCGCTCCAGGCCCATGGCCTCCAGCACCTCCCCCACCGAGTCCCCCAACTGGGGGGTGGGAGCCAGGGAGAGGTCCACGATGCCGAAGGGAAGCCCCATCCGCTCCGCCACCTGGCGGCCGATGAGTTCCCCCACCCGCGTGATCTTGAAGGCCGCCCGCTTGATGGCCTCCTCCAGGGCCCTCAGGTCGCACCGGCCGGCGCTCCGAATGGCGTCCAGGACCACCCCCGGGCCGCTGACGCCGGTGTGGATCACCGCTTCCGGAAGGCCCACGCCGTGGAAGGCCCCCGCCATGAAGGGGTTGTCCTCCACCGCGTTGGCGAAGACCACGAACTTGGCGCACCCGATGCTTCCTTGCTCCCGGGTCTTGTAGGCGGTCTCCTTCAGGACCTTCGCCACGATTCGCACGGCGTCCATGTTGAGACCGGTCCGGCTGGAGCCGGCGTTCACCGAGGAGCAGAGGCGGGAGGTCCCCGAGAGGGCGTCGGGGATGGAGTCCAGCAGGGCCCGGTCGGCCTGGGTGAATCCGGCGTGCACCAGAGCCGAGTAGCCCCCCACGAAGTCGAAGCCCATCTCCGCGGCGGCCCGGTCGATGGCGGCGGCGATCTCGAGGAAGGCGGCGGGCTCGGGCCGGGTGTGGATGAGGGAAACGGGGGAGACGGCGATGCGTCGGTTGGCCACCCGGATCCCCAGGGCATCGGCCGTCTCCTGAACGGCCCGGGGCATGGGGGAGGCCAGCCGGACCAGCTTTTCGTAGATCCGCCGGGCCGCCTCCTTGGGGTCGGGATGGCCGCAGTCCAGCAGGCTCACCCCCAGCGTGACGGTGCGCACGTCGAAGTTCTCCAGTTCCGTCATGCGCAGGGTTTCCAGGATTTCCCGGCGGGTGTAGGTCATGGTTTCCCCGATGGCCTGGGAGCGGCTCAGATGCGGTTCACCGCCCGCATCATGTCCTCGTACTGCACGAAGACCAGGACCCCCAGCTCTTCGCCCCGCTTCTTGAGGGCGGCCCTCAGCTCCTCGAAGGAGACGGAGGCCCCGGACGGGTCGAGGATCATCATCATGGCGAAGTTTCCGTGGACCAGCGTCTGGTTGAGGTCCACGATGTCCACGCCGCACCGGGCCAACACCTCGGAGAAGGCATGGACGATCCCCGGGCGGTTGCGCCCCAGGGAGGTGAAGACCACGTGCCGGACGTCCCGGCGCTCCTGGCCGCCCCCGCCCGCCCCCTCCAGCAGGCGCACGAGGTCCGCCACCACCCCCTCCAGGGCCGGGGACGGGATCCCCTCGGGGAAGTGCCGGAGGACGATCTCCGAAACGGCCAGGGCCAGGGCCTCCCGCTCCATGGGAACCTCCAGGGGCCAAGAATAGCCGAAGCGGGCCTCCAGGGAAAGGGGGCCGCCCCGCCGGTCTCCGGGCCCGGAGCCGGCGCCGCCCCTTGCCCGGCCGCCCCGCTCTTGCCTCCCGAACCCTTTCGCCGTATGCTGGGAAGGCCATGTTCGAGCAGAAGGTCGTCGTCCGGTACAAGGAGGGCAGGACCCTATCCGGCTTCGGGGACAGCTTCCTGGCCGGGGAGGCGGAGATCCTGGTGCAGGACCTGAACGGGACCATCCACCATGTCCCGCTCTCGGACGTCAAGATGGTCTGCTTCGTCCGGGCCTTCGATTCCGACCCCGCCGCCACCCACCGACCCGCGGAGCGGGTTCTCTACCAGGCGGTTCCCGGCAACCGGGTCCGCGTGGCCTTCCGGGACGGAGAGGTCCTGGAGGGGGTCACCAGCCACCGGAACCGACCCACGAGGGGGTTCTTCCTCACCCCCCTGAACCCCCACGGGAACAACCTCGGCGTCTACGTCAACATGGCCGAGGTGGTCAGCTTCCGGTTTCTCGACTGATCCAGACCTTCTCGGGCCGGACCATGGGCGGCGTCAGGTAGAGCTTCAGCCCCATGACTTCCGGCCGGTGCGGCACCATGCCCCGGATGTGGTAGAGGAAGATGCAGGGGGCGTCCTCGATGAGGATGTCCTCCGCCTCGTGGTAGAGGGCCACCCGTTCCTCGGGGTCCAGGGAGCGGCGGGCTCGGTCCACGATCTCGTCGAAGCGGGGGTTGTGGTAGTGCAGCTCCAGCGTGTCCCCGCCCTTGGAGTGGAAGAGGGTGTACATGAAGGAGTCGGGGTCCGGGTAGTCCACGTACCACCCGGTGGCGTAAAGCCCGGGCTTGCCCTGGACCTTCCGGAGCGACTCGAAGGCCTCGTGGCTCACCGTCTCCGTCTCCACGCGGATGCCCACCTCCCGGAGCATCTCCACGATCATGGCGAACTCTTTCGCCTGCCGGACCCGGCTCTGGTCCACCGCCACCTTCAGGTCCACCCCCGAACCGAAGCCGCCCTTCTGCAGGAGGTACCGTGCCTTCTCGGGGTCGTAGGTGTAGCCTTTGAGGTCCGGGCGGTAAGCCAGGATCCCCGGAGGGAGCACCCCCCGCGCCGGCGTGGACCGGGCGTGAACGTAGCGGCCCACCAGGGCCTCCCGGTCGATGGCGTAGTTCATGGCCTGCCTCAACTCCCGGCTGGTGTAAGGAGGCAGGTCGTTGCGGATGCTGACGAAGATCGTGTTGAGCAGGACGGTGCTCTCGGTGTTGTTTTGCCAGAAGGGGTCCGCGAGGAGCCGCTCCACGGCGTCGTTGGAGAGGTTGGAGGCCAGGTGGACGCGGCCGCCCTCCAGCGCCTCCGTGAGGGACTCCTCGTCCCTCGAGGAGTAATCGAAAACCAGCCGGTCCAGGTGGGCGGCGTTGGAGTCCCAGTAGCCCTCGAAGCGTTCCATGACCACCCGGTCGGCGCCGTGTTCCACCACCCGGTAGGGCCCGGCCCCGATGGGGCGCTTCAGGCGCAGCGTCGTTTCGTCGTAGGCCTCCGGCGGAAGGACGGAGGCCTCGGGGTAGGCCAGGAAGTAGAGGAAAAAGGCCAGGGGTTCCCTGAGCCGGATCTCCACGGTGAGGTCGTCGGGGGCGGAAACGCCCCGGACGGCGGGGGCTTTGCCCTCCAGGAACTCCTCCACGCCCTCCACCCAGGAGAGAAAGATCTTGCTCTCCGACTGGAGCTTGGGGCTCAGGGCCCGGTGCCAGGAGGCCAGAACCTCCCTGGAGGTGACCTTCCGCCCGTTGTGGAAGGTGAGGTTGGGGCGGAGCCGGAAGGTGTAGACCCGGCCGTCGGTGGAGAGGTGCCAGGACTCGGCGAGCCCCGGCAGGACCTGGGTGCCGTGGCCCTGGCGGAGGAGGCCCTCGCAGTAGGGGTGCACCACCTCGTGGTCCCGGATGTTGTTGGCGAAGGCGGGGTCCAGGTTGAAGGCGTAGGAGACGTGGCCCAGTCTCAGTTCCCCCCCGCGCTCGGGCTTGGGGAGGACGAAGGAGGAGAGCTCCTCCACCAATAGGAGAGACTCCTGTTTGAGCGAGGCGGAGGTGGCGGAGAGCTCCCGCGCCCCGAAGAGCCCCTGGCCGGCGGCGCCGGAGATGGCGTCCATGGCGGCGACGATCCGCTGGCCGGCCTGGGACATGCGGACGAGGGCCTTCTGGATCTCCTCCACCGCGCCCCGGACCTGGTCCATCCCCTCGGCGATGGTGTTGCTCCCCGAGGCCTCCTCCTCCATGGCCCGGTCCACGTTGCGGGTGAGCTCCTTCATGACCTCCGACCGCTTGGCGATGTGGCGGGAGGTCTCGGCCTGTTCCCGCGTGGCGGTGGAGATGCGCTCGATCCGCTTGGTCATCTCCTCGATGGCGGCGGTGACCTGCTTGCTCCCCTTGGACTGCTCGGCGGCCGCGCGGGCGATGTGGCTGATGCTGGTTCCCGCCCCCTCGATGGCGTGCGCGATGCGCTGGAGCGTCTCCTCGGCGCTGCGGCCCAGCCGGAGGCCGTCCTGGACCCGCGCCATCCCCTCCCCGGCCACCTTGGAGGCTTCCCCCACGTCCTTCTGGATGGTCTCGATGATCTGGGCCACCTCGCTGGTGGAGGCGGTGGTCCGTTCGCTGAGGTCCCGGATCTCCTCGGCCACCACGCCGAAGGAGCGTCCGTGCTCGCCGGCCTGGGCGGCGATGATGGCCGCGTTGAGGGCCAGAAGGTTCGTCTGGTCGGCGATGTCCCGGATGACCTTGAGGATCTTTCCGATGTCCCGGGAACGCTCCACCAGGGCGTTCATGGCCTCCAGGTTGGTGCTCATGACGGTGTGGATGGAGTCCAGGGCGTTCACCGTCTGCTTGACGGCCTTCTCCCCCTCCCGGGCCGTCTCCAGAACCTTGCGGGAGATCCCCTCGGTTTCCCGGATGTTCTCCTCGATCTGGCCGATGGTGGCGTCCATCTGGACCATGGCGGAGGAGTTCTGGATGGCGAAGGAGGAGAGGCTCTCCCCGTGGCCGGCCACCTCGTCGATGGACCGGGACATCTCTTCGATGGAGGCGCTGATCTCGTCCACCAGGGCGGAGAGGTTGTGGGTGGCCCCCACCACCTCCTCGATGGAGGCCCGCATCTCCAGGATGGCGCTGGAGGTCTTCTCGGTGAAGCCGGAGAGGCCGTCCACCCCCAGCACCACCCGCTCGATCTCCCCCTCCAAGGAGGTCAGGGAGCGACGGACGTCCCCCACGGCCCGGGCCTGCTCGCCGGCGTCGGCAAACATCTGCTGGGCCTTCCGGGAGATGAGGGAAGAGACCTCCGAGACCCTCGCCCCGGTGTCCTGCAAATGGCCGATGACCCCCTGGAGGCTGGAGAGGACCCGCTTGAGGCCGGGGTTGGATTCCAGCACCCGCCGGGTCTTGCCGTCCCTCCCCACGTCCAGGGAGCCCGAGGCGATGCGCTGGAGGAGGTCGTCCACCGAATCCCGGGAGCCATCGGCCCTGCCGCGGGTCAGCAGGGCGGCGCCCAGGGCCCCGCAGAGGCCCGCCAGGATCAGGAAGACGAGGAACCGCCCGGTGAAGGTCCCCTCGGGAAGCACCAGCCTCGCCAGAACGGCCAGAGAAACCGCCGACACCAGGCCGCCGGCCGCCACCACGTTCCATCCTCGCTTCGCCAAGGGCCCCTCCTTCGGCATTCCGCTCCATCCTAGGCGACGGCCTCCGGGGTGTCAACCGGTCCCCGTCCATGCGGGGTTCGGTCTCATGGCTTATACTGTCAGGCTATGCTGCCGCGCATCGACCACGTCCTGGAGAAGGTCAAGAGGTACAACCCCTCGTCGGACGAGAGGCTCCTGCAGAAGGCGTACCTCTTTTCCGCCTTCGCCCACGAGGGCCAGCAGAGGTACACCGGGGAGCCGTACCTGGTCCACCCCGTGGCGGTGACGGACATCCTGGCGGACCTCCGGGCCGACGACACGGCGCTGGTGGCGGGGCTCCTCCACGACGTGGTGGAGGACAACCACGCCGTCTCCCTCGGGGAGATCGAGCGCCGCTTCGGCCCGGCGGTGGCCCATATCGTGGACGGCGTGACCAAGATCGAGGACAACGTCCCCACCGTCTCCCGGCAGGAACGGGAGTACGCCTCCCTCCGGAAGGTCATCCTGGCCATGGTGGACGACATCCGGGTGATCCTCGTGAAACTGGCCGACCGCCTGCACAACATGAGGACCCTGGAGGGCCTTCCGGAGGAGCGGCGTCCGGTGAAGGCGCAGGAGACGCTCCAGATCTACGCCCCCATCGCCTACCGCCTGGGGCTGGGCCGGGTGAAGGCCGAGCTGGAGGACCTTTCCTTCCGCTACGCCTACCCGGAGGATTACGCCGCCCTCACGCGCCTCCTGCAGGAGCGCAGGGCCTACAACGAAAACTTCATCGAGGAGACCTCCCAGGAGCTCCGGCAGCTTCTGGAGACGGTCCACGTGGAGGGGAAGGTCACGGGGCGGGTGAAGCACCTCTACAGCATCTTCGCCAAACTGCGGCGCCAGGGGATCTCGGTGGACCAGGTGTACGACTACATGGCCTTCCGCATCCTGGTCCCCACGGTGAAAGACTGCTACGCCGCCCTGGGGGCCATCCACAACCACCCCACCTGGAAACCGGTCCCGGGGCGTTTCAAGGACTTCATCGCCCTTCCCAAGGAAAACCACTACCGCTCCATCCACACGTCGGTGATCGGTCCCGGGGGGCAGCCCTTCGAAATCCAGATCCGGACCTTCGCCATGCACGAGGAAGCGGAGAACGGCCTGGCCGCCCACTGGCAGTACAAGGAGGGGCGCCTCTCGGAGGAGGATGAGGCCAAAACCACCCAGTGGCTTCGCTCCTTCGTGGAGTCCATCCGGGAGGGGGAAGGGTCGGCCCGGGAGTTTCTCCAGAACCTGCGGCTGGACCTGTACCCCAAGGAGGTCTACGTCTTCAGCCCGCGGGGGGAGGTCTTTTCCTTGCCCCGGGGGGCCACCCCCATCGATTTGGCCTACGCCATCCACTCGGACCTGGGCCACCACTGCGTCGGGGCCAAGGTCAACGGAAAGATCGTACCCTTGAAGACCCCCCTCAAGAGCGGGGACCGGGTGGAAATCATCAAGAGTCCCACGGGAAAGCCCTCCCGGGACTGGTTGAAGGCCGCCGTCACCAGCCGCGCCCTTTCCAAGATCCGCGCCTTCCTCAACGCACAGGAGAAAGCCAAGGCCATCGAGACCGGGCGGGCGGACCTGGACCGGGAGCTGAAGCGGCTGAAGGTCAGCCTCAAGGACGCCCAGCAGTCGGGGCTCTTCCAGGAGGCCCTCAAGAAGGTCTCCTTCTCCGACCTGGACGCCCTCTTGGCCGCCATCGGGTACGGGAAAGTCTCCGCCCGGGATTTCGCGCGCCGGCTCGTCCCCAAGGAGCCGGAGGTGCTCCCCCCGGCCGGTCCCGCCCCGGTCTCCGAGCGAGCCAGGGAGCCGGCGCTGGTGGTCCGGGGGGCCCCGGGCATGGCCTTCACCTTCGCCAGGTGCTGCAAACCCATCCCCGGAGAGGAGGTGGTGGGCTTCGTCGCCTCCCGGGGGAAAGGCCTCATGGTCCACAGGGCCGACTGCCCCAACGTGGCCCGCCTGCGGTACAACCCCGACCGCTTCATGGAGGTCTTCTGGAGCGAATCCGCCCCGGCGGCGGCCCACGAGGTGAGCCTCGTGGTGGAGACCGAGGACCGGACGGGCATCGTGGCGGAGATCACCCAGACCGTGGCCGACGCCAAGGCTCCCCTCCGCCACATCGAGGCCGGCGTCAACACCAAGGGGTACGGTGTCGTCCGATTGACCATCCAAGTTAAGGACAAGGGGCACCTTTCCCAGATCCAATCCCGGCTGAGCCGCATCGCCGGGGTTTTCGGCCTCAGGAGGGTGGCTCGGTGACGAGCGGGCGACGGGGCCGCCTCCTGCTCCTGCACAACCCGGAGGCCCGGTCCGCGCCGGAACCGGCCCTCCTGCGGCGCTTGGAATCCTTCCTTCGGGCCGAGGGGTGGGAGGTGGACGTGAGGGACCCCGGCGGAGGCGGGGCCACTTCCGCCCAGGTGCGCCGGATGGTCCTCGAGGAAGGGTTCCGCCGCGTGGTGGTTTGCGGGGGCGACGGGACCGTCCGGCTGGCCGCCGAAGGCCTTCGGGGCACGGGGGTCCCCCTGGCCCTCCTCCCCATGGGCACCGCCAACGTGTTGGCGCGGGAGCTGGGGATCCCCCGCTCCCCCCTCCTGGCCGCGGAACTGGCCGCCCGGGGCGAGGCCCGCGCGGTGCCGCTGGGCCTCGTCGGAGGCGGGACGGCGTTCACCTTCTGCGCCTCGGCGGGGCTGGACTCCCTGGCGGTGGCCCGCCTCGACGAGGCCCTGAAGCGGGAGACGGGGGGGTGGGCCTACGGGTACGCCGCCCTCCGGGTTCTCCTCGAGGCGCGACTCCCCCTTCTCCGGGTGCACCCCGAAGGCGGACCCCCGGTGGTGGCGGCCCAGGTCTTCGTCCTGAGGAGCCGCCGGTACGGCGGGGACGCGCGACTCACCCGCGCCCCCGTCTTCTTTCGGCCCGTCCTCCAGGTGCTGGCGGTGGCGCCTCCGCTGGGGCCCCGTCTGCCGTGCCTGGCGCTGGGTCTTCTCCGCGGGGGACTGGAAGGGCTCCCCGGGATACACGCCTTCGAGACCCGCCGCGTCTTTCTGGAGGGCCCGGACGGCTTTCCCCTCGAAGCGGACGGCGACGTGGTCGCCCCGCTCCCCGCCGAACTTTCCGTGGAGGACCAAGCCCTCCTCCTCGTGGCTCCGGAAGGGCTTCCGGCGCCTTCAAAGGGAGGCTGAGGTGCTCCGCAGACCCCCCGCCGGTCCCTGGGACTTCCCCGCCCGCCTGACGGTGTGGCTGGGGATGGCCGCCCTCCTGCCGCCCCTGGCCCCCGCGGCGTCCCTCCTGGCGGCGGTGAATGCGATCCTCAGCCACGTCCTCTGCTCGCGCCGTCCCGAGCGGTACACCGGCAAGAAGTGGATCTGGGGAGGCCTCGGGCTCTGCATGCTCGCCATGGCCCTCTTTTTCGTGGAGGCCGGTCTTTTCCTCGATTGGAAGCGCCGCCAGCTCGACTTCGGGCGGGAGGCGGTGAGCCGCCTTCGGCTCCAGCGGGTGGCCGAAGCCCTGGAGAGGTACCGGGAGGAGAAAGGACACTACCCCGATGCCACCGGGATCCACCTCCTCAAGGAGACCCTGGAGCCGGCCTACGCCGCCGACATACCGGTGGCCGACGGCTTCGGGGGTTCCCTCTCCGTCTGGAGCCGGCCGGAGGGGTTCCGGGTGGAGACCTCCCCCCTTCCCCTCCCCGGGGGCCGGACGGCCCAACCGCTTTTCGCCGAAGGGCACTTCCAGCCCAGCCCTCCGCCCCCGCCGCCCCTGGAGGTCCCCGCCGCGGGGGAAGAGGAAGGGCCGGTATGGCCGGAAAAGCCACCCGATCGGCCTTCCAAGGGGGAGGCGAAGGCCGGACCGGGCCCAGGGGCCCCCCTTCAGGGACCGCCCTGAGGTGCGCCCAGGACTCTCTTCGCGTTCCTCCGGCACCTGAAGGGTTGACCGGCCAGGGGTGGATTCAGTCCGGCAACGCCTCGTACTTCCTCCGGCGGCGCCGAAGGGCGGTCACCACGGCGGCGAAGAAGAGGATCAGGATCAGCGTCCAGAGAAAGCCCGGCGAGCCAAGGACCACCACCCACTCCCCCCACCAGGGCAGGTTCTTGGCCCAGGCCTGGAAGGCCGTCTCGGGAGAGCGGCCGAAGCGGAGGGCGAAGGCCCGCTCGAAGGAGCGCTGGCGGCGGGCCTCTTCCAAGAAGAGGGAAAGGGAAGCCTCGTCGGGGAAGAGGTCCCGCACGAAGCCCTTGGCCAGGGCGTAGGAGCGCCGCACCGCCCCTTCCCCCCGGGCGAAGTCCGCTTCCATCTGCTCGATCCGCCACCGTCCCCGGGCCACCTCCCGGAGGGCCAGGGCGGCGTTCCACTCGTCCGAGAAGCCCCACTCACCGGCCATGCGCATGGCGAGGCCCTCGTCGAACCACCGGGGGGCGCGTCCGCCCAGGGCCCTGTAGAGGATGACGTGCGACACCTCGTGGACGAGGGTCTGGCGGGGGTCTCCGAAGGGGTAGCGGCCGCAGCGCGAGAGGACGACGACGATCCTCCCCTCCTCCTCCACGGCGGCCCCCGCGGCGAAGGGGGGAAGGCCCGCCCACGACGGCGGCAGCGCCTCGGGCACCGCCGCCACCGTCACCGCCAGGGGCTCCCCCCGCCGCTCCGGCGGGACCCCGTAGATCGCCTCCAGGCGCGCCTGGGCCTCTTTCACAACCCCTCCCAGGGCGGGGGGAACGGAGGGAACCGCCGCCGCTCCGGAGAGGGTGGCAAGGGTCAGGAGGGCGAAGAGGGAGACCCCTGGGAAGAGGTTCCTGGGGACGATCACGGCGCGAGGACCGGCGTGGGCTTGCCGGTCTCGTCCAGGGCCACCATGTGGAAGAGGCCCGAGGTGCAGAGCTGGCGCGCCCCCGTGGCGGCTTCCTCCCGGAACATCCGAACCTCCACCGCCATGGAGGTTCTTCCCACCGACACCACCTGGGCCTCCACCACGGCGATGTCGCCCCACTTCACGGGGACCTTGAAGTCCAGCCGTTCGATGGAGGCGGTGACGGCGGTCTTCCCCGACAGCCGAATGGCCGCCAGGCCCGCCGCGATGTCCATCCACTGAACGGCGCGGCCTCCGAAGAGCGCCCCCAGAGGGTTCGTGTCGATGGGGAGGACCAGGTGGCTCGCCGACGCCCTGCCCTTGGTCAAATCCAGATCCATGGGGTCCTCCGTGACCTCGGGAGGGTCAAACGTTGAAGCGGAAGAGGCAGACGTCCCCCTCGCGCATCACGTAGTCCCGGCCCTCCGAGCGGTACAGCCCCCGCTCCTTGACCTTCTTCTCGTCCCGCCCGCAGGCGACCCAATCCTCGTAGGAGTAAACCTCCAGCCGGATGAAGCCCCGCTCCAGGTCCGAGTGGATCTTGCCGGCGGCTTGGGGGGCCTTGGTCCCCCTGGGGATGGTCCACGCCCGCGTCTCCTTTTCCCCCGCCGTGAGGAAGGTCATGAGGTCCAGGGCGGAGAAGGCCGCGTGAATGAGCTTGTGGAGCCCCGGTTCCTCGAGGCCGTAGGCGGCCATGAACTCCCCGCGCTCCTCGGGGGCCAGGGCCATGAGTTCGGCCTCCACCTCCCCCGCGATCCGGATGCAGAGGCGGCCCTCCCGCCGCGCCATCTCCTCCAGCGCCGAGGGCCAAGGGTGGTCGGGTTGGAGCCCGGCTTCGTCCACGTTGGCCACGTAGATCACCGGCTTCATCGTCAAGAGAAAGAGGTCCGCCAGGAGGGGTTTCTCTTCCGTCCTCCACGAAAGGTCCCGGGCGAAGCGCCCCTCCTCCAGCGCCTCTTTGAGCTTTTCCAGGACGGCCATCAGGCTCCTGGCGGCCGCGTCCCCCGAGCGCGCCAGCTTCACCGTCCGCTCGATGCGCTTCTCCACCGAGGCCAGGTCCGCCAGGGCCAGTTCCAGGTTCACCGTCTCCGCGTCGCGCACCGGGTCCACCGAACCCTCGGGGTGGGGGACCCCGTCGTTCTCGAAGGCCCGGACCACGTGGACGATCAGGTCGGCCTCCCGGAGGTGGGCCAGGAATTGGTTGCCGAGCCCGCCGCCGCGGGAGGATCCGCGAACGAGCCCCGCCACGTCCACGAACTGAAGGGTCGTCGGGGTGATCTTCTTGGAGTGGAAGACCTTTCCCAGGTCCAGGAGGCGGGGGTCGGGAACCTGCGCCTGGCCGACGTTGGGGTCCGCGCCGGCCCCGCGAAAACCGCCCGTTTCCGCCCGGCACGCCGTCAAAGCGTTGAAGATCGTCGTCTTCCCGCTCTGCGAAAGCCCCACGATCCCGCACGCCAGCGCCATGGCCGCCCTCCGCCCGCCCACCGGGCACGCGGGCCTATCGTAGCACAGGTGAGACTGGGCCAGGGCCGCACGGGGACGGTCCGCCGTTTTTCCGGGTCCGCCAGGCGCGGGGTTCAAGGAGATCCGGCGGAAGCGGTGGAGGAATCCTTCAGAACGCCGGCCTCCCGGAGAAAGGCGGCAAAGACGCGGTCGAATTCGGCCTCTTTCCGGATCGATCCGTGGATCCCGCGAGGAAAGAGGTGAAGCGTTTTCTTGGGCGAAGGGGAGGCTTCGAAGAGCCTCCGGGACATGGCCGCCGGCGCCTCCTGGTCCGCCTTCCCCCCCATCACCAGCAGGGGCCCCCGGAACTTGCGCACCTCTTGCGCGTTGTCGATGCGTTGGAGCCTGCCATCCACGTGGATGCGGACAAAAGGTTTTCGGTACCACGGCACCACGAGCCGGATCCAACTTTGAACGTCCGTGCCCGTGGCCTCGAGAACCAGGCCGTCGCACCGTTCCTCCGCGGCCGCGTGGGCGGCCGCGAACCCTCCCAGGGAGAACCCGTATGCCAGGAGAGGGAGGTCTTTGGCGTCGGGGCGGTTCGCGGCGTGGCGGAGCACGGCTAAGGCGTCCTCGAAGAAGGTCTCCAGGGAGGGGGAGCCCTCGCTGGCGCCGTACCCCCGGTAGTCCACCATGAGGACGTTCAGTCCGAAGCCGGAGAGCTTTTCCAGGGTCTCCCCGCTCCGCGCCACGCACTCCCGGTTGCCGCCGAAGTACACCAGGGTCGCGCGGGCCCGCGGGTGTTCGACGAAGCGGCCCACGAGAAGGGTCCCGTCGTCCCTCCGGATCTCCACGCGGTCCGCGGCGGCCTCAGTGGGCATGGGGTGAAAGAAGGAACTCTCCTGAACCTGCCACGTGAAGCACCCCGTGAGCGGGGCCAGGAAAAGAACCATCAGAGCCCCGGGAATCACCCTGGACGGTTGGAGGGTTCTCATCGCACCTGCCCTTCACCGGCTTCCGCGGCGGAACGATCCTCCTGGCTTTCCTTCGAGGCCGGGGAATGAGTTTCCCATCCCGGGGCCTCGGCTGGCAAGGCGCGGGGGGAATCCACGGGGAAGGGGCAGTTCAGGAAGGCTGCGTCCGCCAGCGCCGGTGCATCCAGAACCAGGCGGTGGGGCAGGCGCGGACCGCGGCCTCGATGCAAGCGGTGGCCTCCCGGGTGACTTGGAGGGCGTCCGCCTCCGGGTCGGCGGTCCTGGGGACCTCCACGGGGGGGCCGTACACCACGCGGTAGGCGCCGCGGGGCTCGGGGTAGGCGAAGACCGGAAGGACGACGGCGCCGAGACGCCGGGCCAGGGATCCAAGGACCGGCGTGGTGGCCGCGGGGCGGCCGAAAAAGGGGGCGAAGACCCCCCCCGGTTCGCCGAAGTTCTGGTCGATGACCAGCGCGACGCCCCTCCCCTCCCGGAGTCCCTTGACCATCTCCCGGACGGCCCGGCGTTTGTGGATGACCCGGTTCCCGGTGGATTCCCGCCGCTCCGCGAGGAAGGTTTCCAGCCAAGGATTGTCCAGGGGGCGGGTGATCATCCAGAGGGGGAACCCGAGGGCCGCCTGGAGCCAGGCCACCCGCTCCCAGTTGCCGAAGTGGGCGGAGACCAGGAAGTACCCCCGCTTCGACCGGGCGGCGGCCTCGAGGTGGGGCCACCCTTCGAGGCGGGTGCGGCGAAGAAGGGCCTCGGGCGCCGGCGGGGCCTCCAAGATCTCCATGAGGAGCCTGCCCAAGTGGGCGAAGGCGCCGAGGGCCGTCTCCCGCACCCTCTGGGGAGGCCACTCGGGAAAGGCCGCCCTCAGGTTTTCCAAGGCCACGCTCCGGTGGCGGCGGTCCACGGCGAAGGCGATCTTCCCCAGGGATCGCCCGAAAGACTCCCGCCGGGCCGGCTCCCAGTCCCGGGTGAGGGCCTCGAGAAGCCGCACGGCGCCGTACTCTCCCCGCCGACGGAGGCGCTCAAAGAACACCGCGGGCCTCCAGAAGGCGCAGGATCCGGCCGTGGACCTCCTCCACCGTCCCCGAGCCGTCCACCGGGACGATGCGGCTCGGGGCTTCCACGGCGAGCCGTTCGTACCCTTCCAGAACCCGCCGGTGAAAGTCGAGGGACTCTTCCTCGAAGCGCCCCTCGTCCCCGCGGGCCTCCCGCCGGTTCCGGGCCCGCGCCCTCGAAAGGCCCTCCTCGAGGCCGATGCGGAGGTAGAGGGTGAGGTCGGGCTCCAGGCCAGAGGTGGCGGCGGCGTGCAGGGTCTCCACCAGGTCGCGGGGGAGGCCCCGGCCGAAGGCCTGGTAGGCCCGGGTGGCGTCCCCGTACCGGTCGCAGAGGACCACTTCCCCCCGGGCCAGGGCGGGGGCGATCACCTTCGCCACGTGCTCCGCCCGCTCGGCGAGGTACAGAAAGAGTTCGCAGCGGGGTGAGGGCGTGTGGGTCTTGGAGAGCAGGAGGGCCCGCATCTGTTCCCCCAGCGGAGACCCCCCCGGCTCGCGGGTGAGCAGGATCTTGCGCCCGCGCCGCCGCCAGGCGTCCGCCAGGAGCGCCGCTTGGGTGCTCTTGCCGCAGCCTTCGATCCCCTCCAGGGTGACGAACACGCCCCCTCCTTCTAGCCGGCGGCCCCTTCGCCGAGCCCATTGTAGCAGGGAGCGGACGCCGCGGGGGCCCGCCTCGCGAAAACGGAGGCGTCGCCAGCACTGGGGCATTTCACCCCATCTTGGGGCAAATGCCGTTTGGGGTCGGCTGACCTCCGCTGAAGTGAGGAAGTTGGCCCCTTTTCGCCTTACATTGGGGCCACCGGAATGGAGCCGCGGGGGGGGGGACCCTCGGGGACGGACCGGAAGGGGAGACTGGGGATGAGGATTCAGCTGAAGGACAACACCACGGAAGGAGAGCTCCTCGCGCATCTCGTGGAGGCGGCCTTCTCGGTGGTGGAGGGCCACTTCCCTCCAGCCCTCCAGGAGGACCTTCGGATGGGGCTCTACGTGGCGCTGCGGCAGGTTCTCGCCGACCGCCTGGTGGTCCGCCCCGACTGCGGAAAGTTCGCCGTCTGCTCGGGCCTTCCCGAGCGGCGCCCCTTTCCTCCCACGGAGAAGTACTCCCCCCGCCGGGCCTAGACTTCCTGACCCCTGAGGAGCCGCGCGGCCTCCTTGGCGAAGTAGGTGAGGAGGATGGAGGCCCCCGCCCGCTTGATGGCCGTGAGGGACTCCATCATGGCCCGGTCGTGGTCCAGCCAGCCGAGGCGTGCGGCGGCCTTGACCATGGCGTACTCGCCGCTCACGTTGTAGGCCGCCACCGGAACCTGGAAGGTCTCCTTGACCCGGCGGATCACGTCGAGGTAAGGAAGGGCCGGTTTCACCATGACGATGTCCGCCCCCTCCTCGATGTCCAGGGCCACCTCCCGGAGGGCCTCCTCGGCGTTGGGGGGGGCCATCTGGTAGGAGCGGCGGTCGCCGAACTGGGGGGCCGAGTCGGCGGCGTCCCGGAAGGGGCCGTAGAAGGCGGAGGCGTACTTGGCCGAGTAGGCCAGGATGGGGACGCGTTCGAAGCCGGCGTCGTCCAGCGAGGCCCTTATGGCCCCCACCCGTCCGTCCATCATGTCCGAGGGGGCCACCACGTCGGCGCCGGCCTCGGCGTGGGAGAGGGCGGTCTTGCAGTGGATGGCCACGCCGGGGTCGTTGAGAATCCTGCCCTCGGACACCGGGGCGCAGTGGCCGTGGTCGGTGTACTCGCAGAGGCAGACGTCGGTGATGACGAGAAGGTCCGAGCCGAAGGCCCTCTTGGCGGCCCGGACCCCCTTCTGGATGATGCCCTGGGGGGCGTAGGCCTCTCGTCCCAGGGGGTCCTTTTTCGCGGGGATGCCGAAGAGGATCACCGCCCGGACGCCCAGCGCCAGCGTTTCTTCCATCTCCTTGAGGGCCTCGTCCACCGACTGGCGGTGGATCCCCGGCATGGAGGGGACCTCCACCCGGACCTTCCGCCCTTCGCAAAGGAACATGGGGTAGACGAAGTCTTTGGGGGAGAGGCGGGTCTCTTCCACCATGGAGCGGAGGATGGGGTTCTCCCGGAGCCTCCGGGGGCGGTGGACCAGCTCCAGGCGGACGTCATAGGTCGTCGATTTCGCCATCTTCGCCTCCCCAGAAGAACTCGTTGGCGCAGTGCCGGCTGCAGAAGTCCTTTCCGCCGTGCTGGTGGCGGCACTCGTCGCACACGAACTTGTGGCACATGGGGCACTTGCTGAGGTGCACCCAAAAGCCCTTGCGCCCGCACAGGTCGCAGGCCTCCCCCGGCTCCCGGGCGGGCTTCTCCTCGTCTTCGGCTTCCCATTTGGCCATGCGCGCTCCCGAAAGCCCCGCGGGGTGGTCGGGGCGAGAGGATTTGAACCTCCGACTCTCTGCTCCCAAAGCAGATGCGCTACCAGACTGCGCCACGCCCCGACGAAGGGAGCATACCAGCGGATGGAGGGGCCTTCAACGGGGGGACGGCGCCGGGGGCGGCTCGGTATCGCCGTACATGCGGACCTCCACCTTCCCCTCCGGAGTCAGCCACGCCCGGTACATCCCCTCGGTGTTGAACTTCAGGCAGAGGTTTCCACGGCCGTCCACGGCGATGAGCCCCCCGTCCCCGCCCATGCCGGCGATGCGGGTGAGGACCTCCTCGGCGGCCTTCTCCAGCGGCTCCTTGCCGTAGGCCATCCGGGCGGCCACGTCGTGGGCCGCCACGGCGCGAAGGAAGAACTCCCCCCAGCCGGTGCAGGAGACGGCGCAGGTGCGGTCGTCGGCGTAGGTCCCCGCGCCGATCACCGGCGAGTCGCCGATGCGCCCGGGCCTCTTGTTGGTCATCCCGCCGGTGGAGGTGGCGGCGGCCAGGTGGCCGCGGAGGTCCAGGGCCACGGCGCCGACGGTGCCGTGGGGCTCCGGGGCCTCCGGCGGCGAGGGGGGAGCCTTCTCCCCCGCCTTCGCCTTGGCGCGCAGGAGGTCCCGCCACCGCTCCTCGGTGTGGAAGTAAGAGGGCGGGGCCATCTCCAACCCCGACTCCTTCGCGAAGAGGTCCGCACCGGGGCCGGACAGCAGGACGTGGGGGGATTTCTCCAGCACGAGGCGGGCCAGGGCCACGGGGTTCTTCACCCGCCGGACCCCCGCCACCGCCCCCGCCCGGAGGGAGGCTCCGTCCATGACGGCGGCGTCCATTTCGTGCCCCCCGTCGGAGGTGAAGACCGAGCCTCTGCCCGCGTTGAACTCGGGGGCGTCTTCGAGGAGCCTCACGGCGGCCTCCACCGCGTCCAGGGAGGAGCCGCCCCGCTCCAGGATCTCCTTGCCTTTCAGAACGGCGGCTTCCAGAGCCTTCCGCACCGCCGCCTCCTTTTCGGCGGGGAGGGCGCCCTTTCGGATCACCCCGGCCCCGCCGTGGACGGCGATGGCGTACGGCCGCTTTTCCAGAAGGGGGCCGGGCTCCCCCGCGGCCACCGCCGCCGCGAGAAGGCCTCCCACGCAGACCGCCGCAACCTTCCTGCCTCCCATCGCTCCCTCCCTTGGCCCCAAAGGCGCACCCTCATTCCTGGAAGGCGGCCCGAAAGACGCAGGCGGGGTGGCCTTCCAGGAGGCAAGCCTCGTGGAAAACCCTCACGCCCTTCTTCCCCGAGAGCTCGGCGGTCCTCTCGAGCCACCCCGAAAAGTCCTCGCAGAAGGCTCGGGAAATGGGGTTGAATTCGGAAACGAGAATCCGGCCGCCCCGGTCGGAAAAGCCTTCGCTCCGGAGACGCCCGGCGCTGTAGTACTGGCCCCACATGGCCCCCGCCGCCTTGAGCCAAGCCTCCAGGGAGGCGAACCGGAGGATGAGCTTGTGGAGGGCGGTGGCCTCCGCCTCGGCGGTGAAGCGGCCGCACTCCCGGCACAGGGCGAGGTCTCCCCGGCCGAAGAGCCGGTCGATGGTCTCGTAGAGGGCCACCTGGGCGGCGAAGGGGTACCAGGCGGAGGCGAGGAGCGGGGCCCCCAGGACCTCCCGCAGGACGGGGGGAGCCTCCTCCAGGATGCGCTCCCGGGAGGCGGGGCCGAAGCGGCCTTCGGCGAAGGAGAGGGCGCCGCGGAGCGTGAAGCCCTTGCTCTTCAGCGTCTCCATGGGTGGGAGAAGAGGGGGCCTTTCCGGCGTCATCAGAGCCTCCCTGCGGAAGGAACGCTAAGTCCTTTGGGCCCGGCGTGCAAGGTCCAGGTGGCGCCGCACTTTTCCGGGATTTATACTATATCGAATTACCCTTGAAGGGAGGGCGCCGTGAACGTGAAAAGATTCCTCCTCGTGTTGCTTTTGTCTTCTGTGGTCCTTCCGGCCCTTTCCGGCTCCTCCCCGCTTCCCCCGGAGAGGCCCGTTTTGCTCGAATGCCCCTCCGGACAGGACTTCATCGGTTGGCGCCTGGAACTGGCCCAGGCCGGCATCCTCCTGAGGCACGCCTTCCCACCCCGAGGCGGCCTCTGGTTTCCGGAAGAGGTTCCCGACTGGGACCGGCTGGACCTGGTCCTGCCTCCCCACACCCACTTCTCGGTGGGGCTCCCCGACGACGCCGTGCGCGCCCGCCTTCTGGCGTCCCCGGAGGGAAGCCTGCTCCTGAAGGCCCACCTGGTCCTCTCCGGCCTGGAGGAGGCCTCCTTGCCTCCCGGGCCCCCTCCTTCCCGCCCGCTCCTGGACGACGCCCTCCTTCCCGAGGAGTTCCCGCCGCCCGCACGCACCTGCTCCGCGGGGGACCTCTACCTTTCCAACTCCGAATACATGCTGGGGGCCGCCACGGTCTCGGTGATCCTGCCGGAGAGCGACGGGTCCCTGGACCCGAGCACCGAGGACTGGACCTCGGGGCTCGAATCCAGCGTGGCCGCGGAGATCGTCCAGGGCCTCAACGACCTGTCCACCTACTACGCGGGCTTTTCCCTTCCCCCCTCCCTCCAGCCGACGTGGACCTACCACTTCTACTACGGCCGCACGGACAGCCGGGCCCAGACCCAGTACGAACCCATCAACAACCCCGGGCCGACCAGCGCCAACCCCCTGTGGATCAACGAGATCTTCGACAAGTTCGGCTACGGCTCCGACTCGGGCCTTTTCGGCAAGGGAAGGCACTTCAACGGGGACCAGCGGGCGGCCGACGGCACCGACTGGGCCTTCACGATCTTCGTCGCCAACAGCGTCAACGACGCGGACGGACTCTTTTCCGACGGCTCCTTCGCCTACGCCTACCTGGGCGGGCCCGTGCAGGTTCAGACCTTCGACGACGACGGGTGGGGCATCGGCAACATGAACATGGTCACCCGCCACGAGTCGAGCCACATCTTCTACGCCCTGGACGAGTACACCAGCTCGGGCTGCACCTGCACCCAAACCAGCGGGTACGTGAGCACCCAAAACCAGAACTGCCACGCCTCCTGCCTGATCGACGTGAACTGCATCATGAACGAGGCGGCGAGGCAGGTCGGGGTGTGCCCCTACACCGCCGGGCAGATCGGGTGGGGAGACGCGGACGTGGACGGCATCCCCGACCCCGTGGACGTCGCCCCGGAGACCTCGCTCACCCCCTACACGCCCGACCCCACCGGAAACACGACCCTGACCTACACCGGAAGCGCCCAGGCGTTGACGCGTCCGAACCAGAACGTCTACAACCTCCTTTGCGACATCAACGTCGTCCCCCTGGCCGACGTCCAGTGGAGGGTGGACGGAGGGGCGTGGCAGTCGGCCACCGCTCAGGACGGCTCCTTCGACAGCGCCAGCGAAGCCTTCACCTTCACCGCCACCGTCTCCCCGGGCACCCACACCTTCGAAGCCCGCTCCGTGGACGCCATCGGCCAGACCGACGCCAGCCCCGCCTCCGACCAGGTGACCGTCGCCGGCTGCACCGTCCCCTCCTGCGCCGTGGGCCCCGTCCCTCCCGACGGCGCCACGGGCCTCCCCACCTCGCTGACGCTGGGCTGGGCGGTTGTTTCCGGAGCGGTCTCCTACGACCTCTTCTTCGGCCCGGCGAGCCCCCCGCCCTTCGCGGCTAACGTCACGGCCACCTCCTACCCCCTCTCCGGGCTGTCGGCGGGGACCACCTACCACTGGAAGGTGGTGCCCAAGAACGCCTGCGGGGACGCCTCCGGCTGCCCCGAGTGGTCCTTCACCACCTCCTGCCCCCTCCCCCCGTGCGCCTCGGGACCCTCCCCCGCCGACGGAACTTCGGGCGTCCCCGTCTCCCCCACCCTCTCGTGGGCCGCCGTCTCCGGAGCCGCCTCCTACGACCTCTTCTTCGGCCCGGCGAGCCCCCCGCCCTTCGCGGCTAACGTC
>JBBILR010000011.1:0-63039 GCA_037444825.1 Acidobacteriota bacterium | reverse complement strand
TGCCCAAGAACGCCTGCGGGGACGCCTCCGGCTGCCCCGAGTGGTCCTTCACCACTCTCCCGCCGCCGGTGGTGACCAGCGTGGTGAAGGTTCCCGCCCCCTTCCGCCTGCGGCTGTTGGGTTCCAACTTTCAGGACGGGCTCTCGGTGAAGATCGGGGGAAGCCTCTGGGGCACCACCGCCGATCCGACGCGGGTCAAGCGAAAGAGCGCCACGGAGCTCCTGCTGAAGAAAGGGGCTTCCCTGAAGGCGCTGTTCCCCAAGGGAACGCCGGTGGAGATCCGGGTCCAAAACCCCGACGGCGGGGAGACCACGGTCCTCTACACCCGCTGATCGGCGGCGGGCCGCAATCCACCGCCCCGCCTCTTTCCTGGGCCTTCTGCGGAACCCGTCCCTCCGGAGGCGACGCCGCCCCACCCCTGGCCCCTGGAGAGAAAGGGAGGTAGGCTGACCGCTGGAGCGAGGAAGATGGGAGCGGGGGGCGGCGTCCGGTACGGGGACCTGTCGGAAATCCGGGAGAGACTTTCACCCGCGGAGGAGCGTTTCGAAGCGCGAAGGCGACTCTTCGGCCTTTTCGCCGGACCGGCCTCGTTCGTCGTCCTTTTGCTCGTTCCGCCGTGGGGCGAGGGGGCGGCGGCCCGCCTTCCCGCCGTGGCCGCCTGGATCCTCCTCTGGTGGATCACCGAGGCCGTACCCATCCCCGTGACGGCCCTTCTGGCCCCCGCCCTTCTGGTCCTTCTCCGAATCGTGCCCGCCGGGGAGGCCCTGGCGCCCTTCGGAGACCCGGTGATCTTCCTCTTTTTGGGCAGTTTTCTCCTGGCCGAAGCCATGACGGTCCACGGCCTCGACCGCCGGCTGGCCCTCCTGCTCCTCTCCTCCGGGACGGTGGGCGCTTCCCCCGTCCGCCTGTTGGGAGGCTTCTGCCTTTTGGCCGCCACGCTCTCCATGTGGCTCTCCAACAGCGCCACCACCGCCATGCTGTACCCCATCGCCGTGGGCGTGCTGGCGACTCTCCGGCGTTCCGAGGGGGAGGACTTCCCGTCCCGGGGGAGACTCCCCTACGGCACGGGCCTCCTGCTGGCCTGCGCCTTCGCCTCTTCGACGGGAGGCATTGGAACTCCCGTGGGGACCCCTCCCAACCTCATCGCCCTCGGCTTTCTGGACAAGGTCGGGGGCGTCTCCCTCTCCTTTTTTCAGTGGATGGCTCTGGTCTTTCCCGTTCTTCTCCTTTTGGGAGGGGCTCTCTTCTTCACCTTGCGCCTGCTCTTTCCCCCACCGTCCCTCTCTTTCGCCGCCCTCCGCGAAAATCTCCTCCTGGAGCGAAGGGCCTTGGCCCCCCTCTCCCGCGGCGAGAGAAACGTCCTCTTCGCCTTCGGCTTCGCCGTTTTCTTCTGGATCCTGCCAGGCGTCTCGGAACTGGCGGCGGGCGCCGAGGCGGCGCTCCCCCGCCTTCTCAAAGCCTCCCTGCCCGAAGGGGTGGTGGCCCTCCTGGCGGCGGCGCTTCTGTTCGTGCTCCCCGTGGACCCCCGACGACGGACCTTCACCCTCACCTGGGGCCAAGCCGCCCGCATCGACTGGGGGACCCTGCTGTTGTTCGGCGGGGGGCTTTCCTTGGGGTCGGCCCTCTTCCGTTCCGGGCTGGCGGAGGCCCTCGGCGGAGGGCTGGTGGGCTACTTTGGCGCGAAATCCCCGCTGGCCCTGGCTTTCCTGTTCACCGGCGCCGCCATCCTCGTCACCGAGGCCGCCTCCAACACCGCGGCGGCCACGGTCCTCGTTCCCCTGGCCATCGCCGCGGCCAAGGCCGTTGGCGTTGCCCCCCTGGAACCGGCCGTCTGCTGCGCCCTGGGCTGCTCCATGGCCTTCATGCTTCCCGTCTCCACCCCTCCCAACGCCATCGTGTACGGCTCGGGCGAGGTGCGCATCCTGGACATGGCCAAGGCAGGCCTCCTGCTGGACCTCGTGGCCTTCCTGGCCATCCCCCTTCTGGTCCACGGCATGCAGGCCCTGCTCTTCGAAGGGGGGGGGCCATGATCATCCTTTGCGAGGGGGTCTGCTTCGACGAGGGGGAGATCGAGGAGGCCTTCGTCCGCTCCCCCGGGCCCGGCGGCCAGAACGTGAACAAGGTTTCGACGGCGGTGGAGCTGAGGCTGGACGTGGCCCGCTCCCCCTCGCTCCCCGGCTGGCTCAAGGAGCGGCTCGCCGCCGTGGCGGGGCGCCGCCTGTCCCCCTCGGGGCTTCTGGTCCTCTCGGCCCACCGCTTCCGAACCCGGGAGCGGAACCGGAAGGACGCCATGGAGCGCCTCCTCGCCCTCCTGAGGCGGGCGGCGGAGGTTCCCCCACCTCGCGTCCCCACACGGCCCACGGCGGCGGCGAAGGAGAGGCGCCTCGAGGAAAAGCGGCTCCGCTCCCGCCGGAAGCGGGCCCGGAGGGAGGCGCCGGAGGAGTAGCCTCCCGCGGCGCCCCGGCCCCGAACCTCCTTCCCGCGCGCGCCCTCACCCACTCGGTGGTACACTAAATTTCCAAGGCCGGCTTCGAGGAGCGGCGGGAAGGACCTTACGAGATGGCCGATTCCCAGAATCTATCGGTGATCGCGCCGGTGGACCCCGCCTTGAGGTTCACCCGGGGCCTTCTCTTCGAACGGTTCGACTTGGCCAAGTGGTTCGCCTTGGGCTTCACGGCCTTCCTGGCCTCCCTGGGGCAGGGAGGGGGCTTCAACCCTGGCCTGGGGGGCGGAGACCGGTCCCGCGCCGGGGATGGCGCCTCGGAAATCCTCTCGGGCTGGATTCGGCACCACCTGGCGCTGGTGCTGGCGGCGGGCGCGGCGATCCTCCTGCTGGCCCTCGCCCTCGGCCTCCTCTTCACTTGGCTTTCGAGCCGGGGCAAATTCATGTTCCTGGACAACCTCGTCAAGGGTCGGGCCGAGGTGGCCGACCCCTGGAGGCGTTTCCAGGCGCCGGGCAACGCCCTCTTTCTCTTCCGGGTGGGGGTGGGGTTCGCCGCGCTGGCCGTGAGCCTTTCGGTGGCGGCTTGTGGCCTGCTCCTCGCCTACCCGGACCTCCGCGGCCACCGCCTCGGCCCGCGCTCCGTCGTGGCCCTCTGCCTGGGCCTGTTCCTCCTGCTCGTCCTCGCCGTGGTCCTGGGGCTTCTCCGCCTGGTGGTGGAGGACTTCGTCGTTCCCCTCGTGTACCGCCGGGGGCTTTCTCCTCTGGCCGCCCTCCGCCTCTTCCGGGACGAGATGCTGGCCGGGCACGAAGGGGCCCTGCTGCTGTACGTCCTGGCCCGCATCGTCATCGCGCTCGCGGCGGGAGTCCTCGTCCTCCTCGGAACGTGCCTGACGTGCTGCATCGCGGGCCTGCCCTACCTCTCCTCCGTGGCCTTTCTGCCGCTCATCGTCTTCACCCGCGCCTACAGCCTCTACTTCTTGGCGCAATTCGGGCCCGAGTGGCGCTTCCTGCCCGAGGAGACGTCCCCCGCCCCGGCTCCGGTGCAAACCGCTCCCGCGCAGACGGCCGCTCCCTTCGAACCCCTTCCCGGGGAGGCCGGCGAGCCCGCCGCGGCCCCGCCCGTGGAACCCCCTTCACCTCACGAGGATCCCCATGGATGAACCCACGACCCCTCCCGGCGATGCCCTCGCCGAACCGGCCGACGCCCTCCCCGAAGTGACGCTGGACCAGCTTCCCGAGCCCGTGCGCCGGGCCGCCGGCCGGGCGGGCTGGAGCTCGCTCATGCCGGTCCAGGCCAAGGCCATCCCCTACCTGCTGGCGGGCCGGGACCTCATGGTCCAGTCCCGCACGGGAAGCGGGAAGACCGGGGCCTACCTCCTGCCCCTGCTCCTGCGCCTCGATCCCGCCCTCGCCGCCTGCCAAGCCCTGGTGCTGGCGCCCACCCGGGAGCTGGCCCTCCAGGTCTCCGACGCGGCCGCCATCCTTTTCGAAGGAACGGGCCTCAACGTGGTTCCAGTGTACGGGGGCGCGGCCTACGGCCCGCAGATCGAGGGATTCAAGAAGGGGGCCCACCTGGTGGTGGGGACGCCGGGGCGGATCCTGGACCACCTCCTCAAGGGCACGTTGAGCCTTTACGAACTGAGGGCTTTGGTCTTCGACGAGGCCGACCGGATGCTCTCCATGGGCTTCTACCCGGACATGCGGCGCATCCAGTCCCACCTCCCGAAGCGGAAGGTCCACGGCTCCATGTTCTCGGCCACCTTCCCCCCCTTCGTCCTCCGCCTGGCGGAGGAGTTCCTGGACCAGCCGGGGTTCCTGAGCCTCAGCCGGGACCACGTCCACGTGGCGGAGACGGCCCACCTCTTCTTCGTCTGCCCGCCCATGCGCAAGGACCGTTCCCTGGTGAAGATCCTGGAGGTGGAGAACCCCCATTCGGCCATCGTCTTTTGCAACACCCGGGAGAACGTGGCCTACGTCACCACCGTCCTCAAGCGCTTCGGCTTCGACGCCGACGCCCTCTCCTCCGACCTCTCCCAGGCGGCGAGGGAGCGGGTGATGGACAAGCTTCGCCGGGGAACCCTCCGCTTCCTCGTGGCCACCGACGTGGCCGCCCGGGGCATCGACGTCCCCGCCCTCTCCCACGTCTTCCAGTACGAGCCGGGGGAGGACCCCGAATCGTACATCCACCGCGCGGGACGGACGGGAAGGGCCGGCGCCGTGGGGGTGGCCATCACCCTCGTCTCCGGCATGGAGGAGATCCGCCTGAAGGAGATCGCCAAGGCCTACGGCCTGCCGCTGGAGGAGCGGCCCCTCCCCACCGACGAGGAGGTGGAGGCGCTGGTGGCCCAGCGGGTCACGGCCCTCCTGGAGGCGGAGTTCCGGAACCTGGACAACATCCGCCGGGAGCGGCTCCGCCGCTTCCTGCCCCTGGTTCGCAGCCTCGAACAGGAGGCCGACGAGGCGGACCTCGTGGCCATGCTCCTGGACGACTACTACCAGAAGAGCCTCCACGCCCCCGCCGCGCCGGCCCTTCCCGGGGAAGAGGCCCCCGCCCCCCGGCAGGACCGTCCCCGCCCCTCCTCGGCACCGCCCCGCCGGAACCGGGGACCCCGGAGGCGGCGGTAGGTTCTGAGCTCCGAACCGCCTCCCCTCCGCCGCGCCGGGGTAGAATGGCGCCATGCCGCGGGAACTGGAAGGACGCCGCATCTTCGCCGTGGGGGAGCTGGTGGGCCTCCTGGCCTCGGAGCTCGAGGCGGCCTTTCCCGACGTGTGGGTGGAGGGGGAGGTCTCGGGGTTCCGGAGGGCCGCCTCGGGCCACTGCTACTTCTCCCTGAAGGACCAACGGGCCGTCCTCAAGGTGGTCCTCTTCCGCACCCACGCCCAGCGGCTTGCTTTCCTCCCGGCGAACGGGGCGGTGATCCTGGCCCGAGGAAAACTCTCCGTCTTCGAGGGATCGGGGGACCTCCAGCTCTACGCCACCTTCCTGGAACCCTTCGGCCTGGGGGCCCTCCAGATGGCCCTCGAGCAGGCCAAGAGACGGTTGATGGCCGAAGGCCTCACCGATCCGGCGCGCAAGAGGCCCCTCCCCCCCTTCCCGCGGCGGGTGGGCGTCGTCACCTCGCTGGAGGGGGCGGCCCTCCGGGACGTCCTTTCCATCCTGAAGCGCCGGGGCGCCCTCTTCGACGTGGTGGTCTCGCCCGCCCTGGTCCAGGGGGCCTCCTCCGCCGAGTCCCTTCGCCGGGCCCTGGCCCGCCTGAAGGCGGTTCCGGGCGTGGACGTGGTCCTGCTCACCCGGGGCGGCGGTTCCCTGGAGGACCTCTGGGGCTTCAACGACGAGGCCCTGGCCCGCGACGTGGCGGCCTTCCCCGTCCCGGTGGTCTCGGCGGTGGGCCACGAGGTGGACACGGTCCTGTGCGACCTCACGGCGGACCTGCGCGCTCCCACCCCCTCGGCGGCGGCGGAGCTGCTCACCGCCCGTCTGGAGGAGGCCCGCCTCCGAACCGCCGAGGCCCGGCGCCGGATTCCGGGGCTTCTGCTGGCCCGCCTGCGTTCCCTGGCCGGAAGGGTGGAGGCCTGCCGGCCGGAGCGTTTGGGAACCCTTCTGGTCGGCAGACTGGAGCGGGCGGAGCAGAGGCGCGACTTCTGCGAGGAACGCCTCAAGCGCGCGATCCTGGAGAGGTTGCGGGGGGAGGAGCGGCGGCTTTCCGTGGCCTTCAAAGCCATCGCCCCCGACGCCGTCCGGCGCTGGCTGGAGGGGCTCGCCGACCGGCTGCGGGCGAACCGGGAGCGGCTCCGGCGGGCCCTTCCACGCCGTCTGGAACGGGAAGAAGGCCGGCTGGCCGCGGCCTTCCGCCTCCTCGACGCCCTGAGCCCTCTGAAGGTCCTGGGGCGCGGGTACGCCGCGGCCCTGGATTCCAAGGGAAAGCCGGTCTCCGACGCCGCCGCCCTCTCCCCCGGCGACCGCCTGGAGCTCCTTCTCGCCCGGGGGGCGGCCCTCTGCACCGTCGCCATGACCCGCCCCGGAAGCCCCGCCGCCCTGCTGGGGCTCGTTGACGAGGGCGGTGCGGAAGCCGTACAATCGGCCCCCGTGGAGGATCCCCGTGGACGAGAAGAAGAAGACCCCGCCCTTTGAGCTCCGCATTCAGGTGGACGAGAAGACCGCCGAGGGAACCTACGTGAACTTCCTCTCGGTCTTGCACAACCAGGCCGAGTTCGTCATGGATTTCGGCCGCATCGTTCCGGGCAAGCCGGAGGTGAAGATCCAGGCCCGCCTCCTCACCAACCCCATCGCGCTCAAGCAGATCGTGCGGACCCTGGCGGAGAACCTCGAGCGCTACGAGGCGGCTTTCGGCCCCGTCCCCTCGGCGGAGCCGGTCCAGCCCCCCAAGGGGATGCTCCAGTGAAACTGGGCTGGTTCGGGGCCGTCCTGGTCCTCCTCCTCGGTGCCGTCATCGGGACCATCCTGGGCCAGGTGGTGGGGATCCTCCTTCCCTCCGGAGCCTTGCACGAGATCTTCTTCAAGGGCGTTTCCATCGGCGTCAAGGAGCCCCTCCACCTCGACCTCTCCGTCCTCCAGGTGGTCTTCGGCATCACCCTCTCGGTGAACCCCCTGACGCTGCTGGGGCTCCTCCTCGGCATCTTCCTCGTGGTGCGGTTCTCCAAGTGACCGAGGTCGTCCTCGCCTCCCGGAGCCCCCGCCGGAGGGACCTTCTGGACATGCTGGGCGTGCGCCACCGCGTCCTGCCCTCGGGAATCCGCGAAGAGGCCCTCCCCGGAGAGACCCCCGAGGAGACGGTGGGCCGGCTGGCCTCGGAGAAGGCCCGATCGGTCCTCAAAGAGGCGCCGCCCGGCGCGCTGGTCATCGGGGCCGACACCCTGGTGGTCCTCGACGGCGAGGCCCTGGGCCAACCCCGGGACGACGCGGAAGCCCGGGACATGCTCCGCCGCCTCCAGGGGAGGAGCCACACCGTCCTCACCGGCCTCTGCCTCCTGCGCCCGCCCCTTCCCGCCGCTCTGGGTCTCTCCCGCAGCCGCGTCACCTTCCACCCCCTCTCCGAGGCGGAGATCGCCTGGTACGTCGCCACCGGCGAGCCCGGGGACAAGGCCGGGGCATACGCCGCGCAGGGCCTGGGGGCGGCCTTCCTCGCCTCCGTGGAAGGCTCCTTTCACAACGTCGTCGGCTTTCCGGTGGACCTCTTCTACCGCCTCCTTCCCCAGGTGGGCCTCTCCCTCCAGGCCCTCCGGGACGTCCCCCGCTGAGCCGGGGAAAGGACGGCGCCGGGCCGGCGGGGCGGCCCCCTCCCTTCCTTTTCCGGCCGGGAGAGCCGGGGGCTCAGGGTGCGCCGCAGACCCCGCGGACGGCCGCCAGGAGGGCGTCGAAATCGAAGGGCTTGGCGAAGACGCGCAACACGCCGAGGGCCTCCAGCTCCTCGGCGGAGGGAAGGGAGGAGGCGGCGGAGACGAGGAAGGCGGGGACGGGCATCTTTTGGGCCCGGAGGTGCTGGAGGAGCGTGAGGCCGTCCATGCGGGGCATCATGGTGTCGGTGAGGAGGCAGGCGGGGGGGGCCTCCAGCGCCCGGGCCAGGCCTTCCACCCCGTCGGCGGCCTCGGCCACGGCGTAGCCCTCGTTCTCCAGGAGGGTCCTCAAGACCCTTCGGATGTGGGCGTCGTCCTCCACCACCAGGACCGTCTTCATGGCAAGGTCAGGGGGATTCGCGCCAGGAGCCTCCAGAGGCCCTGGCCGTGGACCAGTTCCAGGCCGCCGCCGAAGGGTTCCAGGACGGCGGCCAGATAGGGGAGGCCGGGGTCCAACCAGGCCTTCAGCGGCCGGCCTCCCGGCCAGTAGACCTTGCGCAAGAGGCGTCCGGGGTCCAGCAGGTCGGAATCCCCTTCCACCGCGAAGACCGCCGCGGCCTCTCCCTCGGCCTCCTCGAAGGTCCACCGCGGGGGACGGCCCGCGGCCGCGGAAAGGGTCAGGGCCGCCCCCAAAAGGCCCGTCTCCAGGGGGACCCGGGGGACCCCCGTGAGGCCTCCGGGCTCGCCCTCCGGGGGAAGGAGCCCCGTGGCCTCCGCCTCGGCGGTCCGGCGCAGGGAGGCAACGGCGTCGGCGAGGGGCCAGGGTTCCGCCTCCTCCAGCGCCGCGGCGAGCTCCCGGATCCGCCAGTACCAGCCGGTCATCCGCTCCACCGTCCGGACGTTGGACTCCAGGATCGCCAGGGCTTCCGCCACCTCCGGCGACGGGGATTTCAGGTACATCTTGAGGAGGTAGTGGGCACCCCGCAGGTTCGTCAGCGGCGTGGCGAGGTCGTGCTCGAAGAGGAGCCGTTCCGCTTCGGGCTTCATGTCCGCCCCCGGAAGGCGTCGGGATCGATTTCCAGCCGGTTCAGATGGTCGTAGACGCTCTTGCGGGAGAGGCCCGCCTCCTCCGCCGCTTTTTTCACGTTGCCCCGATGGCGCTCCAGGAGCTCCATGAAGTAGACCCGGTGGAAGCGCTGGAGGGCCCCGGCGTAGCCGGCGGTTTCCCCGGCAAGAAGGTCGGGGGGGGGCTCCTCGGCGCCGGCCTGGATGATGTCCTCCGCGCCGATCCGCTCCCCCCGGCAGAGCACCAGGGCGCGTTTCAGCGTGTTCTCCAGTTCCCGCACGTTCCCGGGCCAGTCGTGCCGGAGGAGCTTGTTCTGGGCCTCGGGGGTGAGGCCGCGCACGGCGGGGTTGATGGCCTCCCGGTGCAGGCGGATGAAGTGGTCCACGAGGAGGGGGATGTCCTCCCGGCGCTCCCTCAATGGCGGCATGTGGATGTTCACGACGTTGAGCCGGTAGTAGAGGTCCTCCCGAAACCGGCCGGCGGCGATCTCCGACTGGAGGTTCTTGTTGGTGGCCACCAGAACCCGCACGTCGGTCTTGACGCTCTGGGTGCTCCCCAGGCGCCGAACTTCCCCGTCCTGCACGGCCCGAAGAAGCTTCATCTGGATCGAGAGGGGGGCGTCCCCCACCTCGTCCAGAAAGAGGGTGCCGCCGTCGGCCTCCTCGAAGAGCCCTCGCTTGGAGGTGGTGGCCCCCGTGAAGGCCCCCTTGACGTAGCCGAAGAGTTCGCTTTCCAGCAGGGTTTCGGGAACGGCGCCGCAGTTGATGGGCACGAAGAGGCGGCCGGCCCTCCGGCTCATGGAGTGAATGGCCCGGGCCACCAGCTCCTTCCCCGTCCCGCTTTCCCCGGTGAGGACCACCGGGACGTCCCGGCCCGCCACCAGGCCCACCATTTGAAAGACCTGGCGCATGCGTGGGCTCACCCCGATGAGGTTGGGGGGGGCCTGGGCCCGGGAGAGGCGGTCCTTCAGGTCGCCCAGCTCCTGGCGCATGCGGCACTGCTCCAGCGCCTTCTCCACCTTGACCTGGAGTTCGTCGAGGATCACCGGCTTGGTGATGTAGTCGAAAGCCCCCGCGCGCATGGCCTCCACCGCCGTCTCGATGGAGGCGAAGGCGGTGATGAGCATCACCACCACGGCGGGATGGCGGTGCTTCACCTCCCGCGTGAGGGCCATGCCGTCCATCCCCGGCATGATGAGGTCGGTCAGCAGGAGGTCCACCTCGTTCTGGTCCACGAGGTCGAGGGCCTGGGCCCCGTTCCGCGCCGAAAGGACCCGGTAGCCCGCGGCGGTGAGGGCTTGGCCCAAAATCTTCAGGGTGTCGGGGTCGTCGTCGGCGAGGACCACCGTGGCTTTTTCGTCCATATCCCCCTCGTTTGGGTCATCTTATCCCAGGGCTCCGTCGGGGAACAAGGGCTTCCCCGGAGCCGCCTCCCCTCAAAAAAAGTGACGGAGGTCACAAAGGAACCTATATTCCCGGATAGGGCCTCCGGAGGCTAAACCGCCTCCCCGCCCACACGGTCTTCACCGGCGAGCCCCGAGGGCGGGGCCCTTTCTCAAGGAGGACGCAGATGAACGGAAAGACCTTCGCCACTTTGGCCGCCGCCTTCCTGCTGGCCGGCGCGGCCCTCGCCCAGACCCCCCCCAGCTCCGCCTGGCTCTCGGGGAACGTGGAGGCCGTCTCCGCCGATTCCATCACCCTCCAGGGCCTGACCTTCCCCGTGGCCTCCGGCGCGGCCTTCGCCACGGTCCTTCCCGACGGAACCCTTGCCGAAATCCCTCTGGCCGACGTCGCCCCCGGCGTGCCCTTCCACGGCCACGCCGTGCTCGGGGAGAGCGGCTTCGCCTGGGTGGGCGGCTACGTGGGGAACCACTTCTTCTGGCACGGCGTCGTCACCGCCGTCACCCGGGACGACGCCGGAAAGCCCCTCACCCTCACCCTGGACGACGCCGTAACCGTCCACGTGGGCCAGGCCCGCGTGGTGGGCCTTCCCCCCGGCCAGCAGAACGCCGGCGACGTGGAGGAGCTGGGGGCGGCCCTGGCGGAGGCCGGCGAGCCCTTCCTCCTCCAGGAGGGGGCCACGGTGGGGGTGGGCGGCATCGCCCGGGACGGAATCTTCGCCGCGGTGGTGGTCAACGTGGCCGCCGTGGACTTCGCCTCCACCGGGACCATTTCGTCTCTCGCCACGGGGGAAGGCGGCGCCGTCACCGGCTTCACGCTGGAGAAGAACGGCGCCCTCACCAACGTCCGGCTGGCTCCCTTCACCCTCATCCGCAAGGGCCGCCGCGTCCTCTCCCCGAACGACCTCCAGGTGGGGATGCGGGTCTTCGTCACGGGAAAGGCTCTCGAGGAAGGCACCGTCGTGGCCCTGGAGGTCAAGGTCGCCCGGTGACCCTTCGGGGCGGGGCGGGAGGAACCGAACGGGCGGCCTCCGGGCCGCCCGTTTCGCGTCATCATTCCTCCCGGGGGACTTCTTCGAGGAGAACGACGGCGTGGCAGGCCACGGCCTCCCCCTTCCCGACGTCGCCGAGGCCCTCGGAGGTCTTGGCCTTGACGTTGACGTGGGAGGGGTGAACCTCCAGGAGCTGGGCCATGCGCTGCCGCAGCGTGTCCCGGTAGGGACCGATCTTGGGCCTTTCCAGGATGACGGTGACGTCGGCGTTCCCCACCCGGTAGCCCGCCCGGTGGACCCTCCGGAGGACCTCCTCCAGCAGGGCGGCGCTGTCGGCCCCCTGGTACCGGGGGTCGGTGTCGGGGAAGAGCAGGCCGATGTCCCCCAGCCCGGCGGCCCCCAACAGGGCGTCCATGAGGGCGTGGAGGAGGGCGTCCCCGTCGGAGTGGCCCTGGGTGCCGTGGGGGTGGGGAAGGGTGAGCCCGCCGAGGCGGAAGGGCCGCCCCGCCGCCAGGCGGTGAAGGTCCCATCCGTGGCCGATTCTCATGGGCGCTCCTTGAGAAGCAGGGCCTCCAGGAGGGCGAAGTCCTCCTCGAAGGTGACTTTCAGGTTCTTGCTCGTGCCGGGGACCCAGGCCACGCGTCCCCCCAGGGCCCGCACGTAGGAGGCGTCGTCGGTCCCCTCGAAGCCTTCGGCCAGCCCCTTCTCGTAGGCTTCCCGGATGAGCACGTAGGGAAAGGCCTGGGGGGTGAGGGCCCGGACCAGGCTCCGGCGGTCGGCGGGCTCCGCCAGCCGTCCTTCCTCGTCCACCTTCCACAGGGTGTCCACGCTCCGGGCGGCCAGAATGGCCCCGTCGTTCCGCTGGAGGGCCGCGATCAGCGCCCGCACCTCCTCCCCCTCGAAGAGGGGGCGCGCGGCGTCGTGGAGGAGGACCACCTCCGGGCCGTCGGCCTCCAGGGCCCTCAGGACCGCCAGGGCCGAGCGGGCGCGGCTGGCCCCGCCCGCCACCCAACCGCGGAAGGAGCGGATGGGGTGCAGTTCCAGGATTTCTTCCAGAAGGGGCCCGTACTCTGGGGGCACCGCCACCCGAAGGGCCTGAACCTCCGGAAGGCGGTCGAAGGCTTCGAGGCAGTAGGTGATGAGGGGCTTGCCCAGGACCGCCCGGAAGGTCTTGGGGAGGTTGCCCCCCGCCCGGACGCCCATGCCTCCGGCCAGCACCCCCACGGCCACCCTCGGAGACGCGGCCACGCCCACCCCCTCTCTGAAAACCCTTCCAGGGCGGAGGGAACCCGCCCCCCGCCGCCGTCCTAGACTTCCAGGATATCCGCCTCCTTCTTGGCGACGGACTTGGCGATCTCCTCCACGGCGCGGTCGTGGAGCTTCTGGATCTCCTCGAAGCCCTTGTCCCGGTCGTCCTCGGAGATCTCCTTGGCCTTCTCCTTCTTTTCCAAGGCCGTCCGGCCCTCGTGGCGGATGTGGCGGACGGCGACCTTGCCCTTCTCTCCCACCTCGCGGGCTTTTTTGCAGAGCTCCTTCCGGCGCTCCTCGGTGAGCTGCGGGACCGGCAGGCGGATGACCCGGCCGTCGTTGGAGGGGGTCATGCCCAGGTTGGCCTCCAGGATGGCCTTCTCGATGATAGAAATCTGCTTGGGGTCCCATGGCTGGATGACGATGAGCCGCGGCTCGGGGACCGAGAGGGTGGCCACCTGGTTGAGGGGGGTTTTGGTTCCGTAGTAGTCCACCTTCACCGGCTCGAGGATGGCCAGGCTGGCCTTCCCCGCCCGGATGGAGGCCAGTTCGTGGCGCGTGGCCTCCACGGTGGCCTTGAGCTTCTCGTCCACTTCCCTGAGGACTTCCTTGACCATGGCCCACCTCCCGATGCAAGTGCCGTCGCAAGCGCCTGGGGTCGTATTATCCCCGAAGGGGCGGCCCTTCTTCAACCCCCGCCCGGCGCCGCCGCCCCTTCCCCCTCAGGGGGCGCCTTCCCCCCGCTCCGCCTCCGCGAAGACCTCGGCGGCGGCGAAGGTGGCGTTGAGGGCCGCCGGAAAGCCCGCAAAGGGGGCGAGGAAGAGGAGAATCTCCAGGATCTCCTCGCGGGTCAGCCCCGCCCGGAGGGCGGCCCCCACGTGGGTCTTGAGCTGGGGCCGGGCGTGCCCCAGGGCCGTCAGGGCCCCCAGGGCCGCCGCCTCCCTCAGCCGTCCGTCCAGGCCCGGCCGGGAGTAGACTTCCCCGAAGGCGAACTCCACGACGTACCGGGCCAGGTCGGGGGAGAGGGCCCGGAGCCGATCCACGGCCTTCGTCCCCGATTCGCCGTCCACCTCCTCCAGCCGCCGCCACCCCCGTTCCCACGCACCAATGTCCATGGACCTGCCTCCTTAGACGTGCTTGCGCCTTCGACCCTTTTTTGGTAAGATTCGGTTTTCGCGAAGGAGCTTCACCATGGCGAGAGTATGCGAAATCTGCGGAAAGAAGCCCTCCGTGGGCAACAACGTGAGCCACGCCCACAACCTGACCAAGCGCCGCTGGCTTCCCAACCTGCAGTCCGTCAAGGCCAACGTCGGCGGGACCACCAAAACCCTGCGCGTCTGCGCCAAGTGCCTCAAGGCCGGCAAGGTCCAGAAGGCCGTCTGACCTCCCCCAGAAACCCTTCCAGCACTTCCGCGGCTCGGGCGGAGGCGAGGCCTTCGCCCAGTTTTTTTCTCACCTCTCGACGGATCCGCTCCGCCTCCTCCCGGACCCGAACGCCTCCCGCCAGCAGGTTTTCCAGAGCCTCCGCAACATTGGGAGCGGTGCACTTCCCCTGCAAGAGCTCCGGCACCGCGTCCCGCCCCAGGACCACGTTGGGCAGACCCACGCGGGGAAGGCGCACCAGCGTCCTGCCGAGAAGGTAGGTCAGGGCCGAGACGCGGTAGACGATGACCTCGGGGACCCCCAGGAGGGCCGCCTCCAGCGTGGCCGTCCCGGAAGCCACCGCTGCGGCGTCGGCGTGACCCAGAACGTCCAGGTACTCCCCCTGGATCCGCCGGAGAGGCTCGCCCCCGTGGCGCTCCCAGAGGGCCTCGGGGAGGCCGGGGGCCCAGGGCACGAGGAAGAGGGCGCCGGGGCGTCGGCGGCGAAGCAGGCGGGCGGCGTCCCGGAGGACGGGGAGGGTCCGCTCCACCTCCGACCCGCGGCTTCCCGGCAAAAGGGCCAGGAGGGGGGCCCCGGGGGGAAATCCGTGACGGGCGAGGAAGGCTTCGCGGCTGGAGGGGGGGGCCGTTTGGCCCGCCAGGGGGTGGCCCACGAAGCGCGCCCGCACGCCCCTCTCCCGCAGAAACGCCTCCTCGAAGGGAAAGATCACCAGGCAGAGGTCGGTGAAGTCACGGAGGAACCGGGTGCGTCCCCTTCGCCAGGCCCAGACCTGGGGGGTGATGTAGTAGGCCACCGGGACCCCGAGGGAGCGCGCGAAGCGGGCCAGCCGGAAGTTGAAATCGGGGAAGTCCACGAGAACGAGGGCCGCGGGGCGCCTCTCCCGCAAGGCCGCCTTCAGGCGGCGGAACTCCCGGAGGAGGGTGGGAAGCCGGCCCAGGACCTCCCCGATTCCCACCACCGCCAGGCGCTCCAGGGGAACGAGGATTTCCGCGCCGGCCAAGGCCAGTTCGGGCCCTCCGGCCCCGAACCAGCGGACGCCGGGCTTCCGTTCGGCGAAGGCCCTCACCAGGCCGGCGGCGTGCCGGTCCCCCGAGTGCTCCCCCGCCACCACCATGAGCGCCGGCCCCGCCTCCATCGAGCCTCCCTCCCCAGTGTAGAGGCAAGGACCCCCGGCGGGAAGCCCCGGAGGTTGAGAAACGGGCGTTTTCCGCGTAGAATGAGGGTCTTGCCTTTGGGAGGAGCGGCTCGATGAACGTGCTCAAGACCATGCGCAACATGGAATTCCTCAAGATTCTCCTCTGGATCGTGGTGATCTCCTTCCTGCTCGCCATGTTCGCCCTGTGGGGCGGCGGCCTCGAGTACGAGAAGGGCCACTCCCTCTTCGGTCCCGACTTCGCCGTGAAGGTGGGGAAGGCGAGCCTCTCCCCCGGCGCCTACCGTCTGCAGTACCGCTTCTACACCGAGCAGATCCGCCAGATGCTCGGCGACAACTTCCGCGACGACTTCTTGAGGGGTGCCGCCCGGCGGGTGGCCGACGGAATGGTGGACCAGCTCCTCCTGGCGGAACTGGCCCGAAAGTACGGCCTTGAGGTCTCCGACCGGGAGCTGGCGGAGACCATCCAGCGCCTCTACCGCTTCCAGGACCCCGAGCGCGAGTACCCCGAGACCCTCCAGCGCCTGGGCGTTTCCGCCCAGGAGTTCGAGGACTTCCTGCGCAACGACCTGCTGGCCCAGAAGGTGCGGGATTTCCTCTCCGAAACCACCGCCATCCCCGAGGACGAACTGAAGCGCCGGTACGTGGAGGAGAACGAGAAGGTGGACGCGACGGTGGCCCTTGTGCCTTCGGGCAAGTTCCTGCCGGCGGTGCCGCCGCCCACCGAAGCCGAGCTCCGCGCCCTCTACGAGAAGAAGAAGTCCACCCTGGAGACTCCCGAAAGGCGGGCCATCGAGTACCTGCAGATTTCGGAGACCGCGGTCCGCCAGGGAATCAAGGTGGACGAGGCCCAGGTCAAGGCCTACTACGACGCCCACGTCGGGGAATTCGGCACCGCCGCCGGGCAGCGCCGCGCCAGCCACATCCTCATCCGGGCCTCGGAGCAGGACCCGCCGGCCAAGCGGGAGGAAGCCCGGAAGAAGGCCGAGGAGATCACCCGGCGGGCCAAGGCCGGAGAAGATTTCGCCAAGCTCGCCGCCCAGTACTCCGAGGACGGCTCCAACGCCAAGCAGGGCGGAGACCTGGGGTACTTCCCGCGGGAGCGGATGGTCCCCGCCTTCTCGGCGGCGGTCTTCGACCAGCTCCACACCGTCGGCGAAATCGCCGGCCCCGTGGAAACCCCCTTCGGCTTCCACGTGATCAAGCTGACGGGCATCGGCGGCCAGCCCCGGCCTTTCGAAGAGGTCAAGGCCCAGGTCCGCCAGACGCTGCTCCTCAAGGACCCCGGCTTCCAGAAGCAGACGCAGGCCCTTCTCGAAAAGGCGAAGAAGGAGCTCAAGGCGGCCAAGGGCGACGCCGACGTGAAGGCCCTCGCCAAGTCGCTGGGGATGGACGTCATGGTTGTGGAGCGTCCCTTCTCCCGCAAGGACCCCGCCGGGACCCTGGGAAGGAACCCCCAGGTGATGGAGGCGATCTTCAAGGCCGAGGTGGGGAAGTGGTCGGAGATGATGGATCTCCCGGGCTCTTCGGTCCGCTTCAAGGTGACCAAGGTGGAGCCGCCCCACCCCGCCTCCTTCGAGGAGGTTCGCGCCGATTTGGAGCAGGAGGTCCGAAACGAGAAGGCCTTCGAGCAGGCCAGGTCCGAGGCGCTGGCGCTGAAGGCGGCGGCCAAGGATGGTGCCTCCCTCGAGGAGGAGGCCAAGCGGAAGGGCTTCTCCGCCCAGAAGACCGGCCCGGTGAACCGCAAGGGGAGCGTCCCCGGCGTGGGCTTCGACGCGGGCCTCATGGACGCCCTCTTCTCCGCCCGCCCCGGGGAGATGGGGGGCCCCGTCAAGACCAAGTTCTCCTACGTGGTCTTCGTCCTCGCGGAAAAGACCCCCGCCGACCTCGCCGCCTTCGAGAAGACCAAGGACGACTACGCCCGGCAGCAGCGGCGGCAGGCGGCCTCCCAGTTCCTCGACGACTACGTGGACGCGCGAAAGCGGGAGCTGAACGAAAAGAAAGCCATCCTCTTCAACGAGGACCTCATCGCCAGCCTGGAACCGCGGGACCGGTCCTGAGGAGGACCCCATGGCGGCTCGGAAGGGCCTCCCGGCCTTTGCGGCGTGCGCCCTCGCCCTTTTGACGGGGGCGGCGGGGGGGGAGGGCCTGCGGCTGGACCTCGAGGTCCTCTGGCCGCCGGTTCTTTCCCAAGGGACCCTCTACCTCTTCGGCGCCGAAAACCGCGTCCAGATCCTCGGGCCCGGGGAGTCTTCCCCCCGGTGTTCGCCGGCCCCCGTGACCCCCGCCGTGGCTCCTCTGGCCGCCGGGGGAGCGGTTTGGGCCCTGGACGCCGACGGGGGGCTCTGGCGCCTGGGCGGCGGACTCCCCCGGTGGACGGAGGGGGGGTACCCGGGGGCCCTGCGCCTCCTGCCCGGCGAACCCCGGCCCGCGGTTCTTTTCAAGGACCGGCTGGTTCTCCCCGACGGCCGGCCGGTCCCCCTGCCCTTCGAAGCCCGGGACGGCAACGCCCTGGGGGACGGCGGCTACTGGATCCGAGGAGAAGGGGCCGCGGTGAGGCTCACCGCCGACGGGACCCCCGTCTTTTCCTGGAAGCCCCCCTCTGGCTCCCCCGGCCCCGCCCTCCTCGCCGGGGACCGCCTCTACGCCGGAACCTCCCGTGGGGACCTCGTGGCCCTCTCCCCTTCGGGCCGGAAGGTCTTCCGCTTCGCCGCCGGGGGGGAACTCCCCACCCCCCCCGTTGCCGCGGGGGACCTCGTGGTCTTCGCCACCTCCAACCACTTCGTGCGGGCCCTGGACCGAAAGGGGCGGGTGGTCTGGCACTTCCGGCTGGAGGGGAGACCCCTCTCGGGGCCGCTGGCCCTGCCGCAGGGGATCTTTCTTTCGGAGGCCGAAGGCTCCCGCCTCCTGCTCCTCTCCCCCTCCGACGGAAAGGTCGTGTGGAGCTGGCGCTCCCCGGCGGGGGACCTCCGGCTTCCCCCGGCCGTGAGCCCGAGGAGGGCCTTCGTCCTGGCCTGGACCGGCCAGCGCGAACCGCTTTTCTACGACGTGGCCCTCCCCGCCCCCGGGGCCAAGGGAGGCGGGCGGTGACGGCCTCCCCCCTGGTGGTGACCCTGGACGGAGCCCACCCGGGACGCGAAGTGGAGGCCTTTCTCCGGGAGGTCCGGCCCTTCGGCGTGCTCCTCTTCGCCCGCCACCTCCTCTCTCCCTCCCAGGTCCGGGAGCTCTGCGCCTGCGTCCGGGAGGCCCTCCCCAACTCCCCCCCGGAGCGGATCCTCGACCAGGAAGGGGGGCCGGTGAACCGTCTGGCGGCCTTGGGCGCGAGGTACCCCGGCGCGGAGGACCTCCGGGGCGACCCCCGCCGCGCGGAGGCCCTGGCCTTCGAGATGGGGGAACACCTCCGGGACCTGGGATTCTCCGGAGACTTCGCCCCGGTGGTGGACCTGGGGCCGGCCTTGCCGGGGACGGGCCTTTCGGGACGCCTCTTCGGCGAAGACCCCGAGGTGGTGACCTCTTGCGCCGGCGCCTTCCTCCAAGGCCTCCGGCGGGCCTGCGTCTGGGGTTGCCTCAAGCACTTCCCCGGCCTCGGAGGCTCCCGGGTGAACAGCCACCGGGAGCTGCCCCGCATCCCAGGGTCCCCGAGGGAGCGGGAGGCCCACCTCTTGCCCTACCGGCGGCTCCGAGGAAAGGCCGCGGCGGTGATGGTGGCCCACGCCGCCGTGGAGGCCTTCGGGGAGGACCGGCCCACTTCCCTCAACCCTCTGGTATACTCCGCTCTCCGGGACCTCGGCTTTGAAGGGGTCCGGATCACCGACGACCTCTCCATGGGCGCCCTGAAGGCGTGGGGAACCCTGGAGGGAAAGATCGAAGCCGCGCTGGCCGCGGGAGCCGACGCCGCCATCGCCGTGGCACCGGAGGAGGAGATTCGCAGGGCCGCCGAGAGGCTCCAGGATGGATCCCCGTGGCGGGAGGCGGCCGGGCGTCTCGAGAGCCTGAGGGGAGGGAGGATGCCGTGACCGGCGGTCGGAGCCCTTGCATCCTCATCGTGGACGATTCTCCGGCTCTCCGCGCGGAGATCCAGGGGATTTTCCGCGCCCAGGACCCCGGAACCACCTTCCTGGAGGCCGGAGACGGCCTGGAAGGGATGCGCCTTCTGCGGGACCACAAGTCCGAGGTGGACCTGGTCCTCTGCGACCTGGTCATGCCCATGATGGACGGCTTCAAATTCCTCCAGATGCGCGCCTCCCAGCCGGAGCTGGAGGACATCCCCGTCCTCATCCTCACCGCCGTCACCCAGGTGGACCAAAAGGTCCGGCTTCTCTCCGCCGGGGCCCAGGACTACATCGTCAAGCCCTTCCACCCGGGGGAGCTCCTGGCCCGCACCGCCGCCCACCTGAAGCGGAAGCAGCTGGAGGACGAACTGAGGCAAAAGAACGCCCTCCTGCTCGAACTCTCCACCACCGACGGCCTCACGAAGATCCACAACCGCCGCTACTTCCTGGAGCTGACGGTGGAGGAACTCGAGCGGAGCCGGCGGCTGGACCTTCAGCTCTCCCTCTTCCTCTTCGACGTGGACCGCTTCAAGCAGATCAACGACGCCGGGGGCCACGAGCTGGGGGACCGGATCCTGGTGGCCGTCTGCCGGGCGGTGAAGGGCCACCTGAGGAAGTACGACAAGTTCGCCCGCTACGGGGGCGACGAGTTCACCGTCCTCTATCCCCAGACGGCCGCCGACAAAGCCCTCGCCATCTCCCGGCGCCTGGAGGAGGCCGTGCGTGCCCTCCCCCCCGACGAGACGGGAGGCCTCACCGTGACGTTGAGCGGCGGGGTCGCCTCCCTCACCCCCACCGTCACCACCGTGGACGACCTCATCCGCGCCGCCGACGCCGCCCTCTACCGCGCCAAGGAGGCCGGCCGCGGGCGCGTGGTGGCGGCCTGGGAAGGCTGAGGCCGAGTCAGGACTCCTCCTCCGGTTCGGGCCTTCGGCCCCCGGGGGGGGTTCCCTTTTTCCATCCGATGCGGAAACAGTCCCTCCCCCTCTGGGAGAGGAGCGCCAGGAGGGCGGAGAGGTCCACCGCCAAGACCACCGCCGTGAGGAGGCCGAAGGCCCTCAGGCCGAGGACGTGCGCCGGAGGGAGAGCCTCCGCCATGCGGTACCAGAGCCTCAGAGGTCCTTCCCCGATGCCCAGAACGGTCTTGGAGAGGACCACCAGGGAGGTGTAGACCACCCCCAGGTACCAGCCGACGGAGTGCCGCATTCGCACCAGAAGGCCCAGCGTGGCCAGGAGGACCGCCGGCGCCGCGAAGAGGGCCAGGAAAGCGGCGAAGAGCCGGGGCCCGGTCATCTCCCCGTGGGGGCCCGTCCCCACCGCCGCCAGAAAGAGCAGGAATCCCCCCAGGCACCACTCGGCCCCCTTGAAGACGAAGTAGTAGCCGAGGTACCGAGACCTCCGGGTGGGTTCGAGGGCCAACTCGTCCACGGCGGCCTCCCTGACGACGGCGGGCGGACTCCTCACACGATCCTGGCCTTGAGGGCCGCCTGGATGAAGGGGTCCAGGTCCCCGTCCAGGACGGCGTCGGCGTTGCCCACTTCCACGCCGGTGCGGTGGTCCTTCACCAGCCGGTAGGGCTGGAGAACGTAGGACCGGATCTGGCTACCCCAGGCGATGTCCTTCTTGGCGTCCTCCACGGCCTGGCGCTCCTTGTTCCGCTTCTCCAGCTCCAGCTGGTAGAGACGGGAGCGCAGGATCTTCCAGGCCGTCTCCCGGTTCTGGAGCTGGCTCCGCTCGTTCTGGCAGGTCACCACGATACCGGTGGGAAAGTGGGTGATCCGCACGGCGGTGGAGACCTTGTTGACGTTCTGGCCTCCGTGGCCCCCGGCGCGGAAGATGTCCACCCGCACGTCCTTTTCGGCGATCTCGATCTCGATCTCCTCGTTGACCTCCGGCGAGACGAAGACGGAGGTGAAGGAGGTGTGGCGCCTGGCGGCGGCGTCGAAGGGGGAAATCCGGACCAGGCGGTGGACCCCGCTCTCGGTCTTGAGGTACCCGTAGGCGTAGTCCCCCTTCACCAGGAAGGTGGAGGACTTGATGCCCGCGGTGTCCCCGTCCTGCCAGTCCCACAGCTCCACCTCGAAGCCGTGGCGCTCCGCCCAGCGGACGTACATGCGGTGGAGCATGAGGGCCCAGTCCTGGCTCTCCGTCCCCCCGGCGCCGGGGTGGATGGTGACGATGGCGTGGTTGGGGTCCAGCGGCCCCGAGAGGAGGGCCCGAACCTCCAGCTCCGAAAGGAAGGTCCTCAGCTCGCCGAGGGTAACGGCGAACTCCTCCCCCGCCTCCTCGCCGGCGGCCTCGAACTCCAGGAGGGTGTCCAAGTCCCCCACCAGGCGGTCCAGGCGCTCCACGTCCTTCACCCGGCTCTCCAGGGCCCGCTGTTCCTTCAGGGTCGCCGCCGCCCTGGCGGGGTCGTCCCAGAAACCCGGCGCCGCGGTGGTTCGGTGAACCTCCTCCAGCCGGGTCCTCACCGAGGCTTCGTCAAAGACAGCCCCGAAGGTCGATGGCTTTTTCCCGGAGGCTTCGGAATTCCTGCTTGTGCTCTTCGAGGATCATGGGGGGCCTCAGTATTCGTCCTTCATGTAGTTGGGGGCTTCCTTGGTGATGACCACGTCGTGGGCATGGCTCTCCTTGAGCCCCGCCACGGTGACGCGCAGAAAGCGGGCCTTGGTCCGCAGCTCCTCCACGGTGGCGCACCCGGTGAGGCCCATGCCCGACCGGAGCCCCCCCACCAGCTGCGTGACGACGAACTCCAGCGTCCCCTTGAAGGGGACCATCCCCTCGATGCCCTCCGGAACGAGCTTGGAGAGGGGCGCCTGGCCCTCCTGGAAGTACCGGTCCGCCGACCCGGCCTTCATGGCCGAGAGGGAGCCCATGCCGCGGTAGGCCTTGAAGGTACGGCCCTGGTAGAGGATGGTCTCGCCGGGGGCCTCCTCGGTGCCGGCGAAGAGGCTGCCGATCATCACGGAGTGGGCGCCCGCCGCCAGCGCCTTGACGATCTCGCCGGAAAAGCGGATGCCGCCGTCGGCGACGACGGGGACCCCCTTCCGGCTGGCCTCCTCGGCGCAGCGGGCGATGGCGGTGACCTGGGGGACACCGGCCCCCGTCACGATGCGGGTGGTGCAGATGGAGCCGGGCCCGATGCCCACCTTCACGGCGTCGGCCCCCCGCTCCACCAGGGCGCGGGTCCCCTCGGCGGTGGCCACGTTGCCCACGATGAGCTGGGCGTCGGGGAGGGCCTCCTTCAGGGCGGCGGCGGCGTCCAGCACCGCCTGGGCGTGGCCGTGGGAGGAGTCCAGGACCAGGACGTCCACGTGGACTTCGAGCAGGGCCTTGGCCCGCTCCACCACGTCGGGGCCCACCCCCAAAGCGGCCCCCACCCGGAGCCTCCCCATCTCGTCCTTGCAGGCGTTGGGGAACTTGATCTTCTTCTGGATGTCCTTGACGGTGATGAGACCCTTGAGGTGGTACCGCTCGTCCACCACGAGGAGCTTTTCGATCTTGTACCGCTGGAGGAGCCTGCGAGCCTCCTCCAGCGTCGTGCCCACGGAGACGGTCTTCAAATTCTCCTTGGTCATGAGCTCCGAGACCGGCAGATCGGTGCGGTCCTCGAAGCGGAGGTCCCGGTTGGTGAGGATCCCCAGCAGGCGGCCTTCGGGGGTGGTCACCGGGACGCCGGAGATCCGGTACTTCTGCATGAGGTCCAGGGCGTCGGAGACCGGCTGCTCGGGGCGGATGGTGATGGGGTTGGTGATCATCCCCGCCTCCGACCGCTTCACCCGGTCCACCTCCTCCACCTGTTTTTCGAGAGGCATGTTCTTGTGGATGATGCCGATGCCGCCCTGGCGGGCGATGGCGATGGCCAGGGTGGCTTCCGTCACCGTGTCCATGGCGGCGGAGACCAGGGGGATGTTGAGGCGGATCTTGGGGGTCAGCCAGGTGGAGGTGTCCACCTGCTGGGGATGGACCGTCGAGTGGGCGGGCACCAGCGTCACGTCGTCGAAGGTGAGGGCGAGGGACGGCGTCTCTTCGAGCATCCGGGGGCTCCTTGTAAGCCCTTAGAATACCTTATGTTGGCCCCGTTGAAAAGGCCGCCCTGCCGGCGCGGCCCTTCCCCCACCCCCTCCGGGGCTGGTAGGCTGGAGGCGAGGAGGAGGGCCCATGGACCTTCTGGCGGAGATTGGGGAGCGGGCGGCGAAGAGGCCCCAGCGGATCGTCCTGCCGGAGGCGGAGGACGGAAGGACCCTCGAGGCGGCCCGGCTTCTGGAAAGCGCGGGGACCGCACGCCCGGTCCTCGTGGGCCGCCGGAAGGCGGTGGAGGCGGCGGCGGCCCGGTGGGGCCATCCCCTGCCGGGGGTGGAGGTCTTCGACCCCTCCGAAGGCCGGTTCGCCGCCGAGGCCGCCCGGGTCTACCTGGAGCGGAACCGGAGCCGGGGCGTCACCGAGGACGAGGCCCGGAAGCTCGCCCTCACCCCGCTGTACGCGGGCTGCCTCCTCGTGGCCCTGGGCCGGGCCGACGGCGTGGTCTCCGGCGCCACCCACACCACCGCCGACACCGTGCGCGCCTACCTGCGTTGCTTCGGGCCCGCGCCGGGGATCCGGACCGTCTCGTCCTTCTTCCTGATGGTGACCCCCAAGCGGGAGTTCGGGGAGGAGGGCGTCTTCGTCTACGCCGACTGCGGCCTGGTGCCTTACCCCGACCCGGCGCAACTCGCCGACATCGCCCTCGCCTCCGCACGGTCCTTCCGGCTCCTCGTGGGCCGGGAGCCGAAGGTGGCCTTTCTCTCCTTCTCCACCAAGGGGTCGGCGGACCACGAGGCGGTCCGAAAGGTGCGGCGGGCGGTGGAGATCTTCCGGAGCCGCGCGCCGGAGGTCAAGGCGGACGGGGAACTGCAGGCCGACGCCGCCCTCGTTCCCGCCGTGGGGGCCTCCAAGTCTCCGGGGAGCCCCGTGGCCGGGCAGGCCAACGTCCTCATCTTCCCCAACCTGGACGCCGGGAACATCGCCTACAAGCTCACCGAGCGGCTGGCGGGGGCCACGGCCCTGGGGCCTTTGCTTCAGGGGCTCTCCGCGGCGGCCAACGACCTGAGCCGGGGGTGCACCGCCTCGGACATCGCCCACGTGGCGGCGGTGACGGCGGTGCAGGCCCAAGCCCTCCGCGCCTCCTCCGGCGGCGGGCCCCTGTGGTAGGATAGGGAGGGAGGCGGACCATGACCAACCTCCAGGTGAGCGCCGAAAAGCAGGGAGAGGTGATCCTCATCCGGCTGAAAGGCTTCCTGGACGCCCACAACCACGGCCTTTTCCGGGAGGCCCTCGAGAAGTACGCCTCCCAGGGGCACACCCGCTTCGTCGTGGACTTCTCCGAATTGACCTACATCGGCTCCTCCGGCATCGAGGTGATCCTCTCCCGCATCCAGCCGCTGAGGGACCGGGGCGGGGACATCCTCCTCTCGGGCATGTCTCCGAAAATCTACAAGGTCTTCGACCTCCTGGGCCTCCCCGCCCTCTTCGTCATTTGCAAGGACGCCGCCGAGGCCCTCGCCAAGGCCCATGGATGACCCCGACGCCTACCTCGTCCCCAGGACCCCGAGCCGGGGAGAGGTGCGGGAGAAGGGGTCCCGGTTTCTCGCCTTCCTGACGGCCGCCGGGGGGGCGGAGGAGGCTTCGGCCTTCGTGGCCTCCCTCCGCCGGGAGTACCACGACGCCCGGCACGTCCCGTGGGCCTTCCGGCTGGGTTGGGGGGAGGGGGTCGAAGCGCGGTCCAACGACGACGGGGAGCCTTCGGGGACGGCGGGGGTGCCCATCCTGAGGACCCTGGAGGCCGCGGGGGTCTCCGACGCCTGCCTGGCGGTGGTGCGGTACTTCGGGGGGGTGAAGCTGGGGACCGGCGGCCTCTCCCGGGCCTTCCGGTCGGCGGCGGAGGCCGCTCTCGCCGCGGCGGAGCTGGAGCCGCGGTTTCTCCGGGTGGAAGCGGAGGTGGACCTTCCCTACGCCTTGGAGGGCGCGCTCCGGCGGGAGGCGGAGCGGACGGGCGCGCTCCTCGGGGACCTTCGATTCGGTGAGCGGATCACGGCCACCCTGGCCGTTCCCCGCTCCCGGTGGGCACGCTTCGAGGGCTTCCTGCGGGGTCTCTCGGAGACGTCGGGAGGACGGGTGCGATGGAAATCGAGGTAAAGATCGCGGTGGAAGCCCTGGAGCCTTACGAGAAGAAGGCCGAGGCGCTCGGGTACGGAGTGGTGCATCCCTTCCACTTCGAGGCCAACACGCTCTTCGACTTCCCCGGGAGGCCCCTCTCGGTCCAGGGTTGCCTGTTGAGGGTCCGGGAGACCCCGGAGGGTGCCTTGTTAACCTTCAAGGGCCGCCTCGTCCACCACGACCGCTTCAAGGTCCGGCCGGAAAAGGAGACCCGGTGCGAGGACGGCGCCGCCCTCCGGGAGATCCTCTCCGGCATCGGGCTTCGACCCTTCTTTCGCTACGAGAAGTACCGCAAGGAGATGCGGGCGCCTGGAGGCGGCCTTCTTTGCCTGGACCTCCTGCCCTTCGGCTCCTTCCTGGAGCTGGAGGGACCGGGGGAGTCCATCGAGGCCATGGCGGGGGACCTGGGTCTCCACGCCGCCGCCTTCATCCGGCGCTCCTACGCCGACCTCTACGGTGAGTACTGCCGGGAGCGGGGGCTCCCCTTCGGCGACATCGTCTTCCCCCAGGGCCATGACCATCCGTAGGGCCGTCGTCGCCTGCGCCGGCCTGGGCACCCGGCTCCGCCCCCTCACCGGGCGGTGGGCCAAGGCGGCCCTCCCCTTCCTGGGGCGCCCCCTCCTTCACCGAATCCTCGAGGTGCTGGAAGAGGCCGGGGTCCAGGAGGTCTGCCTGAACCTCCACCACAGGCCCTCCACCGTGCTGGAGGCCGCCCGAACCTTCCCCGGCTCCCTCCGCCTGCGGTGGTTCTACGAGCCGGAAATCCGCGGCACGGCCGGCCTCCTGCCCCCCATGGCCGGGGTGCTCGGGGAGGATCCCTTCTTCGTCGTCAACGGCGACACGCTGGGCCGCCCGCCCCTCCCCTCCCTGACCGCCGCCCTGGAGGCCCACGGCGAGGCCCTGCTCGCCCTGGCCGTTCGCCCCTGGCGCCCCCCCTTCACCCCGCTCGCGGTGGACGACGGCGGGTATGTCACGGCCCTGGGAAGGGGGGATCACCACTTCGCCGGGGCCTACGCGGCCAGACCCGAGGCTTTCGCGGCCGTCCCGAAGGAAGGCTTCGCGGGCTTCGTGGAGTCGGTTCTCTCCCCGGCCCTCACCCAGGGCCGGGTCCTGGCCGTCCCCGCCGAGGGGCCCTGGGAGGACCTGGGCACCCCGGAGGCCTTTCTGCGGGCTGTCTTACAGGCGCTTTCGGGGGAAGGCGGCTTCCCCATTCCCCCTCAGGCCGAGGTCCGGACCTTCGGCGGCTTCCCGGTTCTCCTCCACCGCGACGGTCTTCTCCACCCGGGCGCGGAGGTCACGGGCCCCCTGGTGGTGGAGGCGGGGGCGGCGGTGCCCCGGGAAGCCCGGGCCGGGCGGGCGGTCCTCTTCCCCGGCTTTCGGGGCCGGCCGGGGGAACGGTTGGAGGACGGCCTTTACTGGCCGGGAGGGCGCCTCCAGGTCCCCGCCGAGGGAGGGCTGGGGTAAGATGGCCTCGGGGAGGGGCGACGCGGTGCCACGGGAACGGGTGACGGCCCTCATCCCGGCGGGGAACGAGGCCCACCAGATCGCCGAGGCGGTGGCCTCGGTCTCCTGGGCCGACGAGGTCTACGTGGTGGTGGACGCCGCCTCCACCGACGGGACCGCCGAGGCCGCCTCCGCCCTGCCGGGGGTCCGGGTGGAGGTCCACGAGTACGGCTATTCGGCGGCCCAGAAGAACTGGGCCATCCCCCGGGCGGCCCACCCCTGGGTCTTTCTGCTGGACGCCGACGAGCGGTGCACGCCGGAGCTCCGGGAGGAGATCCAGCGGACCCTGGCCTCCACGCCGGGCCACGACGCCTTCTGGGTCCGGCGGCGGAACCTCTTTTTCGGGCGCGTCATGCGCTTCGGCGGGTGGCAGACCGACTCGGTGATCCGCCTCTTCCGCCGGGAGTGCAGGTACCAGGACCGGCGAGTCCACGCGGAGATCGAAGGCTTCCGTTCCGCGGGGCGCCTGAAGGGATTCCTCCTGCACGACACCTTCCGGTCCTGGGAGCAGTACCTCGCCAAACTCGACCGCTACACCACGTGGGGGGCGGAGCAGGATTTGCGGGACGGCAAGCGGGCCGGCTTCGTGAACGTCGCCCTCCGTCCCGCCTTTCGGTTCGTGAAGCAGTACCTCCTGCGCCTCGGGTTCCTGGACGGCATTCCGGGGGTCATCGCCGTCTACCTGGCCGTCTACGGCGTCTTCCTCAAGTACGCCAAGCTTTGGGACCTCCGCCGCCGGGCGCAGGGAGGTTCCCGGGGCGTTTTCCCGCCCGCCACCGATTGACACCCCCCCCGGCGGGGCCGATACTACTTGGAGAGGAGATCCGCGTCCGATGAAGGCTCTGCGTAGGGTGGCGGTGGGCGTTCTCCTCGGGGCCGCGTTCTCCGTGGCGGCCTGGAGCGCCGACGTGGTGCGTCTCCGCCTGGAGGGGCCCATCCACGCCGTCACCGCCGAGTATCTGAGGAAGGGCTTGGAGGAGGCCCCAAAGACGGGGGCCCAGGCGGTCCTCCTGGTCATCGACACCCCCGGGGGCTTCGTGAACGCCGTGGAGGAGATCCAGCGGGCCATCCTCCTCTCCCCCCTGCCGGTGGTGGCCTACGTGAGCCCCGTCAACGCCCGGGCCGCATCGGGAGGGGCGCTGGTGGCCCTCTCCGCCGACTTCATCGCCATGGCCCCGGGCACCACCATCGGCTCCGCCCACCCGGTGAGCGCCCTGCCATTCCACTTTCCTTCGGCGCCCGCCAAGCCAGGGGAGCCGGAAAAAAAGGAGGCCCCCGCCCAACCCGCTTCCTCCGACCAGGAGGTCCTTCTGGAGAAGATCCTGAACGACCTCTCCGCCCACGCCCGCACGCTGGCGGAGCACCGGGGCCGGAACGGCGCCGTCTACGAGCGGATGCTCCGGGAAAGCGTTTCGCTCACCGAGAAGGAGGCGCTCGACCAGAGGGCCATCGAACTGGTGGCCGCCAGCGAGGCGGAGATCTGGGCGCACCTCTCGGAACGGCCCCTCCGGCGCTTCGACGGGCGGGAGGTGGTCCTGCGCTTCGACCCCTCCCCCGAGGTGGCGGAGGTGGACCCCACCCTCCGCCAGCGCCTTCTCTCCTCCCTGGCCAACCCCAACCTCACGCTGGTCCTCCTCCTCGTGGGCGTGGTGGGCCTCTACGCGGAGTTCAAGGCGCCGGGCCTCATCCTGCCGGGGGTTCTGGGGGGAATCTGCATCCTCCTCTTCGCCCTCTCCACCCAGCTCCTGCCCATCAACGCCGTGGGCCTCCTCCTGATCCTCCTGGGGATCGCCTTCCTTCTTCTGGAGCTGAAAATCGCCTCCTATGGTATCTTGGGCACGGGCGGCGTGGTGTCGCTCTTGATCGGGAGTCTGCTCCTCTACCGGAACAGCCCCGTACCGGAGCTTCGGGTGTCTCTCTACTTCGTCCTTCCTGCGGTGCTCGCCTTCGCGGCGATCCTCTTCTTCCTGGTGGCCCTGGCGGTGAAGGCCCACCGAAACCCCGTCGCCACGGGAGAAGAGAGCCTCGTGGGCATGTCGGGCGAGGTGCGGGAGGCCATCCGGCCCCCGGCGCCCGGCAAGGTCTTTCTCTTCGGCGAATACTGGAACGCCGTATCGGACCGGCCCATCGAGGCCGGCGCCCGGGTGAAGGTCCTGGGCCGGGACGGCATGGTGCTGAAGGTCGCCCCCGCGGGCGAGGGAGGGTAGGATGCCACCGCTCAGTTTTCCCGTGGTCGCCGTCATCGTCCTGGTGTTGAGCTGGCTCTTTTCCTGCATCAACATTCTGAGGGAGTACGAACGGGGCGTGATCTTCCGCCTGGGCCGCGTCCTTCCCCAGCCCAAGGGGCCGGGGCTCATCTTCGTCTTCAAGCCCTTCGACACCATCGTGCGCATTTCCCTGAGGACCATCGTCCTGGACGTCCCCCCGCAGGACATCATCACGAGGGACAACGTCTCCGTGAAGGTCAACGCGGTGGTGTACTTCCGGGTCTTCAGCCCGCTGAACGCCGTCCTCCAGGTGGAGAACTACGTCTACGCCACCTCCCAGCTGGCCCAGACCACCCTCCGCTCCATCCTGGGTCAGGTCCAGCTGGACGACCTGCTCTCCGAGCGGGAAAAGCTGAACCAAGAACTCCAGAGCGTCCTCGACCAGCACACCGATCCGTGGGGAATCAAGGTCTCCCTCGTGGAGATCAAGCAGGTGGACCTCCCCCAGGACATGCAGCGGGCCATGGCCTTGCAAGCCCAGGCGGAGCGGGAGAAGCGGGCCAAGATCATCAACGCCGACGGCGAGTTCCAGGCGGCCCAGACCCTGGCCAACGCCGCCCAGATCATGGCGCAGAACCCCATCACCATGCAGCTGAGGTACCTCCAAACCCTGACCCAGATCAGCGCGGAAAACGCCTCCACCATCGTCTTCCCGGTGCCGGTGGAGTTCCTGGGCAGCTTCCTCAAGTCCGCCAAGGGGTGAGGCGGGGGGAAGGAGGAACCATGGCCGCGATGGACCGGAAGACCGAACCGCCGGGAGGCGCTCCCGAGGGGCGGCGTGGAAGGAGGTCCCCGTGAAGGCCCCCCGGCGGCTTCCGCCCGGCCTGGAGTTGGACCTCTACCGGGACCTGGCCCGGACCTTCCGCTCCTTCGAGCTTCAGACGGTGGCGGAGGAGATCCTCAACTCCCTCCTGCACCACATGGCCGCCGACTACGGGATCCTCATGCTCCTGGGGGAAAAGGGCCACTACGTGGAGCGGATCTTCCGGGCGGGGTTTCCGGGCACCCGTACCGCCGCCGACCGCTTCGGCCTCTCCCGTTCCGAGGTGGAGGCGCTGGTCCGGGACATGATCCCCAAGTTCAAGGTGTACGGCCCCGGAAGCCAGGACCGCCCCGCCGCCCCGGATGAGGGCGCCCTGGTGGGGGCCGCGGCCTTCTTCCCCCTTCAGCTCGTCTACGACTACGCCGGGCTCCTCGTCCTCACCGTGAAGGAGGAGAACCTCCCCACCACCCTGCTCCACGCCGAGGGCTTCCGCCTGCTGGAGCGGGTCCTGCCGGACTTTTCCTTCGCCTTGAAGAACGCCCTCACCGCCCGGCGGATGAACGAACTCATCACCAAGGACGACCTCACCCTGGCCTTCAACCGGCGCTTTTTCGAGGACTACCTGGCGGAGGAGATGGAACGGGCCCGCCGGTACAACAACCCCTTGAGCCTCATTTTCCTGGATCTCGACGGGTTGAGGGAGGTCAACACCCGCTTCGGCCACGCCATGGGCTCCCGCACCCTTCAGGAAGCGGCGGCCCGCATCATGAACGCCGTCCGCTCCATCGACAAGGTCGTCCGGTACGGCGGCGACGAGTTCTGCATCGTCCTTCCCGAGACGGCTTGGGAGGGAGCCCTGGAGGTGGCCGAGCGGATCCGCCAGCGCCTCGCCTCCACCCCCTTCCTGCTGGAGGAGACCGGGGGCATCGAGATCACCGGCTCCTTCGGGCTGGCCTCCTACCCCGCCCACGCCCTCACCAAGGAAGACCTCATCAAGCGGGCCGACGAGGCCATGTACCGCATCAAGAGCCAGACCAAGAACGACATCCAGGTGGCCCGGCCCCTGAAGCGCTTCCCCTGAGGACGGGATGAGCCCCGACGTCACCCTCGCCGGCAACCTCACCGACATCCGCCTCCCCACGCTCCTCATGTCCCTCCACCGGCAACGGGAGACGGGCATCCTCACCCTCTCCGACGGGGCGGTGAGCCGGGCGCTGTACGTCGACGAGGGAACCGTCGTCTACGCCGCCTCCTCCGACCCCGACGACGGCCTTCTGGAGGGGCTCTTCCGGCGGGGGCTCCTGAGCCTCGACCACTACCTGGCGGCGCAGGAGGCCGCCCACGGGGGGCGCAGCGTTCACCAGGTCCTGGTGGACCTGGGCGCCCTGAGCCCGGAGGAGGTGGTGGAGGGGGTCACCCAGAACCTCTACGACATCGCCTTTTCCGTCTTCGCCCTCCGAAACGGATCCTACCGGCTCCACCTGGCCCCTTTTTCCACCCTGGAGATGGTGACCCTCTCCCTGGACATCCCGGTGCTCCTCTTCCGCGGCCTCCAGCGGGTGGAAGCCTGGAGCCAGATCTACGAAGCCGTGGGACCCCCGTCCACGCGCCTGAGGCGCCTGAGGGACCTGCCCTCCTTCGTGGCGGAGCTGGACCTCACCTCCGACGAGGAGCACGTTCTCTCCCTCACCCGCAACGGCATGGCCGTGGCCTCCATCGTGGAGGCCTCCTACCTCTCCGCCTTCCAAACCTACCGCCTCCTCTGGATCTTCAAGACTCTGGGCCTCGTGGAGCGGGAGGAAGACGCCCGGGAACCGGCCACAGCCTCCCCCGAGGAGATGGAGGCCCTCCTGGACCGGTACAACGACCTCTACGCTTTCGCCCACAGGCACCTGGAAGGACTCCCCGAGTCGGGGGAGATCTTCGAAGCGATCCTGCGGGACCTTCAGGGGAGCCACCCGGAGCTGGCGGAGGGGCAGGCGGACCTCGGCCGGTTCGGAAAGCTGGACGTGGACCTCGTCCTCTGGAACCTGCGGCGCTTCCCCGAAGAGGAGCGGGAGAGCCGTCTCCTGGCCTTCCTGGAGGAGGCCCTCTACGCGCTGGTGCTTGCCGCCCAGCAGCGCCTGCCCCCGGAGGACCACGGCCGGATCCTCGCGTACGTGCGGCGCCACGCCGCGGCGGGAGGTGAGAGGTGACGCGCATGAACAACCTGGCCATCACGGGGCGCCAGATCCTCTGGGTCGCCGCCGGCTCGCTCGCCCTGGCCTTTCTCGTGGCGGCGGCCTCCTGGCTCTTTTCCCCCCGGCCGCGCCCGGTGGAGGAGGAGGGGCGACCCCCGGTCCCGGAGGCCCGGGTGGAGCGCCGCCCCTTCCAGCCCGAAAGCCCGACGGCCCCTCCTCTCCCGGAACCGGAGCCCCCCCCGGCGGCCTCGAAGAAGGAGAATCTTCCCGAGAGCCCTCCCCCCGCCGTACCGGTGGCCCCGCCCGCTGCCCCAGAGCAACCCCCGCCCTCACCACCCCGTCCCACCCCGGCGCCAAAGGTCGTCCAGGGGAACGGCGCCTTCGCCGTACAACTCGGGGCCTTCGCCACCCTCGCCAACGCCCGCGACCTCCAGGGCCGCCTGAAGGCGCTGGGATACGGAGCCACCGTGGTTTCCAAAGGGGGCCGCCACAAGGTCCTCGTGCCGGGGTTTCGGGACCGGGCCTCCGCCGACAGGGCCCTCCAGGATCTGCGCAAATCAGGGTTTTCCGGAGCCTTCGTGGTGCCGGCGGAGTGACCATGGCGAAAAAAGCCGCCCCCAAGGACTTCGAAAGCCGCCTCTCCGAGCTGGAAGGTCTCGTCCGAAGGCTGGAGGACGGCAGCCTGCCCCTGGAGGAAAGCCTGGCCCTTTTCGAGAGGGGCCTCGCCCTCGCGCGGGACCTCCAGAAATCCCTCTCCGAAGCCTCCCTTCGGGTGACCCGCCTTCTGGAGGGGGAACCGCCGGCGGAGGTTCCCCTGGAAACGCCCCCGGGGGACTCCCCTTCGGACGGCGGGCAGCCATGATCCCCGCGGTCCTCGAACGCTGGAAGGGCCCCATCGAGGAGACCCTCGACCGCCTCCTCCCCGCCGCCGACGTGGAGCCGGCGGAACTTCACGCCGCCATGCGCCACAGCGTTCTCGCCGGCGGAAAGAGGATCCGCCCCGCGCTGGCGCTGGCGGCGTACGAGGCCTGCGGGGGCCGGGAAACGGACGCCGTCCTGCCGGCCGCCTGCGCCCTGGAGCTCCTCCACACCTACAGCCTCGTCCACGACGACCTCCCCGCCATGGACGACGACACCCTGCGGCGGGGCAGGCCCACCTGCCACGTGGTCTTCGGCGAGGCCACGGCCATTCTGGCGGGAGACGCCCTCCAGACCCTGGGAGCCTACCTCCTGGCCTCGGAACCGCGGGGGGGGCGGTGGACGGCGCGGCGCAACCGGGTGACGCGGGAGGTCCTGGAGGCCCTGGGCACGGCGGGCATGGCCGGCGGGCAGGCCCTGGACCTCCGTCTCACCGGAACCGGGAAGGCGGTGGACGCCCCCCTCCTGGAGCGCCTGCACCGCATGAAGACCGGCCGCTTCCTCGAAGCCTGCCTCCTTTGCGGCGCCCACTGGGCGGGGGCCCCCGCCCCCCGCCGGAAGGCCCTGAAACGCTACGGGGAAGTCCTGGGACTCGCCTTTCAAGTCGTGGACGACATCCTCGACGCCACGGGCACCGACGCCTCCCTGGGGAAGACCGCCGGGAAGGACGCCGCCCAGGAAAAGGCCACCTTCGTGGCCCTGTGGGGACTGGACGGGGCCCGGCGGGCAGCCCGGGACCTCCTGTCGAAAGCCCTGCGCGCCCTGGACGGCTTCGGCCCCGAGTGCCAGGACCTCCGGGAACTGGCCCATTTCGTGGTGGGGCGGGGCCGTTGAGCGAGCGGGCCGACCTCCTGTTGGTGAGAAGGGGCCTCGCCCCCTCGCGGGAGAAGGCCCAGGCGTTGATCCTCGCGGGGGCGGTCTACTCGGGGGACCACCGAATCGAGAAGGCCGGCCAGAAGGTGGACGAGGAGGCCCCCTTGGAGGTCCGGGGGAGGGCCTGTCCCTACGTGAGCCGGGGGGGCCTCAAGCTGGAGGGGGCGCTGGACGCCCTCTCCCTGCCGGTGGAGGGTCTCGTCTGCGCCGACATCGGCGCCTCCACCGGCGGCTTCACCCACTGCCTTCTGGAGAGGGGGGCCCGGCGGGTTTTCGCGGTGGACGTGGGGAAGGGCCAGCTCCACGAACGCCTGAGGGAAGACCCGCGGGTGGTGTCCTACGAGGAGGTCAACGCCCGATACCTCCCGGAGGGCTTCTTCCCCGAGCCGGTGGACCTCGTGGTGGTGGACGCCTCCTTCATCTCCCTCCGCCTCCTGCTCCCCGCCATCCGCAGGGCTTCCCCCCACGCCGCCGTCCTCGCCCTGGTCAAGCCGCAGTTCGAGGCCGGGCGCGGGGCGGTGGGAAAGGGGGGCGTGGTCCGGGACGACGCCGTCCGGTGGGGGGCGGTCCGGGCGGTGGTGGAGGCGGCTCAGGCGCTCGGGTATACTGCAGAGGCCACCGTGGAGTCCATCGTGAAGGGGCCCAAGGGAAACGTGGAGATCTTTCTGCTCCTGAAAGCGGGGGCCGCTTCCCCATGACCTCTAAGGTCCGGACCGTCGGAATCGTCGCCAAGCCTCAGGTTGCGGGCCGCCTACCGCTGCTCCAAGACCTTCTGGGACTGCTCCGGCGAAAGGGTGTGGAGGTGGTCTTGGACGGAGAGGCGGCCCGGCTCGCGGGGCGCTCCGGCCTCCCCGTGGTCACCCGTGCGGAGATGCCCCGGAAGGTGGATCTTCTCGTGGTCCTGGGGGGAGACGGGACCCTGCTTTCGGTGGCCCGCCACTCCGGCCGGAGGACGGCCCCCATCCTGGGCGTCAACCTGGGGAACCTGGGCTTCCTCACGGAGGTGAGCGCCTCCGAGATGGAGCGGGCGGTCCTCTCCTGCCTGAGGGGCCCCATTCCCGTGGAGCGAAGGATGATGCTTCGGGTCCGCCTGGCCCGAAACGGAAAGGTTCTGGCCTCCTTTCTCGGGCTCAACGACGCGGTGGTGGCCAAGACGACGCTGGCCCGCATGATCGAGGTCCGGGTGGACGTGGGGGGGGATCTCCTCACCGCCATGCGGGGCGACGGCGTCATCGTCGCCACCCCCACGGGCTCCACCGCCTACAACCTGTCGGCGGGAGGGCCCATCGTCACGCCGGGCATCGGCGCCCTCCTGGTGACCCCCCTCTGCCCCCACACCCTCACCATGCGCCCCCTTCTGGTGGACGGGCGGTCGGGGGTGGAGGTCACCCTTTTGGAGGAGTCGGGGGCGGTGCACCTCACCGTGGACGGCCAGCAGGGCCACCCCATGGAAAAGGGGGACCGGGTGCTCGTCACCCGGGCCCGCGCTTCGGTGCCGTTGGTGGTCCCTCCCGGAAGGTCCTACTTCGCCCTCCTTCGGGAGAAGCTGGGGTGGGGATCGGCGCCCCCCAACGGCCGGAACGGCCGCCCCCGTTGATCGGAGCGGCGGAAAGGGCTAGACTGGATGGGTCTTCGAGGAGGTTCCCGCATGAAGAAACGTAAAGGTCTCTTGATGGTTTCCACCTTCCTGCTCGTCTGCGCGCTGGCCGCCGCCGCCTTCGCGGGGGAGGAGCCTTCTCCCCAGGCCCCTCCGGCGCCGCCCGCCCGGGAAAAGACCCCTCCCATGCCCCCCACGGCCCCGCCCGCGGGGCAACAGGAGGCCGTCCCGCCCTCCGGCGACCTCCCGGAGGCCAGCGTCCCGGAGATGGTCTTCGACGCCGGACAGGTGGAGAAAGGGGCGGTCATCGAACACGCCTTCGTCATCGAGAACAAGGGCAAGGGGATCCTGGAGATCCTCCGCGTCCAGCCCTCCTGCGGCTGCACCACCACCGGCTACGACCAGAAGATCGAGCCGGGCAAGACCGGGAAGATCTCCGCCAAGGTCAACACCACCGGATTCTCCGGAACCATCCACAAGACCATCAACGTCTCCACCAACGACCCCAAGATGGCCTCCTTCCAGCTGGCCATCAAGGCGACCCTCAAGGCCATCCTCGACGTTCAGCCCTCCGAGAACCAGCAGTTGGGCCTCGTTTTCCAGGGACAGCCCCAGGAAAGGACCTTCACCATCGCCTCCGCCGACGGCACCCCCTTCGAGATCAAGTCGGTGCAGGCCGACGACCCCGCCCTGCAGTGGGACCTGACCCGCAGCGAGGACAAGAAGTCCGCCACCCTGAAGGTGGCGGTTCCCGCGGACCACGCCCCAGGCCCCCTCAACGGGCGCTTCGTGTTGACCACCACCCACCCCAAGGCGGAGACGTTGAACCTCAACCTCTTCGGCACCATCCGCCCGCCGTTGACCGTCTACCCGACCCAGGTCACCTTCGCGGGCCTCAACGCCTCCTACGTCAACGACCACCCCGACGACATCGCCCTGAACAAGACCATCACCGTGGCCTACGAGATGGGCCCCGAGCTGGAGGTCAAAGGGGTGACGTCCTCCCTCAAGAACCTCACCGCCGAGGTGACCCCCATCACCCCCAACCAGCGGTACACGGTCAAACTGAAGCTCAACCCGCCCCTGAAGGTGGGCGCCTTCGAAGGGAAGGTGACCATCGAGACCTCCAAGGGAACCCTGGAGGTTCCGGTGCGGGGGAAGGTTTTTTAGCCACTCTCCCGGGAAAGAACAAGGCCGGGGCGAAGGCCCCGGCCTTTTTTTCGGCTCCAAACCGCCCCTAGCCGACCTTCTCCCGGTAGCTTCCGTCGCGGGTGTCCACGACGATCTTGTCCCCCACGTTGAGGTGGAAGGGGACGTTCACCACGGCGCCGGTGTCGCACTTGGCGGGCTTCCCGCCGGAGACGGTGTCGCCCTTGAAGCCCGGCTCCGTGTCCACGATGGTGAGGGTGACGAAGTTGGGGAGTTCCACCCCCAAGGGCTCGCCGTCGTGGAGGAGGACGCTCACCTCCAGGTTTTCGGCCAGGTAGTTCACGGCGTCCCCCAGGACCTCCTCGGGGATGGTGATCTGCTCGAAGGTGTTCTGGTCCATGAAGTGGTACTGGTCCCCCTCCTTGTAGAGGAACTGCATCCGCGATTCCTGGGTCTCGGCGGTCTCCACCTTGTCCCCGGCCTTGACGGTCTTCTCGAGGACCTGGCCGGTCTTGAGGTTGCGGACCCTGGCCCGGGCGAAGGCCGAGCCTTTTCCCGGCTTCACGTGGTCCACGTCCACCACTTCGTACGCGTCGCCGTCGATGAGCAGTTTGACGCCTTTCCGGATTTGGTTGCTGGTGATCACGCCCATGGGGATTCCCTCCGAACCTTTATTGTAAGGCCTCCACGAAGCGGTGCGCAAGGCGCTGGACGTGGTACCGCGCCAGGCCCGCCGACGTCCCCTCCCCCGCCACCACGAGCACCGACAGCCCGCCCTGGAGGGGGCAGAGGAGAAGGACCTCGGCGTCGGTCCGGATGACGAGATCCCGGGGGGCGCCCAGGGCGATCTCCTCGCGAAGCCGCTTCAGCGTCTTGAGCAGGCCGTTCATCTCGGCGCTGAGGACTTCCTGGGGAAGCTCCTCGTAGCGCCTTCCGTCCACCTCGATGCCGTCGTCGCCGACGACGGAGACGGCCTTCAGCCCCGGCACCGATCTGTGGAGTTCGTCGAACAAGACGCTAAACATGGGAGCCCTCCCTCACGCGGCGGAGCCAGCCCTCCAGCGCCTCAATGCGCCTTTGGCGAAGGGCCCTTCGGACGTCCTCCTGCTGGACGGCCGGCGCCTCCGGGGCTTCCCCCGCCATGCGGCGGAGCAGGAGACGGACTTTCTCCCTCACCTCGGCGTTGTCCGGTTCCCGAAGAAGGATCCGCTGGTAGACCTCCACGGCCTTTTCCGGATACCCCTGGCTTTCGTAGAGCTGGGCGAGGGTGACGGTATTGAAGGCCGGAGCCGGCGGCTCCGCCTCCTCCCCCCCCTCCCCGGAGGCCCCGTCGAGTTCCAGCACCGCCTCCTGGGTGTCCTCGGAGCCGAGGAGGACGTCCTCCTTCTTTGTGTCCTCGACGAGGGGCGGGACCTCACTCGCCGGCTCCCCGGCGAGCGCTTCCCCTCCCTCGGAGTCGGGTTCGAGCAGGTCCAGGAAGGAGGCCTCTCCCGGGCGGGGCTCGCCGGTACCTGTCCCTCCATCGGAGGCGGCGTGGGGTTCGCCAGGGAGCAGAGGAGAGTCGTGCGGGGCGGCGGGCTCGCCAGGCTCGGCCAGGGCCTCTTCCGCCGGCTGGAGCCCCGGCTCCCTCCCGGCCTCGGAAAGCAGCTCCGCTTCCGAAGCCTCGGCGGACCAAACCCCCTCGGCCTCCCCAGGGGCCTCCTCGGGAAAGACCTCCTCCGGAACAGGGGGTTCGGAGGGCTCGGCGCCTTTCGGAGCTCCGGCATCCTCCGCCGGCGAAGCCCCGGCGGGAGCCGGCGCCCCCTCGGTGGGCGGGGGGGGGGCCTCCCCCCCTCCCTCCAGCTCCCGGAGGCGCTCCGCCACGTTGGCCCGGCCGGGGTCGAAGAGATCCACGACCTTGTAGTGCCTCAGGGCCCGCTCCCGGTCTCCCATGGCGTAGTACAGGTCGGCGGCCAGGTGGTTGGCGGGGATGTTGTCGGGCAGGGCCAGGAGAACCTTCTCCACCTGGACCCGGGCCTCGTCGAAGCGGCCTTTGGCCAGGTAGATCTGGGCCAGCAGGTTCCGGGCCTGCCACTGGGTGGGGTTGAGGGCGAGGCCCTTCTCGCAAAGGGCCGCCGCCTCGTCCATCCTGCCCAGCCGCTGGTACTCCCGGGCGAGCTCGTGAAAGCGGCGCATCCGGGGGTCGCGCCGCACCTCCTGCTCGAGTCCGCCCAGGTCCTGGACCATCAGTAGTTCCCGATGTTGAAGAAGTACGTCGCCTGCACAACCTTGGTCGCGCCGTCCTTGTTGCGGTGGGCGTGGAAGGTGAGGCGAAGCTTGATTCTCGCGGTGTCCGAGGTGCCGACGAAGTCCTGGGCGTTCTCGAGGATGAAGGTGTCGCTCAGAATGGTCACGGGAATCCGGGCGGAGACCCCCGGGGTCACCTTCGTCTTCACCTTTTGGGACTCGTCGCCGGGGAGACTCGCGAGGTGGCGCCCGGGGTCGCTGACGAGGACGTAGTGCTTCTCCACCCGGTCCACCGTCCAGGCGTCGCTTCCCACCAAGGACAGGTTGGGGTCGTTCAGCTTCACGTCGAAGAGAAAGTAGGCGAGATGGTTCAGGGGCGGATTCACCCCGATGTTGCTGGTGGGTGGATCCGCCCCTCGGAAAACGAGATCGGCTTCCGGGTTAAGGTTCTTGTCGCTCCCGCACCCCCAAAGGGCCAGGGCGGTGAGGATCACGAGGAGGACGGCGCCGCGCGGGAACCTTTTTTTTTTCATGGACTCCTACCTGACGATCTTGGGCGTGAGGAAGATCAGGAGTTCATCGTTGGTCTTGGTCTTGGTCCGGTTCTTGAACAGCCATCCGAGGACGGGGATCTTGGAGAAGAACGGCAGGCCGTTCTGGGAGATGCCCTCGTTGGTGACGAAGACGCCGCCGATGACCGCCGTCTGCCCGTCGCGGACCTTGAGGACCGTCTTGGCCTCCTTCTTGATGATGGGCGGCGGGTTGCCCGGCTCGGCGTTGGCGAAGTCCACCGAGTCGTTGGTGATGTCCACCGTCATGTTGACGTTGCCGTCGGCGGAGATCTGGGGCGTGACGTCCAGCTTCAGGGTGGCGTTGACGAAGATCACGGAGATCTTGTCGGTGGTGGCCACGCGGATGGGGATCTGGCGGCCCGACTCGATGCTGGCCTTTTCGTTGTCCTGGGTGACAACGCGGGGGGCGGAGAGGACGCGCGCCCGGCCGGTGTTCTCCAGGGCCGCCAGCCGCACGTCCAGGAAGAAGGAGCCGGTGACGTTCCCGAGGACGAGGTCGATGAAGCCGTTGCTGGCGGTGGGGGGCAGGCTGACGGCGAAGTCCCCCGTGCCGAAGTTGGGGAACCCCGTCTGGTTCTTGAAGTTGTGCAGGGAGTAGACGCCGGCGGGGCCCGAGCCGGTGGTTCCGCCCTGGGTGGTGATCACCTTGCCCGCGTTGTCCATGCCCGTATACCAGTTGCCGCTCCACGTGATGCCGAAGGACTGGGTCCAGGTGATGTTGGACTCCACGATGCGGGCCTCGATGAGGACCTGGGGCGTGGCCGTGTCCAGGGACTCGATGAGCTTGAGCAGGGCCGCCTTCTTGGAGGGGACCTCCTGGATGATGAGGGTGTTGGTCCGCTCGTCGATGATGATGGACCCCCGCTCGCTCAGGAACTTCTGGGCGATGGACTCCATCCGCTGGGCCTTGGCGTAGGAGAGGCGCTTGGTGAAGGTCACCGGCTCCTCCGCCAGCAGCTTTTCCTTCTGCATCCGCTGCTGCTCGGCGAACTTCCGCGCGATCTCGCCGGCCTGCGCCACCCAGATCACGTTGTTTTCGTAGACGTAGTCCAGGCCGTTGTTCTTGAGGACGATGTCCATGGCCTGGTCCCACGGGACGTTTTCGAGGTCCACCGTCACCTTCCCCGAGACGGCGGGGTGGACCACGATGTTCAGCTTGGAGATGTCGTGGAAGACCCTCAGGACGTCCTTGATGTCGGCGTCCTTGAGGCTCATGGAGATGGGCTCGCCGGTGTACTTCGCCCCGCCGCCACTGATGGTCTTCTCCTTGAAGGAGAGGGGAACCCCTCCGGCCACGAGGGTCTTGCCCTCCGCCGCGGGGGCGGAGGTGTCCTCGGCCACGAAGAGGTCCTCGTAGCCCTTGAACTCGCGGCTACCGCCGGGGGAGAGGGGCGAGAGGTCCACCTTGACGTTGTCCAGGCCCTCGGCGGCCTTGGGGGCCGGCTCCGGCGCGGGAGCGGGAACGGCCTGGGCCTGCTCCACCGGGGCGGTCGCCTCCTTGGCGGCCGGCGCGGGCTGGGCTTCCGCCTGTTCGGAGGCCGCAGGGACCGCGGCCTTCTCCGAAGGGGCCTTCTCCGGTTCGGTTTCCCGGGCCGCCTCCAGCGGCGTTTCGTTGAGGACCACCCGGACCTGGGTCCCTTCCGCCGACACCGACGCCGGCTTCAAGGGCTTCTTGAGGTCCAGGACCACCCGGGTCACCAGGGGCTGGTTCTGGAGAAGGGCCACCCGGACCTTCTCCACGTCCCCGGCGCCGGAAACCACCGAGGGGACCTTCCCCTTCTGGATGCCGTAGAGGTCCACCACGATGCGGTCCGGCCCGCCCATGGTGAAGTATTTGAATTTGGGCGTCCCGTCGGCGGCGATGAGGACCGCCGAGCCGTCCTCGGAGACCGCCACTCCCAGAAGGCGCGTGGCCTCACGGGAGGGCTCCGCGGGGGCCGGAGCCGGGGGCGGAGCCTGAGCCGGAGCCGTCTGTTCCGGAGCCGGCTGGAGGGAGCCCGCCTCGGAAGCCGCCGGAGCGGAGGCCGGCGCGGTGCCGGCGCCGCCCACCACCTTCACCAGCAGGCGGTTCCCCTCGGTGGAGACCAGGCACTTGGAGAGGTAGGCCTTCTGGATCTCCAGCTTGGCAAGGGCCCTGCCCTTCCCCTGGCTGATGGACTGCACCTTGACGGTGCGCACGCCGCCGGACTGCACCTCCAGGCTCTTGGGGAGCCGGGAGACGTCCACGTCGGCCATGTCCACCACGAAGGTCTCCGGGTCGTAGTCGTAGTAGGTGTAATCGAGGATGGGGTAGGTGCCCACCACCCCCACCACCACCTGCCCGTCCTGGTTCCGGCTGAACAGGTCGCTGAGAACGTTCAGTTCCGCCGACGGGGCGTCGGCGGCCAGGACGACCATTCCGGCCAGCAGACCAAGAACCGCCGTCAAAAGGGCCGTGCGCTTGTTCATTGTCCCTCCCCTTCTTGGCTCCGGATCTTGAGAACCAGGTTACGGAAAGGCTTGATGGCCGTGGGGTCGTTCAGCTCCTGCTGGACGACCACCTCCCCGGTGGCGTAGTTCACCTCCAGGACGACGCCGTCGGCAAAATGCTCCCCCGTCATGGCCTTGTAAGGCTTCCCGTCGGGCCCCTGGAACCAGGCCACCGTCTTGCCGCCCACGTCGAGGATGGCCTCCAGGGCGCAGGATTCCACGGTGAACCGGGCCAGGCCCGTGGTGCCGAACTTCACCTTCACCTCCCCCGCCGCGCCGGCTGCGCCGCGGACGAGGGGCGTGAAGGGGTCCCGCTCGTTGCGGTGTTTGTAGAGGCTCTCCCCCTCGAGGAGCATGTTGTCCTCGGGGCCCCCCACCACACCGGAGGGCATGGGCGCCGGAGCGGCGGCCGGGGCCGGCGCTCCCACCTGGGCGTCCACCCTCTGCAGGGTCTTCACCGGGTCCTGGGCCGAAACGGGGGCCACCGCCAGGAGCGCGAGGCCCCACAGGCCCGTCCAAACCACCCCTCTTCTCATGACTTCTTCTCCAACCCCTGGAAGGCATCCGGGTTCTGCATGTACACCACCGAGCGGAACTTGGCGGTGATGGTGCCGCCCTTCCGCTGGTCCGCGCTCATCTGGAGGCCGGCGATGTTCACGATCCGGCGCATATGGGCGATCTTGTCGAAGAAGAGGGCCAGGTCGTGGTAGCCGCCCCCCACCTCCAGGGCGTAGCCCTGTTCGGAGTACAGCTCGTGCTTGGCGATGTCCTGGGGGGAGATCCGGTAGATGCCCAGGTTCTGGTCCCGGGCGTAGCTCTGGAAGACCCTCAGGAGCTTGCCGGTCTCCGGCTCCACGGGGATGATGGACTTGAGGACCTCCAGGTCCCGGGCGATGAGCTCGATCTGGCGGTTGAGCTCCTCCACCCGCCGGAGGGCCTCACGGCCCTGCTGGATCTGCCCCTCCAGCTGTTCGCTCTCCTGGCGCCGGCTCTGGAGCGTGGTCCGCTGGTCCGAAAGGAAGAGGAACCAGGCCGCCCCGAAGAAGAGTCCGCAGAAGAGGAGGGTGACGACCAGCTGGCCCCACCTGGGGAGTTTGGTGAACTGCTCCATGGGGTCCTCCTACTCCATCCCGCCCGAATCGTCGGCCTTTTTCTTCATCCGGGCCGGGGCCGCCTGGGGCTTGGGCGCCTCGGGCTTGGGCTGGATCCCGGCGGGGACGTACTGCATCTTGAGCTCGAAGCTGTAGAGCTCCTCGGCGCCGCCCTGCTGCTGGACGTCGCCCAGGCGGACTTCGGCGAACTCCGGCGTGGCCACCGCGTTGTCGTACAGGGTGGAGACCGTCTTGATGCTCTTGGCCATGCCCTTGAGGACCATGCTCTTGTTGTCCTTGTCGTCCTGGGTCACGGCGGTGTACCAGGCGCCCTCCGGAAGGACCTCCACCAGCCGGTTCATGAGCTTGACGGGGATGCTCTGCTGGTCCTTGAGCTGCTTGATCTGGTCCACCTTGGAGGCGTACTCCTGCTTCCGCTTCTCCAGTTCGGCGACCTTTTCCCGGGCCCCCTCGTACTTCTTGAGCTCGACCTTCTGTTCCTCGATCTTGGCGGCCAGGTTCCGGTTCTGGAGGACGAGCCAGCCTCCGTAGCCGAGGGTGGCCACCACCGTGACGAGGACGAGGGTCACGTAGACCCCCCAGAGGGGCGCTTCCTCTCCGGGGACCGCCGCCACCGCCGCCGGCCGCGGCGCTCCGGCCCCCTTCTTGGCTTGCCCTTCTCGGAGCAGATTGATCCGAATCATTTAATCCCCCATCTTGCGCAAGGCCAGACCCACCGCCACCCCGAAGTGCGGCGCCAGGCGGGTCAGGGTGTCCATGGGGAACTGCCTCTCGTCCACGGTAATGTTCTGGAAGGGGTTCATGATTTCCACGGGAACCCCGAAGAACTGGCTGAGGTAGCGGTCCAGGTTGGCCACCTGGCTGCCCCCGCCGGAGAGGATGATCCGGTGCAGGGTGGATTCGCCGGTGGTCACCTTGAAGAAGTCCAGGGACTTCTTGAGGTCGGCCCCGAACTCCTCGGTCATGGCGTTGAGGATGGGGGTGGCCTGTTCGGGCCTCAATCCCTGGACCGGGTCGCCCCGCTTGAGGGCCTCCGCCTGCTCGAAGGTGAGGCTCAGCTCCCGCTGGAGGGTGTCGGTGTAGTTGTTGCCCCCGGCCTGGATGTCCCGCCAGAAGAGGGGGGTGTCCCCTTTGAGGACGCAGATGTTGGTGGTGCCCGCCCCGATGTTCACGAGGGCGGTCACCTCCCCTCCCCGGATGGGGTAGTTCACCTCGAAGGCGTTCTGGATGGAGAAGACGTCCAGATCGAGCACGGAGACGGAGAGCCCCGCCTGGCCGAGGATGGAGGTGTACTCGCTGATGAGGTCCCGCTTGACCGCCACCAGGAGGACGCTGAGGTTCCCCGTGGCCGGGTCCGTTTCCAGGACCTGGTGGTCGATCTTCACCTCCTCGATGTCGAAGGGGATGTACTGCCCCGCCTCCCACTGGATGGCTTCCCTCAGCTCGGCGTCGCTCATGGCGGTCATGGAGATCCGCTTGACGATGACCGAGTTGCCGTCCACCGAGGTGGCCACGTTGAAGTTCTTGACCCCCTTGTCGCGCACCAGGCGCATGACGGCGTCGATGACGGCGCCGGAGTCCATGATGGTGCCACCCACGATGGCCTCCTGAGGGAGCGGTTCGATGCCGAAGGCCTTCAGTTGGTAGCCTTTCCCCTTGCCCAGGTCCTTCAGCTCCACCATCTTGACGGAGGAGGAGCCGATGTCCAGGCCCAACAGGTTTTTGCTCTTTCCAAAGAACACCTTCGTTTCCCCTTTCGAAAGCGCCTAAACACCCCCAAACTTAATGCTCTTGTTTAACATATCGAACGAGAAGCCGAAAGTCAAGTGCATTTTTCCCCTACCCCTTCCACTTGGCCCCATTTTATTCCAGCCCCACCCCCGGCGCAAGGGGGAGGGGCGCCGTTCCTCCTTGCCGGAGGCCGCGGGGGGTGGTATGGTGGCGGGGCTTGCACGCCCTCCCAGTGCGGCAAGCCACCGGGGAGGAACGGCGTCCATGAAAGAACCTTCCGCGGGCGGGCGCGGCGGGACGGTCCGCCGCGTCACCGACCTCCTCAAGCAGGAGGACCTCCCGGCCAACCTGGAGGCCGAACGGGCTTTGCTGGGCGCCATTCTGGTGCAGGACCGCCTCTTCGACGAGGCCCACGAATGGCTCCAGTCGCAAGACTTTTCCCTTCCCTCCCACCGGAAGATCTTCGACGCCTTCGCCGACCTGAGGGAGACCAACCGTCCCATCACCCTCGTGACCGTTACGGAATGGTTACAGACCAGAGGCCTCCTGGAGGCCGCCGGAGGGGCCGAGTACGTCTCCGACCTGGCCACCGGGATCCCCCGCCTCTCTTCCCTGGCCCACTACGTGGAGATCGTCCGGGGGCGTTCCCTCCTGCGCCAGCTCATCGAGCGGGCCAGCGGGATCATCTCCGAGGCTTACGGCTCCGGCCAGGAACCGGAGGAGATCCTGGCCCGGGCCGAACAGCGGATCCTGGAGCTGGGGGACCAAACCCTCCGCTCCACCTTGACCCCCATGCGGGACCTGGCGGTGGAGGGGGCCCGCCGCCTCCAGCAGCTCGCCAAGGACCAGGCCCACGTCACCGGGGTGGCCACCCGCTTCCACCGGCTGGACGAGATGACCTCCGGATTCCAGCCTTCGGACCTCATCCTCCTGGCCGCCCGGCCCTCGGTGGGAAAGACCGCCTTCGCCCTCTCCATCGCCCTCAACGTGGCCCGGCACGGGGGGGCCGTGGCCTTCTTCAGCCTGGAAATGAGCGCCGAGCAGATCTTCTTCCGGCTCCTCTCCATGGCCACGGGCTTCAACCTCCTGAAGTTGCGGGCCGGCAAACTCCAGAGGGCCCAGCTCGCGGAGGCGGGCCTCAAGATCGAGGAGCTGTCCCGCCTGCCCATCTATATCGACGACACCGCCGCCCAGACGGTGCTGGAGATGGGCTCCAAGCTTCGGAGGCTCCGGAGCTCCCAGCGGCTGGACCTGGTCATCGTGGACTACCTCCAGCTCATCAAGCCCACCGGGAAGGCGGAAAACCGAAACCAGGAGGTGAGCCTCATCTCCCGCTCCCTCAAGTCCCTGGCCAAGGACCTCAAGGTGCCCCTGGTGGCCCTTTCCCAGCTCTCCCGGTCGGTGGAGAAGCGGGGGGAGGGAAAGGAGCCGGTTCTCTCGGACCTGAGGGACTCGGGGTCTCTGGAGCAGGACGCCGACGTGGTCATTCTCCTGCACCGGCAGGTGGTGGCCCGGGACGAGGAAACGGACCTGAGGAACCGGGCCAAGGTCATCCTGGCGAAACAGCGGAACGGCCCCACCGACGCCTTCGAACTGGTCTACCTCCCCGAGCGTGCCCAGTTCGCGGACCCGTCGGACGAACGGCTGGAGGAACCCGTTGACTGAGGAAGACTTCCCGTCCCGGAGGCCCACGGTCCTCCGGGTGGACCTCGCCGCGCTCACCCACAACGTGAAGACCCTCCGAGCCGCCGCCCCCGGGTGTTCCCTGCTGGCCGTGGTGAAGGCCGACGCCTACGGCATCGGGGCGCTCCCCGTCTCCCGGGCCGCCCTTTCCGCCGGCGCCGACGCGCTGGGGGTGGCCCTGGTGGAGGAGGGCGTCGCCCTCCGGCGGGCGGGGATCGAAGCCCCGGTCCTGCTCCTGGCCCCGGTGAACCCGGGCCAGGCGGAGGACCTCCTCCGGTGGCGCCTCACCCCGTCGGTCTACTCCCGGACCTTTCTCCGGGCCCTGGAAGAGGCCGCCGAGCGCCTCGGGGTGAAGGCGGAGGTCCACCTCAAGGTCGATTCGGGGATGGGCCGGGCGGGCTTCCGCCCCGAGGAAATCCCCGGCCTCGCGGCCGAACTCCGGACGTGCCCCCGGGTCCAGGTGGCGGGCCTCTACTCGAACCTGGCCAGCGCCGACGACCCCGCCAGCCCCCAGACCGCCGGCCAGCTGAAAACCTTCCTCGAGATCCTCGAGGCGTTGGAGCGCGAGGGGATCCGCCCCCCCGTCGTTCACCTCGCCAATTCGGCGGGCCTCCTCGCCCACCCCCCCACCCGCCTGCGGCAGGTCCGTCCCGGCCTTTCCCTTTTCGGCCTCAGACCCTCGGGAGACGTTCCCGATCCGGGCCTGAGGCCCGTCCTCTCCCTCTCCACGAGGGTTCTTCAGGTGAAGAGGATGCCGGCGGGCAGCCCCGTGGGCTACGGGGCCACCTTCGTCACCTCCCGGCCGACCCTTCTGGGGATCCTGCCCATGGGGTACGCCGACGGTCTGCCGAGGAGCCTCGGCAACCGGGGGGAGGTCCTGGTCCGGGGACGGCGGTGCCCGCTGGTGGGCCGGGTCTCCATGGACCTCTGCGCCGCGGACCTCACCGGCGTCCCGGAGGTCTCCGAGGGGGAGGAGGTGGTCCTCTGGGGCGGCGAGGGTCCCTCCCGCCTGGACCCCTGGGACTGGGCCCGCTGGGCCGGCACCATCCCCTACGAGATCCTCACGGGGCTCTCCCCCCGCCTGCACCGGATCTACACGTACCCCGGCGGTTCGGGGGGCAGGGAAGGCTGAGGCCCCTTCTTCTCCTCCTCCGCCGCGCCGCTTTTTCCCTCCCCGCCGCCCCTGCGGAAGGGGCCGAGGCCCCAGCAGGCCAGAAGCACCCCCAGGACCGCCGGGAGCAGAACCGGAGCCCCCTCTCCGCCCCCCGGCGAGGCCAGGAGCAGGATGGCCCCGTTGTGGAGGGCGTGGAAGAGCACCGCCAGCGCCCAGTTTTGCGTCCGCAGCACCACCGCCGCCAGGGCCATCCCGAGGAGGGCCACAGGGAAAAACCGAAGGAGGGAGCCGTGGAAGAGGCCGAAGGCCGCGCCGGAGAGAAGGCAGACGGCGGGGGCGGGGAGGCTCCGGAGCCCGTCCAGCAGGGCGCCGCGGAAAAGGGCCTCCTCGCAGAAGGCGGGCCAGAGGGCGAAGAGGAAGAGGGCCGCGGCGGGGGATACCGACCGGACGAGTCGGTCCAGGGCCTCCTCCTCCGCGCCTGCGGAAGGGAAAAGCCGGGAGAGGAGGGCCGCCGCCGCCAGGGCCGCCAGCGAAGCCCCCGCGGCCAGCGCCGCCGCCCGGAGAAAGGACGCCAGGGGTACGGGGCGGAGGGGGAAGACGTGGCGCCAACCGCCCCGCCGGGCGGCCCAGAGGAGGGAGGGAAGCAGGAAGGCGGCGGCGGGCAGGAGGAGGGACGATCCCTCCGTGCCCAGGGGCCCCACCAGGGGCAGGAGGAGGTGGAAGAGGAGCAGCGGCGCGAAGAGAAGCGCGAGGAGCGGCCCCGGACGGGCGCCCGGGACCGGGGGCGCCTGCTTTCTCTCCGTTTCAGATTTCGGAATGACCGGCCTCCCGGAGCTTTTGGAGGCACTCCTCCAGGAGCGCCCGGCTCTCCTCCGGGGGAAAGGCGGGGGAGCCGCCGAAGGCGGAGAGCGCGGTTCGCGTGGCCTCCAAGGATTCCAGAACCCTCCGGCAGGGCTCGCAGGAGCGGAGGTGGGCGGCCAGTTCGGTGCAGGGAGGCTCCTCACCCTCCGCCGCGGCGCAGAGCCGCTCGAAAAGTTCCCGGCAGTGCAAGTGGCCGTCCTGGGGCTCCACGTCCGCCTCCCCGGACAGCATGGCGAAGGCGGGCCTGGAGGTCAAGCGGCCGCCCTTTGGCGCCGGCGGGCCCCGGCCCTATACTGAGGGAGAAAGGAGACCCCATGACCTCCGACAAGGCCCTGGTCGCCGTGCTGATGGGAAGCGCCTCCGACGCCCCCCTTCTGGAGCCCTGCCTCAAGACGCTGAAGTCCTATGGCGTCCCCTTCGCGGCGCGGGTCCTCTCCGCCCACCGGACCCCCGAGGAGACGGCCGCCTTCGTCGCCCAGGCCGAGAAGGAGGGGGTGGAGGTCTTCATCGCCGCCGCCGGAATGGCCGCCCACCTGGCCGGGGCGGTGGCGTCCCGGACCGTCCGCCCCGTCATCGGAATACCCCTGGCCTCGGGCCCCCTGAACGGGCAGGACGCCCTCCTCTCCACGGTGATGATGCCGCCGGGGCTTCCGGTGGCCACGGTGGCGGTGAACGGCGCCCAGAACGCCGCCGTGCTGGCGGTGCAGATGTTGGCCCTGTCCCGGCCCGCCCTGGCGGAGGCCCTTCGGGAGGCCCGGGAACGGATGCGGCGGGAGGTTCTGGAGAAGGACCGCGCCCTTCCGCGGGAGTGACGGAGGCGGGGGTGAAAACCGTTCGCCCGCCCGACCCCCATTGGCTGGACACCGCCCTGCGCCACCTGACCGGGGGGGGCGTGGTGGCGCTCCCCACCGACACCGTGTACGGCTTGGCCGCCTCGTTGGAAGGGCCCGAGGGAACGGCCGAGATCCTCCGCCTCAAGGGCAGGCCCGCCGGGAAGGCTCTGCCCATCCTCGTCCCCTCCCTCTCCCGCGCCGAAGGGCACGGCTTTCCCTTCTCCCCGGAGGCGAGGCGGCTGGCCCTCCGCTACTGGCCCGGTCCCTTGACCCTCGTCCTTCGGAGGCCCCCCTCCCTTCCCGCCTGGTTCGCCCCGGGATTTTCCACCGTGGCGGTCCGGGTCCCCGCCCACCCCGTGCCCCTCGCCCTGCTGGAGGCGGCCGGCTGGCTCGCCGTGACCAGCGCCAACCGAAGCGGCTGTCCGGAGGCCCTCACCGCCTCCGAAGTGGCGAGGGAGTTTGCCGGCGAGGAGGCTCTCCTGTTGGTGGACGGCGGACCCTCGCCGGGAGGGAGGGCCTCCACGGTGGTGGACGCCGCGGGAGAGGCGCCGCGGGTCCTTCGCGGCGGACCCCTTTCGGAAGCGGACGTGGAGGCGGTGTGGCATGGGCGGCTCTGAGGTACGGTCTCTCGCGGTCCTGACGGGCGCCGGCATCTCCGCCGAGAGCGGCATCGCCACCTTCCGGGGGATGGGGGGGCTCTGGGAGAAGGTCCCCATCGAGGAGGTGGCCACCCCGTGGGGCTTCGCCCAGGACCCCCGACGGGTCTGGGAGTTCTACGACGCCCGAAGGAGGCAGGCCGCGGTCTGCTCCCCCAACGCCGGCCACCGGGCCCTGGCCCGGCTGGAGGAGGCCCTGGGGCCGGGACGCTTCACCCTCGTCACCCAGAACGTGGACGGCCTGCACCGGCTGGCCGGAAGCCGGAACCTTCTGGAGATCCACGGCAGCCTTTGGAGGGTCCGTTGCACCCGGTGCGGCGAGGAGCGGGAGGACCGCCGGGTCCCCCTGCCGGACCTTCCGCCTCCCTGCCCCGCCTGCGGCGCCATGCTTCGGCCGGCGGTGGTCTGGTTCGGGGAGGCCCTCCCCGAGGAGGTCTTCGGCCGGGCCGTGGCCGCCGCCGAATCCTGCGCGCTCTTTCTGGTGGTGGGGACCTCCGCCCAGGTGGAACCGGCGGCCGGCCTGGCGCGGATCGCCGCGAGGCAGGGGGCGGAGGTGTGGGAGGTGAACCCCGAGGAGACGCCCCTCACCCCCCTCTGCGCCCGCTCCTGGCGCTCGGAGGCCGGCGCCGTCCTCGATACCGTGGCCGCCGAGGCCCTCGCCTTCCTGAACGCCTGAGCCGGGGCCGCCTCCCTTTCGACGCCCGCGTTCTTTGACCGGCGAGGCTTTCCCCTGGTAGCATGACCTTCTCGAGGGGGAATCCTCCCCGAACACCAGATGGAGGCTCGTCATGGCGAAGAAACCGCCGGTCTACAAGAACTACATCGACGGAAAGTGGGTGGCCTCGGCCACCGGAAAGACCTTCCCCAACGTCAACCCCGCCGACACCGACGACGTCATCGGGTACTTCCAGGACAGCGACGAACGGGACGTGAACGCCGCGGTGGCCGCCGCCAAGGCGGCCTTCGAGAAGTGGCGGCTGGTTCCCGCCCCCAAGCGGGCCGAGCTGGTGATGAAGCTCGGGCTGTGGCTGAAGGAGAACAAGGAGGCCCTGGCCCGGGACGCCACGCGGGAGATGGGCAAGATCCTCGCCGAGACCCGCGGGGACGTGCAGGAGGGTATCGACTGCTCGCTCTTCTGGGCCGGCGAGGGCCGCCGGATGTACGGCGAGACCACCCCCTCCGAGCTCCCCAACAAGTTCGCCATGACCGTCCGCCAGCCCATCGGCGTCTGCGCCCTCATCACCCCGTGGAACTTCCCCATGGCCATCCCCACCTGGAAGATGATGCCGGCCCTGGTGTGCGGGAACACGGTGGTGATCAAGCCGGCCACCCTCACCCCCCTCTCCGTGTGGAACCTGGTGAAGGGCGCCGAGGAGGTGGGTTTCCCCAAGGGCGTCATCAACTACGTCACCGGCTCGGGGCGAAAGGTGGGCAACCCCCTCTGCGAGCACCCTGACGTCTCCCTGGTCTCCTTCACCGGCTCCACGGAGGTGGGCCGCCAGATCAACCTCGCCTGCGCCAAGGACTTCAAGCGGGTGGGGCTGGAGATGGGGGGGAAGAACGCCGTCATCGTCATGGACGACGCCGACCTGGAGCTGGCGGTGGACGGCGTCCTGTGGGGGGCCTTCGGCACCACCGGCCAGCGGTGCACCGCCACCAGCCGGTGCCTCGTCCAGCGGGGCGTCTACAAGAAGTTCCTCGACGCCCTGGTGAAGCGGGCCAAGGCGCTCAAGGTGGGCAACGGCCTCGACGAAACCACCCAGATGGGCCCCGCCGTGGACGAAAACCAGCTGAAGACCGACCTGGAGTACGTCGCCATCGGAAAGAAGGAGGGGGCGAAACTCCTGTGCGGAGGCAAGCGCCTCACGGGCCCGAAGTACGACAAGGGTTTTTTCCTGGAGCCCACCATCTTCGCCGACGTGAAGCCCTCCATGCGGATCTTCCGGGAGGAGATCTTCGGCCCCGTCCTCTCGGTGGTCCCCTTCCAGACCTTCGAGGAGGCCGTGGCCCTGCAGAACGACTGCGCCTACGGCCTCTCCGGCTCCATCTACACCAGGGACGTGAACCTCGCCTTCCGCGCCATGCGGGACGTCCACACGGGCCTCTTCTACGTCAACGCCCCCACCATCGGCGCCGAGAATCACCTCCCCTTCGGGGGCGTGAAGCAGACCGGCAACGGCCACCGGGAAGGGGGCAAGGAGGCCCTGGACCTCTTCTCCGAGTGGAAGGCCATCTACGTGGACTTCTCCGGCACCCTGCAGCGGGCCCAGATCGACACCGACCAGATCGTGAAGATGGAGTAGTCCGCCCGTTCCCCCGGGGGAGGGCCTCCCCCTCCCCCGGGATCGGGATTCCCGGAGGGCCCCTGGCCGACCGGTCCCCGTGGAAAAACCGCACCGTCCGGGGCTTCTCCCTCGCCAGTTTCTTCTCCGACGCCAGCCACGAGATGGCCACGGCGGTCCTCCCCCGTACCTGCAACACCTGGGTCTGGGGGCGTCGGTCCTCGGCTGGGTGGAGGGTCTTTGCGGGACGCGCTCCTCCCCACGCTGTCGCCGGGTCTCTCCTTCGAACTTCCCTGGGGAAACGGCCGGGAAGCGGAGCTAGGACCGGACCCCGGTCACCTTCCCGGCTCGCAGGTCAGGCCGCCGGCCACGCCCACGCTCCTCGGCTCCACCTTCTTCCCCGCAGGACTCCACAGGCCGTCCTTCCGCTGGAGGACCTTCACACGGCCCCGGGCCTGCCAGGAGGCGGCGCTGTTGTAATCCCACCCCAGCAGTTCGCTGTCTCCGGCCCCCAGCGTCGTGATGAGGAAGCGGTTCTCGAGGCCGCCGAACATGGCCGCCGACTCCGCGGGAACGGGGCTGTCCCCCCCGGAGGGGTCCACGGGGAACCAGCCGTAGTTGGGGAGGAAGACCTCCACCCACCGGTGGAAGACGTCGTCCCGGCTGGCGTCGTCCCCCCGGACGACCACGGAGCCGGCGTACCGGGCGGGCAGGCCCGCCGCGTGGCACAGGGCCAGCATGACGAAGGTGTACTCCGAACAGGATCCCGAACCCCGGGAGAGGACCGTGGGGGCGACGTTCCACCCGCCCAGGAGTTCGTAGTGCATCTTCTGCTGGATGTAGCGGTTGATCTTCCAGGCCATCCAGTAGGGGTTGGTCTCGCCCTGGAGGGCCTCCTTCACCGCCTGTTGGATCACCGGATGGTCCAGCACCAGCTTGGAGTTGTTCTGCGTGTAGGCCTCGCGGATCTCCCGGGGGATCTCCTCCAGGCGCCCCACCCGCTCCGGATCCACGAACCAGCGGACCTGGTACAGGTCGGCCTCCACCTCCATCCGGGCCCCCACCTCCTCCCCCGGCCCCACGTTCTCGAAGACCCACCGGGCGCACCTCTGCCCCCAGCGGTCCACCGGGAAATCGGCGGGGGCGGGGGTGAAGACGGGAGGACGCTTCAAGGCCTGGTTGGGGAGGTCCTGGGGGATGGCCATCACGATCACCACCCTCGTCAAGGTTCCGGGGCCGAGGTTCCGGTAGGCGTCGGTGTAGACCACACGCTCGGAGCGGGGGTTGCGGCGGACGTACGGCACGGTCCGGCCGGTGGAGAGGCGGTAGAGGGTCCGCGTCTCGAAGTCCACGTTCCAGAGGGCCTCGCCGTCCCAGGCCAGGCCGGCGGGGTAGGGGCCGGGGCTGGGAAAGTCGTCGAGCACGGCGCCGGTGGCGGGGTCCACCCGGTAGATGGTGTCGGTGACCCGGTCGCTCACGAAGAGGCTCTTCCCGTCGAAGGCGAGGCCGATCTCCTGGCCCTTCCGGGGGCCCCCGCTGGTGGGGCAGGGAAGGGAGCGGAAGGTGGTCCCGTCGCTCTCGTCCAGCCGGACGAGGAGACCGGCCCGGGCGTCCAGCGTCCAGAGGTCCTTCCCGTCCCACCCGATCCCCTCGGGGGTGTCCGTATCCAGGGGGAGCGCCCGCTCGGTGATCCCCGTGTCGGGGTTCCAGGCGTAGGCGGTCTTGTCGGCCCCGTCCACCACCCACAGGCGGGCCCCGTCCCAAGTCAGGCCCAGCGGCAGGTAGCCGGGGGCGTCCACCTGGCGGAGGACCTTTCCCGTCTCCGGGTCCACGGCGTTCAGGGTGGCGCTTTGGAGGTCCGCCACCCAGAGCGCCTCGCCGTCCCAGGCCAGGCCCGTGGGCGTCTTCAGGTCCAGAGGAAACGCTTCGAGAACCGTTCCGGGAACCGATTGGGCGGCGGCGCCGAGGGCCAGCAGAACCAGCGCCGCTCCCACGAGAAACCAGCGTCTGAAAGTCATGGGATCCCTCCTCCCCTGCGGCGAAAGGCCGGAAGGCGGGGGCCGAAGCCCGGAGGCCTCGCCCCCGCCCCCATTATGATCCGAAGGCCCGAATCCCCGAAAGCCGCCAGCTCACCGCGGCCGGTTCAGGCGAATGGCCAGAACCACGCGGAGCCGGTCCTCGGCGCCGGAGGTCAGGCCGAAGGCGTAGGCCCCTTTCAGCGCAAGGCGCGCCGAGAGGGGGACGGCCACGAAGGGCTGAAGGTAGTGGGCACGGTCGCCCCCCGCCCCGAACCGGCCCTCCCCGCCGAGGCCCCCGAAGGCCTCCAGGCCGAAGAGAACGTGGGAATCCCCGTCCCCGTCGGGATCCAGGGCCGCGGCCCCCGGAATGAGCCTCGCCGGCCCTTTGACGGCCAGGCCGACCGTGTAGCCGAACTCCCAGCGGCCGCCCTCCAGGTTCTTTTCGCCCACCAGGTTGAGCGCCCCGTTGCCCCACGGGAAATCCTGGGAAAAGATGACCCGGGCCTCCATTTCCCGTTTTGTGGAAGAACCTTCCTCCTCTTCCCCTTCCAGAAGTCCCGTCACCGCCTGGCGGTAGACCGGCTCGTGGTGGAACTGCTCGTACTCGAGGTACAAGGTAGGGAGGAAGAAGCGGTTTTCCGCCACGGGCCGAAAGCGGACGTGGGCCTTGTAGCCGTCCACCCTTCCCGCTTCACCCGGTTCCCAGGAACCCAGCACGTACAGGGCCGAGGCCCAGTGGGGAGAGAAGCCGTGTTCCAGTTCCAGGAGCTGGCCGTACCGCCAGGGGCCTTCCGGGGGCTCCACCGCGTCGAAGCCGGCCTCGAGCTCCCACTCCCCCTGCTCCATGTGGTGGCTGTAGGTGTTGAAGTACGGCCCGTTGCCCGCGCGAAGGGGCCACGCCGCCCCCAGAACTCCGCTCAGCACCGCCGCCGCCAGGATCCAACGCCGCATACCGATCCTCCTTTCTATTACTGAGCATATGCTCAGATAAAAAATCATAGCGGGGCGCTCGGGATATGTCAACCCCCCCGCCGGAAGGGGGCGAGGACCGGACCCCCCTCCCCTCCCGAGCTTCGGGGCTTCCTCGGGGGGAAAAGGCGCGGGCCCCTCCTCCCCCTCGGGGGAAGGCACGGCTTCGAACCCAGGGGGCGGGGAAGAGGGCCGGCGCGGCGGCGGTGCCGGAAAAAGCTGCCCCCGTAAGAAAGGGGCCCTGCGCCTTCTCGTGCGGCGCGGGCCCCTTCCTCGCTTCGGGGGGTGCGGGTCGGCTCCTCGTCGGAAGAACCGCCCGGCCAGGCGGTTCCCCGCCGGCCTCAGCCGCCGGAGAGGCCCTTCAAAAAGGCTTCGTTGGACTCGAACTCGCTCAGCTTCCCGATGAGGAGCTCCATGGCCTCCACGGTGGAGAGCGGGTTGAGGATCTTGCGGAGGATCCACATGCGGTTCAGCTCGAACTCGCTGGTGAGGAGCTCTTCCTTCCGCGTGCCGGACTTGTTGATGTCGATGGCCGGGAAGACGCGCTTGTCCACCAGCTTGCGGTCGAGGTGGATCTCCATGTTGCCGGTCCCCTTGAACTCCTCGAAGATGACGTCGTCCATGCGGGAACCGGTGTCGATGAGGGCGGTGGCGATGATGGTGAGGGAGCCGCCCTCCTCGATGTTGCGCGCCGCGCCGAAAAAGCGCTTGGGCTTCTGGAGGGCGTTGGCGTCGAGGCCTCCGGAGAGGACCCGCCCCGAGGGCGGGGTCACCGTGTTGTAAGCCCGCGCCATCCTGGTGATGGAGTCGAGGAGGATCACCACGTCCCGGCCCAGCTCCACCAGGCGCTTGGCCTTCTCCATGACCATCTCGGCCACTTGCACGTGGCGGGTGGGGGGCTCGTCGAAGGTGGAGGCCTGCACCTCCCCCTTCACGGAGCGCTGCATGTCCGTGACCTCCTCCGGCCGCTCGTCGATGAGGAGGACCAGGAGGTAGGCGTCGGGGTGGTTGGCGGTGATGGCGTGGGCGATGGCCTGGAGGAGCATGGTCTTGCCCGTTCGCGGCGGGGCCACGATGAGGCCGCGCTGGCCGAAGCCGATGGGGGTGACGAGGTCCAGCACCCTCCCCGACAGGGCCTGCCGCGTCGTCTCCAGCTTGATCCTCCGGTTGGGGTAGATGGGGGTGAGGGCGTCGAACCACATCCGGTCCCGCGTCTTCACCGGGGACTCGAAGTTGATGGCGTCCACCTTGATGAGGGCGAAGTACTTCTCCCCCTCCTTCGGCGGGCGCACCTGCCCCGAGATGGTGTCCCCCGTCCTCAGGCCGAACTTCTTGATCTGGGAGGGGCTGACGTAGATGTCGTCGGGACCGGGCAGGTAGTTGTACTCCGGGGCGCGGAGGAAGCCGAAGCCGTCCTGGAGGATCTCCAGCACCCCCTCGGCGAAGATGAAGCCGTTGGCCTCGGCCTGGGACTTGAGAACCTGGAAGATGAGCTCCTGGCGCTTCAGGGAGGAGAGGTTCTCGATCTCGTACTCCTTGGCCAGCTTGATCAACTCCTGGGGACTCATGTCGTGGAGTTTGGCCAGGTCGAGGTTTTCCGTTCTTCCCTTGTTCATGGGCGCCTCTCCATGCTCCTTTCCACGATGGCGCGGAGGGCCTTGAGGCCTTCCCCCGTTACCGCCGAGATGAGGAGCGGCTCCATTCCCGTTTCCAGCCCGAGCGCCTTCGCCGCCGCCTTCGCCGCCAGCGCTCTCTTTCCCCTGGGGAGCTTGTCCGACTTCGTCAGGACCACCCGTACGGTCCATTCGTACCTCCTGAACCATTCCATGAGTCGTCGTTCTTCTTCACCCGGTTCCCGTCTCACGTCGATGAGCAAGAGGGCCGACTGGCCTTTCCGGCTCTCCAGGTAGCCGTTCACCAGTCCCGCCCAGGATCTCTTCACTTCGAGGGGGACCTTGGCGAACCCGTACCCGGGCAGGTCCACCAGGTAGCCCTTCTCCCCCACCCTCACGAAGATCACCGCCTGCGTCCGGCCCGGCGTCCGGCTGGTCCGCAACAGGTTGGGCCGCCCGAGGAGCGCGTTCAGCAAGGTGGACTTCCCCACGTTGGAGCGCCCCACCACCGCCACCTCGGGCCCGGTCCTGGGCGGCAGGTGGGAAGGAGCCGTGCAGACCCGCTCCACCTCCACCACCGGCGTCTTCACCCTTCTTGCCCCCCTTCATCTCCCGCGCAAGGTTGCAGGGCCCGGTCCGTTCACGGAGCCTTTTCGGGGCGCGCCCCCTCGGGGTGCTCCATCACCAGAGGCACTCCCCGTTTCTGGAAGGGGTCGGCGGCCAGCGCCGCCCGGAAGAGTTCCTCCAGCGACTGGACGAGGGTGAAGCGGAGCCCCTTCCGCAGGTCCTCCGGGATCTCCAGGAGGTCCTTCCGGTTGTCGGCCGGCAGGATCACCTCCGCCAGGTCGTGCTGCCGGGCGGCCAGGATCTTCTCCTTGAGGCCCCCCACGGGCAGGACCTTCCCCCGGAGGGTCACCTCGCCGGTCATGGCCACGTCGTGGCGCACGGGAATCCCCGTGAAGGCCGACACCAGGGCGGCGGCCAGCGCCACGCCGGCGGAGGGACCGTCCTTGGGGATGGCCCCCTCCGGAACGTGGACGTGGACGTCGCTCTCGGCGTGGAGGGAGGGTTTCAGGTCCAGGCGGGAGGACTGACCCCGGATGTAGGAGAAGGCGGCACGCGCGCTTTCCTGCATCACGTCGCCGAGCTGGCCCGTCAGGGTGAGGTTCCCCTTGCCCGGCATGAGGCTCGCTTCCACGAGGAGGATGTCGCCCCCGGCCTGGGTCCAGGCCAGCCCCACGGCCACCCCCACCTCGTCGCCCTGGAGGATCTTCCGTTCCTTGTACCGGGGGACCCCCAAGAGAGCCTCCACCCGCTCGGGGGTGAGGACCTCCCGGGCCCGGCGCCGCTCCTTCACCACCCTATGGGCCACCTTCCGGCAGAGGGAGGCGATCTCCCGCTCCAGGTTCCGGACCCCCGCTTCCCGGGTGTAGCCGTCGATGAGGAAGTCCAGACCCTCCTCGGTGAAGGTGACCTCCCCCTTTCGGAGGCCGTGGGCCTTCGTCTGCTTCGGGACGAGGTAGCCTTCGGCGATGGCCCGCTTTTCCGGCAGGGTGTACCCCGTGAAGGAGATCACCTCCAGGCGGTCCAGAAGGGCCGGCGGGATGGTGTGGGTCACGTTGGCGGTGGTGACGAAAAAGACCCGGCTCAAATCGAAGGGCACGTCGATGTAGTGGTCGAGGAAGGCGTGGTTCTGCTCGGGGTCCAGGACCTCCAGGAGGGCCGAGGCCGGATCCCCGCGGTAGTCCGCCCCCAGCTTGTCGATCTCGTCCAGGAGGAAGAGGGGGTTGCGGCTCTGGGCACGCTTGAGGAGCTGGATGATCTGCCCCGGGAAGGCGCCGATGTACGTCCGGCGGTGGCCCTTGATCTCCGCCTCGTCGTGGACGCCGCCCAGGGAGAGGCGGACGAACTCCCTCCCCATGCTCCTCGCGATGGACCGCGCCACGCTGGTCTTCCCCACGCCGGGAGGGCCCACGAAGCAGAGGATGCTCCCCTTGGCGTCCTTGGTGAGCTGGCGCACCGAGAGGAACTCCAGGATCCTCTCCTTCACCTTCTGGAGCCCGTAGTGGTCCTCGTCGAGGATCTTCTCCGCCCTTCGGATGTCCAGGCGGTCCTTGGTCTCCTGGCTCCACGGCAGCCCGAGAAGCCATTCGATGTAGGAGCGGGAGACGGTGGCCTCGGCGGAGACCGGCGGCATCACCTCCAGCCGCTTCAGCTCCGAGAGGGCCCTCTCCTTGGCTCCCTCGGGCATGCCGGCCTTCTCGATGCGCTCCCGAAGCTCCTCCAGCTCCCCGGCGGAGTCCTCCCGTCCCAGTTCCTTCCGGATGAGCTTCATCTTCTCGTTGAGGAAGTACTCCTTCTGGGTCTTTTCGATCTGCTTCTCCACCTCCCGGTTGAGTTGCTGGTCCAGGGTGATCTGGGCCACCTCCGCGAGGAAGAGCTTGCGGACCAGGGCCAGCCGTTCGGCGCCGTCCAGCGCCTCCAGGACCTTCTGCTTCATCTCCGCCGGGGAGGAGAGCAGGGAGGCGATCTGGTCGGCGAAGCGGGGCGGGTCCTCGGGGTTCAGCGAGGAGAGGGAAATGCCTCCGAAGAGGTTGGGGGTCTTCCGCTTCTCCGCCTCGAAGCGCCGGACCAGGTCCAGGGCCAGGGACTCCGCCTTGGCGTCCGCCTCCCCGTCGGGAAGGGGCCGGATGGAGACGTGGTGGACGGGGCCGTCGAGGAGGAAGTCCACCACCTCGCCCCGGTAGAGCCCCTCCACGACCACCTTGAAATGGCCGTTGGGAAGGCCCACGGACTGCAGGATGTTGGCCACCACCCCCACCCGGAACATCTCGTCGGGATGGGGGTCCTCCCGCCGGGGGTCCCGCTGGAGGAGGAGAAAGACCCGGCCGTCCCCCTCCAGGGCGGCGTTGACGGAGGCCACCGAGGAGGGCCGCCCCACCACGAAGGGCCGCACGGAATGGGGCGGGATCACCAGGTCCCGCAGGGTGATCAGGGGGTAAACCGGGGCAAGGGCTCCCGCCCGGGCCGGGGGGAAAGACGATTCCATGGGTATTCCTTCTCGTCGTCGGGCCTCAGCCCGCGTTTTCCATCAGCATGATGGGCTTGGCGCTGGAGAGCACCACGTCCTTGGTGATGACCACCTCTTTGATGGCCTTCTGGGAGGGGATCTCGTACATGAGGTCGAGCATGAGGTCTTCCATGATGATGCGGAGCCCTCGGGCCCCCACGCCGCGGCTGATGGCCATCCGGGCGATCTCCTCCACGGCCTCCTGGGTGAAGGTCAGCTTGACCCCCTCCATCTCGAAGATCTTCTCGTACTGTTTGACCAGGGCGTTTCGGGGCTCCGTGAGGATCACCGTCAGGGCGTGGAGGTCCAGCTCCTGGAGGCTGGCCACCACCGGCACCCGGCCCACGAACTCCGGGATCATCCCGTACTTGATGAGGTCTTGGGGCTGGACCTGGGCCAGAAGGCGGTCGGTGCCGGAGCTCTCCTTCTCCTGGGGGACCCCCCCGTAGCCGATGGAGGACTTGTGGAGACGGCGCTCCACGATCTTCTCCAGGCCCACGAAGGCCCCGCCGCAGATGAAGAGGATGTTGGTGGTGTCGATCTGGATGAACTCCTGGTGGGGGTGTTTCCGCCCCCCCTGGGGGGGCACGTTGGCCACGGTCCCCTCGAGGATCTTGAGGAGGGCCTGCTGGACCCCCTCCCCGGAGACGTCCCGGGTGATGGAGGGGTTCTCGCCCTTCCGCGCGATCTTGTCGATCTCGTCGATGTAGACGATGCCCCGCTCGGCCCTCGCCCGGTCCCCGTCGGCGTTCTGCAGGAGCTTCAGCAGGATGTTCTCCACGTCCTCGCCCACGTAGCCGGCCTCGGTGAGGGTGGTGGCGTCGGCGATGGCGAAGGGAACGCGGAGGAGCCGGGCCAGCGTCTGGGCCAGGAGGGTCTTTCCCGTGCCCGTTGGGCCGATGAGGAGGATGTTGGACTTCTGGATCTCCACGTCGCCCCGCCGGGCGGCCGGCTGGGTCCTCCGGTAGTGGTTGTAGACGGCCACGGAGATCCGCTTCTTGGCCGATTCCTGGCCCACCACGTACTCATCGAGGAAGGCCTTGATCTCCCGGGGCTTGGGGAGGGGGCTCTTGCCGCGATCCTCCTTCTCCACGTCCTCGGCGAGGATCTCGTTGCAGGTCTCCACGCACTCGTTGCAGATGTACACGCTGGGGCCGGCGATGAGTTTCTTCACCTCCCGCTGGGGCCTGTTGCAGAAGCTGCAACGGAGTTCGTTGTCACCGTACGATCGGCTCATGGGGCTTCCTCCGGGGGGCCATCCCCTCCCCGCTGGAATGCAAACGGCGCGCCAGTTATTTCGCCGCCCCGTGGTGAAGCAGGATCTTGTCGACGAGGCCGTACGCCACCGCCTGCTCGGCGGTCATGAAGTTGTCCCGCTCGCAGTCCCGGCGGATCTCCTCCAGGGTCCTCCCCGTGTGCCGGGCCAGGATCTCGTAGAGGCGCTCGCGGGTGGCCAGGAGGTGGCGGGTGCGGATCTCCACGTCCGTGGCCTGTCCCTCGGCGCCCCCCAGGGGCTGGTGGATCATGACGGTGGCGTTGGGGAGGGCGAACCGCTTCCCCTTCGTCCCCGCCGCCAGGAGCAGGGCCCCCATGGAGGAGGCCTGCCCGATGCAGACGGTGTTGATGTCGGGCTTGACGAACTGCATGGTGTCGTAGATGGCCAGGCCCGCCGTGATGTACCCCCCGGGGCTGTTGATGTACAGCCAGATGTCCCGGGTGGGGTCCTCCGCCTCCAGGAAGAGGAGCTGGGCGATCACCAGGTTGGCCAGGTGGTCGTCGATGGCCTCCCCGACGAAGATGATGTGGTCTTTGAGGAGCCTCGAATAGATGTCGTACGAGCGCTCCCCGCGGTTGGTCTGTTCCACCACGAAGGGGATGAGCGGCATCTAGGCCTCCTCCTCGGCAGAGGGCTTCCCTTCGACGAATCTAACCGAAGCCTCGCTCAGAAGCAAGTCCAGCGCCTTCTTTCGGGCGATGAGGTCCCTCACGTCGTCCAGGCGCTCCTCCTTGGCGTACCGCGCCTTGAGGGTTTCGGGGGTGAGGCGGGTGCCGGCGGCGAGCTCGGCGAAGTACGCGTCCACGTCCTCCTCCGTGGCGGCCAGTCCCTTCCGGGCGGCCGTCTGGCGCAGCAGGAAGTAGGCCCCCACCTTCCGCTCGGCGATGGGCCGGCGGGAATCGGCGATCTCCTTCCAGTCCACCTTTCGGGCCATGGCCCCCATGCCTTCCCGCTCCCAATCCTCCACCAGGCCCTGCAGGTCCTCCCGGAGCTGGCGGTCCACCAGCGTCGGCGGCAGGGGGACGGGGTACTTCTCCAGCAGGCTCTCCAGCAGGCGGTTCTCCTGGAAGCCCTTCACCTCCCGCTGGACCTGGGCCAACAGGTCCTCGCGAATCCGGGTCTTGAGGGCCTCGAGGTTCTCCGCCCCCAGGTCCTTGGCGAAGTCGTCCGAGCGGGGAGGGACCTCCCGCCGCACCACCTTGGTCACGGTGAAGGAGTAGGCTCCCGGGGCCAGGGGGCTTTTCTTCCCTTCTTTTTCGGTGGCCGGCGGGGCCACCTCGACTTCGAAGGTCTCACCGGCCTTTTTTCCGGACAGGATGCGCTCCACCGGATGGTCGCTCTGGGGCAGGGCCCTCAGGAAGACCTCCTGCTCCTTGTCCTGGCCCGCCCGCCTCTGGGACAGGACCAGGTAGTCTCCTTCGGCGGCCTCCTCCACCGGCTTCATGACGGCGGCCCGCTCCCGAAGGGAGTCCAGAACCTTCTCCACCTGCTCTTCCTTCACCTCGACCTTGGGGGAGGCGATCTCCACCCCGGAGGCGGTGACCTCCGGGAACTCCGGGGCCACCTCGATCTTCAGCACGCAGGTGAAGGGCTGACCCTCCTCGAGGCGCGTATCGGCGGCCCGGGGTTCCACCACCGGCTCCAGGCCGAACTGCTTCAGGGTCTCCTCCGCGGCCGCCGGAAGGATCCGCTCCAGAACCTCCTCCCGGATCTCCGACGCGAACCGCGCCTTCACCAGCGCCGCCGGGGCCTTCCCCGGACGGAAGCCCGGAAGCCGGGCCTGTCCGCGGACGGCCTTGACCACCCCCTCGTAGTGGGGGGCGACGCGCTCCCATTCCATCGTGACCGAAAAGGTCCTCTGGCACCCTTCCCGCGCTTTTTCGGCGATTTCCATCTCGTCTCCCGTTTCGAGGGGGGTCACGCGGCCCGGCTCCGTCGCCATTGGCCCCGCCGCATTCCCCCCGGCGCCCAGCCCTTCACGCGTCGTTCGTTTCCCCACCCTACCGGGTGGGACGGTCCAGCATCTGGTGCGAAAGGGGGGACTCGAACCTACGGGCCGTAGCGTGCTCGCGGGCGTC